>NZ_JAHPTH010000021.1:0-21727 GCF_025514195.1 Acinetobacter sp. WU_MDCI_Abxd143
ACTTAGGCAGACCACATACCCGAGTTGTCACTTAAATTTGAGTAGATATGAGAAGTCTTAACTTTTAAATCTTTGTGCAACAAAGCCTTAACAAACTAGAATTTATTCTTCTATTTGAAAGGATTCTTAAAATACTCTTTTAATATGGAAATAATTAATAGTGTACTAATTAAACCTAGAAATACTATAAGAACCCACAACATACAATCCAAAGAATATTAAACATTACTGATACAAAAATAATAATATTTTTTTGTCTATTAAGTAACTGAAATTTAGTTTTCTTTACAAGTTAAGTGTTTTATTAAGTTATAATTAAAAGTAAATTTTTCCCAACTAGTATAAAGTTTAAGAGTATAGGTTATTGAATTGTTTCTTATGCAAAAAAAAGTCAAGAATCTTTATTTAAGAAAAGGTGAACACTCATTTGTTCTGCAATCACAGTTCATTTTTAAAGCTAAGCAGCAAAAATGGACTAGTGAAGATATCCAAAAAATTATAGAAAAGACCTTATATCAAGATAAATATAGGGTATATGCAATTTTGAGAGAGTATTCTAGCCAGAATTACGGGTAAATTTGACTTGAAAAAGAGAAGGACTAAAGTCTTTTAGAAGGATATATCTTGGATCCTGAATAAGATTTTTACTATTAAAGGAGTAAAGTTTAGCCTCGATATAAATTTAATCTATTATTTTTACAATAATATTCCATATATCAATACCTAATTTAACTTTAGTTCCTATCGCCAACCCTGTATGGTGCCCGTTCAGAAACACTCTATCGAGGCTAATATGTATAGTTTTTCTGTAAAAGATTTAGATCAATTAATTGAAACGAATCTCAAAGATGGGAATAAATACAGTAAATTATTGATTGGATATAAATTATTTTCTGATTTGATGAATGATCCTATATTTTATACAGAAGTGTCTAATTCAGCTCTGAGCGCTACGAAAAGAAAATATAAGCAACTAAAAATTAAAATCACCACACATCAATATCAGCTTCATTTTGAATAAATCAATAAAACGAAAGTTCTCAGCTCTCTCTTCGTATATGAGAAAGTCACAATTTATGGCCTTTCTCATATCTATTTAGCATAAAATCTCTTATGCGAATCTGGAAAGATTAAGTTATTTCGTAATATTTTATCCAATAAGCATTGTCGAAAATATCAGTGTAATAGCTTGACTTCTTACAATGTGAAAAATAGTCACAGCATAAATCTCTAATAATTTCAATTTCCTCTAGGCTATCAGCAGCATTGACTAAAAATATAAACTTGTCTAAGTTAACAAGTAATTTACTACTATTTTTCAAAGGTTTATTATTAGACATTGAATCCTATGTGTTTTCCTGTTGGAAGCTCTACATCAATACGAAGTTTTCCGCCCATTGCTTCGACATACTTTTTCATCGTTGAAATTTTAAGATCATGACCACGATTTTCGATTGCTGACAATGAAGGCTGTTTGATTCCAAGGGTTGCAGCCAGTTCTTTTTGAGAAATCTCTAACTCTTCACGAATAAGGTGAAGCTGAGTTTCCAACAATAATTCATCCGCCATTTGTTGAATACGAGCTTGACTCTCTGGAGAGCGATTAGCCAATAATTCTTGTAGGGTCTTAGCCATTAGATTGATCTCCTAAAGTTGAAAGATGAATTTCGTATTGCTGATCGGCAATATCTAACATCTCTTTATAAAAACGCTTTTTACCGCCTTTATCACCGATACACAGCACAATAGCTTGTCGTAAAGGATCAAACGCGAAAAAGGCTCTCAGTGGTTTACCTCGATGCTGAACACGTAGCTCTTTCATATTGGTAAATTTGGAGTCATAGACGGTATCTACTAAAGGACGACCTAAACTTGGTCCCTGTTGCTGTAGAACGACCAACGCTGCGAGTACTTTCTCTTGTGTAGATTGATCTTGCTGTGCAAGCCATTCATTAAACAGATCCGTTGTAATGACTGTCCACATATTACAACAATAATATAGATTACAATCTATATTTTATGCTTAATTGAATTATTATTCAAATGACAATAAAAAATCCCGACGTCATGTCGGGATTTTTCGGTGTGGAGCGCATAGGTAGGGCTGACTACCTAATGGTCATGGTGTCTGACTGATTATTCTTGTTTTAAGTCATTGAACATCCTGTTCATATAGATCGATCATAGGGACTTCACTGGTGCTTGGATACAAACAATTTCGTAAAATGCTGTAAGCCAAAGCGTACAAAAAATCATCAAAAATTATCCCAAAGCTTATCCGCAAGAAATGGGGATAAATTCAGAAATGGAAGCCTTAAGGAATCGGAAGGAAATTACGATTTGATCGTTTTTTAACCAATTTTATTGGCAAAATATATCAAAACTGCTCATAAAAAAGCCGACTTGTTCCCAAGTCGGCTTTTCGACATCGTCGAGCAAATTATTTATAGCATAAGTTTTTGATTTTTATATGTTTCAATTTGTTCATTTCGTATAACGCCCGCTATGTTAAATAGAAAATTTCTAGAAGAAATAAAAAAGATTATTTATTAACCAATAAATCAAAAACTATCTCACTAATTAGTATAACTTTATTGCAAAACTTTATTTATATTTCCAATATATGCAAATCCTTTAAATCAATGATTTATGGGTTTTTATATAATTTCAATATTTATTCATGAGATATACAATGAAAAAACTGCTTTTGGTATCACTTCTTGGGACTGTTGCAGCAACTACAGCAAATGCTGGTAGTACAACAATTCAGCCATATGTAGGCGCTGGCTATACATTTTTAAATAACGATAATGTTGATGTACATTTTCTAGGTCTGACTGGTGGTTTGCAATTTAATGAATATGTTGGTGCTGAAGTATTCTGGAATAAATCTGTGAATGACATCGAGTTCGATGGCGATTTAGAAGAACTTGGTGTAAGAACTGATGCCGATGTTCAATACTATGGTATTGGCTTAACAGCTAAATATCCTTTAGCAAATAACTTCTATGCTAAAGGTATGGCAGGTTATGCACGTGTTGACCTCGATGTAGATGCTACTTATCAAGGTTATACAGTTTCAGCTAGCGAAGATGATTCCGGTTTAATCATTCAGGCTGGGGCTGGCTATAACTTCACTCCAAACTTGGCTGCAGAAGTAGCTTACACACACGTTAATGCGTTTGATGGCTTTAATGGTGTAAATGCTCAATTAAAATATAACTTCTAATTTGTTGAGTAAAAGAGCGAGGAGAAAATCCTCGCTTTTTTTGGAAATTTGTACAACAGCCATTATGTTAAATGAAAGAAGTAGTGAATTTATTCTGTCTTATCAGTAGGAAGGCATAAAAAAAGACCAATAAGTTTTTACACTTATTGGCCTTTTCCTTTATTCGTAATTAGTGTTTAGGTGGCAATTTATGCTCTGGATGATGCTTCTTCATGTCATGTTTTGAAGGGGCTTTATGATCGGAATCTCTTTTCATATCATGTTTTGGTGGCTGTGGTTTTTTATCAATATGGTGCTGAGCTGGTGGCTGTTTATGATCCTGTACTGGAGCAGCCATCGTAGTCATTGTGAATGAGGTTGCCATTAAACCAACGAGTAAACCAGAGATAATCTTTTTCATTTCTAAACTCTAAACCTGAGAACTTATTTGATAAGAGGATATTAGGACTGCTTTATGGAGATTAGATGGATAATAATGTGAGATTTAAGTAAATTATTTTCCTCATTAAAACATGATGATTCAACTATATGTTTTTATTATATTTGAGTGAAATCACAGCCTATTTAAAGACCAAATAAATGGTTATTTTGCATTCTAAGTGTTTGTTTTATATTCTAAATTAATCCTTATTTCCTTCTTAATTTTAACAGAAGAATTACATTAAATAATTATTTAAACTTGGTTTCTCATGTTTAATGAAATTATCAATTAAAAGACAAAATGATTAGGTGTGGTATGAATACATTAATTAAAGCAATTGTTTTATCAGTATCAGCTTCTGTTATGGGAGCTTCTGTTTTTGCCGCTCCACAAGAAAATCATAATCAGCCTAAACACGTTAATCAGCATAAAAAACAAGTTGACCAACATAAGAAACAGCCTTTAGTTCAAAAAGCTCAAACTCAGAAGCATACTGTAAAACCTTCACGTGATTGGAAGGCTGGACAAGTTATTCCTTCTCAATACCGCAAAGGTCACTCAGTAGACCATAAAAAGTATAGCAACCTGACTAAACCAGCTAAGAACCAGCAATGGGTGAAAGTAAATAATGATTATGTGCTGATCAATACAGTGAATCACAAAATCATTAAAACTATCAAAGGTTAATATCTCTGATAGAGAAAAATTCTCTAGAAGGCTTTAAATACTTTCTTGAAAAAAACGCAGATCTTGAGATCTGCATTTTTCTTTTCTAATTATTAATATTTTCTAAAATTAACATAATACGCGTTATACGAAACTATTCTTAATTATTTAAATTAAATCAATAATTTGTGAATTTCACATAACCCAAAAAAACACTCAAAAGCCAACTTAGAAACAAGTCGACTGCTTTTTAAGCATTTTTGTCACTTTTAGCCAATAAAATCGGTTGAAAAATGCTCAATATTTCAATTTTTCCTGATTTCTCAAGCGTCACATTTCCGAAATAATCCCCAATTTCTGCGGATAAACTTTGGGATAATTTTTACACCATTTTCGTGTACATTCTGGCGTACAGCCATTCAGGAAATTCACCAATAGCTAGATTCTTTCAGATTTCTTATGATGAACCCATCGAGAACAGGATGTTCCATATAACAACAATAAGATCAGCGACAGGACGCGAGGGATGACAGGAGTTGACCCTAGAACGCAAATACGAAAAACCCCGACAGGATGTCGGGGTTTTTTATTGCCATTTGCAAAGTCATTCAATCAGATTTAATATATAGACTGTAATCTATATTGTGATTGTAATATGTGGACAGTCATTACAACGGATCTGTTTAATGAATGGCTTGAATAGCAAGATGAAGCAACACAAGAGAAAGTCTTAGCTGCATTGGTTGTTCTACAACAGCAAGGGCCTAGTTTAGGTCGTCCTTTAGTAGATACCGTCTACGATTCTAAATTTACCAATATGAAGGAACTACGTGTTCAGCATCGTGGTAAACCGTTAAGGGCATTTTTTGCATTCGATCCCCTAAGACAAGCGATTGTGCTGTGTATTGGTGATAAGAGTAATAAAAAGCGTTTTTATACAGAGATGCTAGCAATTGCAGATGAGCAATACGCACTTCATCTCTCAACTTTAGGAGATCAATCTAATGGCTAAGAGCTTACAAGAATTATTGGCTAGTCGCTCTCCAGAGAGTCAAGCTCGTATTCAAAAAATGGCTGATGAATTACTTTTAGAAAGTCAGCTTCACCTTATCCGAGAAGAGTTAGAAATTTCCCAGAAAGAACTAGCTGCAACCCTTGGAATTAAACAGCCGTCATTATCAGCAATCGAAAATCGTGGTCATGATCTTAAAATTTCAACGATGAAAAAGTATGTTGAAGCAATGGGTGGAAAACTTCGTACTGATGTAGAGCTTCCAACAGGAAAACACATAGGGTTCAATGTCTAATAATAAACCTTTGAAAAATAGTACTAAATTACTTGTTAACTTAGACAAGTTTATATTTTTAGTCAATGCTGCTGATAGCCTAGAGGAAATTGAAATTATTAGAGATTTATGCTGTGAATATTTTTCACATTGTAAGAGGCCAAGCTATTACATTGATATTTTTGACAATGCTTATTGGATAAAATATTACGAAATAGCTTAATCCTTCTAGATTCGCATAAGAGTTTCTATGTTAAATAGGACTAAAAATATACTCTAATTTTAGAGTTTTCTTTTAGGTATGATGTAAAAACATACAAGCCTAAGAGTTTAATTTAAAGGTTAAGAATTGAATAAATTAGTAAATATTTTTATGGCTTTAGGAGTTTGCCTTTCAATGGAAACATTTGCAGAACCTGTTTTTTCTAATGATTTATTAGCGAAAGCAGAAAGTGGAGATACTTCTGCCCAGTTAGAATTAGCTGAGATTTATCTATATGGTCATGGTGTTGATTCAGATGAAAATCAAGCTGAAATTTGGGCTATTAAATCAGCTGAAAATGGAAATGTAGCAGCAATGTTTTGGTTAGCTGATGGATATGTTACCTATGCTAGATTAATAGAGGATGATGACAAAAACGATTCTTTAGAACATTTCCAAAAAGCTTTTAAGTGGTTTCAGAAAGCTTCAGAAAATGGTCATTCTGAATCAATGGTTGAGTTAGCTGACCTATATACTCGCGCAGATAGCGGAATAGAAGTTAATATTAAGAAAGCTTTAGAACTTCGTGAAAAGGCTGCAAAGTTAGGTAATAAGAAAGCAATGCGAAGTCTTTCCGTTATGTATCGTGATGGTATAGGCATTCCTAAAAATACTGATTTAGCTCAAAGTTGGTGGGATAAGTCTGAAAATTAATTTTAGTAAAAGTTAAGGATTTTTTAAGAGTCTAATAAATGAATAGTGTTCATGAAATTATAGAAAAAATACATAATGAATGGGAGATTGAACCTAAGAAAGCTATTCAGAGAGGTATGGAATGTCCCTTTCCTTTGCAGTGTTCATTAAACCTAAAAAGCAAAATTTACCCACAAATACCCCAATTACTTTTACCAAAAGTATTAGAGGATTTTTATACAGTATCTAATGGTGCAGATCTATTTAAAGATCAAGAATACGGACAATGGGGCTTAAAATTATATTCTATTGAGGAAGTAATTTTTGCTTCAAAAATTTATAAAAGTAATCGTAATAATGACGCTCTTCAAAGTGACTTAATTATTGGAGAATTCTATGGAGATTCAGACTTATTGTTAGTTCGATGTGATCCTAATAGTGATGATTACGGCTCTATTTTTGTTGTCTTACCTATAGATCAAAGACAAGATTGGTACATTGTTGCTAATACTTTTCAAGAATTCATTAGTAAATTTTATGAAACTCAGGGTGATAAATTCTGGGAACCTTAAAATTATATGGCCGATATAAGCTCTATTTAACTTATGTTCACCTAAAATTTATTTAATTATCACAAAAATAGTATCATTTTTTGAATTTCATATAACGCCCATTATGTTAAATGGATTAAAATGGAGTCATTTATCTGAAAGGATTTTTAAGATGTTCCTTCACTATAGAAATAATTAATAGTATACCAATCAAAACTAGAACTGCTATAAGAATCCAGAACATACAAACCACAAATATTAAACATTAATAATACAATAATAATACTTTTCTGAGCATAAAGTAACTGATATTTAGATTATTTTACAAGCTCAGGCTTTTGTTAAGTTTTAATTAACAGTAAATTTTTTCTAATTGGTATAAAATTTAGAAGTATAGTAAGCTATTTAATTGTTTCTTATAGAAAAAAAGTAAAGAATCTTTATCTGAGAAAAGGTGAGCACAAATTTATTTTGCAATTAATATTCATTTGTAGGGCTAAATTTCAAAAGTGGACGAATGACCCACATCATTTACTTTAGGTTTCTTTTTCTTGATTTTAAGAAAAATAATTAAAACAGCAATCAATAAAATAAAGATCAGAAATTCCATAAGTATCCTTTAAAAATCTTTAGTTTTCTTAAAATTAACATAATGGGCGTTATACGAATCTCTAAGAATAATTTTATTACACTGATTTTTATATATTTTTTAAATTTTAAGCCTAGACCAGAGTCTAGGTTTTTTCATTTCGTATAACAGCCATTATCTTAAATGGGAGGGGAGATTAAGCTAAAATTAGGGTTTTAATTTAGAGAAAGTAATGTCTCAGATAAAAATTTATGCTTTAGATGAAACTATAGAATTACATCGTGATAATTTAAGTAAAGCTATCCATCAGGCTTTAGTTAAAGAATTAAAATACCCTGAAGAAAAAAGGTTTCAACGTTTTATTCCACTAGAATCCAAAAATTTTATATATCCAGCAGACCGCAGTACATCTTATATAATTATTGAAATTTCCATGTTCGATGGACGAACAAAAGAGACTAAAAAAGCATTTATTAAGACTCTATTCGAAAATATAAACAATCTATGCGGTATTGATTCAAATGATGTTGAGATAACTATATTTGAAACCCCTAAAGAAAACTGGGGCATTAGAGGGGAAAATGCGGATGAACTACAGTTAAATTATAAGGTAAATGTTTAAATTTCCTAAAATTAACATAATACACCTTATACGAAATCAACATGTAAGCCCAAAATAGAAATGTCCGGTTTAGGTACTGTACTAGCATATCTTTAGTGAGCGGATGATATTTATTATTCATTATTTAGGAATTATTAAATCCTATAAATATCATTTATTGGATTAATTTACTTTGGTACTGTGCACATCATCCTCCAGTTAAAAATAAGGAACAATTATGAATAAGATGATGAATGCTCTTATCTTAGAAAATTTTGGTGATCATGAATTTACACGTGTAGAACTCCCTATACCTCAACCAGAGGCTGGGCAAGTTCTAGTACGTATTCATGCTAGTGGTGTAAACCCTATTGATTATAAAATTCGTCTTGGTGAAGCACCATATGCTATGCCAGAGCTTCCTGCCGTGTTGGGAACAGATATGGCTGGGGTTGTAACTGCTATTGGTGAAGGTGTTACTCACTTCAACGTCGGAGATGAAGTTTACGGTCTGATTGGTGGCGTTCGTAATCTTCAAGGATCTTTAGCAGAATATGTTGTAGCAGATGCTGATCTGATCGCATTAAAGCCACGGAATATCTCTATGCGCGAGGCAGCAGTACTACCATTGACGTTCCTCACCGCTTGGGAAGGTTTAGTGGATAATGCTAAGGTCCAACCAGGGCAAACTGTACTGGTTCAGGGTGGTGCTGGTGGCGTTGGTTATATGGTTGTTCAGCTTGCAAAAGCACTTGATGCAAATGTTTGGGCGACTGGTCGTACAGCTGATCAATCACTGATTTCAGAACTCGGTGCAACACCTCTCGATTACACAACAGCATCTTCCGATGACATTATTGCTGCAAGCCCTGAGGGTCAAGGTTTTAACATTGTTTACGACACTGTGGGTGGTCCAGTACTAGAAGCTTCACTTTCCATGACAACTCACTATGGCCACATTACCAGCTGTGCTGCATTTGGTAATCATAATTTAGCGAGTTCATCTCTACGGTGTGCCACACTGTCTGGCGTATTCATCCTATTGCCGATGTTAACAGGCAATCGCCGTTCTCATCATGGTGATGTCCTTAAGATCGCGACTCGTCTCGTTGAGGAAGGTAAACTGCGTCCTATTGTTGATCCTCGTCATTTTACTCTAGATCAAGCGATTGAGGCTCATGATGCTGTTCAAGATCGCTCTGCCAATATTAAGGTAGTTATTGATGTCATTTAACGCACTTCAGGCCAAGACTTGGCGCTTCAATTCTATTGGAGATACAGATGTTCTGACATTAGAAACACTTCCTGTGGCTTTACCAGCCGCAGGAGAAGTTCTAATCCAGATGAAAACGATCGGACTCAACCGGGCTGATGTAATGTTTCGGCGTGGTACTTATATTCAAAAGGCAGTATTCCCTTCTCGTCTGGGATATGAGGGAGCAGGCATAGTTCTGGCGATAGGTGAAGGTGTACGCCAATTTTCTCCAGGAGATGCAGTATCGATTCTTCCGACTGACAATCTAGCCAAATATGGGACATATGCGGACAAGCTTCTGATTCCAGAAACTTTTTTAGTTCACAAACCCGATAGTTTAAGTTGGGAAGAAGCTTCTTCAATCTGGATGCAGTATTTGACGGCTTGGGGTGGTGTAATCCATGCTGGTGGAGTTTCGAAAGGAAAAACGATCTTGATCACAGCAGCTTCAAGTAGCGTAGGATTAGCTGCGATACAGATAGCTGAAGCAGCGGGTGCTAAGGTCATTGCAAGTACACAGACGATAGAGAGAAAGCAACGTTTACTGGATCTCGGTGTTAAAGATGTTATAGCCAGTGAAGATGAACCAGATTTGTATGAGGCGCTTGTTTTACGTTTAGGTGGAGAACATCTTGATGTCGCCTTCGATGCTGTAGGAGGGCCTCATATTGAACAGATTGCAAAAGCGATGTCTGTGGGAGGAACTATGGTTATGCATGGGGCACTTAGCCCGGAGATCACACCATTTCCCCTTAAAGTTGCATTACGCAAGAGCTTAACCATGCGAGGTTTTTTGTTCCTTGAGGTTCTCCATGACCCTGTTCTAAGGGAGCAAGCCAGACGATTTATTCTTAGCAGTATAGGTGCAGGATATCTTCGTCCAGTGATCGACTGTTGCTTTAACTTTGAGGACATGCATGACGCTCAGCGCTATCTTGAATCAAATCAGCAAATAGGAAAAATTGTAGTTACTCTAAATACATGATGGTCTTATCTGATTTCTACTTTCTAGAAAAAAGGTTAGTTCTATCTGATTCAGTTTTCTATATGGCCCAACACTTCCGCTAAGTAATCAAACAATGCTCGGATTCGCAAAGGTGTCGGGCCCCGCTGTGGACGATATAAATACAGGCGCCAAACGGGAGAGGTTTCCTCATGAAGTATCTGAATGAGCTTACCACTCCTAAGCCACGGCAAAACTAGAAATCCAGGCATGTGTCCGAATCCAACTCCAGCGAGAATAGCTTGAAATTCAGCTTCTAGATCATCTGTAATAAAACGAGGCTTTGATGGCGTGAAGCTTCGACTTTCGGTGAATGTCCATGGCCAGTAACGCCCTGTTTTATGATCGACAAGTGCTGTTAGAGGGTATTTATCTAAGTCAATAATTTTTTTGGGCATTCCAACCTTATCAATTAACTCTGGCGTACCCACAGAATAAAAGTTCACTTTAGCCAATTCCCTTGCCACATATCGATTGTCCGGCAAAAATCCAAATCTGATCCCGATATCTATCCGCTCATCGATCACATCCGAGTGTGAATCTGTTAGCACACAATCCACGACAATATCTGGATAACGTGTGGCAAATTCTGCTAGTGCAGGTACTACCAATTTACGCCCTAATACAGACGACACAGTAAGACGGACAGTCCCACGCATTTCATCTCGTTTTTCCTTGGTGTCTTTTACAAACAAAGCATCGATCGATCCCACCGCAAAACGTGCTTGCTTTGCCAGACGCTCTCCATCAGCGGTAATTTTAATTTGTCGAGTACTCCTGTAGAACAGAATCTCTCCGCGCTGCTCTTCTAGCTCTTTTATTGCCCGTGTCACTAACTGTGGGGAAATACCCAGCTGAGTTGCTGCCTCTTTAAAATTTCGAGACTCTGCTGCGACACAAAAGATACGCATCATTTCCAATTTGTTCTGCATATCCAATCCTGTGTTATGGTAATTATTCCGTAAATAGGAATTCTGAAAGATAATATTATTCATTTATTATACCTAACAAGGCTGTAATACTTAACCCATCAAATATGATTGACAGATAGGTTGAAGGTTACTTGTATGAATAATATAGAAAATAAAGTTATTGTTATCACAGGTGCAAGTAGTGGTTTAGGTGAAGCTACTGCTCGCTTACTTGCTAAAAAAGGTGCACAGGTTGTACTTGGTGCTAGACGTACTGAAAAATTAGAGGCTATTGTTCACGACATTCGTGCTGAAGGTGGTCAAGCTGAATTTATTGGTATGGATATAACCAAACCACATGAAGTACAAGCACTTATTGAAAAGGCATTAAGCGCATTTGGTCAAATCGATGTATTGGTAAACAATGCTGGATTAATGTCTATTGCACCATTAAGTGAGCTAAAAGTTGATGAATGGGATCGTATGATCGACATTAATATTAAAGGTGTTCTTTATGGTATAGCAGCTACCCTACCTGTTTTCCAAAAACAAAACTTTGGACACTTTATTAATCTCGCATCTGTTGCAGGGATAAAAGTATTTAGTCCAGGAGGTACTGTTTATAGCGGTACTAAGTTTGCTGTAAGAGCCATCTCAGAAGGCCTTCGTCATGAAGTTGGGGGAACAATTAGAACGACTACTATTGAGCCTGGTGCAGTTGAGTCAGAACTAAAATTCGGTTCTTCTCATAAAGAAAGTTCAGAGTTTGTTACTGATTTCTACAAGCAAGCCATACCAGCTGACTCAGTCGCTCGAGCAATTGCTTATGCAATTGAACAGCCTGCGGATGTAGATATTAATGAAATTGTTTTGCGCCCAACGAGCCAAGAGTTTTAATTATTGAATAACATAAAATGGGAGCACTTCGCTCCTATTTTTACTATATTTTTTAAATTTAAGGACAAATCTATGAAAGCCGTATCGTATGTTATAAATAACCATGATGATTTTAAAAATTCATTGGTAGATATTGAAAAAGCAAAGCCTACGCTTAAGGAGCGTGATGTACTGGTAAAAGTTCAGGCAATCTCTGTGAATCCAGTTGATACCAAAGTGAGAAAAAATTCGTCTGAAGCAAATAATCGTATTTTAGGTTGGGATGCCGTTGGGGAAATTATCGAAGTTGGCTCAAAAGTTACCTCGTTTAAAGTAGGAGATTCTGTTTGGTATGCTGGCGATTTAACCCGAGATGGTAGTAATGCTGAGTTTCAAGCAGTCGATGAACGAATTATCAGTCTTAAACCAATTACAGTATCTAATGCAGAAGCAGCAGCATTGCCATTAACTGCAATAACGGCATGGGAAATGCTTTTTGATCGGTTTCAAATTTCAGAAACAGAAGTTGGCAGTATTTTAATTATTGGTGGTGCAGGCGGTGTAGGATCAATCGCTATCCAACTCCTAAAAGCAAAAACAAATCTGACGGTTATAGCAACTGCTTCGCGTGAAGAAACGAAATCTTGGGTGGAATCACTTGGTGCCGACCATGTCATTGATCATAGCAAAGATTTAAATGCACAAATCGAGACACTAGGCATTGCAAAACCAAAATACGTATTCTCTACAAATCATACAGAAACATATATCAACCAAATAGTTTCTCTGATTGCACCACAAGGCAAGCTTGGATTGATCGATGATCCACAAACATTTGATATTATGCCGTTTAAGACTAAATCTATTTCTATCCATTGGGAGTTGATGTTCACCCGTTCAATGTATGAAACCGATGATATTGAAAAGCAAGGTGATCTATTGCAACAGGTTGCCCAATTAGTTGACCAGCAAAAAATTAGAAGTACCCTCAACCAAAATCTAGGCAAAATTAACGCTGCAAACTTGGAGAAGGCGCATAAGTTACTTGAATCAGGCAAGTCAAAAGGCAAAATTGTACTAGAAAACTTCTAAAACAAATTCAAGGTGAAATAATGACTATTTCAATAATTGCGAACTTTAAGGCAAAATCAGATCAAAAAGAGACGTTAGAAGCGCTTTTAAAAAGTGTAATAGAGCTTACGCTTCAAGAAGAAGGATGCTTGTAATATGAGCTTTATATTAGCGAAAATGACTCGAGTAGATATTTCTTCTTAGAAGAATGGCGTAGCAGGGAGGATTTAGATATCCATATAGCCTCTGATTATATTCAAAGTTTATTTGGTAATATCCAATCGTTAATTGAATCAAGTGATATTATAGAAATCAAAAAAATATAGCTGTATTCGGACATTATGATGAAGTATTCTTCAAATTAACATAGAGACTTAGAAAGCTAACATAATAATGGGAGCTCTAAGCTGCTATTTTTTAATATTTTTTTAATTTTTTAGTAGTAACCTAGGCTTCAACAAATTATGCCCCTAAGGGGAGCCACCAGTACCCTGCATTTTGACAACAATGTCATCGTTTAGAGGCAGCAAATTTACGACCATCAGTCGGTACGACTGGTGATTCATATGATATTGCTTTGGCTGAAACGGTGAATGACTTATACAAAACAGAGGTGATTGAATATTTAAAAGCAGATTGGCAAGGTTTAGCAGATGTACAACTTGCGACACTAAACTGGGTAATCGAGAATAAGCGAATTCCTATTCCTGAACACGTACAGCCTGAACCGGAAAAAAGAGGCTTTGGGAGCCGTTTTTTAGACCCTATGATTAACCACGATTGTTTAACTAATATGAACAAAGTCGTGAAACATTGGTCAAAGAATAGGCGTGGAACGTGAAAAATCATAAAAAAACCCACCTTGGGGAAGATGGGCTATCAACTAGAAACTACAGCATTGATTTCTAAAGATAATTATAACGCATTTCGTATAACGCCCATTATGTTAATTTTAAGAAAACTAAATAATTTAACCTTAAATATTTTTCATATCGGATTAACTCAAAGGAATAGATTTAAATGGGCTAACTCCGTAAGTTAAAGTTTTTTGATTGATTTAATAAATTCAATAAATTGCGGCGAAAAATCTTTAAATAAAGGAATATCTTTATTTTCTAATAACACTTCTCCCATAAGCTTTAATCCTACGGCAAAAGATTTCATTGATTCTTCATCTATAATTTTTTTCTGCTGCAATTTTTCTAAAACTTTGAAAATATCATCGTGATTATAAGCAGTAAAAACAAGATCTTCAGTGTAAGTTGAAGGCTGTCCTTTTGGATCTACAAGATGCTTTACACTAATTTGATATTTATGTTGTTTCATCGGACTACCTCATTTTTAAGACAGCTAATATCAACAGCAGCTTGATCAATGCTCTTAGCAATTTGATGAATTGTTTCTTCAGTCAGTGCATTATTTTTTAATTTAAGTCGCAATGATGTTTTTAAGTTTCCCATTGCACGATAGATATCTAGATATTGATCATTATTTTGAATTTCACGTCGCGTCTCTAAGCGGCCAAGGATATGTTCTAAATGCTCTCTTTGACCATTTAAATGGTTAATACCAGTCACTGTAATCTTGTACTGCTTACGGTCACCATCAGGTTTTTCAATAGAAACAAATTGCATGTCTTCAAGATAAGATAAGGTTGGGTAAATTGTGCCTGTACTTGGGCTATATCCACCACCTACCAACTCACCAATGCTTTTAATAATTTCGTAACCGTATCTAGGTGCTTGTTCAATTAAAAAAAGCACTAGCAATTTCATATGGCCAGATTCAAATAAACGGCTTTTACGTGATGGCTTATCTGAATTTATCAGCAAAGAGTCAGTTGTTTCATTCATAAGTTGGTATATCTAAGATTTAATAAGATATATCTTAATAAATCTTAGATATATTTTCAATTCTTTTATTTATCCCCGCATTTAACTTATGTTTACCTAAAATCTAGTTTATAAATTATTTTTACAATATATTTATTAATTTCAATATTTTGAAGAAAAATAATAGAAATTTATAAAAAATTAGTTCATGAACTTATAGGATTTTTAAGAGCATTTATATGAATGACTAAGTACTGTGAAAAAAGAGAACTAGATGACGTTTAGATAAAATTTTCAATCAAATAATCTTATTGTTGTTATTTCTAGTCACATAGTCTATTTTTATTATATGAATTATTCTTCCTCACCCAAAAGACCACGTGGTCGACCAACCAAACACGGTTGTAACTATGCAGACACTAAAGAAATTTTAATCCACCGAGGTATCGAGTTACTGACCGAACGTGGAATGAATGCTATGAGCTTGCACGATCTCATGAAATCAGTCCAAGTTCCTAAAGGGTCTTTCTACCATTATTTTGTAAATAAAGAGGCTTTTATTTTAGAAGTCTTAGATGCTTATGAACTTTATTTTGTGAAGCGATTGAATAAGTTTTTAAGTCAAACTGATCTTTCCCCACTAGAAAAGCTGCAAAATTTTGTAAAAGATGCGGGTGAAAAAATGCAAAAATATGATTTTAAACGAGGTTGTATTTTAGGTAACTTAGGACAAGAAGTGTCGTATTTGCCACAAGAAATCATTGCCCGAATCGAAAGTATCTTTAAGGTATGGGAGAAATTAGTTTCTGATTGCCTACATCAGTCAAATTCACAATATAGCCTAGCTGATTGCGATGAAGCTGCTTATCAGTTTTGGATTGGGTGGGAAGGTGCAGTTCTAAGAGCACGTTTGGTCAAATCAACAAGTCCCTTAGATGCATTTTATCGCTTGTTTACTTTAGCTGTAAAACAACAAAATCACGTAAAAAGTTAATTAAAAAATAAATGCAGACGTCTGTATTTATTTTTTAATTAATTCTAGACAAGCAGTCTAATTAAATGGAGAGGAAGTTCTATGTACAAAGGTATTGTAATTACTAAAGATGAAGCAGGTTACACATCGCAAATTACTGAGATTGCATCAAAGCCTTTACAAGAAGGAGAGGTTAGAGTCGAAGTCAAATATTCAACACTCAATTATAAAGATGCTTTAGCCATTACTGGGCGTTCACCAGTGGTGCGTAGTTTTCCTTTGACCCCAGGCATCGATTTTTCGGGTGTTGTGATTGAATCAAAACATCCAGCATGGAAAGAAAGAGATGAAGTTCTACTGAATGGTTGGGGAGTGGGTGAAAAGTATTTTGGAGGGCTAGCCGAGCAAGTCACTGTTTCTGGTGATTGGCTCATACAAAAACCTTCTGCTTTTTCTTTTAAAGATACGATGGTTATTGGTACAGCAGGTTATACCGCAATGTTGTGTGTCATGGCTTTACAAAAACATGGTATTAAACCAAGTGATGGAAAAATTTTAGTGACAGGTGCAAATGGTGGAGTAGGTAGTATTGCCATTATTATTTTGAATCATCTTGGTTATGAAATTACAGCTTCAACTGGTCGACCTCAAGAGTCAGAATATTTAACCTATCTAGGTGCGAGTGAAATTATTGATCGTATTGAATTATCTTCCCCAGGAAAGCCATTAAACAAAGAAGTTTGGGCTGGCGTAATTGATACTGTTGGAGGCCATACTTTAGCCAATGCATGTGCTAGTACAAAATATCGTGGTGCAGTTGCTGCGTGTGGTTTGGCAGGCGGAATGGATTTTCCAGCAACAGTTGCTCCATTTATTCTAAGAGGGATTACCTTATATGGAATTGATAGCGTGATGGCACCAATCGAATTAAGAAAAGAAGCATGGGAACGTTTGGCTACAGAATTAGATCAAACGAAATTAGAAACAGTAACGACTGAAATTCAGTTGACAGATGCTTTAAATATTTCAAATGAAATTTTAGATGGAAAAATTCGAGGTAGAGTTGTTGTACAGATATAGTTCAACAAAATGAGTTGTGGGACTGTTCTAAATTTTGTGTAAGTACTTAATTTTCATTTATCCTACTGAGGATAATAAAAAGAGGTACTTCACATGGATGAAGCTACAATCAAAAGTATGGCAGCTGAATTAGCTAAAGGTTTAAAAACTCCTGAATATTTAAACCAAATGACAGCCATATTTAAAAAGTTCATGATCGAAACCGCTCTGAATACTGAGCTTTCTGAACATTTAGGCTATGAAAAGCATCAACCTAAGAAAGGATCTAATGCACGTAATGGTTTTAGCTCCAAAACAGTTCTAACACAAGATGGGCAGCTTGCTTTAGATATCCTTCGTGATCGTGACGGCTCTTTTGAACCACAGATTATTAAGAAGCATCAAACACGCATTACTAGCATGGATGATCAAATTCTTTCGCTATATGCGAAAGGAATGACAAATAGAGAAATTGTTGCTTTTTTTAAAGAAATGTACGATGTCGATGTATCTGCCTCCCTTATTAGTAAGGTGACGGATGCTGTCATTGAACAAGTGACAGAATGGCAAAATAGAACACTCGATAGTCTTTATCCTGTTGTCTATTTAGATTGCATTGTTGTTAAAGTTCGTCAGCATTCAACAGTAATCAATAAATCAGTTTATTTAGCATTAGGCATTAACCTGGATGGTCAAAAAGAACTTCTTGGCATGTGGTTTGCTCAAACAGAAGGTTCCAAATTCTGGCTGTCAGTCATGACAGAGCTTAAAAATCGAGGAGTGCAAGATATTCTTGTAGCCTGCCTTGTGAAGCAGCGCTTCTCAGGACTAAAAGGCTTTCCTGATGCGATAGCCTCTGTCTACCCTCATACTGATCCAGCTGTGTATCGTACATGTTGTACGCAATAGCCTGAGATTTGTGAGCTGGAAGGACTACAAAGCTGTAACAGCAGGATTGAAGGCGATCTATCAGGCAAGTACAGAGGAAAATGCTTTAAAGTCCATAGATATCTTCTGCGATCAATGAAATCACCAGCATCCAAAAATTGGAGAATCTTGGCGTGCAAATTGGGAAAATATCCGAACGATCTTTAGCTATCCTGCTGAAATACGTCATGCGATTTATACGACAAATGCAATTGAATCATTGAATAGCGTGATCCGCCATTCAACTAAAAAGAGAAAGATCTTTTCTTCTGATGATTCAGTGAAAAAGGTCATTTATTTAGCAACTTCAAATGCTGCTAAAAAATGGACCATGCCAATTCAAAATTGGCGTTTAGCAATGAATTGGTTTACGATTCAGTTCGATGATCGATTAAAAGATCATTTATAAAAAATGGGACTAACACAAAATAATTTACAGGCTCGTAGAAACATGAAAATACATTCTTTTGGTGAACACAATAACATTACTTTATCTAATAATTGTATTGAAGTTCGAGGTGCACGTGAGCATAACCTTAAGGATGTAGATGTTTCTATCCCAAGAAATGCACTTGTTGTTTTCTCAGGTGTATCGGGTTCAGGAAAATCATCACTTGCTTTTGGAACTATTTTTGCTGAAGCACAAAGAAGATATTTCGAATCTGTTGCACCTTATGCAAGACGCTTAATAGATCAGGTCGGAGTACCAGATGTTGATGCTATTGATGGTCTACCACCAGCAGTAGCATTACAACAACAACGTGGTGCAAGTAATACCCGTTCTTCTGTTGGAAGTGTAACAACTTTATCAAGTCTCGTGCGAATGATTTATTCGCGTGCTGGTGCATATCCTGCCGATCAGCCAATGTTATATGCCGAGGACTTTTCACCGAACACTCCTCAAGGCGCTTGTCCTACCTGTCATGGTTTAGGTCACATTTATGAAGTTACAGAATCGATAATGGTTCCTGACCCAACACTGAGTATTCGTGAGAGAGCTATCGCATCATGGCCACCTGCTTGGCATGGGCAAAACTTACGCGATATCCTAGTAACCCTAGGGTATGATGTTGATCGACCATGGAAAGATTTACCGCAATCGGATAGAGACTGGATTTTATTTACTGAAGAAACCCCAACAGTTCCTGTCTATGCTGGTTTAAGCCCCGCTGAGACTCAATCTGCACTTAAACGTAAACTAGAACCCAGCTATATGGGCACTTTCACTGGTGCTCGTCACTATGTCCTTCATACTTTTGCTAATACCCAAAGTACGTCGATGAAAAAACGTGTTTCACGTTTTATGGAAGGAAAAATATGCCCTTCCTGTCATGGTAAACGCCTTAAACCAGAAGCCTTATCTATTACCTTTGCTGGAATAGATATTGGTGAGTTTATGCAACTTTCTTTGGATAAGTTAACTTGCCTGCTTGAGCCCATTGTTCTAGGCAATTTCGACGCTCATGATGCTGGAGAAAAGACTAATAATAAAGTAACCCAACTTGATAGATCTGAACGAGCAACAACAGGTAGAGCAGTGCATTCTGTATCTCCAGATGTAAGACGTACGTCAGCACTTTCAGATGAAAAGAAAATTGCTGCCCAGCGTTTAGCAAATGGTGTGGTGGGGCGTTTAAATCAATTACGCCAGTTAGGTCTTGGTTATCTAACATTAGATAGAGCCACACCGACTCTTTCAGCGGGAGAGTTACAACGTTTGCGTTTAGCAACACAATTAAGTTCTATGCTATTTGGTGTAGTTTATGTACTGGATGAACCGTCTGCTGGATTACATCCTTCAGATAGTCAGTCATTATATGATTCTCTCGATAAATTAAGAGACGCTGGAAACTCCGTATTTGTTGTAGAGCATGATTTAGAGCTCATGCGTCGTGCTCAATGGTTAGTGGATGTTGGACCAGATGCAGGAGAGCAAGGTGGTAATATTTTATATAGTGGAGTACCTCAGGGTTTAAGTGAGATTTCAGCTTCACGTACTGCAAGTTATTTATTTAATAAAATCCCAGTTACTCAAAGTTATGGACGTACACCCTCTGGTTGGCTTGAACTTAACAATATTTACCGACATAACCTGCATAATATTGATGCTCGTATACCTCTTGGTGTACTTACAGCAGTTACAGGTATTTCAGGTTCAGGTAAATCTAGTCTCGTTTCTCAAGCTTTACCCGAGTTAGTACTTTCATATTTAGGCAATGAATCTGAAACTAAAAACAATAATGAAAATAATCCTTTAAATGAAGGAATGTTGGTTACTGAGGTTACACAGGGTTCTCTGGCTGGTGATGTGGAGGCTATACAGCGTCTGGTACAGGTTGATCAAAAACCAATTGGCCGTACTCCACGTTCTAATCTGGCAACTTATACGGGTTTATTTGATCATGTTAGAAAGTTATTTGCTGGGACTCCTGAAGCTCGCCAAGCTCATTATGATGCTGGACGTTTTTCGTTTAATGTGGCTAAAGGGCGATGTGAAACTTGTGAAGGTGAAGGCTTTGTCAGTGTAGAATTATTGTTTATGCCAAGTGTATATGCCCCTTGTCCGACATGTCATGGTGCTCGATATAATGATGACACTCTGAAAATTCGCTGGAATGGACGTAATATTGCTGAAATATTAGGAATGACCGTCAATGAAGCACGTGATTTTTTTGATGGAGAGGTCTCGATTGCTCGTTCACTACAATTATTAAAGGAAATTGGCCTTGGTTATTTACGTTTAGGGCAACCAGCGACTGAACTATCTGGTGGAGAAGCGCAACGTATTAAATTGGCGACCGAGCTGCAACGCAATCAGCGTGGAAATACACTGTATATACTTGATGAGCCAACTACAGGTTTGCATCCATCAGATGTAGATCGATTGTTAGTTCAATTGCAGCGATTAGTCGATGCGGGTAATACCGTGGTTATGATTGAGCATGATATGCGTGCCGTTGCACAAGCAGATTGGGTGATTGATGTGGGACCAGGTGCTGGAAATGCTGGTGGGAATATTGTTGTGGCAGGAACACCAAAACAAATAACAGAAAATCAAGATAGCCGTACTGCTCCATATTTAGTTAATGAGTTAGTGAGTCGTGATACTAAACGTTGATATTGCGAGTGGGTAGAATAAAACATTAAATTAAAAGCCTGTAAAATCAATCAGATATTTTTTGTTTTAGGTGGTGTGTGAGCATGAAATCTAAAAGTTTTTTCAACTAAGGGCTTTGTTGCACAAACCTATCTGTAAAGGCTTTTTCAGCAATATAATTTTCAAATGAATAAGCCCGCACCTAAAATCTACCGCACAACCAATTGGCCCGCATATAACCGAGCACTCATGAGTCGCGGAAATATTGCCATTTGGTTTGATCCTGCTACGCAATGGTATGCGCCATCAAAAGGCAAACAAGGGCGAAATCAAACCTACTCCGACGCAGCTATCCAATGCTGCCTAATGATTAAATCTTTCTTTCGATTGTCTTTACGCATGGTTACTGGCTTTGTTCAAAGTCTCATCCATCTTTGTGGGTTAAATTGGATAGCGCCAGACTACACTACAATTTGTAGACGACA
>NZ_JAHPTH010000022.1:0-20562 GCF_025514195.1 Acinetobacter sp. WU_MDCI_Abxd143
CTGTTCAGCTCACAACCAACAATGTGAGTGATTCACAGGTACTTGGTGATTTACTCGATCAGATTCCACAAGATGAGCGGATTGACTCTGTTTATACCGATGGAGCTTATGACACCAAGCAATGCCGTCAGGTCATTGCAATTGCAGATCGGCAAGCGCATGCGGTGATTCCACCTAGAAAAAATGCGAAACCATGGAAAGATACAAAGAGTAGCTCGCTAGAACGAAATGAATTACTTCGAACAGTTAAACGTTTAGGCAGGACACTATGGAAAAAATGGTCAGGCTATCATCGGCGAAGTTGGTTGAAACTAAGATGCATTGCATCAAATTATTAGGAGATAAACTCAGTGCAAGGAGTTTTGATAGCCAAGTCAATGAGATTCATGCACGTGTAGCAGTGCTCAACAGATTTACGGAATCAGGTCGACCATTTACCCAAGTTACGCCTTAAATTTGGCTCAATTAGGGGCGCTTTGCATTTCAAATCTTTGTGCAACAAAGCCCTTAAAAACAAGAAAAAGAGGATTGATAAAATGATGATAAAAAATAAAAAAGCGCCTGATGGCGCTTTCCTTTAATCATATTTATGGCGTCAGAATCACTTTACGACAGTCTTCTTCTTTTTTATCAAAAATACGGTAACCTTCCGCAGCATCTTCCAGTTTCATGCGATGGGTAATAATCAGATCTGGAGACAGATCTCCATTTTCGATATGTTCTAGCAACTGCGGCAAGTAATTATGCACATGAGTTTGTCCCATTTTAAAGGTTAAACCTTTGTCAAAGGCATCACCAAACAGGAAGCCGTGAATTGGACCGGCATAAACTCCAGGTACACTCACCACACCGCCGCGGCGGACCGCTGCAATACATTGTCTTAACGCTGAACCACTCGAACCTTCTAATTTCAGGTTAGTCATTACAGTTTCCAGCATGCTGCCTTTGGCTTCAAAACCGACCGCATCAATGACGGCATCGACTCCACGATAACCCGTGGTATTTTGAATGATAAATTCAGCGGCATCGACTTCATCAAAATTGACCGGAATCACCCCATAGGTTTGATGTGCGAAACTCAGACGATAAGGATGGTGATCGACCATAAAAATTTGCTCGGCACCGAGCATCCGCGCACAGGCAGCAGCCAGCAGACCGACTGGGCCAGCACCATAAATCGCCACACTGGAACCTCGACCAACTTGGGCATTGTTCACTGCTTGCCAGGCGGTTGGCAGAATATCAGTCAGGAATAATACTTTTTCATCAGGCAGGGAACCTGGCACTTTAAATGGTCCGATATTGCCCTTGGGAATCCGTACATATTCAGCCTGACCACCCGGTATACCACCATACAGATGGCTAAAGCCAAATAAAGCTGCCCCTGGTGGAATCTGTTTTTTATTGAGAATTGCACCACGGCCGGTATTGGTATTTTCACAGGCAGCCATTAGTTCATGTTCACAGAAAAAACAGTGACCACATGCAATCACGAAAGGAATAATTACCCGGTCGCCTTTTTTGACTTCTGTGACTTCAGGGCCGACTTCTTCTACAATTCCCATAAATTCATGGCCGAAAATATCGCCATCTTCAGTGGCCGGAATTTTACCCCGGTATAGGTGCAGATCTGAGCCACAGATGGCAGTCGCTGTCACCCTTAAAATGACGTCATCTGGTTCCTGAATCACTGGATCTGGAACGGATTCAACTCGTACATCCCGAGCACCATGATAGGTAAGAGCACGCATGCGGATTTCCTCTTTCTAGTTCAACATTAAACAGACTCGTATCAAGGCTGCCAAAAATAAAAAACACTTTTATTAGAGCCTTATGCACCAAGAAATCGCTGTAAATTAATGTATGAAATAAGACATCCGAGTGTTTAAAAAATAAACTTATATAGGGTTTACGTAATTCGTGACCTTATGTGTCGAATGAATAGAAAAGAACAGAATTAAAGAAACATCTAGTAATTTCTATAACTTATAGATTGTTAATTCTGTGCTATCTATTATTTTTAGAAATAAATGTCCCTAACATAATCATAGAGGTACTAACTCCCCCTATTACTAAACTCATGAGTATTATTTCTATACTTAATATCTCTGTCCAATGGCTATGGTCACTCCACGGAATATATATGCCATGTCCAAATAAAAAATTTATAGTGCATAAAATAAGGAAGCTAATGAGAGTGGATATTATCAAGGTAACTATAAGATTTTTCCAAACCTCCTTATTTTTAGAAAGAGTTATTACTTTAATCGTTATACTCTGTAAATAAATATCGTAGATTTCAGCTCTAAAAATTTGATTTATTTAACAATATTTTAGTATTTGGCGTATTTTGCCACTGAATATTATTTGATTAGTACACAAAATAGTGAACAGAAACTAGCTGTGGTTTCTTGTTGGCTTTCAAAGATCTTTAGTTTATAAGCCCACCTCACTTTCCTTGAGTGGGCTTTTTTTTATGCTATTGCTTCGCTCGGCAAATATTTTTTAAACAAAAAAATGATAAAGAAGCCTTTTAGATACATCTTTTAAACATTTTGATTCATATTGCATTTATAATAAATATGCTAACTAGTTGTTCCATTCCCTCAGAGGTTAGTAAAAACTATTGTTTCAGCATGAAATAATGATTTGGCCCACTTCTGTGGGTTTTTTAATGCCTTAAAACGCTCTCGTTTGCCCTCTAAGGTCTTTTTCATTTCATATTTTTTACAATTATGATTAGTCAAGAAATGGATCAGATATGAAGTTAACGCGCTTAAATGGTTTAATCACTTATAATTGATTCATGAATCCTTTGTTTTTCCTTGTCATTTTCTATCTTAACGGCTAAGGCTAATACAATTATCATTGTGATGAGACAGATTATTTTGATCTTCATTTTTCTGCCTCCACTTAGAAATAACTTAATGAATATTAGCATTTTAACTCGATACTTTGAAGTATGATTAAGCCTTGTTTCAAAGTCGAGTTATTTTGCGAGGCGGTGATCTCATTAGTAATGATAAAAAATAAGTAAAGTACCACTCACCTGATATTTTTTAGGGTCGATTAGGCACCAGTCATAGGTTTTTTCTTTAATGTTATTCGGTTCAAATAAGTACACAGCTTTTTAGTCATAATTCTGATTAATATTTTTCCATCACACTCTTTGATTTGTAGCGGATATTTTTAAGTATAGTCATATCAACTCTATGTTCGTCTAGTTCATCTTTGCTTGGTACATACAGGAATATTGCCAAAAAGAACACCATAAGAGAGCTTGTAATCAGAGAAAAGGTAGGGGCAAAATTTTAATGCCAGTTGATCGCTCGTAGATACTCGCTCGGTTCGGCACTGTTGCAAATAGGGATCTGAGTCGATGATTTTCCCTTCAAAAAAGCTTAGAGACCGAAAACTTTATTTACTAGCCAAACTTCTCCTAGAATATTACCGTTATAAAATAATGAAGCTTGTGCTTTGCGTAGAGCACGCATAACCTCAATACCTTTAATTGTGGCATAAGCCGTTTTCATAGACTTGAATCCCAACGTAGCCTTGATGATCCGTTTAAGCTTGCCATGATCACATTCAATCACGTTATTCTTGTATTTAATCTGTCGATGCTCCAGATCTTCAGGACACTTTCCTTCGTGTTTTAGTCGCGACAAAGCACGGCCATAGGTATGAGCCTTATCAGTGTTTATGACTCGTGGAATCTGCCATTTTTTGACATGATTCAAAATCTTACCAAGAAAACAATAAGCTGAATGGGTATTTCGTCTAGCAGAAAGATAGAAATCAAGAGTATGGCCACGTTGGTCAACTGCTCGGTATAGATATGCCCATTTGCCATTCACTTTTACGTAAATTTCATCCAGATGCCATAAATGTCGATCTTTAGGATTACGCCAATACCAACGTAAACGTTTTTCCATTTCAGGAGCATAACGCTGAACCCAACGATAAATCGTGGTGTGATCGACATTTACTCCCCGTTCAGCGAGCATTTCCTGAAGTTCACGATAGCTGATGCCATATTTACAGTACCAACGGACGGCCCAAAGAATGATTTCGCCCTGAAAATGACGACCATGGAAAGCATTCATCTGCTGATCCTTTAGCTAAAAGAGTATTTAGCTTACCATCAGCAGCTATTTGCAACAGTGCCACAATTGCCAATAAAGGGACAATCAACAAGTCTTCAAACAGCAGAATCGAGACAATTTTTTGTCCGCGTGGTTGAGCAATGTCTCCACGATCTCCCAAAAGTTGCATTACAATTGCAGTCGAGGTGAGTACAAAGCCTGCAGCACACACAAAACTCACTTGCCAAGAATAGCCATAGACCAAGCCTACAGCCGTTAGCCCCAATGAACAGGCACTAATTTGTAATGTACCTAATCCAAAAATTTCTTTTCTTAAACTCCATAAATACGATGGACGCATTTCTAGTCCAATCACAAACAGATACATCACAATACCAAGCTCAGCGATATGCAGAATAGACGCAGAATCGTAGAAAAATGCCAGTCCAAATGGACCAATAATTAATCCTGCAATTAAATATCCCAATACCGAGTTTAATCCTAGGCGCTTGATTAAGGGGACTGCGATCACTGCAGCCGTGAGCAATATGACAGGGGATAGAAGGCTGATTGAAACGTACCGGGTTTGTCGGAGACTTTTTTATTTAAGTTAGGCCACCTGACCTAACGGGTTAATCTTATCATAGTACATTGCTTCAAACTCAAAAGGCGATACATAACCCAGTGCACTGTGTACACGCTTTTTATTGAACCAATCTACCCAGTTTAGTGTCGCAAGTTGTACATCTGCTAAACCTTGCCAAACTGCTTTTAGATATTCAATCACCTATGTTTTGTATAAGCCATTCACCGTTTCAGCCAAAGCATTATCGTATGAATCGCCTGTCGTACCGACTGATGCTCGTAAATTTGCTGCTTCTAAACGATTGGTATAGCGAATGGAAAGATATTGCACACCTCTGTCGGAATGATGAATCACATTCTTTGGCATGCCTCGATCATGCAATGCTTGCTCCAATGCATCGAGCACCATATCTGTATTCATCCGTGTAGATACTTTCCATCCAACAATTGCTCGTGAAAACACATCAATAATAAAGGCGGTATAGACCCAGCCTGAATGAGTTTGAATATACGTAAAGTCACCGACCCATAGTTGGTTTGGATGATCAGCACTAAAATTACGTTTCACTAAATCATCTGCCCGTTTTTGGTCATCTCGGCTACGGGTAGTTTGTTTATTCTTACCACGCCAAACACCTTGTATACCTAGCTTCTGCATCAATCGAGCAACTGTACAACGTGCAATCACATAGCCTTCACGTTTCAGTTGTTGCCAGACCTTACGCACACCGTATCGACCTGAACTTTCTTTCCAAATTCGCTTGATCTCCTCAGCATGATGCAAGTCATGTAAATCTCGTTTCGCTCGATGTTCTGGATTTACTGTGAGATCTAAAGTCCGGTAATAGGTTGAAGGTGCGATCGGTAAAATTCTACAAATCGCCTCGACTCCGTACAGCTGTTTATTATTATGGATAAAATCCACCATTATTTGTGTGGGCGGTCGAGCTCCGCCTGGGCGAAAAAAGCGGCTGCTTTACGTAGAATCTCATTGGCGCGTTGCAGTTCTTTATTTTCGCGTTCGAGTTGTTTGATACGTTCTTGGTCTGAAAGCTGCTGTACTTTAACTGGATTTTGTTTATCTAAATATTTTTGATACCAAACACGTAGTGTTTCAGGACTACAACCTATCTTGGGAGCAATAGCGGTGATCGCAGCCCAATTCGATGGATAATCTTTTTCAGATTCAATCAATAATTGAACCGCTCTTTCTCTGATTTCAGGGGTATATTTTAATTTTGTCATCGGGATAGTCTCTCAGAATATTGACTCTCCGACAAACCCGGTACGGTTCACTACTTTGAAAAGTGATATGTGCTGAAAAAAACAGGAGAAATTGTTACTTATGTTTGGGGTAAAAGAGATATAGCTATAGTCCAACGACTAAAGGAAAAGTTGAAACAGTTAAGTATTCACTATACCCGAATTTCAAGTAATCAATGGGATAGTTTTATCACTGCATTTAAAGACTGTCAGCAAAGTATTGGTAAGTTTTTCACTATAGGTATTGAGGGAAATAATTGCAAAATAAGGTATCGGATTAGATGTGTTAGTTCAGTATTGAGTGTGGCTTTAGCAAGAATACGGATATTAATGCTTCTCGCAATATTCTAGCGGTAGGACATACCACTTTGTCTGTGGAGGAAAGATGCGGTAAAGGTCGCTTTGTGAAGCAGAAAGCATGCCTAAATCCGTGAGGAAGTCGCCTAAGAGCTTTTGCTTTTAAAATCCCTGAGAAACATGTTTCGTAAAGAGTTAGTTGAAAGTGGGGGGAGTATGTTAGAAGTTTAATTTTATAAGCTATTGTAAAGATTCGGAAAGTTAATTATAGCATCCAGTTGCAGAGCCAATAGTGACTTCATTTAATCTCAGCATACTTTTTGAAACACTACCTAAATTTTTAAGGTTTATAAAAAATATTGTTCTTTTTTATACTATGGGGTACTATAGTATCAATGCTAGCAAATAAGGAGGTCTGATGCCTAATCAGGTCGAAGACAAAAAAAAGATTCTTCTACGCGTCAGAAAGATCAAAGGTCAGACACAAGCGATTGAAAAAGCGCTAGAAGACAATGTGGAATGTGGTGCGATTCTGCAACAAATATGCTCTGTGCGTGGTGCTATTAATGGTCTAATGAATGAGATGTTAGAGGTTCATTTAAAGGACACTTTAGTATCAGGTGAAACCACAGAACAACAACGAAAAGAAGAATTGGCTGAAATCGCCAAGATTCTAAAATCATATTTAAAATAGATCTGTATAAGGAATTATTCCATGAAGTCACGTGCTGCCGTTGCGTTTGGTCCTGGTCAACCTCTTCAAATTGTTGAAGTTGATGTTGCACCACCGAAGAAAGGTGAAGTATTAATCAAGATTTCCCATACCGGTGTGTGTCATACAGACGCATTTACTTTATCTGGCGATGATCCTGAAGGTGTTTTTCCGGCTATTCTCGGGCATGAAGGTGCTGGCGTTGTAGTTGAGGTGGGTGAAGGCGTGACTAGCGTCAAACCAGGTGATCATGTAATTCCACTTTACACCGCTGAATGTGGCGAGTGCGTATTCTGTAAATCTGGAAAATCGAACTTGTGTATTTCCGTTCGCGAAACTCAAGGTAGAGGCGTAATGCCAGATGGCACCACTCGTTTTTCCTACAATGGTCAACCGATTTTCCACTATATGGGCTGCTCAACGTTCAGTGAATACACGGTAGTGGCAGAAGTATCATTGGCTAAAATCAATCCTGAAGCCAATCACGAACATGTCTGCTTACTAGGTTGTGGTGTAACAACGGGTATCGGTGCAGTACACAACACGGCTAAAGTACAAGAAGGTGATAGTGTTG
Source organism: Acinetobacter sp. WU_MDCI_Abxd143 (assembly GCF_025514195.1). Lineage (NCBI taxonomy): Bacteria > Pseudomonadati > Pseudomonadota > Gammaproteobacteria > Moraxellales > Moraxellaceae > Acinetobacter > Acinetobacter sp. WU_MDCI_Abxd143. The sequence continues at coordinate 7,517 of NZ_JAHPTH010000022.1, forward strand.
CGGTCTTTGGTTTAGGTGGTATTGGTCTAGCAGTCGTACAAGCCGCACGTCAAGCTAAAGCAGGACGTATTATTGTGGTTGACATGAATCCAGATAAATTTGCGCTGGCAAAAGAGTTTGGTGCAACGGACTTCTTGAACCCTAAAGACTACGATAAACCGATCCAGCAAGTCATTGTCGAAATGACTGGCTGGGGTGTAGATCATTCATTTGAATGTATTGGTAACGTGAATGTGATGCGTGCAGCCCTTGAAAGTGCACATCGTGGCTGGGGACAATCCGTAATTATTGGGGTAGCTGGCGCAGGTCAAGAAATCTCTACCCGTCCATTCCAACTGGTTACTGGTCGTAAATGGTTAGGTTCTGCTTTTGGTGGCGTAAAAGGTCGCACGCAACTTCCAGGAATGGTTGAAGATGCCATGAAAGGTAAAATTCAATTAGAACCATTTGTGACACACACCATGGGCTTGGATCAGATCAATGAAGCCTTTGATCTAATGCATGAAGGTAAGTCAATTCGTACTGTAATTCATTACGAATAATTCCGTCAGACCTTATACTTTTCCATGCATGTGAATCATGATTGACATGCATGGAATCCTCTAAAACGGCACATCATCTGTAAAACAGATCTATCTATGTATCCATCATGTATAGGTTCAACAAATCTGCCTACATTTTAAATCTTTATCACTATTCTCTGTGGAGAATGTCAGACTCTTTGTTTACTCGATTTCTCATGAAGTCTTGCTCAACATAGGTAATTGATTATGGAAATAATTGAGAAACATGCTTCTTTTGGTGGATCGCAAGAAGTGTATCGCCATCAGTCAATAGCACTAAACTGTTCAATGAAATTCTCAATATATCTGCCACCTCATGACAAAGATGAGCAGTTGCCAGTTTTATATTGGTTATCAGGACTGACTTGCAACGAACAGAACTTTATTACTAAAGCCGGAGCACAAAAGTATGCGGCTGAACATAAAGTCATTATTGTTGCACCAGATACCAGCCCACGTGGAGAGGATGTACCAGATCATGCAGATTACGATTTAGGCCAAGGCGCAGGATTCTATGTAAATGCAACACAAGCACCCTGGTCACAGCATTTCAAAATGTATGATTATATTGTGGAAGAGCTCAGAAATCTGATTGATCTGAATTTTCCGACCAACCAAGTCCAAAGCATTATGGGGCATAGCATGGGTGGTCATGGTGCATTAGTTATTGGGTTAAAAAATCCTGAGCTGTATAAAAGTATTTCTGCTTTTGCACCAATTGTTGCACCTAGCCAAGTACCTTGGGGGAAAAAGGCTTTCACACACTACCTAGGTGAAACCGAAACTTTATGGAAAAGCTATGATGCGATTGAATTAATCAAAAACGCTGAAGTTCATTTACCTATTTTAGTCGATCAGGGAACAGCTGATGATTTTCTTGAAGAACAGTTAAGGCCTAAGCTGCTTAGTGATATTTGTTTGGAACAAGAATATCCTCTTACACTTAACCTAAGAGAAGGGTATGACCATAGCTATTACTTCATTGCGAGCTTTATAGAGAAACATATAGAGTTTCACAGCAAATTCCTAGCTAAATAACTTTCATAGATATGAGGATGTACAATGTTGTTCTTGAATGCTTCTTGAGCAATATAATTTCCAGATGAAGAGGTCAGCTTATAAATCTAAGGACGAATCAATTGATCCTTATATAACTAAGATTGAATTTAATCATCTCATATCTTAATTTTTTGATTCAAATGTTAATGGGATTAACTTGAATAAATTCATAGCATTATGTCGAAATAAAAAACCAGATTTTGGCTCAGCTATGGGAATTTTTTTTAACTTTTATACAACAAAACTTTCTGACATGCATCCATTAGCAATGTCAGAATCGTTTTAATTCTAATCAATTGTGGAGTTTTAGTCATGCTTAAAACAGCTTTATATGTCCGCCTTGAAGCTAAACCTGGTAAAGAAGACGAAGTGGAAGCTTTCCTTAAAGCCGGTTTACCTATTGTAATGGAAGAACCTGCGACAGTTGCGTGGTTTGGCCTACGTCTTGGACCTACAACATTTGGTATTTTTGATGCATTTCCTGATGAGGCGGGTCGCGAAGCACATTTATCTGGCAAGGTTGCAGCTGCTTTGATGGCTCAGGCCGATGAGCTATTTTCAGAGCCACCGTCTATTGAAAAAGTAGATGTTTTGGCGAGTAAACTACCAGCTCATACCGACGCTTAAATGTATGAGGGTGCTGCCTGAAATTTTGAATGAAAGGCAGCACTTCAACCCTGTGATGTTTGTCGGAGGCTTTTTATTCAAGTTGGGCTACTTTATTTAATGGCTTAATCTCATCATTTACATGGGTCAATATCAAAACAGGGTAAATAAACGAATGCACCTATGTACATGCTTTATATTGAACCAATCTATGTAATTTAGTGTCGCATTTGTACATCTGTTAAACCGTGCCAATCTGCTATTAAATTTTCAATCACCTCTGTTTTGTATAAGCCATTCACTGTTTTAGCCAATGCGTTCACGACCATGTCAGTATTCATACGTGTTGATACCTTTCATCCAACAATCGCTCGTGAAAATACATCAATAATAAAAGCGGTATAGAACAAGCCTGAATTTTTTAACCATCACTAAAGTTGCAAGCTGAAATAATTTTTATAAAAATAGACGACTGGTCTATTTTTATGTATAGTTAGCACATGGTGTAGGCAAAAGCCGTAGTGTTGTCCGATTTTTTAAAAGTTTATTTGATGAATAACGGTGGTTTTTCAAATCAATTAACTGATCATCCTAGGATAAAAATATGCTGAATTTTAACTTTTATAATCCGACCCGCATTATTTTTGGTGGCGATACAATAGCTAAAATCAATGACTATGTGCCTACAGAAGCAAAAGTATTAATGTTGTTTGGTGGTGAAAGTGCACGTAAGAATGGTACTTTAGCTGAAGTGCGTGAAGCATTAGGTGCAAGAGAAATTCATGAATTTGGCGGAATTGAGCCGAATCCGAGTTATGAAACCCTCATGAAAGCTGTAGAGCTGATTCGTGAACAAAAGATTGATTTCTTGATGGCTGTCGGTGGTGGATCGGTAATTGACGGTACTAAATTTATTGCAGCAGCAGTCAATTATACAGGGGATACATGGGAGATTTTAGAAACCCATGGTAATAAAATTACCCAAGCTTTGCCTTTTGCGAGTGTACTCACCCTTCCGGCAACTGGTTCAGAAATGAATAGCGGGGGGGTAGTAACCAGAAAATCGACCCAAGCCAAATTGTCATTTAGCAGTCCCTATGTTTTTCCGCAATTTTCCGTACTAGATCCGAATAAAACCTTTAGCTTGCCGACGCGCCAGTTGGCTAATGGTGTGGTGGATGCATTTGTTCATGTCATTGAACAGTACTTAACTTACCCTGTGAATGCACAAGTACAAGATCGTTTTGCCGAAGGTCTATTGCAAACTCTGATTGAGATTGGACCGAAAATCTTGGAAGATTCAGCAGGTTATGACACGCGTGCGAATTTGATGTGGGCTGCTAGCATGGCACTGAATGGGCTGATTGGAGCTGGTGTACCACAAGATTGGTCAACCCATTTGATTGGACATGAGCTCACGGCTTTACATGGTATTGATCATGCTCGTACCTTGGCCATTGTGTTGCCGGCCAATCTACAAGTGCGTCGTCAAGAGAAGCGAGAAAAATTACTACAGTATGCAGCTCGTGTCTGGCAGATTGTCGAAGGTGATGAAGAACAACGTATTGATACTGCTATTGCTCGTACTCGAGCCTTCTTTGAGCAACTTGGATTGCCGACTCGTCTTAGCGATTATGGACTGGGCGAGACAGATATTGAGATCATCATTACGCAACTTAAATTACACAATCCGACACAGCTAGGCGAACATAAAAATGTTTCATTAGAGATCAGTCGCCAAATTCTTGCGACGAGCATCTAAATAAGCGTATCTGGCATGCTCATGCCACACAGCAAGTGATCATGCAACAATGCTCCTCAATTCTGAAAATTATCGGAGAAATAACATGAAAATTTTAGTCGTTTTAACCTCACATGATCAACTTGGCAATACTGGTAAGAAAACAGGTTTCTGGCTAGAAGAACTTGCTGCACCGTATTACGCCTTTATTGACTCTGGTGCTGAAGTTACGCTGGCGTCGCCTCAAGGTGGGCAGCCACCACTAGATCCTAAAAGTAATTTAGCCGATGCGCAAACTGAAACCACTCATCGTTTTGAAGCAGATCCAACTGCAAGGCAAGCATTGGCACAGACGCATAAACTTAGCGAAATTTCTGTAGCTGATTATGATGCAGTGTTTTATCCAGGCGGGCATGGCCCATTGTGGGATTTAGCAGAAGATCCGATTTCAATTTCTCTGATTGAACAGGCGATTCAGTCTGGCAAACCTGTTGCAGCAGTGTGTCATGCCCCAGGTGTTCTTCGTCATGTGAAAGCGAGTAATGGAGCGCCTTTAGTCAGCGGTAAATTAGTGACTGGTTTCACTAATACTGAGGAGGCCGCTGTAGGGTTGACTGAAATTGTACCATTTTTAGTCGAAGACATGCTTAAAGAAAACGGTGGTCATTATTCTAAAGTAGATGATTGGCAAGTACATGTTCAAGTAGATGGCTTGCTGGTTACTGGACAAAATCCAGCCTCTTCTGCTGCAACCGCTACAGCATTACTTCAATTGTTGAAATAAAGAGTAGCTAGTGTCTGTTGTGGTGCTTAGCAGTGAATAACTTCTGACTCTGAGCAATGGGCGCAATAAGCAAAATAACCCTCACTTAATGGTGAAGGGCCTGAGTGAATAGCTTTCTTTCCTTTATTTTTCTATATACAGGAAAGAAGGGTATTTTTTTAATTTAGATCAATTAAGTCATGATTACTTGGATACAATGAAATGAAAGCCAGCAAACTTTTTCAAAACTTAAGCTTAGGCCCTTATGTTTTGCAAAACCGTATTGTATTGCCACCATTAACGCGGTCGCGCAGTACTCAGCCAGGGAATATTCCAAATGAATTAATGGCAACCTATTATCAACAGCGTGCCGGGGCAGGATTTATGGTCACCGAAGGTACGCAAATCGAGCCACGTGGTCAAGGCTATGCTTGGACGCCCGGTATTTACAGCCCTGAACAGATTGCTGGATGGCGTAAAGTGACTGAAGCAGTGCATGCTAAAGGAGGCATTATTTTTGCACAACTTTGGCATGTTGGGCGTGTTTCACATACATCTTTGCAACCCAATCATGCATCACCGGTCGCACCCTCGGCTATTAGGGCTGATAGTAATGTTAAAGTGTTTATTGAGACCGGGCCTAATGCTGGAACCTTGGCTGATCCTTCAATGCCACGTGCTTTAAGCAATGCAGAAGTTAAAGAATTAGTGCAACTCTATGCTCAAGCAGCACGCAATGCCTTGGCTGCTGGTTTTGATGGGGTTGAAATTCATTGTGCAAATGGTTATTTGGTGAATCAATTTATCTCTGCACATAGTAACCATCGTGAAGATGAATATGGTGGATCACTAAACAATCGTTTGCGTTTTTTACGTGAAGTAGTAGAGGCAGTTGCTGAGGTGGTTGGTGCAGATCGTTTAGGAGTGCGTTTTGCCCCGCTATTTGAAAGTACAGAGGAAGATCGTGTTTACATAGGGTTGGTTGAAGATGATCCACATGTGACTTATATTGAAGCCATAAAAATACTTGAAGAAGTTGGGATTGCCTATTTATCGATTGCAGAAGCTGATTGGGATAATGCACCAGAACTTCCTCATGATTTTCGTAGAGATGTCAGAGACACTTTCAGTGGTCGGATTATTTATGCAGGTCGATATACGGCAGAAAGAGGGACTCGAATTTTAGAGGCAGGTCTGGCCGATTTAATTGCATTTGGACGCCCATTTATTGCGAATCCAGATTTACCCGATCGTATCGCCAATGGCTGGCCATTGAATGCAGTAGATGCAAGCACTATGTATGGTGGGACGGAAAAAGGCTATATTGATTATCCAGCTTACGCAGATTAATATTGACTTAATGAGTTATTTTGCCAACCACAAAGGTTGGCAAAATAACGACTTAGGATTGCTGTTGCCAGCACAATTTCTTCTTAAAACAAATTCTTAAAATTTTTTAGCCGTGTAATGAGCCAACTTGCCAGTGGGAAAGAAATCAGTTGCGTTACTGGCACTAATACTATGACTTCAATCAACACCATCATCGGGAAACTTTGATGCTGAGTAATTGGCTTTAATAAAGTGAGTACCAGTAATAGTGTGGGATATAAGCCTAAATATCCGACTAAAATACGAGTCATGAGGGCTTTAGAAGGAGAATTCATTGTGCGCTATACTCATGGATTGTAAATTGATCTAATAGCAACACATTAATAAGTAATCATTGGGCTGCTGTCATTAATTATGTAATTGATATTTAATCTAATTTTTACGAAACTTCACTTTTTAATAGAAATTTAGTTGCTCTCAGAGCTTGATGTAATGGTGTTTTATCTTTTTGCAACTTACTCAATAATGCTGCACCTAACCACATTTGGTAAAGTACTTGTGCCAAAGTCGAGGCCTCAGTATCTGCTTGGATAGACTGATCCTGTTTTCCCAAATCAATTAAACCAGCAATACGCTCGATTACATCATCCACGCCAGCGGACATAATGGAGCGCATATCTTCAGATAGATCGGCAACTTCTGCGGCAAGTTTCACAATTAAACAACTATCCGCCCAACCACACTGTGTTTCAGGATCTTCTATCCATAAATTAAAATACTCAATCAGCTTTTGATAAGGAGATTTATCGCTACGCCATACATCATTTAAACGGACTTGGTAATTATCCACATAATGCTTTACCAATTCACATCCGAAAGCTTCCTTGGATTGGAAATAATGATAAAACGAGCCTTTGGGGATCTCACAGCTCTGTAAAATTTCCTGTAATCCTACACCAGTAAAACCTTTATGCAAAATCAGGTCTGAACTGGTGTTAAGAATGTGTAAGCGCTTCGCTTCAGACTTTTTAATAGGATTAGGCTTCATATTAATTATTTACTCTATTATAAAAAATAGACCAGTCGTATTGTTTTTTATTATAACTCCTCTACAATGGATGTAAAGAAATTTTAATCATAATTCTTGATTGTGAAGGGAAGTAATTCTAAATAAAACATGGAGTTATGTGTGTGAAAACAGTTATTAATCAACGCATCGTTTTAGCTAAACGGCCAGTGGGTGAGCCAAAACACAGCGATTTTCGTATTGAACAAGTTGAGCTCAATGAACTTAAACAAGGCGAGATATTGTTAAAAACCATTTACTTGTCACTCGATCCTTATATGCGTGATCGCATGAGCGATGCTCCTTCATATGCAGCACCGGTTGAAATTGGCGAAGTGATGGTCGGTGGAACAGTCAGTCAAGTAGTGGCCTCTAAAAACCCAAAATTCAAAGAAGGCGAGTGGGTTCTTTCAGGAAATGGCTGGCAGGGCTACGCAATTTCTAATGGGACTGCATGTCAAAGCTTAGGTATGCAACCTGAACATCCATCTTGGGCATTGGGTATTTTGGGAATGCCAGGATTTACTGCTTATATGGGGTTGTTGGACATTGGTCAGCCTAAAGCCGGTGAAACTTTAGTCGTTGCAGCTGCAACGGGACCTGTTGGTGCTACGGTTGGACAGATTGGCAAACTTAAAGGTTGTCGCGTGGTTGGCGTCGCAGGTGGGCCTGAAAAATGCCGTTATGCAGTAGAAGAACTCGGCTTCGACGCTTGTATCAATCATCATGATGAAAATTTTGCAGAACAATTACAACAAGCAGTTCCGAACGGTATTGATATTTATTATGAGAATGTAGGGGGTAAAGTGTTTGATGCGGTATGGCCATTGCTTAACTCTGCGGCACGTGTACCGGTGTGTGGTGTGGTTTCCCAGTATAACGCTACCGAGCAAGTACAAGGGCTAGACCGTTTACCGGGCTTTATTTCCACCCTTTTAAAAAAGCGTATTCGCATGCAAGGCTTTATTATTTTTGATGATTATGGCAGTCAGTATCCGGAATTCTATCAGCAAATATTTGAATGGTTGAAAGACGGAAAAATCAAATATAAAGAGCATATGGTGCAAGGTTTAGATAACACGATCAATGCTTTCAATGGTATGTTGAAAGGCGAAAACTTTGGCAAAGTGGTTGTAAAAATTTAAAAAAATAGGAATTATCATGATTAAACTACATCATTTAGATCAATCACGTTCTTTTCGCATTTTGTGGTTACTTGAAGAAATCAAGCAGCCCTATGAGCTGAAACGCTATTATCGTGACTCAAGCACGCATTTGGCCCCTGAATCTTTAAAAACCATCCATCCTTTAGGGAAATCTCCAGTATTGGAATGGGATGGCAAAGTTATTGCAGAGTCAGGCGCAATCGTTGAGTTATTAATTCAGAAACTTGCGCCGCATTTAGCACCAGATATGGATGAATCTACTTATGTCGATTATCTACAGTGGATTCATTTCTCAGAAAGCTCTGCCATGCTGCCATTTTTGTTAAAAACGTTTAATGCGATAGAAACCAAGCAAGGCACGAAGTTGGTATTTCTAGAAAATTATACTCAAGTTGAGTTCGATAAGGTATTTGGCCATTTAAATGAATATTTAAAAGATAAAGAATTTCTAGTGGCAGACCGTTTAACCGGTGCTGACTTTATGATGGGCTTTGGACTACATGCTTTAGTTTATCATATGGGACAAGGTGAAAATTATCCCCATATCCAACGTTATGTAGCAGGTTTAAGCCAACTACCTAGCTGGCAAGTCGCAGTACAAATTGAACAAAATGGTGTGAAAAGTCAAAAATAGCAAAATTGTTTTTTTAACGCAATTGAGAAAAAGAATCATGATTGACAAGTACATATGATTATAAAATAACCTGACACTTATTTAAAGTAAACGCCTAATGAATTTCATCGGGCGTTCTCTATTTTAAAGATAAGGAATTACCATTATTTAAGACAAGTTTCGCCTATTCTTTCACTGCAAATTCCTATCAAAAGAGCTTGAATATCACGACGGTTACGTTGAAAGATATAATCAACTTTTGAAAGAAAAGTGACTAACGCACAGCAAGATTAAATTATTCCTTGGGGTATTAAACAAGTAATCTATATCATTTTAATAACATAAACACATATGCGTAAAAATCACGCCCCGCTTAACTGGCAATAGTTTTTGAACCCTCGTATAAAAGCTTAAAAGAATCTAGCAAGTCTTTATTTAATGTTAATACTCATCCAGTATTGAGGTTTTTTATCTTTTCTTGCCTGTGATCTAGGTTGTAATACTCTAATTTCATACTCACCTGAAGCAGGTAAAATATAAATACCATTATCATCAAGCTCTGGAGAATATTCTCCAATATTGATGGAGTCTTTTAATTGATTACCCCATAAGTAAGCTTCAACATTTCCTCCAGTCAACTTCACTTTTAACTTTTGCCCTTTTTTAGCATAAAATTTGTAGGAATCATACTTGTATCCCTCTATCCTTCCGTAATAATTTGCAGAGTAAGCTTTTTTTGCAAACTTAACTACAACAGTCTTTCGTATATCATTGTTATCATTTGCAAGTACGGCTGGGCTAAGCATAGTTAAAGTTAGGGCCATAAAAGCACCAGCTAGTAATTTCGTATTCGCTATTTTCATAAGGTTACCTTAATTCTTGTATCGCCCCTGACATAGTAACATAAGTAATAAGTAACCATGAATCATGGAACAGAACTGTGAATAGTCATAACATAGAGTTGCACTTCAAATGCTAATTTAAGACTTGCGAAATCAATGGTTAATTAATTGGTCACTAAGGAATAGCCAATCTAGATATAAAGTTTATTTAACAAATACTTATAAAAATATATGATGCGTATCATACGCATCATATATAAAGCGTTCTATTTTGATATAATTGATCCAATCAACCCCTTATTAGGTTTCATTTAAATTCCATGAGTCTTACTGATATTAAAGTTCGCCAAGCTCATTGCAAGGAAAAAACCTGTTTTTTATCCGATGAAGATGGGCTTAGCCTGAAGATTGAGCCGAGTGGAAGAAAATCTTGGTGCTATCGCTATACAGATCCACAAACTAAAAAACGTCGACGCATTCAGTTAGGTCTTTATCCTGATTTATCGCTGAAAAAGGCACGACAAGTCAGAGATGACTTTAAAGACAATAATTTCTGTTTTGAACATGATACTGCCTCTAATCTTATCACCTTTGGTAAGGTCGGGGAGGAGTGGTTACAGTTCAAACTGAAGAATGCCTTCAACGATCTACCCCGCTGTGGTGTACTACAGTTAGCAGAAAGATGCTTACAGCAAGATATTTATCCAGACCTTCAGGATTTACCTTTTCAAAACATCAAGCGCTATGACCTGGTTTCAGTAATCAAAAAAATAGAGGGACGCCAAGTAAAAGAACCTGTCAAAAAAGCTTGTAGTTATTTGAACCAAATTTATGACTACGCTGTAGCGATGGGTTATTGTGAGTTCAACATCGCTCATGGTTTAAATAAAATCACCATTAACAGCAAAATCAAGAAAAATTATCCGTATTTGAAAGCGGAGGAAATATCTGATTTTAAGAATAAATTACAAAAATTGGATGCCCATCCCATTATTAAAAAAGCACTGATGTTCAAATTACATACTGGCGTGAGAGGGGCCGAATTGTTATTGGCTGAGCCTCATCATTTTGATTTAAATGAAAAAATCTGGAAAATACCTGCCTTGCATATTAAACAGTTTCGACGAAAAGTTATATTAGGCCATGAGATTCCAGATTTTTTAGTTCCACTTTCAAATCAGGCTTTAGAGATTTTGAAAGACGTCATGCAGTGGTCATACGGTGAAAAATACCTTTTTGCTAGCCCTCGCAAACACAATCAACCGATTCATTTTAATACTCTAAATATGGCCATACGTAAGATGGGGTATGGCAAACATCAACTATCTTCTCATGGATTACGTTCTACTTTTAGTACCATTTTGAATGACTCAGGTTTGTTCCAAGATAATTGGATTGAGGCACAACTTTCACATATTGATAAGAACCGTACCCGTGCCAGCTATAATCACGCTGACTATTTAGCTCAACGGACTGAAATGATGCAGTGGTGGGGTGATTATTTAAGTACTAGTAAGTGAAAATCGTACTTTTATACATAAACTTAAAACATGATGGGGTGTCAAATGAATAGTAAACAATATACTTACCGTGTTAAATGGTCAGCTGAAGATAATGGGTATGTTGGGTTATGTGCTGAGTTTCCATCATTGTCTTAGCATGATGCGGATCAGTCTAAAGCATTCTCAGGAATAGAGGAGCTCGTTGCTGATATTGTCGCTGATATGATTAGCAATAATGAAAAAGTTCCTACACCACTCTCCGGAAAAATATAGTAGGCAATTTATTGTCCTTGTTCTCAGTGGTTCAACAATAACTTGCCCTCGAAGCTGCAGAACGTAGTGTGGGCATGAATCGTTTAGTATCAGTAAAAAGAGCTATGTAATTTTAGTCTTTACTAAAGTCTAGTAGGAGTGAGTGATAAAGCAGGAACAAGAATTTATGCTTCATATATTCTGTAAATCGTATGAATTTGAATTAATAGGTATTTTAAAAGAAAGTTTTCTTTGATTTAGTGTTTTTATATAAAAAAATAATTTTTAAAAATAACTTAGGCTAATTGATAAACACTATCTGGAAAGATTAAAAGAAAATATTTTTTAATTTCTGCTAATTCATTTAAGGCAGGTTCTCTTTCTAGCAGTTGAAATGTCCAAATAAGTACAGCCTGATGATTATCATAGCAAGTATTTACTCCAAGAAAATTAGCCAATCCATAACTTCTATTGATGTTCATTTCTTTAATTAATTGATTTCCTAAGTCACGAGCTTGCTGGCTGATTAATAACTCATTTGGTAACACGGCGGTCATCTCCACAAAAAAATCTAATGCAGGTTCAATCCTTATATTTAAAAAGTTATAATTTAATTGAAATGGATAAAATATACTTTCTATAAGTTGTAATAACCTGCTGTAGGTTAATTTTAGCAAAGTATTACTCAGGCAACAACTTCAAATAACCCACAGCAAGTTATTTTTTGTAAATTAATTTAAATATGATTACTTGTAAGTTATCTAGCCTCATGGGCGATAGAAAAATTTTAAAATTAAGTGAAGTGGTGCATGCGACAGGAATCAATCGTAATACGCTGACAAGTATGTATTATGACCGTGCTATACGTATCGAATTGCCAGTCGCTGATAAGTTATGTAAATACTTTAACTGTACGATGAATGATTTGTTTGAGTTTAAGGAAGAAGTTGAAGAAAAAGATTAACCAATACTTCTTTTGATAAGTTTTCTCTACAGGTCTAATACTGAACTTTATAAAATTTCATCGAAAACAGAGATTTACTTTATTATTTATATAAAAGAATCAATCGAATGATAGAGGTTTTTTTCTTATAACTTAATCAAGAAGAGGGCTAATGACCCACAATAGCGGTAACTATTGTGGGTTTGTTCCATGTAATGCAAATTGCAGTACAAGGAATTTAAAATGACTTCACTGCTGATCTTACGTTGCCCTTGTACTTATTGCAAGATTTTTAGTCTTTTTACATGATTTTTCATTTAACCATTTAAATTTCTTCTTTTTATCATTTTGATAATTTTAAGTACCCGATCTTGACGTCATAGTGTTTGAGATCGAACGTTCGATAGATGTCCGCAATCCATCGAATAGCTGAACCTCATTTGAGGTTCGCAGAGAGTCCAATATATTTTAGCTCAAGGACTCTATGATTGCTTTGGGATTTCTAATTCTAAATGGCTTTGTTACACAAAGATTTAAAAGTTAAGACTTCTCATATCTACTCAAATTTAAGTGACAACTCGGGTATGTGGTCTGCCTAAGT
>NZ_JAHPTH010000023.1:0-18119 GCF_025514195.1 Acinetobacter sp. WU_MDCI_Abxd143
TAAATAAGTTAAGGCGCTAAAGTGATAAAAGCAACATGATGACTATAGCACTGAGCACTGGTGATTTAAGTCAATGCGGCAATCCGCATCATCGTTGGAATAAGTGGACAGATTCCTGACAAAGAGTGCTATAACTTACGTCACTTAAATAGGATACATAAGTTATGTAGGTTACGCCACTTAAATAAGTTAAGGCGCTAAAGCGATAAAATCGGCTTTGTTGCACAAAGCTGTTCGTAAGGTCTAATTCAGCAATATAATTTCCGAATGAAGAAGCCTACACCAAATATCTACCGTACAATCAACTGGTCCAAATACAATCAAGCCTTAATTAATCGAGGAAACATTTCGATTTGGTTTGATCCTAAAACTCTGTACTAGCTCAAACCCTATTTGAATATGAGAGCATGCTCTTAATTTGGATTCCATTTACGTTGCCGTTAAAAAATCAATATTTTGTTGAATTCGTGATTGAATCATCTGTAGGGTAGGTTCTCGAATTTGATTGGGATACAGGCGCTGCGCAATTTGACTAAATTGAAGTGCAATTTCTCGCATGGCTAAGATGATCTCATCGACTTCTAGAGTAGTCAGATTCGCTTCTGAAGTACCGAGTTTATGTATGTCATTTCGGGAAATATTGAGCGCTTCTCCCATAATGTCCATTTGATGATAACCACCTGGACCTTCACAGAAGGTCACATCATAGGCTGGAGCTAATTTCCATTGACCATTTTTTGCCATGAGAAATGAAAAGTTCTTGGTATGATCATTCCGATTATTGAAAAGTACATTAAACACAGCACGTTTAAAAGCATGCTTCCTTTCTCGCACATCTTGCGTACACATCAAAGTTGCCCGGAGAAAATTGCGATAGTCTAGGCTACCTGGAACTTTATAGTCTGCTCCGGTATATGCAGCCAAACTCTGCATTGGAATCCGCATGCCATTTTGACGGTTGAATCGTTTAGAAGCAAAAGCTGTTAAACCATTGGGCAAATTAAAGAAATAGGTATCTGGAGTCTCGATTGCACAAAGTCGCAAACATTCTGCATAGACGGCTTCAATGGCGCAGACTTCAGGGTGCTCTTGCTGAGCAGGAAACTTAATCAGCCAGGCTTCATGTTGATTAGAAGCTTGAGTCGAAAACTCTAAATTGACAGGATCTCAGTAAACCAATGCTTTGGGTCTGGCACCTTGGGGGGAGCCCCCCATGACCAGCAAATGTTGTAAAAATTCGCCACCTTCTCCTTTGAGGACTTCTTGGACCTCCTGTGCCAATTGCGGCAGGGGGATATTCTCTGAAGTTTGCATCTCTGCGACATAGGGTTCAAAGGAGAGGGCCCCCATTGCATGGGTGCTAATATAAGTTAGACGTTCCAAAGGGCCGATTCGTGCTGGATTCAGTCCAATTTTTCGAAAATATCGATCCATCAACAACAAGCCCCAACCATCTGGTAAAGCGTCATAGACTGGACCTGGGAGTCCCATTTGATGAGTAGGAAAACCCTGTCTGAATGGTAGACCTTTTAAAGGGAGTAAGTAAGAAGAGAGCTCAACACCTCGCTGTATTGCTTCTGGGCTATATTCAAAAGCAATGTTGGGTCTACCAGTTGTGGCAGTTGAACTAATCAGCGTTCCCCACAGCCAAGTTTCACCCCAACCGTTGTAATAAACATTAAGTCTATTGAGCATTATCCCTTCCTCTTAATACGCTGTCGCTTACTTTGACTCTCATAGCGTAAAATGTCATTTACACTGTTAAGCTGAGGTTGGAACAGCTCCTGAAGTTCGTTTAATCGGCCCAAGACCATCGCGATTCGTACTAAGTTTTCAACAGATACATTTCGTCCCGCTTCAAGATTCGAAACCGTATTCACGCCGACACCTGCGCGTGCTGCAACCTCAGCTTGAGACAGCTCCTGAAAGAGTCGTTGCTTACGTAAACGCTCACTTAAAAGAGTCACAACTTCTTCGGGTTTAGTGAAATATAAATCCATTAAATTGGGTCTTAAACTTTAATAATTTAATTAAATCACAAAATAATGGAATTAATCTATAGCTATAGTGTGGTTGAGGAGGGCTTTGTTGCACAGCACATCGGAAGGTAGGTATGGTCTTTGGGTATCGGTTACAGAAATTCATCAGGATGTACTTTGACTGATTGTTGATAAGAAAATCTCAGTATTTAATTTTTTCTTTTTGGTCACATTACTTAGAAAGGGTTCTTCGAAAAGTAGTTCATATTTTAAAAATCTTATAAATATTGAGGATATTTTCTTAAATGCTTTCAACATAGCATGCGGGGATATGTAACTCGTACGGGCTTAGTCTGCCTTTTAGTGTGAATTTTTTGGGCGTGAGAGGGGGAGAGGTGTAAGGGCAAGCAATTTATATCGTGGATACTTCTAAATTATTTATGTAATAGAAGGCGGCAAACATGGATTTTGAGGTAATAACACTAAATCTAAAAAAATTGGAAGAATAATTTATTAAATTATTGTTTTTATGTGGCTGTTAGTGATGTTATGAATAATAATAAATTTTTTCTTAAGGAATTTTACCTAAAAAATTGATCAGATAATTTTCTTTAAATGTCATGTATACATAAATTTGACAGTTTGAAGGGATCGGTATGTGCATTTTTCACAAGGTTAAAGATCGACCATAAATGTGATAAACGGTAGAGCATCATTGAAAAATGAATGGATTTAAACACTACATGTATGCACGGAAAAAAGTATCCCTGCGGTTCTGCTGACAGGCTGTATTGAGCATTGAATGCAAATGATGTAGTAATTGTCTACATGCTATAAGACTAGCATGATGAAGAATGAAATGTAGTTGCTAATATCTAACTTGGGTTGAAAAGCATAGCGTTGTTATTCGGAGAAGTGAGGTGAGCCATCCTTCTCTTATACTTAAAATGATACTTACTCAACTGATCTCGACTCATGGGCTGGTTCCAATTAGATGGATAATAACTTCCATCCCCTATTTTTCTTACCACATTTCTTGCATTTAATCCCTTCTTTGGAGATTTGATTCAGCATCACTGTTGTCGATTGGATCAAATCAATGACATAGTTCGTTGGTTCAGGAAAAGCAGAAGAGGCTGCTTTATTGCAAAAGAGAACATTTGGATCAAATGGATTGGATTACACAAAAGCCATGATACAGCCACAGAGCAATTCACCTGCATGTAATCTGTAACATCCATTCCGGTCATCAGACGAAGATTAATCTGAAATTTAAGCACTAAACGCCATAAATCTATGTATAGGCAGACTTTTTTGAGACATATGTTGATAAATATGCGGCAAGTTACATTGCTTAAAAGTCTATCTAAGTTAACGATCTATTCAATTCTAGATAAGTAATCTGAATATTACGATCCTAAATTACCCGAAGAGTATTAAGATTTCTAAGAATCGTGTTTGTTGGTTTATTGGGTAAATTAACCAGTGGAATGAAGCAAAGATAATGGCTTATTAAGGATTGTGGGCCCCGACTACTTAAATTTTAGGTATTTTGAATAAAGCATATTTCAAAAATCTGAATTAATGGATTTAAATTACCATAAAAACCTTCAATATTGGCTTGAATCCATTGTTGTTGAGAGTCAATGCGAGACCAATCAATACCATAACCACAATGAGCAATCAGATGCTCAAAGAAAATCCGTTGTGTACGTCCATTGCCTTCACGGAATGGGTGTATGACATTAAGCTCACAATACAAGTCGGCAAGTTGAGGGATCAATTGTTGTGATGCTAAGCCTTGAAAGTACCTTTTTTCTTGAAGTGGTTTAAGTAATTTAGTAGTTTCAATTTCAATACGGGAAAAATTACAAAAACGGGTATCACCTTTGGAAATATCGATTTGTCTTAACTTTCCTGCCCAGTCGTATAAGTCGCCAAAGAGCTGCGCATGAATTGATTTTAAGTATTGTAAGTCGTAAGGTGGTTCAGCATATTCAATGAGGCTACTTGCTAATCCAGACAGTTCCAGTTCAGCTTGTTCTAAAATTTGTTCATCACGAATATTGAGTTTATTTTTTAGGATATTTGTGCCAGGGTAACAATACAGGCTGTCACCCATTTCCCCATATTTATCCATACATGCACCTGACTAAGATTCGGGTTGCGAATACTTCTTATATTTTTGCAAGATTTCAGCTTTATTCTGTTGAGTTGTTTGAGCTGTCGTTGTAATGCCTTCAAGCTTTAGGCTGGCTTGATAGTTTTGCGAACGTGTCGCTTGAATATATTTTCTTTTCTGTTCAGTGGTTCTGAGCATTTCTAAACTCCATTGATGCTACACGTGACGTAATAAGTATAGCAGAGAATCTTTTTGATCAATGCTGCATACACAGCATATCGAAATGTAATACAACGGTATTATTTCATGTAATAACAGAAAACTAAAAAAAATTGGAAGAATTCTTAAAATTTAGACCGCCCTAGATAAGTAAACCGTATGTATTTGTTGAGAATTGTAATTTTGAGAAAATTTAGTTGATAAATTAAATGAAGTTTCATATACAAAGATATGCTCATTTTTTATATCGATAAAAATGTTAAAATTTGACTATTTGGTAAAAAATATAGAAATTTTTATGGGGCAATTTATCATGCCCTTTTGCTTTGACCGAAAAAATTTTCAACTTGAGATAGTAAAAATTAACTCAGAACTACTGAAAATCAAAAAGATTAAACAGAGTCAGAAAGTAGTAGTACAAGCAAAGTTCAAAATAATCTATGTTAAAATTTGGCAAAAAATCTTGCTATTGATGCAAACGGAGCCAGGCTTACGTGTGCATTCTAATTATGTTGCAATCTTACAGTTGATACATAATCTTGATGATTTTATCGAAAAATCACAACAACATTTGTGCTTTGAAAGAAAAGCTCAGAAAGAACTGGGTGCTAAATTTTTTGCAAGATTTTTTAAGCTAACAAAGAATTCAATAAAGGATCAACTTTTACCAAATTGTTCTGATCACAATGAATTTAAACAATGTAGCGTGATAAAAATATTAAGCGAAAATGAATATGCCGAAGATTGAAGCAGAAGAGCAATTTTTAGATTTAGCCGAAAAATTCCAAAACGATTATTGCTTATTACGCAATCATGTTGTGAATACACAATTTGTCGATCTATCAGATGATTTACGTGAAAAAGCCCATGCTCTATATAAGGAAGCGCAACAGATATATGGCTATATATCTAGCTCTAGACAATTAGGTAAATATTATTTTCTAGCTTCTTTAAGTTATTTTGCATGTCCGACTACTAGTAATACTCAAGAGCTGTCGTCTGAACGTTATTTGATTCTACAAGCGAGTTTTTTAACATATCGGCAGTATCAAGAATTTGCAAAAATTGATAAAGCTGAGAATAAGCAAAAACATGTTTGTGACCTTTTACGCTATGTCTCACGATATGTGCTGGATTCTAATAATGCTGAATTATTTCATGAATGTAGTAAGCTGCTAAATTGTTATGTCACGTACGAACGTAATTTGAAAAAAGAGGATCGTAATCAACTTTTTAATATTAAAGATTTCAAACAAGTACAAGTCATAGAGTATTTATCGGCTCTATTAATAATTTTTAAAAGACTAGATGATCGTCGTGTTGTTCATCGTCAGCGTAAGTCAAAAAAAAGCAAAGTTTTGAAATGGCCAACTAGAAATGAACTCAAAAAATTTCGTGAAATAAAAGCAGGTAAGCATGAAGATATCGGACATAACGCAAAGATCAGTTTTTATGATGCCTCTCTTTACAAAGATGAAGATGGTGAAATTGAGTTATTGGACACTGAAGTAGAATTATACTCTGAAGATGAAAAAACTAAAAATTTTAATCATTTAATTAGTGATTATGCTGCGTATTACACGCGGCATCGCCAACGCCGTCATGCGCCATTTATTACAAATCCACATTATTTGGCGCCAGATATACTGAAGCAAATTGTTTATGTGCTAAGAGCTGAATTATCAGGACGACCGAGGAATGCGGCGATCGCTGCTGCCTGTTTATTGTCTTTATTGACGGGATTATCACCCGTTGCACTGATGAATTTTAATGACCTTATTCAGGAGGGTACGTTGATCCAAAATGGTTCAAGTAGACGTCGCGAATATTTACTAAAATTAAATCTTACAATTACAGAGCAGAAGATTAAGAGCTTAAATCATGTGCGATGGAATGAAGTGATAACACATCAACTACATTTACCTTCTGCTTGGTTTGACTATATAGAACAAGCATCGAATCCACTAATTTCTTCAACACACATTAATACCAAACTTAAGAATTGGCTTGATAATCGGTTTGTAGGTTCGATCACTGTTGAAAAACTGCAGGCTCAATTATATTTTCATATATATTATGAAACATATAATGAATATCTTGCTCATGTAATTGCTGGGCGGGATAGTCAGCATCACATGCCTGATATCTATTATGGAGGGCTACCGAAAACTCAACTCAGTAGCACATATCTAGCCTTTGTAGAAACAGCACTTACACCACATTCCTCGCAATTTACTGAAGACACGGCTGAACTCAAAATATTGCGACAACAATTCCAAGTGCAATCTGCATTATCTATAGGAAGGATAGGGAGCCAACTGGCACTTGAACCCGATTTTGTGAGAGAGCAATTCGATAATTTACATAGACATTGTCACGAAAACATC
The DNA here is from genome assembly GCF_025514195.1 of Acinetobacter sp. WU_MDCI_Abxd143. Taxonomy (NCBI): domain Bacteria; kingdom Pseudomonadati; phylum Pseudomonadota; class Gammaproteobacteria; order Moraxellales; family Moraxellaceae; genus Acinetobacter; species Acinetobacter sp. WU_MDCI_Abxd143. The sequence continues at coordinate 6,708 of NZ_JAHPTH010000023.1, forward strand.
CAAAAAGATAAGCACATTATTAATCAACTTAATGCATATGCGTGTTGGATGTGGCATATCAGCTTGTTGAGTTTGGCAAGTCGGCCTAAAAAAAACCTGTTGGGGAATTTGGATGATTATTGTGTTGAGCTCAAGCTTTTATATGTAAACGATAAAAGAAATAGTAAAGCAAGAAAAGATGGTCGTTTTATCCCTTTATCTGATTTTTTCATAAAAACACTGCAAAATTACACAGCCTTTTTAGAACAAATTATTGAAGCGTACGGCTCATTTTTTAGACAAGTCTTTGCAAAGAAGAAGATTACTGTAAATGATCTTTTTGGCAAGGTCATTTTTAGTAAAGAGAATCTTCCGATGACTATTAGAGAGTGGCAGAGTAAACGGATTAAGTTAATCCCGTTATCAAGGATCTGGGTAAATACATATATGCAAGGAGTCTTTCCCAAAAAAATGTATTCGAATTGGTTACGTCATTTTGATATGAATTTTTTGATGTATGCAGAAGAAAAAGAAGAAAAAGAAGAAAAAAAAACTGCTTTAGCATTCCATTTAATTCAGGCTCTTTATGGTCATGACCAACGTGACCGAGAGGCTTTTCATCCGTATTCTTCACTTATTCCAAATGTCTATGTACAGCAAGCCCGCCAGCAATTGCAAGATAATGTCAAATCTTTATCGATTAAACACTTAGAGCGAAAATAGTTGCATGCAAAAAATCAAAGAACTAATAAAACCACAACTAGACGATCTATTTGTTGATATTCAGAAATTGGTGAAAAAGTCGCAAGAAAGACAGCCTTCTTCACCTGAAGTATTGACGCAAGACATGCAGCAAAAACTTGATCAGCAGATCGCCGAAAAATGGCATGACATTAAAGATAGTGTTGATTGTTTGAGTCAAAAATTGAGCCGAGATGAACAATCTAAACTGATGCAATTTACTGAAGATGAATTTAATAAAAGAAGAAGGCAATTCAACCAGAATGTAGATAAAAAATCATACAGAATTAGGCTAAATCCACATACTAAACGGATCGTACTGCCTAGAAAAATTGAGAGTACGGAGTCACGGTTAAAACAAGGGCAGTTACATGCCCAGGTACTCAACGCTTTGAAAGCATATTGGAAAGATTCACTTGGATATTGGGATGACCCTAAATATTTGTGGGGGGATTTATGCTTAAGTTTTATATATATTTCAGGCTGTGCAGATGAACAGCATCTGGTTGCTATTCAGCAGCAATTGCAGGAGGCCGTTGAGCTTGGTACAGATCTGAATTGTTTTCGGTTATACCATTCGGACTACAAAAAAATCACTAATCCATTGTTACTACATTATCGTGTTGAAAACTCTCAATATGGCAACGATGTAGAACTGAGAAAGTTGTACCAATGGAAGCATGTTTTTTTTAACTCATATGCTCAGTTCATCTTGCAATATTTAAAAAAGTTGAAAGCTACTCATAAAGAATATCGTCTGCAACAATCAATTGAAGATTGTATTCTGGAAAGCTTGAGTCGCATGGGACGAAACAAAAGTTTGGGCGATCTGCAATATCAAATTAAACGCCGTGGATTTCGTGCATTTAATGATGTGCAAATGGTACTTGAATTTAATCCAATCCTTAGCCTAGATATATTTTTAAGTAATGTACTTCAGCAAGAGATTAATACTGTCGCCTTACGGCCATCCGAATTTAGATTGCTATGGAGTAATGAACGTAATCAAGTCATGGAACTAGAGAATAGCCCTATTCATTTTGAACAAGAGCAGTTACATCCTGAAGTTCCGACGGCTCAAAGCAAATTACAAACGATTCCGTATGAGTTGATGTTGTTTGATCAAAAGAAACGTAAAGGTCAAAAAGTTGAGCGCTTAGATAAAAAGAGGAATAAAGAAGAACGCACGCTACGTTTTTGGCAAGAAATCAGAAGGGTGTTAGAGAAGAAGATGCGTGATGCAAATACGGAAGAAAAGTCTTTAATTGAAGCCCAATTACGCTTAATTCACTGGTTAGTGCATTTAAAAAAAAGAGGGCTTCAATTATCAACTATTGAAAGCTACTTAGGATCATTTGCTAAAGAATTTATATTTGAAATTTGGCTTAATAAATTGGATCTAAAGCAACAATCCATTGATGATTATGAAGATTTATATCGACAGTTGTTGAAATATAGCAGTGAACGAGATGCACAAGCAACTCAACGTGAAGCTGTTAAAGGAAAAACCTCTCGTAAGATGCACCAAACAGCAGAATACCGTTTTGGTCGCCTAAAAGATTTTCATCAATTTTGTATAGATAATTTTAATGCACCAGAGGTATTGGTGTTACAGAATTCAAGTTTTAAGCATTTACAAATTTGCAATGCACGCCTAGTAAGCCCTTTGTTATTTGGCAAGCTATTGGAAAAACTAGAACATTTAAGTCAAGAGCCAACGGCATCAGAGTGGGTCGATCATCTGAGTTGTTTAAAGCTGATGTATTTACTAAGTTATAGAACTGGACTCCGATTAAATGAAGTTCGTTGTCTTAAAATACAAGATATTATTTGCCCAGAGTTACTTTATAAAGAAAAAGAAAATACAGCTTTTAATAATATCACGCTTCATATTCAGAACAATTCATATCGCCGTCTGAAAACGCAAAGTGCAAATCGTCAAATACCATTGAAAATTGCCTTGTCAGAACATGAGTTTTTAGTAGTACAACATTACATACAACATCGTTATGAACAATATTTGTTTAATCAGCAGGATGATCTACTTTTTAGTGTTAATCATCGTGTATTAACTGATCAATGTATCAGCAAAATTACAGTAGAGTTGTTTAACCAAATATTAGGTATGCATCATGGCTTTAGTTTTCATACGTTGCGCCACAGTGCTGCTAACTATCTAGCAATAACTTTGCTGGGTTCAAAAGAAATGATTAAAACATATACAGATTGTCCTTGGGTAAAAGCAAAAAAGATGCGTGATTTATTGTTTGGTGTTAAAGCACGTGCTCATGAAGAGATTATTCAACATAAATGGCAGGTGCTTGCCTCTTGGATGGGGCATAGCAGTATTGAACAAACGGCTTCAAATTATCTTCATGTTTTGGATTTATTAGCAGTCGATCGAATTTACAATTCGCCGTGTATCATTTCAAAAAAAGTCCTAGAACAGTGTTTTGGTCCAGTGAATTCAAGTACAGAGTACATAAACTTAAATCGTTATACTCAGCAGCAGAAATGGTTTAACTCTTATCAGCAAACACAGCCAGTTATGATTGCTGGTCGACAAGAAAAGAAGTTTAGTATCGAGAAGAGTACTCTGACGCCTTTTCAACGTTTGATAAGTTTAAGAGATGGCCGTTCAAGCGAAGATATTCAAGCACAAGAATGGATGCAGCGATGTCAATTTATGAGCACTAAATGGATGGACCCCAAAAATTTTAATTTAAAAACGAATTATGTTAGTAATAAAAATTTAGATGTGGGTTGGTTTGATGAGCTTTACGACAAAGCTAAGAAACTGACACGTTCTGATGAAATAATTCCTCTCCTTGATTTGCATAACCAACATGATAAGGGGAAAGATATACCTAAAGAGTTGAACGTGGTCAATGCACTTAAGGTATTATTATTATTTGGAAAATTACGTAAAAACTTTCTACATTTTCAATGCATAAAGAAAGATGATGAGCAACAAATTGCTAATTTTATTGCTGGTATAGAGCCAATTATTGGAGATCACCTAAATTTAGACAAACAGAATTATCCAGTTAATCTGAAAGTGCTTGAGAGAACAGTTAAATTTAGTTTTCAAAGAGTTGTTGGCCCTAATAAAAAAAATGTTACTCTACTGGTTATATTTAATTTAATGTTAAAAATCATGCAAGAAGATGAACTATGGTTAAAATAGCCTAAGCAGATTAAAAAGGGGAATTTAAAAGCTTTAGCATCACAGTTTGATTACTGGATTTTAAACAATAGTGTGAAGATTAGCGCTTTGGTAAATCGATGAGCTAAAGTGTTGTAGTCCAAACTCGATCTGACAGTTACCCATTTTTGAGCTGTTGATTAATTTATCAAAAAAAATCAAGCCACCCACGGGTGGTTTTTTATTGCGAGGTCAAAATGGAATTCCGACATGTTGTTAAGAACCATTGCGACATTTCACCAGTAACTAACTTTCTTAATGTGAATCATGCTAAGGCAGCGAATGAAGGGAAGCCGTTAGTTGTATTGATCGCACCACAAGAGAAAGATCGTTCGAAGGCTCAAAACCGTTTGTACTGGATGTGGCTTAATCAATGGGCTAAACGTCAAGGTAAAGATAAAGATTACGAGCATCTGTTCTTTAAGAAAAACTTCTTAGCAAAAATCTATGATTGCGATGACGTTGGCCAATACAAGAAAACATTCAAGGCTGTAAGAGAGTTGAAAGATTCTAAGCATCCTCTCTACCAAGATGTAGCAAGTGGCCTATGTGAGCTAATGAGCACTACAGACGCAAGTACAGTTCAATTAACCGAATACTTAAACGACATTCATGCTTTCTGTAATAAAAACGGGTGTTATTTGGAAACGCCTGATGATCTTAAGTAGGTGCTTGAATAGTTGCTGATTTCATATTATTAATGTCTCTCACTTTATAAAATGAGAAACTAACAAATGGTAATGAATAATATTGAATATGATGCGGTGGTTGAAAGTGCGAAAATCAAAGCGAAAAGCGATATAACAGTAGCGGTTTTAAATAATGCAGCAAGTATTGGTTTAGTTGCAATTAATGATGCAAGTAAAGAAAAGCTTATAGAGTTTATCAAAAAACTGCATGATCAGATTGATGAATAATATGAACCGCCCTTAAAGCGGTTTTTTATTGCTAGTAGAATATTTAAGGTACCTTTTCTAATAGGCACATACTATTAAAGTGTTTTTTATTTATTTTTTAGATTGAAAAGATTGCTATTTGAGTAATTTAAATATAAAAATCTTTATTGATTGAGCGTAGTTGTTATACAGGATATTTATAAGGATTTTAAAATGACAATTATCACATTGCTTGATGTTGAGACGAAGAAGAAGGTGATAGTTCGGTCCGTAATAGACCCAATAGCAAGAATAGACAAAAAAGGGAATATACAAATTATTCAAATTCATAAATGGCTATATGATGAATCTGGAGATTTCGTTGATGAAGACTTATATGAGGCACTCAACAATGGAGAAGTTGGAATATACTTAACTTTGCAGTATATGATCATTGATATTGAAAATTAATTATTTTATTTTTAGTCAGTTTGAGTTCTTACTCTCTAGAGCCTAATGGTTACTGCACATAAGACATTATTAAGTATTACCTATTGATGGACACATATTCTTTATAAGTCTTGATAAGTAAAAAAATTATGTAGGCTAAAAATAAAACCATTTAAAAAAAGAAATCTTTATCTATTTAAATATGAATATTTGATATTTTTAATTCAATCCCTATTGCTAGTGCTTAAATATTATGCCAATATGAAGTTGGAGATATTTCCGAATAGATATTTCCTATTTCAGGTTTAAGCGTTTTTTTTCGCTAAGTCCATTTCTGAATAAAAATAGGAAGTGGGCTTTTTTATTTTTAAATATTTCTGTATTATCAGTGTGTTGCTGTAGGTAACACTAAACCTTGTTGATCAGCGCAAATATCAAAAAGGGGGAGCTTGCCTACTAGGCAAGCTTTTTAAATTGATCAACTAAACACAATAATCCATTTCAAAGCTCATTAGAAAAATCAAACTTTCCTAGCTTTTATTCGTACTAATTTATTGAATCTAATCGTCTTTATAATTTTAAAAAATTCCTTAAACTAAAAAATGGAAAATTTCTTGTTGCAACATTGTTATAATAGGACTACCTTAAGAAAAAATACTTTATAAAAATGAGGAGCTGCTGAAATGCCACAGTATCTCATGTTTGCGGAAAATGTTTATAACAAAATTAAAGATGAGGAATTATTTTCACATGACTGTATTGAAAATATGAACTTACTTATGACATGTATACGCAGAGAAATTGAGGGAACAGAATTTAAATTAAAATTTAATTTTATTGATTTTGTTGAATTGTTCAGTAGACCATTAGATGAATGTAAAGTAAAAATAGATGTGAGTTTGATTCCTCCTCATAATTCAGAAGGTGAGTATATTTTATGGTTAGCTGGATTTATCGAAAAAATTACAGAAGGTGGACCTAAACCACCTCCGCCTATAAAGAAATTTATTCCAGAGTATATGAGCTTGAAATCTGAATTAGATTTTTTACCTTTAAATGAGGAAAAAATTCAAACCGAAGGTAAAGAAATTACGGATTACTTTAATTCAAAGCTCTATAAGTCAACTTTTAAGAAGTAATACTATATTGCCTGTGAGTTTAGCCACCGCCTCAGGGCGGTTTTTTTTATGGGTAAGAATAATGGATTCTACAGAATACTTTTGGCTTACTCGGAAAAAAGAACCTAAAACTAAACCTAAAAGCTGGCCACTGCCAAAGCCTACACAAAAATATCTAGAGGCAGAAGAAGAATTTACTGAAACTTTAGATAATCTGGAAATTAAATATGAAAAGAAATTTCAGTTTAAGTCTACTAAGCACTGGCGGTTTGACTTTCATTTAATTGAGTATCGAATACTAGTTGAAATTGCGGGTGGTCCATGGTCTGGCGGTCGTAAGGGCAAACTTAAAAATAAAGCTTGTAGTCTTGATCGTTACGATGTGGCTGAAGAGATGGGCTACACCGTAGTTCGCATAGAGACAGCTTCAAGATGCCGCATTGATGAGTCTGGACCTTTGCAGTTACGGACTGAATACGCTAGTGAATGGCTAAAAAATTTAAAGAGGCAAATATTTAATGGATCAGATCAGACCATTTCCTCCAACTGATTTTATTGACCAAGCAGATGAAGAGGAAGCAATTCGCATAGTACCTGCGTCTGATTTAAAAAATTGGGTAGTTGCTAATTTTCTTACACTTGGTGGACCTTTACATAATCCAGATCATGACCATATCGCTGAGATGCTTCATGACAATGAGGAGTTTTTGGCTTTTGCATGGGCTTCTACTGCTTATACGAGAGCTAAGCGCATGGTGCTCGGCCAATGTGAAAAGGTTATGTTTCAACAAGGCGGCTGGAAGAAAGCCCGTCAAGAACAGCAAATGCGTGATTGGTTCGGTTTTGTTCCAATTTACTTAATCACTATCGATGCAAGCTTTTGTGAAAAGGCAAACGATAACGAGTTTTGTGCTTTGTTTGAACATGAGCTCTATCACATTGGTGTAGAGCGAGATTCGGACGGTGAGATTATTTACAGCGATCATACTGGCTTACCAAAGCACTATTTAGCTGGCCACGATGTGGAAGAGTTCATCGGTGTTGTTAAGCGCTGGGGAGCTAATGACAGTGTTAAGCGGCTTGTTGAAATCGCTAAAAACCCGCCGTTTGTTTCTGATTTAGATATTTCTAAATGCTGTGGAAACTGTGTAATTACCTGAGCCTTTTGGCTCATTTTTTTTGCCATGTTTCCTTGACGTACCTTGACGGATAGAGAGAAATGGCGACATTAAACAAAAAGCAGAAACTCTTTATTGTACAATCGCTTGCTGTGTTTAACACCCCTCAAGAAACAGTAAGTCTCGTCAAGGAGGAATTTGACATTGATGTTTCGAGACAGCAGGTAGAGTCATATAACCCTACAAAGTTTGCTGGGAGAGACTTAAGTAAGGAACTCAAAGAAATTTTCGAAAATACACGGGAAGAGTATTTGAGTCAGCCACTAAATAAAATCAGTGGAGCAAATGACATTGTTCAGTTGAAGATTTTAAGTGATTTGCTTTGGACTAAAAAAACAATGTGACCATGACAATTAAGATCGTGGACCAAATACAAAAGATCATGAAAGGGTTTTATGAGAAGAAGGGGGAACAAAATAATAAAGGTGGTAATTCTGAAGCGAACCAAACTAAAGCTGAAGTAGAACTTGAGATTAAAAAACTTGAACTTCTGAAGTTACAACGTGAGGTAAATCCACCTGAAGAGGATTACAAGCTTGTGCTGAATCCTGATGAGGAGATACCAAATGAGCCAATGCTTTAATCCTCCAGAAGGTTCAGTTCAATTAACGCCTAAGCAAGCCAATATTTATTTGTGGGGCTGGCAAAAAGAAGCCCGATTACGTGATGATGTTTGTGGCCGACGTTTCGGTAAAACATTCTTGGCCAAAGCGGAAATGCGAAGAGCCGCAAGACTAGCGGCTAAATGGAATGTTTCGGTAGAGGATGAAATCTGGTATGCAGCGCCTACCTTTAAGCAAGCAAAACGGGTTTTCTGGAAGCGACTAAAACAAGCTATTCCAGCATCTTGGCGAGCTGATAAGCCTAATGAAACTGAATGTTCAATTACTTTAAGAAGTGGCCATATTATCCGTGTCGTTGGTCTAGATAACTATGATGACCTTCGTGGATCTGGTTTATTTTTCTTAATTATTGATGAATGGGCCGACTGTAAATGGGCTGCATGGGAAGAAGTGCTTCGCCCGATGCTTTCTACCTGTAAGTATATGGTGAACGGCGAACAGCGAGTTGGTGGCCATGTTTTAAGAATTGGTATGCCTAAAGGCTTTAACCATTGTTATGACACATTCATGGATGGTCAGCCAGGGCATGAACCAGACTGTAAAAGCTTTTCTTACACTTCATTACAAGGTGGAAATATTCCTGAGTTTGAAATCATTGTTGCTAAACGCAAAATGGATCCTAAGACATTTAGTCAGGAACATGAAGCAAGCTTTGAGAGCTATCAAGGTGTCATCTACTATTGTTTTAACCGGTTGCTAAGTGCATCAAGTGAAACAGTTAAGGTTAATGATGTTCTTCATGTGGGAATGGACTTCAACGTAACTAAAATGGCTGCTGTGGTATATGTTCGCCGTGGTGAGCATATGCATGCGGTAGATGAGTTCTTTAATCTATTCGATACTCCAGCAATGATTGAGGCTATCCAAGAGCGATATCCTAATCACGAGGTTGCAGTTTATCCCGATGCTTCAGGTGAGAATCGAAAGTCGAGTAATGCTAGTGAGACAGATCTGGCTTTATTAAGAAAGGCAGGTTTTAAAGTTCTTGTGAATAGTCGAAATCCAGCAGTAAAAGACCGCATTAACTCAATGAACGGTATGCTGTGTAATACATTGGCTGAGCGCAGATTATTTGTGAATGTTGTTAAATGTCCTCACTTTACTAAATGCTTAGAGCGACAAATCTATGATGATTATGGGCAGCCAGATAAAAGTGCTGGTTTTGACCATATGAATGATGCCGGTACATATCCAATCGCTTATTTATTCCCGATCGACAAAAATCTGTTGGAGTTCGTAGGATTCGCGGGATGTCTTAAACAACGCACCTTTTTTGGTGCTTTTTTATTGGTGTTTTTATGGCAGTTACTGATAAACATCCGCAGTATATTGCTGCACAAAAAAGCTGGCAGATTATGCGTGACGCCGTTGTCGGCGAAGAGTAGATCAAACAGGCTCAGACAAAGTACCTAGCTAAATCGGCTGGCATGATTGAAGCAGAAAAGCAGGGTGATACTGCCGGAGAGATCTATAAAGCTTATCTAAGCCGTGCTCAGTATCCATTATGGGTTCAAGATTCGCTACGTACGATGATTGGTTTGGTTTCTAAGCTACAGCCAAATATTGTGATCGAAAGTACTTTGCTTCAAGAACTTATCGCTAATGCAACTAATGATGGATTTGGCCTTAAACAGCTCTTCATTAGAATTTGTCTTGAACTTCTAGTATTTGGTCGTTGTGGTTTGCTAGTGGATGTTGATTCCAATGGGGTTCCTTACTTTGCGCTTTATGAGGCGCTTTCAATCATTAACTGGAAGGAAAACAGCATTGGTGGGCGAAAAGATTTAAAGCTTTTGGTGCTCGTGGAGCAATTTGATAATAGTGAAGATGAATTTGGCCATAACAGGATTATTAGCTAATTTTAAGGTGTTGATATTATATGAAAAAGATTATTTTTTTAAGCTTAGTTCTTGGTTTGGTAGGGATTAATGGTTGCTCAAAGGTGGAAAAAGAGTCAAAAGAAGCTATCTTAAGCACCTTAAAAGATCCTGATTCAGCCCAATTCCAAAATATAAAAGGATATTGCGGAGAGGTAAATTCTAAGAATAGCTACGGTGGTTATTCAATTTGCAATAATTTGGGAAGCACACTGCACTCCAAATAAATTATCTTTAAAATAGCGCAATGAGTGTGTAAAGGATGCATATAATCAGTCTCTTATAATGGATGCAAGGCTTAAAGGGGTTTCCAAGGAAAGCTTAAGGAATGAAATACTAACAGACAAAAATGCATCAAAAGCAGAAATTCAAGAAGGCTTAAGAGATATTGATCGTGCGTATAACAGTAATTTCAAAGATAAGGGTCTATAGGCACAGGATGTTGTTGCTAAATGTGTAAAGTTGATTGATTAGTGAATTGGTAAAAAGCACCCTAGGGTGCTTTTTTATTTAGACAAAACGCACTTCAACATGTTTACCAATTGCCGCTGCATATTTTTGCAATGTGGCAATAGATGGTGATGGTTTGCCTGTGATCAATGCTTTTTCTAGCCGTGAAACGGCAGGTACATTTGTTCCCATGCGTTCCGCGATTTGCGCTTGGGATAGACCTGCCTCTCGAAGTGCAGTAAGTACCATATCGAGCAAGGGCATTTCTTCACGTTCAATTCGTTCGTATTCGGTACGCACTGCTGAACGAGATAATGCAAGTGCTTTCATTTCTTCATATGTTCGCATTTTTCACCTCTTTCATGCGGTCAAGTGCTAGGTTTAGATCTTGCTTAGGTGTTTTTTGGGTTTTCTTAACAAAACTATGGAGCATTACAATGCGTTTACCGACTAGTGTGCAATACATAACACGAGCAATACCTTCTTGAGATTTTAAGCGCAACTCAAATAGTCCTTTACTCATTGGTAATGTGTGAGATTCTCCTAAGTTTGCGCCGGGGGTGAGTCTATTACTTTACCCAGTGCATTATTTAATATAGTTCTATAGACATCCAAGCGTTCTTTGTAATTTTCAATAAACTTAGTCAACTCTATGTCATCAGGGCTACTTAACTTACGAAAATGTTTTCACTTCCTATTATTTCACGAAAATCAAAGCTCATTGTGCAACGAATATAAATATAAGATGACTTTTAAATCAGCTTGTCTCTAATCTCGAATCCGCTAATATCCTCAAAAGCTATTTTTCTTGTCCATTTACTTCTTCAAATACACCTTTGGGGTTCAAAAGCATGTGTTTGATCGGTTGACCAGTGAGCTGATTAATATCCAAAAGATCATAAACCATTTGTTGTCC
>NZ_JAHPTH010000024.1:0-14255 GCF_025514195.1 Acinetobacter sp. WU_MDCI_Abxd143
CCTCTTAGCGCTGATGGTAGTGTGGGGTTACCCATGTGAGAGTAAGTCATCGCCAGCTCATTATTCTAAACACCCCCGTTCCAATGAATGGGGGTGTTTTTTTATGCCTAAAATATATTAAAATTAGATTTATGGATTTAAATCTTTAAATTTAATAGAAAAATATAGATAGAAAGAGTATTTAATTAAATAAAATTAGAAAAGGATTAGCCCCTTCTAATTAAATTCTTATAAGAAGATTTTGTGTCTCTCTTGTTGGGAACCATGTTCTATAGAATTAATTTAATAAAATTATGTCTATAATTGGAAAAAACTATTTTTTCTTCTAAAAATTTCAGTTTGATATGTAGGACAAATAGAGACTATATGTTATAAATGTTGAATAGGCATGATTTTTGCTTGTTTTATGGAAGTTAAAATATATGAAATTATCTGTTGGATTGAAAGTTACGAATTCTTTATCGTTAACACCTCAATTGCAGCAGGCAATTCGTTTATTACAACTCTCTAGTTTAGAGTTAGAACAGGAAATTCAAATTCAATTAGATAGTAATCCTTTACTTGAAAAAATAGAAGAAGATTCGTTAACGGAAAGTCTGGCTACATTAGAAAGTAAAGAATCAGATGATTTGACAACTGAACTAAATGCAAACCATTTGCCTGATGATTTGCCAGTCGATACCGAGTGGGATGATGTTTATACACATCAATCAACGGCTTTAGCTACTCCAGAATTTGAAGAACGAGAGGATAATCGCCAAGTTCAATTATCTCTGAAGGAACACATTTTAGAGCAAGTTAATCTTTTGCATTTCTCTAAAATAGATCAATTAATTGCTTATTGTATTGTCGATGCATTAGATGATAAAGGTTTCTTAGATGCTGAAATAGAAGAAATAATTTTAGCAGCACAACAATTGCTAAATGAAATGGATATTGAAGAAGAGATTGAAGAGGATGAAGTTTTCGTTGTTTTGAAGCATATTCAACGTCTTGATCCATTAGGGATTGGTTCACGTAATTTAGCAGAATGCTTAAAGGTACAGCTCGAATTTCTACCAAAAGATGTTGAGTACTTAAGCGAGGCAAAAAGCTTATTGCACCATTATGATCTTTTAATAGCAAATGACCTAAATAAGTTACTCAAACAAACGGGCCTAACGAGAGACCAACTAAAATTTGCCATTGATCTTTTAAAGACATTAAAACCATATCCTGGTATGGATTTTGATAAGCAAGAATCTGATTATCAAATTCCAGATGTAGTGGTTTCAAAAAAAGATTTACATTGGCAGGTTCAGCTAAACCCAGATATACTTCCTAAACTAAGAATTAATTCTTTTTACTCAAGTATGATTCGTAGAGCAGATCAGAGTGAGGATAATTTATATTTGCGTAATCAAATGCTTGAGGCGAAAAACTTTATCAAAAGCATTGATGAAAGGCATAAAACGTTATTAAAAGTAGCTTCTTGTATTGTAGAGCATCAAAAAGCCTTTTTGGAAATAGGTCCTGAAGCAATGAAGCCGCTAGTTCTTCGAGACGTGGCAGAAGAAGTCGAATTGCATGAATCTACAGTTTCTCGTGTAACTACAAATAAATATATGCTTACGCCTCGTGGTTTGTTTGAGTTGAAATATTTTTTCTCTAGCCATGTAGGAACAACAGCAGGAGGAGAGGCCTCTTCCACCGCAATTCGGGCCATGATTAAGAAACTAGTCGCAAATGAAAATCCACGTAAGCCTTTGTCAGATAATGTAATTGCTACATTGTTAAAGGATGAGGGAATCGAAGTGGCTCGAAGAACGGTCGCAAAATATCGAGAATCGTTACATATTCCTTCGTCGTCTGAAAGAAAAGTCTTGATCTGAATTTTGAAGTATGGCTATTCTAGAGATTCATTATGACGAAATAATGAAATTTCATTTTCACCAAGAGAGTAACTAAAATGGTTTAATTGTCCCAAGTTTTCTTTTGATAGCATTAAATCGTTTTGGTTCTTCTTTAGATAACCTAAAAAAGGTGAGGGATAGAATTATGCAAATAACGATTCGTGGACATCATTTAGCAATTACACCAGCTATAGAAGAAAATATTAAATCAAAATTTAATCAGTTAACGAAACATCTAGATCAGGTGAATAGTATGCAGATTAAATTAACAAAAGATCATCAAATTGATAAGCGCTCTCATAAAGGTAGTTCAAACCATGTTGCAGAGGCTATAGTAAGATTGCCGGGAATTGAGTTGTTTGCTCAGGCAACTGCTGATGATATGTATACTTCAATTAAAAAACTAACTGAAAAATTAAAAAAACAATTATTAAAATATCGGAAAATGCAGTGCACTTATTCGCAAGTTGCTGTTTCTATTTAATAAGTTTTATATAATTGGAAGAGGCTTGAAACATAGCCTCTTTTTTATTGATAAAATATAAACACGTACTGAATTCTTTGAAAAAGTTATAGTAAAATACTTCGTTTTACACCTTAGGTTGCGTCAGAGGTCTTTGCAATGAATAGTGAACAGCTCACTCAAATTTTAAAAGAAGCTTTCCCTGAAGCGGAAGTAGCGGTGAGCGGACAGGCCGGAAAATTTGACCTCCGTATTGTGGATGATCAATTTGACGGTAAGCGTACTGTTGCTCGCCAACAATTAGTTTATGCACCATTAAATACTTATATTGCAAGTGGCGAAGTTCACGCGGTAACAATTCGTGCAATGACCAAAGATGAATGGCGTAAAGCAAGCCTTTTCGGAGCTTAAATATTAATGGATAAATTTTTAATTACGGGTGGTGTTAAGCTCGACGGGGAAGTGCGCATTTCTGGTGCTAAAAATGCAGCTTTACCATTACTTGCTGCAACTATTCTTGCAGACTCTCCAATTACGATCACTAATGTTCCAAATCTTAAAGACGTAAATACTTTGGTCAAGTTGATTGGTGGTTTAGGGGTTACAATCGGCTATGAAAATGACACAGTAAAAGCTGATACCTCTACTTTAGATAATCAGTTTGCTCCATATGAACTAGTGAAAACAATGCGCGCCTCAATTTTGGTTTTAGGACCATTATTAGCGCGTTACGGTAATGCGAAAGTTTCTTTACCAGGTGGTTGTGCAATTGGATCACGTCCAGTTGATCAACATTTAAAAGCCTTAGAAGCTTTAGGTGCACATATTGAAGTTGAAAATGGTTATGTCCATGCTTCAGTCGAAGGTCGTTTAAAAGGTGGCGAAGTTGTTTTTGATATGGTTACCGTTGGCGGTACTGAAAACATCTTAATGGCTGCTACACTGGCTGATGGTGTTACGACTATTCGTAATGCAGCTCGTGAGCCTGAGATCACTGACCTTGCTCAAATGCTCATTAAAATGGGCGCCAAGATTGAAGGACTTGATACTGATACTCTTGTTGTAACTGGAGTGGAAAGTTTGCATGGCTGTGAATATGCTGTGGTAGCTGATCGTATCGAAACGGGTTCTTATTTGGCAGCTGCTGCAATTACGGGCGGTCGTGTCAAGACTACACATACCGACCCTGCATTACTTGAATCTGTTTTGGATAAGTTTGAAGAAATGGGTGCTGAAGTCACTCGTGGTGATGACTGGATCGAACTTGATATGTTAGGCAAACGCCCTAAAGCTGTAAGTTTTAGAACTTTGCCACATCCAGAGTTTCCAACAGATATGCAAGCTCAGCTTATGGCTGTAAACGCTATTGGTCGTGGATTTGCAACTATCTCTGAAACGATTTTTGAAAATCGTTTTATGCATGTTCCTGAATTGTCACGCATGGGTGCTAATATTCAGGTTGAAGGTCACGATGCTGTCGTAACTGGAGTAGAAACTTTACAGGCTGCACCTGTAATGGCAACAGATTTGCGTGCTTCATTCTCTTTAGTTTTGGCAGCTTTAGTGGCAGAAGGAGATACCTTAATTGACCGTATCTACCATATTGACCGTGGTTATGAGCATGTCGAAGAGAAACTTCAAGGTTTAGGTGCCAAAATTAAGCGAGTAAGTTAATGAATGATGTAAGAAACGATGATCCTAATTTTGATGTGATGGGCAATTTTGATCATGGTTTGACCTTGGCACTCAGTAAAGGGCGTATCTTAAAAGAGACGTTACCTTTACTAGCTACAGCGGGTATTAATTTGCTCGAAGATCCGGAAAAGTCCCGCAAACTGATTTTTCCTACTACGCATAAGCAAGTACGTATTTTGATTTTACGTGCATCTGATGTGCCTACCTATGTAGAAAATGGTGCAGCAGATTTAGGTGTAGCAGGCAAAGATGTGTTGATGGAACATGGCGCTCAGCATGTATATGAGCTACTTGACCTGAAAATCGCTAAGTGTAAATTAATGACTGCTGGTAAAGTGGGAATGGAACGTCCAAAAGGCCGTTTAAAAATTGCCACGAAATATGTCAATCTTACACGTCAGTATTATGCAAGCTTAGGTGAGCAAGTCGATGTGATCAAACTCTATGGTTCTATGGAGTTAGCGCCTTTGGTGGGTTTGGGTGATTACATTGTCGATGTGGTCGACACTGGTAATACGCTAAGAGCGAATGGTCTTGAGCCATTAGAGGAAATTTGCAAAGTTTCTTCACGTTTAATTGTAAATAAAGCTAGTTTTAAACGTAAGCAAACTCTATTAAATCCAATCATTTCACAGCTTGAGCAAGCCGTTCAATCACGTTAAAAGCAATTTCCCATCACGCTTTTGTGATAGTTGCTTCAGATGATGCCCACAAGCGCTTAGAAAAAGAGTAAACTTGGTTTTTCTTTTTCGCCTTGTGGGTAAATTGATGCGACGTTTATCGACTCAAGATCAGAACTTCAAACAGGTTTTTGCTGAGCTTTTAGCATTTGAAACTGTAAATGATCTTAATTTAGTGCAAACAGTAGATCAAATTATTGCTGATGTTCGTCAGCATGGTGATGATCATGTTTTAAAGCTCACTCAACAGTTCGATCGACATCCAGCGCATCAATTCTCAGATTTAGAATTATCTCAACAAGAACTTAAAACTGCTTTTGATAATTTAAATCCAGAAATTCGCGATACTCTTCAGTTAGCAGCAGCTCGTATTCGTACATTTCATGAAGCTCAGAAACAAGATAGCTGGACTTATATAGATGATTTGGGCAATACATTAGGACAAAAAGTGACACCTCTAGACCGTGTCGGTATTTATGTACCAGGCGGTTTAGCTTCTTATCCATCTTCAGTTTTAATGAATGCTGTACCAGCCCACGTTGCAGGTGTACCTGAAATTATTATGGTTGTTCCTGCCCCAAACGGTGAACTAAATCCATTGGTTCTAGCGGCAGCTTACCTTGCAGGAGTGAGTCGAGTATTCACCATTGGGGGAGCTCAAGCTGTAGCAGCTCTTGCTTATGGTACTCAGACCATTCCACCCGTAGATAAAATTACTGGTCCTGGAAATCGTTTTGTCGCAGCTGCCAAACGCGCTGTATTTGGTCAGGTCGGTATTGATATGATTGCTGGACCTTCTGAAATTTTAGTATATGCAGAAGGTGAAAATAATGCAGATTGGTTAGCTATGGATGTTTTATCTCAGGCTGAACATGACACAGTTGCTCAAGCAATTTTTATTACTCCTGATGAAGCTTTGCTTAATGCGGTCGAGTTGGCAATTGAAAAGCATTTAAATGAATTGCCAAAGGCAGATATTGCTCGAACTTCAATTGAAAACCGTGGTGCTTTGGTATTAGTCAAAAACCGTGCAGAAGCAATTGAATTGATTAACCAAGTTGCACCAGAACATTTGGAACTTTGCTTAGATGATGCCGAGGCTATGAGTGAAGATATTCGTCACGCTGGAGCAATTTTCATGGGACGTTATACACCTGAAGCAATCGGTGACTATTGTGCAGGTCCAAATCATGTATTACCAACGTCTGGAACGGCTCGTTTTTCTTCTCCATTAGGTGTTTATGATTTCCAAAAACGTTCGAGCTTAATTATGTGTTCGAAAGATGGAGTCAAATCGTTAGCTAAGACAGCTGACATATTAGCTGTCCAAGAGAACTTAGATGCCCATGCACGCTCAGCTCGCTATCGTTATCAATAAGCTTATAAGCCTTATAGTTTTTTAATTATTGCTCAGGGCTGAATTTCAGCCCTTTTTTGAGATAAGACCATGACTTTATCTACAGCACAAATGCGCTTTTGGAGTCCAGAAGTTCGTGAGTTAGAGCCTTATGTTCCTGGTGAACAGCCTAAAATTCAGAATTTATTGAAACTCAATACGAATGAAAATCCATATCCGCCATCTCCAAAAGTAGTTGACGCAGTTCAAGTAGTTTTAACTCAGCAAGCTGATGCATTGCGTTTATATCCAGATCCAGATGCAACAGCTTTAAAACAAGCAATTGCTAAACAACAGAATATTGAGGTATCTCAAGTTTTCGTTGGTAATGGCTCAGATGAAGTACTTGCTCATATTTTTAAAGCATTTTTTCTTCAAGATGAACCGATTCTGTATCCAGATATCACTTATAGTTTTTATCCAGTTTATAGTCAGTTCTTTGGAACAAAAACTAAAGAAATTCCACTCAATGATAATTTTGAGATAGACGTTAAAGATTATGTGCAGCCAAATGGTGGGGTTATTATTACGAATCCTAATGCACCAACAAGTATTGCACTAGGCTTAGCAGAAATTGAAAAAATTTTAAAAGCTAACCCAGATCGAGTGGTGGTGATTGATGAAGCCTATGTTGATTTTGGTGCAGAATCCGCTGTTAGTTTGGTAAACCACTATGAGAATCTGGTTGTGTGCCAAACAACTTCGAAATCTCGCTCACTTGCGGGTTTACGCGTTGGCTTTGCGATTGCTCAGCCTCATTTAATTGCAGCTCTTGAAGCTGTCAAAAATAGTTTTAATTCATACCCTATTGACCGTTTTGCAATTGCAGCGGCGGTAGCTTCTTTTGAAGATCAAGCTTATTTTGAAGAGCAATGCCAGAAAGTTATTTCTAGTCGTGAAAAGCTAGTAGATGATCTAACTACTTTAGGCTTTAAAGTTTTGCCATCTAAAGCGAACTTTATTTTTGCTTCACATTCATCGCATGATGCAGGCCAACTCGCACAGCAATTACGTGAGCAGGGCATTATTGTGCGCTATTTCAATAAGCCGCGTATTAATCAATTCTTACGGATTACAGTAGGAACTGATGAGCAAAATGAGCGTTTAGTACAAACATTAAAACAAGATATTCTGTAAATTTTACTCTGCTGTGTTGTTCATTAGGTTCAGCATAGCAGAGACTTTATCAAGACTCTCTTGATATTCTGCTTCAGCATTTGATGCAATTGTAATACCACCGCCAGCCCATAAAGAAAGCTGATTCTGATATTGTTGAAAACTACGGATAAGAATATTCCAGCGGCCTGTACCATCAAAATTGAAATAGCCTAATGTGCCGCAATATGCACCTCTTGCTGCTTCCTCTAACTCTTCAATGATCTGCATTGCCCGAATTTTCGGAGCACCTGTGATTGATCCTCCAGGTAAGGCAGAGAGCAGCATTTCCATAGGATTGACGTCATCTTTAAGGGTCGCAACGATTTCGCTTACCATGTGATGTACTTGATTGAAACTTTCAATCTCAAATAGTTTTGTTGTTTTTACTGATCCTGTATTGGCATAAATGCTCAAATCATTACGTAATAAATCAACAATCATGACATTCTCTGCCTGATCTTTTTGAGAGTTTTTTAAGGTTTGTTTTGAAATAAAATCTTTTTCTACATTTTTATAGCGAGGCATTGTTCCTTTAATGGGTCTTGTCTTAATTTGTTTATTTTGATTGAACTCAATAAAAAGCTCGGGAGAACAACTTAATAATTCAAAATTATCTAACTTTAAATAGCCTGCATATGGTGCATTAGTAAGATTCCATAAATCTGCTGCTTTATTTAATAAAGATCCTTTGAAATCAGCTTTAAATTCTTGGGTTAAATTAATTTGATAGCAATCACCAGCTTTAATATATTCTTGTATTTTATTAAAAGCATCAAAATATTGTTTTTTAGACCATCTTGGCTGAATAGTAGTTTTTAATTCAAATATATTTTTAGAATGATTAGAAATAGAATTCTCTATTCTATTTTCAATATATGAGAATAGCTCAAGTGCATCTGATTCATCACTAAAAAAATACCAATCATTATCTATATATTTTAAAAAAGAGCGATATTGTCCTAAGAATAAAGAGGGCTGTATGTGGTTTCGTATGTCAATAAACTGATGAGCAGAAAAATCATAACTGATAAAACCAATATAACCTCCTGTAAAACTTGTCGTAGATTTAATATTTCCTTGTGAATTATTCTCTTTAAATTGGGTAAAGTTTATTAAGTGATTTAATTTTGATATATTTCTATATTCATTAAAATTTTGATGTTGAAACTCAAAATAACTTTCATCTTGAAAAAGAATATATTTTTGAGGAAGAAATCCAATAATTGGATTGTCATTGTCATTTAAATAAATAAGCCCAGTTAACCCGTGTAACTTTTTTAAAATATCGGCAGCACTTTTACCATGTAAAGAGATTTTTTTCTTTAACTGAGACATTTTTAAATAAGGTAGTGGTTAATGAGAGAACATAGTTTACTACAAGTCATAGTTCATCAGGAGGAAGAGTTTTAATTGGAAAGCTTTTTGCTGATAAAACAAGCACAATTACAGCTTAAGATTTTATATGTTCATGATCATTTATGAAGTAAAAGTTGAGGTGTACCGTTTGTCGGGTAATTGGCAAAAAATGCACAACACTAGTTGAACAAAAAGTAACGTAGATGTAATTTAGTAATTGCTAAGCAAAACTACTCAAGGATTGGAAGTTTCGGTTGCCATATAAAGAAAAATGCGACTTGAGACAATGAGAGTGGTTAAAGTCAAAAAATAAATGCTCTTGGGAGAGTGCTCAATGAAAATGTTCACTAAACTTGCTTTAGTTTCTTCTTTAGCTATCAGCGCAAATGCAATGGCAATGCAGTCAATGGACGATGCTGCGCTTAGTGCTGCTACTGGTCAAGATGGTATTAACATCGGTATCGCTTTGGGTACTGGCGGTATTTCTATCGATAAATTATTTATTCATGACAATGATGGTTTGGATCCTGCTACTGGTATTACTGGCGCTGCAGCAACTGCAGGTGCAATTACAATCACAGGTACAACCGCAACTGGTGGTAAAGCGATAACTCTTACGCAGGTAGATACGACACAGAATTTATTAGATCTTAAAATTGATAGCGTTGGTGCATCTGCTACAAATGGCGCGTTTTTAAACGTTGCTGCAAATGTAGGTGCAGTTAATGTAAAAGTTGGTTCTATTGGTGTTGGTAGTTCTGGTACTTTAAATGAAACTACTGCTGTACGTGGTATTACAGAAGCAGCTCCAACTGAAATTCTTTCTGGTTTAGATTTATCTTTAGGCGCTATTTCAGCTAATGTTCAATTAGGTGCTACACCACAAGGTGCAATGATTAAAGTAAATTCAAGTTTGCAAGGTGGTTTAACTTTATCTAACCTAGGTATTAATGATGCTGCTGGCGGTGGTAAAATTGTCCTTGATAAAGTTATGGTCCGTGGTGCTGGTAATACAACTGGTAACTTAGATGTGAATGCTGACATTTCTGTTGTGCCGACTGGATTGAAGATTCAAAATAATAGTACTCAAGGCATGAATGTCTATGCACAGGGTATTCGTTTAGGTTCAAATACTGCTGCTTCAATTGGTGATGTTGAAATCCAAGGTATTAATGTTGGTACCTCTACAATTACAATTTCTGGTCACTAATTTAAAAATTTTAATAAAAAAGCGCGTTTAATACGCGCTTTTTTAATTTATTAACTCATATATTTCTATTATATAAAAATATATTTTAATTGATAAAAATAAGCCGTTAAATTAAGAATTAATTTAAATTAACTATAAAAGTCTCTTTATTTTTATAAAACTAAACGTTCATCAAAAAAAAGTAAAAAAAGGCTGTTTTTTTCAAAAAAAAAGGTATCTTCAACACACAGGGATGTAGAGCTATTGCTCTAAGAATAAAATGAATAAGGCCAGTTAGGCCACCATTTAGAACAAGTGCTTATGTTAGAGATTGCTTTGGGCTCAGCATTGATATATTACTTTGCGACAGAAGCCTTCGAAATAGAAAAAAAGCCACCGGGAACTGTTTATTATACAGAGACTGCCGATTCACGTAATTTATCATTTCGGCGTAATCATATTGAGCCAGTAACGATTAAGCCTGCAATAGAAGATCAATTTCGCGGTATTGTTCGACAAGCATATGACTATAGCTGTGGTTCAGCTGCACTTACAACTTTGTTGAATGGTTATGTGGGTACAAGCTTAACTGAACAACAAACAATGAGTGGTTTACTTCAGTATGGTGAGTATCAACGAATTATTGAACGCCGTAGCTTTTCACTACTTGATATGAAGCGTTTCGTAACTGCTATTGGTTTGGATAGTGGCGGTTATCGAGGGGAGTTTTCGGATTTAGTTAAATTAGGTCAACCTGCGATTGTTCCTATTTCATATGCTGGTTTTAAACATTTTGTCGTATATAAAGCTTATAAAGATGGACGAGTCTATGTAGCTGATCCTGCTTTAGGCAATATCAGCTTTGATGAAAATCGTTTTAAAGAGGTTTGGGATAATAATACGTTATTTGTTATTTCTGTGCCTGAATCACAGCGTAAAGACTTATTAACATTGAAAGATGCTGATATGCGTCATGTGGAAGATGCAACTGTTAACCGTTATGCCTTTGTGGATGTGCAATATCCAACGTTTAATTATGATCGTTTAGCAAATAAAGCCTCAACAATGCGAAGGGTTCTGGATAATGATAGTCACTCTTCCAATCATAATCAGCCGATAGAAACTTATATGCGTCTTTATTACAAACGTAAGTAATGAAAATTTGATTTAGTAAAATAAATAAATTGGGTGGGAAGAAATATGAATAATCGATGGATGAAGATGAGTGTATTGGCATTAAGCATGAGTGCTATTACAGGTACACTTTATGCAGATGATCAAGTTACACAAGCAGACGTACAAAATAGTACAGCTGTTTCTGAAGCGACCACGGTATCAGATGTAACGCCAACATCAAATTCAGTGCAAGAAGATGCATTAGCTCCGACTAATGGATCTACCACTACTGGATCTGAACCTACATCAGCTAATCCAGAAGCAAATCAAGCCGCGACTGCTTTACAGAAAAAAGAAGGAGATGCGAGCCAAGAGACCAATTTACAAGAAGTTTTTACCTCGAATGAACGACAATATTCATTAATTAAAAAAGGCGAAATTTCAACATATTATGATCTCGATTATACCTATTACCGCGATAGTATTTTAGATTTAGCATTAGGAGATGATAATTCTAGTATTAGTCGATTGAGTATTAGGGAAGATGCTCAGCATACATTGACCAACAGTTTTACAGCTCAATATGGTGTTTTAGATAATTTAACACTTTCAGCGACTGTACCTCTTGTTGCTAAATCTGATATTGCTAGTGATTCAGATACTGCAGGGTTAGGGGATATTTCATTAGGTGCACGTTGGGAACCTTTCCCATTGAAACAAGGACGCTTACCTTTAGTTTTGTTTGGTAGCGTTTCTACTAAAACTGGCGATAGTCCATATGAAGTTGCTCAAAATGAACTTTCAACTGGTAAAGGTTATTACTCTGTAGGTTTAGGAGCAAGTACTCGTAAATATATCGATCCGGTGGTTTTATTTGCTTCAGCATCTGCTAATTATGGTTTTAAAGAGACTGGTTTAAATCAGGTACGTGGTAATCGGATTTTAGAATCTTTTGATCCTGGAATCAGTGGAGGATTCTCTTTCGGTTTTGCCTATTCCTTTAACTATGATGTGTCCTTAACCATGTCTTACCAACAAAGCTTTAACTTAAATTCAGAGTTTCAGTTTGCAAATGGTGAATCATATCAGTCACCAGATCAGAGTAGTGCGGTGATGGCTTTTGCTTTGGGGGTACGCGTTTCACCTGATACGATTGTTAACGGTACAGTTGGCTTTGGTTTAACAGAGGATGCACCAGATGTTTCACTTGGTTTGTCATTCCCGCTAGATATCTTAGGTTTGCGCAAAAAATAAAAATAAGGAGATAGGCAGGTGAAATATCCTAAATTATGTCCTTTAACAGTGGCAATTGTGATCTCTGGTTTTTCTAGCTTTGCCAATGCTCAATTAGGACAAAACCTAGCTGTTGATATTCGTTCATTATCGATGGGGAATGCTGTAACAGCAGATCCACCAGGTATTAGTGCTGTTCATTTTAACCCTGCAGCGTTAGCCAAGATTGATGGGCTACAAACTGATGTACAGGGTATTCTTGCTAATTTTGATATTCAACGCGAGTTTTCAGCTCCCCCTGGCTACAATATTTTTGGTTATTCAGATGATCCTCTCGTCTGTAATGATGGACCAGAAGTGACTGCTAATATTTGTACAGATTTTAAGGGACCTGTGCGTGGTGATGTTGAATACGCTAGCTTATATGTCCCTATCCTTAAAAAAATGGTTGATTTAGGGGAAGGTTACCCACTGGTTGCTCCTACTGCAGGAATTGCTTACAAACCACCTGGCTCAAAAGTAACTTATGCAACGGCGATATATGCACCATTGGTTGCTGGTTTTGGGGCAGAAAATGGAAATGCTGGTAACTATATGGGGCAGCAAGTTGCAGTAGAGCGAATCACATATTTATCCCCATCTTTTGGTTTTCAAGTAAACGATCACTTATCAATTGGTGCCTCAATTGGTATGTCTTATAACGCACTAGCATTGAAAACTGATCTTCGCTTTCCAAATGAGATGCTTGGTGTATTGCGTATGGTTGATGAAGTGGTTTGCGCACCATTTAAGAATAATAATGACATGATTACCGACTTGTTATTATTTGGTATGTGTAATGCTCAGGAAGGAATGAACCCATTTAATAAAATGGGAGCTTTACAAGTTTCATTGGAGCAGTCTTTAAGTCCAAGTTATAACCTGGGCTTGTTGTGGGAACCGACAGATGATTTTGGCTTTGGTATGGTTTATCAAAGTTCAGCCAAGATGCGTATGAAAGGCAAATACTTAATTGATAATGCTAAAGCACCTCAAGAATTGATTAAGGGATTGAATTCCTCTGCTACAGGTCAAATTTTAGCTAGAATTTTAGGTCTTCCTGGTTATGTGCCTGATATTGAATCAGGTTTAGTTGCAATGGATCTAGAATATCCTGCACATTTTCAGGCAGGTATTAAGTACAAGATCTTGCCAGACCTACAAGTGAATTTTGATGTTGGATGGACAGATTATTCGGCATGGGATAAATTTAAATTTGAATTTGATCGTCAAATCTCATTACTTAAAGTAGCAAAACTATTATCTAATGATGTGACTGATAACTCTTTAGCATTACCATTAAAATTTACTTCACCATGGAGTTGGGGGATTGGTTTAGAGTATTCGGCAACGGATCGTCTAAAATTACGAGCTGGTTATGAGCCGCGAGCTAGTGCTATTCCTAATGACAAACGCAATACCATGGTTCCAATTAACAATGCACAGTTGTTTGGTTTAGGATTAGGATACCGTTTTGATGCAGATACGGATTTAGACCTTTCAGTTGGTTTCTTACGCAGTCGCGATAATATACCAGCTTGTACAAGTACTTTATCGAATAAATGCGGTGTCGATAATATCTTATTAAATCCTTATGCGGGTTTAGATGTAAAAACAAATACTAAAGTTACAGTGCTTGGTTTGAGTTATAGAACAAAATGGTAAGACAATATAAATGGATGTTTCGCCCTAAACTTGCTATCTCAATTTTATCTGTTGTGATGGCAAGTGTGTCTGTATCTTATGCAGACGGTTTTTACACGATTATAGGTCCTGATGGGCGTCCTATGATTGTACCGAGTAAAAACGTTGATCAAAAAAGACAGATATCTCCTAAAATGGAAATACAATCCCAAAATCCATCTAATAAAACTATAATTGATTCAGCTCAAAAAGTTTCTAAAGAAAAAGCTATAGATGCACCAAAAAAAATGGTGCAACCCCCACAAAAGAAATTAAATACTGCACCGACTGCACCGACTGCACCGACTGCACCGACTGCACCGACTGCACCGACTGCACCGACTGCACCGACTGC
>NZ_JAHPTH010000025.1:0-7814 GCF_025514195.1 Acinetobacter sp. WU_MDCI_Abxd143
AATACCGGCTACATATTCAACGCCATAATTCTTTAGGGTTTGGGCAACAATCTGACTACCCGTTAATCTCTTCTTCATTAATAACTTCCTTGGTTTATAAATAGGTGGCTAATTAGAAAAGATTAATTTTGCTTACGAGTAGCCCAAGCTATACCTTGCTTGGTTAGTAAACGAATATTTGGGTCCGAGAGATTATTGGTATCATGGCCAATAGAATGATAGAAAACACGACCATCTCCCCAATTGCGTACCCAAGCTACAGGACTCTTATGGCCTTTTAGCCATGGCATAGGATCACCATCGAATGTTGTTTCCGCAAGTACATGTATATTAGGGTCTACCTCCATGTAATATTGTTCAGAACGGACTTCAAAATCACTAACGCCTTGTGTAACAGGATGAGATGAATCAATCATATTAACCATATAAGGTTTTGGATAAGCCTCGCCAGCTGGATGCTCAACGAATGAGCCACCAAGTACCCAGTGATATCGCAAACTAGATCTAAATGCAGCGCCAGCTCCATGGATTCCAACTAGGCCTGTTCCTGATTCAATGGCTTTTAGGAGATGATTCTCTTGTGAGGGGGTTAGTGTTTCTGTTGTTACAGCATTATTCCAGCCAATAATTATTAAATCGTAGCTGGTTAAATCACGATCTAATGTAAAAATATCAGTACTTTCTTCAACAACATAATCTAGCTCTTTTAGTAAATTGAGCATCCATGCAGCAACTTCATAAGGGTAATGGCCAGGCCACCCACCGTACAAATACAAAACTTTAGCCATTTTTCTTCTCCGAAATCCAATTTTCATATTAGGTTATACGTATAACCTAACGTAAAATTAACGATAACAAAAAAAATTGTCAATCCTTAAAAGATGAATAAAGTTTTTGTCAAAAGGCTGTATGTAGGAAATAACGTACATACTATGACTTAAATGAAATATGCTATAAGTACTAAGTTGTTTAGTTTCATACTTATTTTTAAGTTAATTTGGAGAAAATTAATGGTTTCGATGAAGGATGTTGCAAAAGAGTGTGGGGTCTCACAGGCAACAGTTTCATATGCTTATAACGGATCTCCTAAAGTATCAAAAGAAATGCGTGAGTTAATATTCAAAACGGCAGAAAAGATAGGCTATATGGGGCCGGACATTAGGGCTAAAAGTCTTAAGTCTGGAAGAGTAGGTGCTATAGGCTTAATGGTGATGGATCAATTAGCTTATGCATGTACTGATCCGTGGGTTATCACGCTATTGCAGGGTATTAGTAGTGTTGAAGAATTATCAGATGTCGCATTAACTTTAATACCGATTAATAATTCAAGATTTAAGGATGGGGTGGGGACAAATGAATATAGTCTTGCAACACGAGGATTGGTTGATGGCCTTATTATTTCGACGCTGCCAGATAATCATCCAGTAGTAAAAGCTATTATTCGACAAAAAATTCCTGCTGTAATCTTGGATGCACCATTAGTTGAAAATATAAATTACATCGGTATAGATGATAGAAATGCAGCAATTAATCAAATGGAACATATATTATCTTTAGGCCATAAAAATATTGGAATTATTATAGAACGCTTAATACCAGATGGTTTTAAAGGTTTTATTGATGAAAAAAGATTAAAAAAATCAACAGAAATGATTTCTAGAGAACGCTTATATGGATATCTAGAAGCAGCTAAAAAATATGGAATTAGTTTTTCAGATTTGCATATTTATGAGGCAGGAGGATTTAATATTAAAGATGGCAATATAGCTACATCTATGTTACTGAAAAATACAGATATAACAGCTATTGTGGCAGCTTCTGATGTGATGGCGATTGGCAGTTTAAATTTTGCTAACCAGCATGATATTAATGTTCCAAATAATTTATCTATTATTGGTTTCGATGATATACCTGAAGCATCTATATATGGTTTAACTACTATTCAACAACCACTTTTAGAAAAAGGAGCTTATGCTGCCAAGTTACTTTTAGAACTTCTTAACGAAGAAAACAATCTAAAGATTCATAAGAAAATTTTTGAAACTAAGTTAGTAATCAGGAGTTCTACTTCTGTTCTAAATATAAATTAAATTTTTGAATGCGTCATATTGCGCATTCTCAAACTTAAGTGCGAAATTAAAGAGACAAAATCAATATGCTATATATTGCGGCTGAATAACAAGTCGTGAGTATACAAAATGGAATTAACCCATAATACAACTTTAGCCAAATATAGTTCACTAGTTGTGGAAGTGGAGTCAGCAAAGGAAGCTGGTTTTAAAAGCCTTGAACTATCTGCAAAGAAGGTTGCGGATTATCTAGATGCTGGTTTTACAGAATCTGACCTTAAAACTTTACTTAAAGGCTTAACTATTTCAGGAATGGGATATTTAGTTAATATAGAAAGACAGGGGCTTGAACGGGAAGATTTAATTACTGATGCCCGAAAAATATTTAGTCTTGCCCAAAAAAGTGGTGCAAAAGGTGTTCAGGTTTTGAGTGGCCCTCTTGACGTAAATGCTGTTATTAGTCATTCCGAACAAAAACAATTTAATGGTTATAAAGGCCTGTTAGGTCTAGAAATTGATGAGATCATAGAAAAAACAGCACAAAATTTATCGATCTTGGCAGATGTAGCTCAAGAGTATGGTTTAGTAATTTATCTAGAAGCTCTGGCATGGACCCCGCTCAAAAGGCTAGAAGATCAAATTAAAACAATTCAATTAGCAAACAAGAATAATATCAAGATAATTATTGATTTTTGGCATTTGAATACTTGTGGGAATACTCCGGAAGATGTCAAAAAACTAGATAAGAACTTAATTTATGGTGTACATGTTTGTGATGGTTTAGAGAATAGTTCTGCTATACCAGAAGAAGTTAAATTAAGAAATGTCGACTTAGGTCAAGGAATTATTCAATTAGATAAATGGGTAGAAGCTGTTAAGGCAACCGGTTATGACGGTTGGTGGGCATCCGAAAGTTTTTATAAGAAAGAGCATCAAGATTCACCATTAGAAAATGCGCAAAAGCATTATAAGTATCTTGAAACATTAATTCTTAATTAATCAAATCTTTAGGATGTCAGATGAATAATTTAAATATTGAAATGAATAAGCCATCTTTCGATTATATTGTGATAGGAGGCGGCTCTGCTGGAAGTACAATTTCAGGCAGGTTAAGTGAGAACTCGAATAATTCTATTCTTTTGTTAGAAGAAGGTCCTAGGGATAAAAGTATTTATATTCATATTCCTGTCACTTATTATAAAACAGCTCAAGGTCCATTACTCAAGCGCTATAATTATGTAAGGAGCGCAGAACAAACACCACAACATGAAGCGACGATGGTTCAAGCCAAGGTATTAGGTGGGGGTAGTTCAGTTAATGCTATGCTTTACTTAAGAGGTAATGCAAACGACTATGCTGATTGGGAAAAAGCAGGTGCAAAAGGTTGGGGATATGAAGACGTAATTAAATATTTTAAAAAGTCAGAAGATAACAATACTTTTCATAATAATGTACATGGTGTCAATGGACCTCTTGGAGTATCAGATTGTTCGTATAAACATAATTTATCTCGCGTTTGGTTAAAGGCGTGTCAAGAATATGGTCTTCCTTTTAATGCTGATTTCAACTCAGGTGAGCAACAGGGATGCGGTTTTTACCAAGTTACAATTCGAAATGGTCGTCGCTCGAGTGCATCCAAAGCTTATTTATCAAATAAAAGAGATAATTTAACCGTTCAAACGGGGTGTAAAGTTTTAAGAATTATTTTTGAAGGTAAACGAGCTGTCGGCGTTGAATTTATTAAGAATGGAAAAAAAGAAACTGTATATTCAAAAAAAGAAATAATTGTTTCTGCTGGTGCTTTTGGTTCACCTCATCTTTTATTATTATCTGGATTAGGTCCAAAAGAAGATTTGAAAGAGCACGGTATTCCTGTTGTTAAAGATTTACCTAATGTTGGACAAAATTATCAAGATCATATTGAAATGTCCCTTATTTATAAGCTTAAAGGTGCTTTCAGTTATGACAAATATAAAAAATTACAGTGGCAAGCTGTAGCGGGACTTCAATTTTTGTTATTTAATGCTGGACCTGCGACATCAAATATTATTGAAACAGGTGCATTCTGGTGGAGTTCTCAAGGGAAAACGTTACCAGATCTACAATTATTTTTCTTAGCAGGTGCAGGGATTGAAGAAGGTAAAGATGGGGTTCCTGGTGGTAATGGTTGTACGATCAGTATTACACAAACACGCCCAGAATCTGTAGGCTATATTAAATTACAAAGTTCTGACCCATATAAACAGCCTTTAATTGTTCCCAACTATATTACATCGCCAAATGATTTAAAAACTTTAGCGGATGGAGCTAAATTGGTGCAAGACATAATGTCCCAAGAGGCTTTTAAAGATTATATTGAAGCAAGTCATGTTCCAGAAAAACCACTAAAAACTCAGGAAGATTTTGAAAATTTCGTTCGTAATGAGGCTTATCCTGGTCTTCATCCTTGTGGCACATGTCGAATAGGGGAAGATGAAACTACCTCAGTTGTAGATCCTAAATTGAAAGTTCATGGCGTCGAAGGGCTACGAGTTGCAGATGCATCGGTTATGCCTAATGTAATCTCAGGAAATTTAAATGCTGTAACGATTATGATTGGTGAAAAAGCTGCAGATTTAATCTTAAATGGTTAAAACTATAAGCTGAGTTAGACGCTATTTCTAGCTCAGCTTATGATATTCAAAATTAATTATTATTCAAATTTTTCTTGAATGATAAATTTCTTACCTTATTTGCAGCATTAGATAGCCTTTCTCTATCTAAATTTCCTGAAGCAACTGATAGACTAATATATTGAGCAATTTGATCAAGATCATTTTCAGAACTCAATAATAATAAATCAACTCCTGAATTCAGTGCTTGAACAGCAATTTCATCTATTGATTTACCTCTTAGTATTGCTGGAGCATCTAGATCGTCACTGACTATTAAACCTTTATAATCTAGATCTTCTTTCAAAAAATTTACTAACTTTTGAGAGGTTGAAGCAGAATTCACTTGATCAAAAACCTCTACAGCTGCTGGTCCTAACATTATTCCAGCAGTATTAACTTTAATAGCTGAATTGAAGGTATCTAAGTTGCTGATAATTGTTTCTTTATCTGTAGTTAACACTGTATCTTCTATTGCTGGATCTTTTTCTAAATGATTATATCCCGGAAAGTGCTTAGCAACACAGTCAATCTCCAATGACTGTAGAGCTTCAATAAATATTTTAACTAACTGGCTAATATTATATGATGTTGTTTCAATTTGTCTGTCTTTCAACCAGGGATTTGAACCAGTTATAATATCAGCTATTGGTCCTAATACCATAGTAATACCCAGTTGCTTTAAAGCCAACGCTTTGTTTTTATAATAATTATATAATTCTTGTTCACTAATATTATTCAAATCTTTCCGTTCTAGATCTATTTTTCCCTCTAATCTATTTATACCATATGGCTCAAAATCTATAGCCACATTAAGGTTAGGTTGAATTGTTTTCGCCCAACAGAATAAATCTATAAAATCAGTTTTCTTTTCAATATTTATCCGTTTTTCATTCATTCTTCTGTTTACATATTCTTCTCTCGTTTCACCTAATAGAATACTGCATCCTCCTTTCTTTAGAAAAGGCTCTGCAATATTTCTAATATTCAAATCATTAAACGCAGGCAATAGTACTGCATATGTATCTTGTTGAATTGTATAAGACATTTGAATCCTTTTTTAAAATGGAATGAACTGGTATCAATTTTTAATAATATTTTAGAGGAAATTACTTTTATACTTCGCAATTTAGATAAGTAAGAAGCAATGTGAAGTTATTATAAAGATAATTAATTATTACTTAAATTTGCGTCACCTTTAAGTAATTTGCGAAGTTTTAATTACTTAACTAATTTTTTATATTTAGAATCAAAACAAGGACAGTATGAAGATAGATATGATAAAAAATTTGTCATCAAGAGAATTGCTTAATATTTCGATCAGAAAACTTGGTTTATATAGTAATAATTTAACAGATGCTGCAGTTTTATTAGCTATAACAGATGAATCTGAACCTAAGATTTTGTTAACTAAGAGATCTGAATTTATATCTCATCATCCTGGAGAGATAGCTTTACCAGGTGGATGCCTTGAAAAAAATGATAGTTCAAATCGTGAGATAGCTTTACGAGAAGTACATGAGGAATTAGGCCTAACCGAAAAAGATATTACATTTATTGGTGAGTTACCTCTACAAAACTCTTTAGGTGGGCTAAAAGTTACTCCCTTAGTTGCTGTTATTCCACCGGATTTAAAAATTATAAAAAATATTAAAGAGGTCTCTGAAGTTTTTTATATACCTTTAAATTATTTCTTAATTAACGATGTTAAGCCATACAAAGGGAAATACCCAGAGGGAGAAGTAGAAGTTTCATGTATTGAATATAATAAAGAAATAATTTGGGGCTTAACTGCACGAATAATTCTTTCGCTATTTGAAGTTACGGTTGGGTATAAAAAAGATTGGACGTTTTATTCTCAAGAAATTGCTTAACGGCATAATAATGAAGTATAGGAAGTTATTGATGATTAAAAATTTTAAAGAACAAATTACATTAAATGATGGTATGAATATCCCTAAATTAGGATTAGGCGTCTGGCAGGCAACAAATCAAGAAGCAAGTTTTGCCGTACGTGAAGCTTTACAACATGGATATGGTTTAATCGATACAGCATCAATTTATGGAAATGAAGAAGGAGTAGGTATCGGTATTAGAGATAGTGGAATAGATCGAGATAATATTTTTATTACAACTAAAGTCTGGAATGACTCTCATGGAGAAAAGGCTACTACAATGGCTCTGGAGAAAAGTCTGGATCTTTTAAAGCTCAACTATATTGATTTATATTTAATTCATTGGCCAGTGGCTCAAAGAGAAAAATATCTTGAGACTTGGCAAACACTTATTAAATTAAAAGAAAAAGGTCTAATTCGCTCAATAGGAGTGGCTAATTTTCATAAGGAACATTTAGAGAAAGTAATAAAAGAAACTAATATTTCACCAGTTCTAAATCAAATTGAACTTCATCCATATATGCAACAGCATAAGATGAGGCGTTTTAATAAAAGTTTGAATATTCAAACACAATCTTGGAGTCCATTAGCTCAAAATAAAGTATTAAATAATGAAATGATTAAGGATATTTCTACAAAATATAATAAAACGCCTGCGCAGATTATCATACGTTGGCATCTTCAGAATGACTTAATTTTAATTCCAAAAACGACTAAATTAGCTCGAATCAAAGAAAATTTTGATGTTTTCAATTTTGAATTAGAAGATGAGGATCTCAACAAAATAGCTTTACTTGATAGAGAAGAGCGTTTAGGCCCAGACCCTGATACTTTTGAATAAAACTTTAATCAGGTGAATATGGCTGGTCAAAGTGAACCAGCCACAATCTGATAATTCATTTTTACATCTTAGGTAAAGATATACCTTGGTTGCTCATATTAGGAAAGGAATAATGACATTGTATGTGTCGTCAGTGACAACTTATATGTCGCATGACGCCAGAGCCTTATATATGGTAGGTTTCCAAATATTACATTTAACATAATATACATTATACGAACAATCATATAATTCAATAATCTAGTCTTTTCCTTGGCTTAGTTTCCCTTTAAAAATATCCTTAGCTCTGTAGCTCTGTAGCTCTGTAGCTCTGTAGCTCTGTAGCTCTGTAGCTCTGTAGCTCTGTAGCTCTGTAGCT
>NZ_JAHPTH010000026.1:0-7756 GCF_025514195.1 Acinetobacter sp. WU_MDCI_Abxd143
ATTAACATAATACACCTTATGCGAAAAACCTAGATTTTACATTTATGGGCAAAAATCTAGGTTTTCCTTATGGATCTGAATCAAAAACACAAATTTTCCATGTTCAAAAACACAAATTTTCCATGCTGTGGCTAAAAATCGCTCACAATATGGATAAATTTTTTCAAGATTTCATGTTTAAAAAACACAAATTTTCCACTTATAAAAATCAATCTAAGCTAAAGCCTGGATCTTTTTTCTGAGTAAGCACATGGCGTCTAGATATTTCTAAATCATATTCCTTGCCATAAAGTTCAGCATTGTTCTGATTTCTAATTTTTTTAATTGTGTTTTTTTGAGCTTCAACATCAAGCTGAATAATTGGATCAGCGCTATAAAGTTTCCATCGAGGGATTTGTGGTACATCCTGTAATTTGGTCCCGAATTTTTGATTGAAATCGTCATTAGATAGGCAACTGACCTGATTTTTCACTTCAATTTCTATACCATAGACCATTACTTTTTTAGTTGGTGCATATTTTTCTAAAAACAAATTCATTAATTCTTGAGTTTTTTCACGGAATACTTTGACCTGATTTCGCCCAAAACCTAATGCATCAGCTGTTAACTTTTGCGCACCACCTTGAGTTGGATTTTTAGGACGATACTGTTTAAAAAACTGCTCTGGTGGTCGTTCAATATCATCTGAAATTGTTCTTTCTGAATACATCAAATGTAAATGTGGTTGATCCTCTCCAGTAATTTCACTGGGATGATTATGAATGACCGCGGTATAAGGAAATTGATATTGTCCGGCAAACTGATCTATTAACTTCTGAACCAATTCTGCTCGTTGTTCTAGTATTAACTCTTTTGGTAAAGCAATGGTTAAAGTAGAGCTTGTTCTTCCCCGGGAAATTTCAAATTGATCAGCACTTTTCCAAAAAAGTTTTGGTTTATTTTCTGCCCATTTGGGCATATTTCCATACCGTATAAACTCTAATTTTTCATTGTCTTTTTGATTTTCAAAATGTGCCGTCCGAGTTAAATAATGGAATGCATTCAGAGAACTCTGCTCTTTTTTAATATTATGCTTTAGATTTAAATAAAACATCAGTTCACCTCAAACAAATTACGTGTAACGAAACAGCAAATTTTCTTGTAACAAGGGGCTAATTCTTGTTGCAGAGAGCAGTCTCTTCTTGTTGCAAACATCGATATTTCATCAAAAAAGTTTGTTGCACTCGTCTAAAATTCGCTGTTTTTCTTGTTGCACCCCTTTCCCATTTCTTGTAACGGCAGACATTGCTTACTTTTTCACCATTAAGAAAAATACCGTTAAAACCCGAAGAAAAACTCATAATTTAATAATTAAATCAGTGGGTTGTGTAGCCTCCGCAGGAGCGAGTAGAAGTGTCTTTTTTTAACAATGATTGCTTTAGCAATCATTGTTAAAAAAAGACACGGAAACGAGATAAACAATATTTTATGTATAACATAAAATATTGTTTCAACACCATCAGAATTCCGCTAACATCAATTTAGATACCCAAAATCAGGAAATCCGCTTTGGCCGGTAGAAAAACATTTGCCTTAACACAACAAGAAATCATCGATTTGGATAAACATATTCGAGCGCTGCCGTTTAAAAGACGAATGCAAGATGCTTTTTTAGCAATGATTTCTGAACGAGAATCAATGAAACAACTGAATGAAGAAGATTTAAAACTTATTCAACGATGTCGTTATGAGCGCAATACTTATAATAAACGTATAGTTCAATTACAACTGATCCAAAAAACCGAGCCACAGAAATTAAAAAAATTAGAATTGAATATTCTAGAATTAAGTAAAAAAACAGATATTGATGCTTACTTTGCAATGCATGATGCATTAAATGAAGTTTTAAAAATTAAAAGAAATCAGACTTCTGAAAAGAATATTACAGCGAAGGTCGAACGAGTTTTAAACCCTGAGAAATATAACCAGGCCCCCCTTAGTAAATCTTTAAGAAAACAGCAAGACCACATTAAATATTTTATCGGATCACTATATTTAAACTTATTGGAACAAAGCGGTTTAGAGCGATCAAATTCAAACCAAGATTTAGATCGAATGCTCGATTTATTTAAGCAAGCACAATCCGGAGCAGAAAAGAACAATGCATTTAGCCTGGATCAAAATAGAAAAACAGATATTTTATCGGCTAAATCGCTATATGAAATGGAGAAATTGATTAAGCAAGCCAAAGAAGATCCAAGGAATCCTTTCAATAAAGCTTAGATTGACTCAAATAATAGGGTTTAAATACACTGTTGAAGCCGTATATGCCTTTTTTAGCCTAAACCTATATTCCCCATCAATAAAAAAATTAGAGTGCTCTAAACGCAAATTAGAGTATTTTGGAGATCATTTGATTTTACCGATAAGAACAAAGTGAGTGTCTACGAGCGATCCTTGGAAAATTTTGCCTAGACTCCCTGAAAAACCGCTTTTTAGGCTGTGAAACCTAAATAAGCATGGAAAAGTTGTAGAAATTTGAGTCTAGATCGAGCGTAGCGAGTAAAAAAGTTTTATGAGCGTAGCGAATTCCGAGTTGCTTTTGCTTTTTTTAAAGTCACGTAAGTGCTTACCAAAAAATTGCCCCGACGAACTGAGCGAAAGCGAAGTTCAATAGAGTTTGAGCGAAGCGAAAACCAAGGGCAATTTTTCTTTACCTGGGCTTTTAATTATTTTTAATCTTTTAAATGCTTTTAAGTAAGCTGTAACCCTTTATTCATAATAGTTTTAGAGTTAATAAAACTAGGTTTATCGACCCATAAAACTAGGTTTATCGACCCATAAAACTAGGTTTATCGACCCATAAAACTAGGTTTATCGACCTTAAAACTAGGTTTATCGACCCCAAATTAAGTCGATTTACAATTCAATTAAAATAGTCTATTGTACAACCTAGTTTAATTATAAATTTATTATTAGAAATGAGTGAATTAATTGTAAAGGATAATGCTTTAATTCAAGCTAGCTATACCCTAGATACAGTTGAACAAAGGCTGATCCTATTAGCCATTGCTGAAGCTCGGGAAACAGGGCACGGGATAACTGAAAATAGCCTTTTAGAAGTACATGCAAGTAGTTATATCAATACCTTTAATGTCGAGAAACACACTGCTTATACCGTGCTTCGGGATGCATCTAAAAGCTTGTTTGATCGCTATGTCACGTATCATGACATTAATCCTAAGACTGGTAAGGATCGTAGCTTTCACTGTCGTTGGGTCGATAAAATTGGATATGAACCTCAATCCGGGATCGTTTTCCTACGTTTCACGCAAGACATTGTTCCACTCATAACTCGACTGGAAGAAAACTTTACTAAATATGAATTGGAGCAGGTTTCGAGATTAACTAGCTCTTATGCTATTCGGTTATACGAGTTATTAATTCAATGGAGATCTGCTGGTAAAACGCCAATTTTTGATCTATCGATCTTTAGACAACAACTTGGTGTCGAAGCTCATCAATACAAAACAATGAGTAATTTAAAAACGTATGTTTTAGATTTTGCCCTCAAGCAAGTAAATGAGTTAACCGATATAACGGCTAAATATGAACAACATAAAAAAGGACGTTCAATTTCCGGTTTTTCTTTCAGTTTTAAGCAGAAAAAAACCAACTCTGACAAAGTAATTAAGGGAACGGATACATTAGCCCTTTTCACCAAAATGAGTGATAAACAACGTCATCTCTTTGCCAACAAACTTTCTGAATTACCTGAGATGGGGCAATATTCAGAAGGCACCGAAAGCTTCCAACAATTTGCTATACGCATTGCAGAAATGCTCCAAGATTATCAAAAATTCCAAGAATTATTCCCTTATCTTCAAAAAGTTGGCTTTGCACCTGCCTAAAATTTAAACTTGATCATTTGTCTATTAGACAGTCTAATAGACAACAACTTTTGACAGGTTTAGGCATAGATTTACAACATGAAAAGCCTTACAGTTCTCGAGCTTTCTAAGCTTTACAATATCAATAGACAAACGATTTACAACAACATAAAGAAAGGAATTTTAAGTAAAAATTCCCAGAATAAGATCGATCTAGCCGAGGCTATCCGTGTTTTCGGGGAACCTGTCAAAAAAGAGGATGTAAAAGAACCTGTAAAAATAGACAGTCCAAATTCGGCAGAAGTTTTACTACTTAGACAGCAGATAGACATGCTGAAAAACCAGCTTGATGATGCCAAAGATCGGGAATCTTTCTATCAGAACCAAATTGAAACGATGCAACGCCTATTAGAAGCCCCAAAACCTAATATGACTACGTTTACCGATCAAGAATTAGTGCAACCCAGCATAGCCAAACCAGATCCCGAACCTGACACAGCAGAAGCTAAACATGACGGATTGACTACTCCAGAGCGGAGGGAAAATAAGCGGATTCCAGTGCCAGAGCACATTGAACCAGAGCCTGAGAAAAGAGGCTTTTGGAGCCGTTTTTTTAGACCCTATGATTAACCACGATTGTTTAATTAATATGAATAAAGTCGTGAAACTTTGATTAAATAATAAGCGTGGAACGTGAAAAATCATAAAAAAAAAGCCCACCTTGGGGAGGTTGGGCAAAAAAGAAACTACAGCGTTGAATTTTCAAGAGAATTATAACGCATTTCGTATAAGGTGTATTATGTTAATTTTAGATTTTCTTAAAAAAATCAACTTGTTTTGTTTATGAAGTCAAATATTTTTTCTATAGGTATAAAGCCAATTGCTGCCATAGAAAGAACAATTAAAGTTACTGTACTAAATGTTATAAAGCTAATGTCATATTCATATTTCTTTTTAACGGTCGCACCTATCCATACAGAACAACTAGCCATAAGTAAAAAAATTAAGGTTCTTATTTTAACTTGTTGTACTTCTTGAAAAATTCCAATAAATAATAGAATTACCCAAATGATTATGGGTGCTATAACCCAACCAATATGAAGAGGTTTTGGTGTAATAAAAAAAGCATTTAAATCCATACCATTGTTCTGAAAAAGGTCGTGAATTTCTTGCGGTGTTCCTTCTATTTCTGAATTCTTATGAGTAACTTTCATCAGTGTTACCTGCC
Source organism: Acinetobacter sp. WU_MDCI_Abxd143 (assembly GCF_025514195.1). Classification (NCBI taxonomy): domain Bacteria; kingdom Pseudomonadati; phylum Pseudomonadota; class Gammaproteobacteria; order Moraxellales; family Moraxellaceae; genus Acinetobacter; species Acinetobacter sp. WU_MDCI_Abxd143. The sequence continues at coordinate 5,098 of NZ_JAHPTH010000026.1, forward strand.
AGAATTAACTATTTTTAATGCTTCTTTCTTTGCAGCTGCGTCAGTCCATTCTTTAGGATTGTCATCTTTAATAAAAATTATCTTATTAGCCTCAATAATCATATTAGTACCAGAGAAATGAATGCTTTCTAAACTACCTCCAAAAGCATTTTGCTCTATTTTATTTAGTATCGATCCTATTGACGGAGAGATAGGTTTATATTCATCATCATTCTCTAAATTAGTTCCCAAATGAAATACCAAAACAGCACCATCTTTTTGGGATGGATATATAAGTGCTTTCAGACCAATACCAGGTCTAAGAAAAGCACTTAAATGCCGTCTAAAATTGTTGATATATTTTTGGATCATTTGCTTTTGCATAAAATTTTTAGTTAAAAAGTGATAAAAAAATTTTACCTTAAATTCTTTGACCGAGTGCTAACTTATTTTTTTATTTAATAATATCAATATTGTGCCATACTGGTTACTTATCACCCTTATGATTATCTTCTCTAAAGAAAGAATTGAGCATTCTAGTAGCTAAGGTACATTATGAATAAAAACCCTGTAGATGATTTATATCAAGAAGTAGCGTCTGTAATCGCTGAAATGAAAAGAAATGGGGATGCGCCTCCTGTTAGAATTAAATCTTGTCTTGAACATCTACGCAGTGGCCTAGAATATTTAGCAAATGATATCTACGATAAGCTGACTAATATTCCAGAAAATCAACGCAAAGACATATATTTTCCTTATGGAAAACCAGTTTTTATAGAAAAATATTTATCACGCTTATCAACATCTCATGAAACTATACAAATACTTAGAGAGTTCTTAACATCAATCCAGCCATATCATACTGGTGAAGAGTGGCTCGTGATGATGTGTAATTTAACCAATGATGCAAAACATAGACGTCCAATCCCTCTCGATAAAGAGGAAGTAATAACAAGTCAAACAATTTCAGCTGGAGGAGTTAATCTCATTCATATAGCTGGGGCAGGTACAGGAAGAGTGCAATTCGAGGGATGTATTGTAAATGGTAGGCCCTTACAAGATTTTGTTTACGATAATGGAAAGATCACTTCTAGTGGTATAGGTATCCCTGCATCACTAAACATCACTAAAGAAAAAAAAATAAGATTCCACGGACATGATTATGAAGTTATTCCATTCTTAGAAAAGTGCTTCAATGAGCTACACATTTTCATAAAGAAGGGATATTCGATTTTAAGAGATTTAACATAAAATCTCTTATGCGAAGCAAAAATGGGAGTCTATAGCTTCCATTTTCATCAATGATTCTTAAGATCTTCTAGCATTGCTTCACGCAGAATTTTATTCATGCGTGTCTGATAGCCTTTGCCTTGAGCCTTTAACCATGCAAGTACATCTGCATCTAGACGAACAGATGTTTGTTGCTTCACTGGACGATAAAATTGCCCATGGCGAACAGCATGACTCCAGTCGGTAATCTCAGGAATGTCAGATAGATCTAATTGTTCATCTGGTACAGTTCCTTTCGCAAGCAAGCGTTTAATTTCAGCATCTTGCTTGTCACTGAAATTTTCATTCAGTTCTTTGCGTGTATATCTAACCATGCTCATATTGATTGCGTTCCGCTTTAGTGACTTGCCTTGCACTAATGATTCGTATGATCTCACAGTCATCATCGTCAATGATTGTATGAGCCACCAATAACATCAGTACACCTTTAACCATACCGATCGTTTGCCAACGTTCTTCACCATTGGTATGTCGATCCTGGATTGAGATCCGTAAAGGATCTTCAAAAACGAGGCTTGCCGTTTCAAAAGATACATCATGTTTTTTCTGATTCTTTTGGTTTTTAGCCTCATCCCATTCGAAATACAGTTCCATAAAAAACATTCAAATTTGTATATACAATAATGTATCATAAATTTGTATCACTCAAGCTAATTGGAGTAATTTTTAGTCAAAATTATTGGCAAGAAGTATCAAACTTGCTCAAAAAAAATCCGCTTTGTTTCCAAAGCAGATTTTTGCGGTAGTTTCGGGTTATGTAAAATAGCTAAGTATATGATTTTATTTAACTTATAAAAGACGATTTCGGATAACGCCCATTATGTTAAATGGAGTCTTTATGAGAAATTAATAGTCTATTTTTGTTTGAGATTGAAGTATATTTAAAAAAATTAAGTTGTTTTTTTAAATGCATAACTTCATCTTTTAGTTTTTTGATTTGTTGCTCTCTTTCGTCCTGTATAGGGGAAGTAATTTCACCAAATTTTCTAATTAACTGACTGTATTCAATCAAGTTATTGTAGTCAAGTTTGAAATCTCCGCTTTTTATATATTTAAGTATAGTCGAGCGAGGTTTTTTATACGCTATAGCAGCATCACTGATCGAAAATTTTTTTAAAAAATGATGATGTTTACCTAGCATATTATTTCACTTAAGGCACTATTAATTTGGTAGATATATGTTAATAAAATTAACACATATAAGATATAAATCTTTAATCATTATTGGTTGATAATCGAACGTTTACTTTACACATACCCTACTCTGATAATTTTTCTATTATTAAATCAATATGCTTTTAAAAATTTATATTATTAACATAATACACCTTATGCGAAAAACCTAGATTTTACATTTATGGGCAAAAATCTAGGTTTTCCTTATGGATCT
>NZ_JAHPTH010000027.1:0-5848 GCF_025514195.1 Acinetobacter sp. WU_MDCI_Abxd143
ACGCTTCCTGCTGATCCTGAACCAACCACAACATAGTCATATGCTGATTGTACTGTTCTTCCGTATATGTCGCGCATAATACAAGCGTCCTCAGTTGTGTGTGAACTAAACATATGCAATGTAAACGTTTACATTTTATGTTTTAAAAAAAACTGATCGATTGATTCAGCTTAATCTTAAGTAAACATTGCAATTGTTATGCCACTTTAAGCAAAAGGAAAAATGCTAATTTCCTAAATCTTTTGCTCACCGTAATAAATTCCATTTAGTTACTGTTGCACCACAACAGAACTTCTTCTAACTAAAATGTAGCATTATTGTTCCTTTTTGTGCAAGCGAATATTTAGACCTGAGCAGAAGATGATGAAAATACCTAAAAAAGTTGTTAAGTCTGGAATTGTTCCAAAAAATATAAATCCTAAAAGTGTTGCAAAAAGAATTTGCATATAGCTGTAAGGTGCTAATTTTACAGGTGATTCAAGAACGTATGCTTTATTAAATAAGGTATGTGCGAACGTACCAAATACACCTACTAAAAGAAAAAATATGAGGTCATTAGGAGCGATTTTTTCCCAAAAGAAAGGTAGTACCAAGGAGGTTAAAAAAAATGCATAGAATCCAAGATAATAGTTAGATATAAGGCTGCTTTCATACATACTAGTTATTTTTGTAAGCACTTGATAAAAAGCAAAAAATAGAGCAGCACACATTGGGAAGATAATTTCTATTTTAAAAATATCTCCCCCAGGTCTAGCAATGATAAGTATTCCGAAAAAACCAATTATAATCTTTATTAAATCATCCTGAATAACCTTCTCTTTTAGAATAAAAAAAGAGAAAATCAAAACGAAGATTGGCGCTAAAAAATTGATTGCTGTAGCTTCAGACAATGGGATGTACTTTAATCCAGTAATAAAGCTTAAGCCAATCACAGACATTAACAAGGCTCTTAAAAAGTGAATGCGCTTAAACCTAGAAAGTTTTTTAATTTTGATACTATGAAAAGTTGCAAATAAAAAATGAAAAAGATACCTAAACCATAAAATTAAGATGATTGAATAATTTTGGTTCAACTTTTTACCTAAAAGGTCATGAAAGGCTAAACATAAAACAGCGATTACAACAAAAAATACTGCCTTTACTGACTTTGACATGTCAGAGAGAATTCTCATAAATTCCTCTAACTTAAATGTTGGATAAAGAAGTTACTACTACGTTCAAATGCTAGACGTGCCTGTGCAGCAGAGAAATTTGGACGGTAAGGGCAGTTGAATCCATGACCAGCAAGTGGATAGCGATATATCTTAAATTTATTATTTTTAAGGCTAAGCAGCTCAAGTTCTTGAATTTCATGAAGTGTAATCAGATGATCATTATCCGCTACATGAAAAAGAGTAGGGCAGTTAATTAATTCTATTTGCTTGAGGTACTCTCTTACCTTGCTACCGTAATAACTGACAATCGCAGCAATTTTTTTATGATGTAAAAGATAAGTTAATGTACCTCCCATACAAAAACCTAATACACCTAACTTATAGTTTTTATCTAATTTAAAAATAAAATCAATAACTTGGTTTAAATCTTCGGCAGTTAAATTGAAATCTAAATTTGCATATAGTTTTCTAGCAATTTTTGTACTTTCCTCATCATAATCAAGACATACATTTTCTTGCTGTCTCCAATAAATATCTGGAATAAAGACCTCATAGCCTAATACAAGATACTGTTCTGCCACTTCATAGATGTGTTTATTTAATCCCCAAATTTCAGGTAATAAAAGAATACCGCTTTGAGTTTCACCTAAAGACAAGCGCTTAAGAGTTAGACATTTATTTTGTTCATAAATTACCTCAAATTCAGAAATATTCATGAAAAAGCCTCAATTATTGTAAACGTTTACATTTTATATGTATTAAGGCTTAAAAATAAACAGATAAATATGGCTACTTTGTTATAATTGCAGTAATTCTTATTGTACGATTTTATCTTAGTCGGTTTTATTATGGGTCAAAATAATAATGTTATGGAAAAGTTGAACTCAGTAAGTGTAATTGATGTTGCTAAAGCAGCTAACGTTTCTATTGCAACAGTTTCACGTAGTTTTAATAAACCAGAAATGGTAAAACCTGAAGTTCGAGAAAAAATCTTAGAAATTGCTGCTAATATGGGATATACCGCAAATTCTGCAGCAAAATCATTAAGATCAAAAAAGACTAAAGTGATTGGTGCAATTATTCCAACCTTAGATCACTCGATTTATGCAACCATGATTAATGCTTTTCAAAAGAAGCTATCTGAGCAAGGTTATGTTGTATACATCTTAACTTGTGGTTTTGATGCAAGTGATATCTTTGATAAGGTCACATTACTTTTGGAAAGAGGAGCAGAGGCTTTACTCATCGTAGGAGAGATTCTTGATAAAAATTTAGAAAAGTATTTATTAAAATTTAAAATACCTACAATTTGTACTTATTCATATCATCATGATTCTAAATTTCCATTTATTGGATTTGATAATTACGCTTCAACAACCACTATTGTAGAATACCTTTATTCTTTAGGTCATAAAGAAATAGCAATGATCTGTGGGCCTTTAAAAGGCAATGATCGACAAATTGCTCGAGTAGAATCTTTTAAAAATTTTATGACATCTAAGCAAGCTGAGCATTCAGTTTGGGAGTGTAAAAATCAATATAATATTGCGAGTGGAAAAGAAATACTTAAGGAAATAGTCATATCTAATCCGAATATCAGTGCCATCATCTGTAATAGTGATGTAATTGCTTTTGGTGTTCTTGCTGGAGCAAAAGAACTTGGTATAAAAATACCTGAACAATTAAATGTTATTGGTTACGATAATTTAGAATTTGCAGAATACCTAACTCCTCCTTTAACTACATTAAATATTCCAGCAGAGGAAATGGGCATTCTAAGCGCTAAAGCGGTATTGGATAATTTAAACAATCAACAGCCTTTAAAGTCATATTTGTTAAAAACCGAACTGATTGTTAGAGAGTCAACTAATCCAGATTAAACGAATGAAGTTAAGGTTATCACTCATTTTATATGAGTATTTTAATTGTGAGTGGTAACCAGATAGCTGTGAAAACCCCATTAATCGCCATTCCAAATGCAGCATAGCGTCCAGCAACAGGGCTTCTTTGCCATGCTTGAGCCGTGCCTATAGCATGTGCTGCTAAACCTAAAGCTAATCCTGCAGCTCTTTCATCATTAATATTTTTAAGTAGTAAGGGTGAAAATGCTGCTCCTATAACGCCTGAAAGAATTACAATTAAGGTAACAAGAGCAGGGGGAGCATGAATAATTTCTGCAATATTTAGAGCGATAGGTGTAGTGATGGCTCTAGTTGTAAAAGAAATAATCATGGATGTTGATAAGTGTAATAAGTAGGCAAGCCCTACTGGTAATCCAACAGCAAGAGTACTAGCACATAAAACTAAAGCTGATATTTTTGAAATTGGAAAATCTTCATACTTTATTGTTGCTAAAGGAATTGCAAGCGCAACGGTGACATACCCTAAAAGTCGATTAAATAGAGGGCTTACTGTCTCTATATAGTCATTATAAGAAACCTTACTTATTACAAGTAAAATTAAAATAATGAACATTGAGTAGACTATTATCGATATTCTAGGAATATATGAATAAATTAGCTTAGCCGTTAAATAGCCTAATACAGTAATTAAAAAATAAAGTATAAACAACATGTTAAAGTACTCTTTTTACAACGAATGCAAATAGTAACAATGGTAAAAGGGTGCTTATGACGAGAATACTCAAGAAAAGATATAAGCTGTCCTCAAGATGAAAAAGCATGATTAAAGAGCCAACGCATACGGGTAAAAATGCAAAGACACTTTCTTTCATTATCAGTTGATTAGCAGTAATCAAGGAGGAGGGAATACCTTTAAATCTTCTGTATATAACAAGACTTATTAATAGTAAGAACAGTCCTACAAGATTACTAAGTTCTGGATGCCCAAAATAGTTCATAAAAATTAAAGATAATTCACGGACTGAAACAACAATAACAATCATTAGTAAAATGGATTTAAGAATAGAGATCATAGTTAGATAAACTCAAAAGATGATAAATTCTAATAAAAGAACCAATGAATGTAAACGTTTACATCTATTGGTTCTTTTATTTATTTGCGTCTATTTGCGTCACTTTTCTTTTCCTTGAGAAATTGTAGGGAAATCATATTCAAGTGAAACTTTCTAGCATGAATATGGTGACTCAATTTAATTCATGGATAGAGTAGAGGAGTCGATTTGTACCTACTATTTAAAGTGAAATTGAGTCTACTTCAAGAAAAGATTTGATTGTTAATCAATCAAATCTTTAATCCTAGTTCAAGGGTAGAGTATGGCTGAGTGGATTAAGAAAGCACAACCGACAGATCAGCGTGTTGCGCAGAATGATAAGTTAAAGGAAGACGTTTCACGAATTTTACTAGATATTGAGAATCGTGGTGATGTTGCTGTAAGAGAGCTATCGGTCAAATTCGATAAATGGGATCGTCAAGATTATCGACTTACTGATGCTGAAATCAAACAATGTATGGATCAATTAACTGAGCGTGAGTACGAAGATATTAAATTCGCACAAACCCAAGTTCGTCGTTTTGCTGATGCTCAACGTCAGTCAATGTTAAATGTTGAAATTGAAACAATACCTGGAGTTTTGCTTGGGCATAAGCATATTCCTGTAAATGCTGCTGGTTGCTATGTACCAGGTGGAAAATATCCATTACTTGCTTCAGCACATATGTCTATTTGTACAGCAAAGGCTGCTGGTGTTAACAACATTATTACCGCAGCTCCGCCATTTCAAGGTAAACCAGCTCCATATATTGTCGCTGCGCAGCATATGGCTGGCGCTGATGCAATTTATTCACTTGGTGGAATACAGGCCGTAGGTGCAATGGCGATAGGGACTGAAAGTATTCCTGCTGTAGATATTATTGTAGGGCCTGGTAATGCCTATGTTGCTGAAGCTAAACGTCAATTATTTGGTCGTGTTGGTATAGATCTTTTTGCTGGACCTACAGAAACATTATTAATTACTGATGATAGTGTTGACGCAGAAATGTGTGCAACAGATATCCTTGGTCAAGCCGAACATGGACCTGATTCACCAGCCGTCATGTTGACGACTTCTCGTGAGTTGGCATTAGAAACATTAAAAGAAATCGATCGCTTATTAGATTTACTTCCAACTGCAGTTTATGCCCGTACGGCTTGGGAAAACTTTGGTGAAATTATTCTTTGTGAATCAAATGAAGAAATGGCGAAACTATCAGATTTTTATGCTTCTGAACATGTCCAAATTATGACGCATGATGATGATTACTTTCTTAAAAATCTAACGAATTTTGGTGCCTTATTTGTAGGACCAAGAACTAATGTTTCTTATGGCGATAAGGTTATTGGTACTAACCATACTTTACCAACAAATAAAGCAGCTCGTTATACGGGAGGTCTATGGGTTGGTAAATACCTTAAAACTTGTACTTATCAACGTGTACTTACAGATGAAGCATCAGCTCAAATTGGGGAATATTGCTCACGCTTATGTCTAATGGAAGGCTTTGTTGCACATGCTGAGCAAGCGAATCTACGTGTTCGTCGTTATGGCAAGAAAGACGTTCCTTTTGGTCAAGCTGCAGTCTAAAACTGAGCTAAAAAGTTTTGTGAAAAATAAAATTTTGAAGAGTTTTCATTTTAATTTAAGGACGATTAAATTGTGAAGAAGAGATTAACGGGTAGTCAGATTGTTGCCCAAACCCTAAAGAATTATGGCGTTGAATATGTAGCCGGTATT
>NZ_JAHPTH010000028.1:0-5671 GCF_025514195.1 Acinetobacter sp. WU_MDCI_Abxd143
AAAAATTAAATCAACAAAGATTGTTGAATCTTCATATAGCAAGACAGAGAGAAATTTAATCCTAGAATTGGGTCGTATAGGTAATAACGTGAATCAGATTGCCAAAGCGATTAATACGGATATTGCAGGGACAGGTACTTTTGACAAAGTGAAGTTACTTCATTTGTTGATTTCCATAGATCAACAACTTCGGGAGTTACGACCAGATGATCGTTGATTTTTTTAGACATGGTTCAGGATTATCTAAAGGTTGTCTAGATTATTTGCTTGGTGAAGATAGAGAGCGAGAACATGCACAGGTTTTAAGTGGTGATGTTGACTTGACCGCTCAACTGATTGATAGCAGTCCTTTTGCCAAGAAATATACCAGTGGTTGTTTATCCTTTTACGAGCATGCTTTATCTGACCAGGATAAACAGCAGATCATGCAAAATTTTGAGGAATGCCTTTTCCCTGGTCTCGATAAAGATCAGTACCAAATTTTATGGGTACAGCACCAAGATAAGGTGAATCAAGATACTGGAGAGACACGGCTTGAGCTGAATTTTGTGATTCCAAACGTTGAGCTTTCGACAGGCAAACGGCTACAGCCATTTTATGCGCCAGTGGATTTAGATCGAGTGGATCTGTTTAAGCAGATTACCAATGCAGAACATCAACTATATGATCCCGATGATCCGAACAATCAGCAGCTTTTAATCAATAAGAAGAACTTACCCAAGGATGTGAAGGATTTTAAAGATCAGTTACACCAAAGGATTTACCAAGCTGTAGTCGATGGCAAAGTTGCCGATCGGCAAAAATTGGTTGAATGGCTTGAATCGAATGAAATCAAAGTCACCCGACAAACCCAAAAATCAATATCAATCGAAAATCCATACGAGGGCGCAACACGTCCTATCCGTTTAAGTGGAGAGGTTTATGAGCAAGGCTTTAGCGCTACTGGCGAATATCGACAAGAAGTACAACAGCGAATTGCAACGTACCGAGGAACAACTTCTGAGCGGTATCGAGCAAACGTCACAGATTATCAAAGACAGCTTGAGCACAAGAGCCAATATCACAGCGACCGCTATCCAGCAGTCAGACGAGAAATTAGCGCAGAACCTACAGAACAGCTCACAGCAGATCGAGAAGCAGCTCGACCAGTACCAAGCCTTGCTACAGTCCAAATTGAGCCGTTTAAAGCAAATGAACGAGCAGATACAGACAAAAGAACAGCAAGTTCAGAACAAAAGCCTACTGAAACAGCTTACCACTTTGAATATGGCAATGATTTTGGGAGCTGCTATTTTAATTATTCTCATTATTGCGCTCGGTTTTATGGGCAAAAGCAAGTACAACGAGATACGGACACTCAATATGACCATCAACGAGAAACAAATGCGAGTGGATCACCTGAACCGATCGGGGGGCAGTTTGACGTTCAGCACATGCAGACAGCAAAACAGCAAAGCCCAACGTCTATGTATTCAGATCAACAAGGACGCAGGGGATTGGCAGAACAACTTCATGGTGCCGATGGGGTATTAAGTGATGACCGAATTAGAAACACAGTTATTGAAAATCATCGAAGAACAACAGCAGCAATTACAGCAACAACAAACTCAGTTGCAGCAGCAACAGCAGAGTTTAGACGTGATGCAAAAGAAAATTATCCAAGCCTTATCAGCACAATCAAAGGCAATGGAGAGCGTACAGACAGACTTAGTGCAAACACAAAAGTCATTATCGACAATACAGACACAATTTCACGAATTGGAAAAAAATACAGCGACCTATACCGAGCAGATCAATGGCAAAGTCAGGGAGATGAGCCAAATTACAACGAATTACGAGGACGTACTGGAGAAAATCTCAACCACACAACGGTCAGTCTCGTCACAAGTAGCCAAAGCTCAGCAGAATTTGCTCGAAACGTCCGAACTATTGAAGCGAATATCGTCCAAATGAAGGAACGGAAAAAGGAAATGGAGCAGCCCCAACCTAAGCGAGATCGGGGCATGAATTTTGGCATGTAGGGTTTATGCTCGATTCCGACTGTTGCTAATCAAAAATATGGAACAATGATTAAATATTAGGCGTGAAACGTGAAGAATCAATAAAAAAGCCCGACTTAGACAAGTTAGGCTTTTTTATTGATTGTAAATTATTGAAATAATTAAACTAATTTTGTATTTATGTGCACTAATGTGTGCACATAAAAGCGGAGACTTTAATTTGGTAGGGTTCTTTAAGCCCAGTCATTTCATCCTAATCATTTGGTCGAGTGACAATTGGAAAAGTTGAGTCTGGACGTTTAAACATTGCAAAGAATTTTCCAATTTCCAATGGATTGCCTTTGACTTTACTTTCGTTAGAAAGCAGGACTTTTACCCCTTTTATTTGACCTGTAATCATTTTTAGATATAAGGGCTTGGTTACGGTTAATGTTGGGCAATCCGATGCCAAATCTTTACTGTCATCATGACGCTTAAACTGCATGATTGAGTTTTCAACCCATAATGAAAAATTCTCTTGGGTATCCGACAAAACCAGATTGATACACTGGTTTTCATTTTTTAAATTTTCCACATCTAAATTTGTCGCCATGGCTTCAAGAAATCTTTCAGTTGGCGTGTGAATCAATAAATCACTCGGATCAGATGTATTTTGTAGGGGTACATTATTTTGTAGCTCTTGAGCACCCACCAAAAAGAAATTACGCCAAGTTGAAGCCTCAGCAGCATAGCCCAATTGACGATACGTATTTGCCAATAAGTCTTTTGCTTGTTGGTTTTGAGGGTTATTCAACACAATATGTTTTAAAATCTCGGCAGCCCATCTATAGTCAGCTTGAGCATAGGCATCCCGCGCATTTTTTAATGCATTATTCTCCCCACCTGCCAACTCAATATATTTTTTTGCAACAGCTTTAGGCGGTAATGGATCTAAATTGGAAGGATGAGCATCGAACCATCCCATATAGTATTGGTATATCGCTTTTACATTATGCTTTAAGGTTCCATAATAGCCATGCGCATATAGCTTTTGATCAAGTGCCGCTGGAAGCTGAATTTTCTCGGCAATTTCAGCACCATTAAAACCAGAGTTCATATATCTCACCGTCTGATCATGTGTGAACTTATAAACATCTCGCTGGGTTTTAATAAAATCTTGAATATTGTCATTGCCCCAGACAGGCCAATGATGTTGTGCAATCAATACATCGGATGCTTTGGCATGCTGCATTGCTTGGTCTAAATAGCCTACCCATTTTAAGGCATCACGGACTTTGGCACCGCGGAGGGTATAAAGATTATGCATGGTATGCGAAAGAATTTCTGCGCCATTATAAAGTTTCAGTGATGGGATAGAGAAGGTTAACTCTGCTGGCGCTTCTGAACCCGGCACGTTATAAAACACAAAATCCAAACCATCAATGGTCATTTTCTGTTCTGCTTGGGTGATCAGTTGTGTAGGCTCAAGGATTCCCATTTTCCCAACAGCAACAGCCTTACCTAAACCTGTATCCACCAATCCTTCAGCATTCTTTGGTAAAAAGGTTCCATACATATAGGTCGCACGACGTATCATGGCTGAACCTGCCATCAAATTTTCACTGGTCGCTTCTTCCATAAAGCCTTGTGGCGCAATAATTGGGGTTTTTCTAGCGTTAATTTCTTCTGTAGAAAGAACGCCTAATGCACCACCAAAATGATCGATATGGCTATGGGTAAAGATAATGGCTGAAATTTTTTGCTCACCTAAATGCTGCCTAGCAAATTTAAGTGCTGCTTCAGCCGTTTCTTTAGAGGTTAATGTATCCACAATAATCCAGCCAGTATCACCCTGAATAATGGTCATATTTGCCAAATCAAAACCACGAATTTGCCAAACTCGATCTGTCACTTTAAATAGACCAACATTATTGTTGAGCTTTGCTTGTCGCCATAGTGCAGGATTAACAGTATTTGGTGCTGGATCATTTAAAAAATTAAACGCATCAAAATCCCAGATCACATTGCCTTTTTCACTTTTAATTTGACCTGTTGGCTTGGCAATAAAGCCTTTTTGCGCATAATTAAACTCTGTCATATCGTCTAAATTATATTTCGTTTTATACGCATTATTTGATTCAATGACCGCTTTTTCGACTTGTCCATTTGCTGCAAAAACAGAAAATGGCAAAATAAACATCAATGAAACCGTTAAAAATTTAACTTTCATTGTCTTTCCTTCTTCAAAATATCCATAAATGTTGATTTCCTTGTCTATACTATTTTTGATATGTGTTGAATTAATAGAAGCTTTTCAATTCAAACATTATAATAACAGCCATCATTTTTTATGATGGAATCATAAAATAATATTTTACAAGAATATACCTGTTTTTATTAAAACTACGCAGTCCTTATTGGGCATGAGTTAGTAGGAGAGAAAAATAAAAATTTTGTTAAAACCTAAAGAAAAACCCCTCTGAGTCTTGCAACTTAGAGGGGTTTTGTCTTAAATTTGGTGGTACGCAGTTATTTGATGTTCGAGCATCAAGTAACGAAGATCATAAGGTTTGACGACCGTTATGATTTCACCTTTCGGCTTGTACCGCTTTTCAAATTCTATCAAATTGATAAAAAATGGCAAGCATTGTATCAGTAAAAAGTCTTTCGTTACCTGACTCTCGTTCATCCAATAAGCAATACATAGACAGTATTCGAGCCTTATCAGCTTCTGTGCATCCTTTTTAAGGAAGATATGCGGTGCATGTGGAGGGAATAAGTGTCACTGGTGCATCGTAGCGATAGTGAAAGCTGAGAAGCAGGAGCTGAACCGTTACAGGGGAATCCCACAAAAGCGGAGCGTTGAGAGTAGTTGTATAGGTTGGTTAAGTTGCATGTTGGAGAAATCCTCGCAGAGATACCGCCATACTTCGACAGGGAGCGCGTGGGGAGAGGTGCAGTACCTTTAGTCCTTGTCTGCCATGTATGTGAAGCATGGTGCGGATACGACCGATGCGTGGCTCCGTCAGCCTAATCAGGTTAAATCGGCAATACTTAGGGGATGTGTTATTTTTTGAATGACAGCCCTTAGGGAGAGTATTGCCGAAACTCTCTCAACGCTCACCATCTGCCTGAGCAAAGCGAGGGCTGTGGTGGTGGTGAGAAAGAGTTGAGTGCTATTGTTTTACAAGATTTATGCCAGTTCTTATTAGGGTTTATATACTGTATCATTTGATTAAATTTTAGTATAAATAATTCTTTCCCTTTTTAAATAAGCAAGGATACACAGTTACCCCTATTTCACTTCGTTTAATAGTGCTAAGCTGTGACCTTGATCAGGGGCTTCACCCCCGATACCCCCGAAAACCGGTTTAAAGAAAAATCAAAGATTTTCCTCTAAACCGGTTAGACCAAGAATGGGATTGTTCAAGTGGAAATAGATTCAGTAACTAAACAGAAAGTAGTACGGGAACGGACGTTTAAAGTCAGACTTTCAGAATCAGAATATCAATTGCTCGATGCCAATAATCCTTTTGGTTCAATCGCAAAGTTGCTACGTCAGTCAGCAGTAGATAAAGCAACAAAGATTTATAATTCCAAAGCAGATGATGCTGAAAAAATTAAATCAACAAAGATTGTTGAATCTTCATATAGCAAGACAGAGAGAAATTTAATCCTAGAATTGGGTCGTA
>NZ_JAHPTH010000029.1:0-5501 GCF_025514195.1 Acinetobacter sp. WU_MDCI_Abxd143
GAGCGTCAGGATGAATACCATGAGTTCCGTCAATCTGAACAGCATTTGTAATCTATTTAAAAGTAGTAACTAAACAAGTTGAAGATCTTTCAATTTGATTTGAAGAGATCTTCACTTGTACACGTTAATCACATGACTAATGGTTGTTTAAAAACCTGAATTAATGGAAGGTTCGCATTTACTGCAGGCCTGCAACATCCAATTCAAAGCAAGTATATTGTATGGAAAAAGAAGCAGATATAGTCATTATCGGATCAGGGATTGGAGGCAGCTCTTTAGCTTACAGCCTAGCAGATTCTGGTAAGCGAATTGTTATATTGGAGCGTGGCGAATATCTAAAAGATACCTTTGAAGCTCGTGATGATGCTTCAATTTTCTTGAAAGGTTTCTACAAATCCTCTGAAGTGTGGGAAGGTACTGATGGAGAGAAATTCCTACCAGGTAATTATTATTATGTAGGTGGAAATTCGAAATTCTATGGGGCGGTCATGTATCGCTACCGTGCAGAGGATTTTAAGCCAAGAAAACATATGGAAGGAAGTGCTCCCGGATGGCCAATTCCCTATTTAGAGATTGAACCATGGTATGAGCAGGCTGAGGAACTATTTAAGGTTCATGGAAAAGCAGGAGAGGATAAGACAGACCCACCTCGAGCTAACTCGTATCGTTATGATCCAGTACCTGATGAACCAGCGATTGCTTCTGTTCGTATGCGGCTTAAAAAGGCAGGTGTGAATCCAACTACCTTACCTTTGGCAATTGATATAGAAAAATGGCTTGATCGCGCCCCAACAGGCTGGGATGCATTTCCTAACACAGGATTAGGGAAAATTGATGCGGAAGTTGGTCCTTTAGCTCGAGCTTTGACGTATCCAAACGTTTCGTTGATTACAGACGCAAGAGTTTTACGCCTTGATACTGATATCAGTGGAGAGAAAATAACTTCAGCTACTTATATTAAAGATGGCAAAGAGTACCAGATTCATGCTGATATCTTTGCAGTTGCCGCGGGGGCGGTACAGTCTGCAGCATTGTTACTAAGATCAGCAAATAAAATATATCCAACTGGATTAGCGAATAGCTCAGATCAGGTTGGAAGAAATTTTATGAATCACAATACCACCGCTTTGATTGCAATTGATCCAAGAGCAGAAAATACTTCTGTATATCAAAAGACGCTTGCATTTAATGACTTCTATAACAAGGATCCAGAAACAGGTTTCCCTTTAGGAAATGTTCAATTACTTGGTCATATTACAGGAAATATACTCAAGGCTAATTTGCCCTCACTATTTCCTCTATGGCTATCAAATTTAATTGCTCGTTATTCGTATGGTTGGTTTCTTACTAGTGAGGATCTTCCTAACCCTGAAAGCCGCGTTATGGTACGAGATGGCCAAATTGTGATGCATTGGGTACGTTCCAATATGAAAGCACACAATGAATTGATTAAACGTACTCGTGCTGTCATGAAAAAAGCAGGTTTTCCTATTGTACTGACACACACATTTGGGCGAAAAACTACTTCTCATCAGTGTGGCACAGCCAGACTGGGAAATGATCCTAAAACATCTGTGGTCTCTCCGAATTGCCAGTCTCATGATATTTCAAACCTTTACATTACTGATGCATCGGTTTTGCCAACGTCTGCTGCAGTAAACCCTGCTTTAACAATAGCGGCTTTAGCACTTAAAGCAGGAGCAGCCATTAAACAAACTTTTTAAACATACATTTAAAGCAGTTAACGGTAATGCGTTTGATTTGTAAAACAAATCTATTGTACCGACGGTATTTAACTCAAGAGTGCCAATTTTCCAGATGGTGCTTTACGAGTTAATGAATATTTTAATTTCTATTTGTGGTGTGTATCTAACTTTACTTTAAAGGGATTTAAGTATGAAAAAACGTGATAATTCTCTTATTACACAAAGAATTCGCTTAGCAAGATTAGCTACTTTTGGTGGCTTCATGCTAATAGGCGCAATGATTTATGTTTGGTCAACTAGTGTTAGTGCTTATCGGCATTATCTAGGATTAAATGGAGCTGAAGGTGATGCAAGTTTCGGTATCATTGCGTTAGGTATAGGGGTTGGATCTGCTGTTGGTGCTCTAATAATTGGGCGATTTATCGACTTATTTGGAGCAAAAAGCGTAGTAGGGTGCACACTGATTTTATATCCAATTTCTATCATAGCTATGGGGTATATTCCAGAGTTTTGGTTTGCATTTGTTGCTGGTGTAGTAATGGGATTATTAAGAGGGGCAACTGATTCAGCATTAAATGCACATGGAGTTCAGGTTGAACGCTTTTATAAAAGACCAATTATGTCAGGTTTTCACGCCTGTTATCCTTTAGGGGGATTTATATTTGGTATGTTAGGTAGTTATTTTGCAGGTATAAACCCAAATAGCGCCACAATTCCATTTACTATATTGGGAGGTGTATTACTTATTGTTAGCTTTATTTTATCTAGATTCTTATTAGATAAGCATGAGATTGTTGAAGATGATTGGCAGGAAAATCATACTGAAAATTCTGATGATAAATTAAACAATTACTCTAATGGCTATATTGTACTGCTCATGATTGGTTTTGGGATCTTATTGCTTGCAAGTATGTTTGGGGAAAATGCTGTAGGTGATTGGGGACAAGAATATATGCATCGTACTTTGGGTACGACTACAGCTGTAGCTGGTATGGCGATTAGTTTCTTCTCAGGTGCGCAATTTATTGGAAGACTATTTGGTGATCGTTTAACGGAAAAATTTGGTGCTCCAAAAATTGTTTTTTGCAGCGGAATATTAGCTATTTTAGGTTTACTTTTACAAACATTTGGAGGAAGTGTACAGCTTGTTTTTTGCGGATACGCTTTATTTGGTTTAGGTTTATCCTGTTTAGCTCCGATTATGCTATCAAGTGCAGGTAGGAAAGATCCTAAAAATGCAGGGCGTAATATTAGTATCGTTAATGGAATTGGGTACTCTGGTATGCTTTTAGCTCCTGCAATACTTTCAACGATAGTAAGTCAGTTTGGTATTGAAAGATTACTTTATTTCCCTATAGCTCTAATGATAATTTTCGTAATCATCACACCTATTATAATGAAAGAGAAAAAGAAAAATAAATTTGTCAAACTTCAAAACGCGAATTAGAAGAAAGCATCCACCTTATAAATTAATAAGGTGGATGCTACATACTAATGAATAGGAATTAAAAATGACTAATATTTTTCCGGACATTTATTTTTTACATAAATTGGCTGATGTGGCAGATGCAGAGACATTACCTAGATTTAGGTCTCATATAGATTTAGAAATTCAAACAAAGCTAAAAAAGAATGTGAGTTTTGATCCTGTAACTATTGCGGATAAAGCTGCCGAATATGCCATGAGAAAAATGATTACAGAATATTATCCTGATCATTCAATCATGGGAGAAGAATTTGGAGCGATTGAAAACGGAGAAATAAGATGGATTTTGGATCCCATTGATGGTACTAGACCCTACCTACTTGGTATTCCAGTTTGGGGAACTTTAATTGGACTAGAGCATAATGATAAAATGTGCTTAGGTATGTTAAGCCAACCTTTTACCAATGAGCGGTTTTGGTCTGATGGAGAAAGTTCATTTCACCAATACAATAAAGTGCAAAAAAAATTAAAAATTCAAAGGAATAAAAAAATAAGTGAAGCGATATTACATATAAATCATCCTCGTTCATCAAATCTATACCCGCATATCAACTTCACTGAATTATCTGAACAGGTTTTAATGACACGTTATGGCGCTGAATGTTATGCCTTTGCAATGTTGGCAGCTGGGTATATTGATATTTGTTTTGAGTTTAGTTTACAGCCATACGATATAGCCGCATTGATACCAATTATAGAAAATGCTGGAGGAGTGATTTCAACACTTGATGGATCTTCAGCACACAAAGGTGGAACAATCGTCGCTGCTAGTTCTCAGTCGCTACATGAACAAGCATTAAAGATATTGAATAGTTAAAAATATATAAAAGTCTCGAGATAAACTTATGAAAATTTATTTAAATGGGCAAATTACGCCTACTGATTGTAAAAATTTACTTGAACTAATTCAATATCTTGCATTGGAAAATAAGCGTTACGCTATTGAATTTAATTCAAGAATTATTCCAAAAAGTAAATTGGAATGTACAAATATATCTGAATTTGACCGTATTGAAATTATTCATGCTGTCGGTGGTGGCTAAGCTAGGAGTTATGCATGCAGGATCTATCTTTTATTAGAGACAATTCACTCATTATTGGTTCACGTTCTTTTCAATCTCGTTTATTGGTTGGAACTGGCAAATATAAAGACTTAAATGAAACGGATGTAGCTATTCAAGCTAGTGGTGCAGAAATCGTAACAGTCGCAATTCGTCGTGTGAATATTGGACAAAATCCAGATCAACCAAATTTACTTTCGGTCATCCCACCAGAAAAATATACAATCTTGCCAAATACCGCAGGTTGTTTTGACGCTGACAGCGCAGTACGTACGTGTATGCTAGCGCGCGAGCTACTTGATGGTCACAACCTAGTAAAACTTGAAGTGTTGGGTGATGAAAAAACCTTATATCCAAATGTAACCGAAACTTTAAAAGCGGCTCGTACTTTAATTGACGACGGTTTTGAGATTATGGTCTATACCTCGGATGATCCAATCATTGCGCAAGAACTTGAAAGTATGGGCTGTGTTGCAATTATGCCTTTAGGTAGTTTGATTGGTTCAGGTCTAGGTATTTTAAACCCGCATACCATTTCAATTATTAAAGAAAATGCCAAAATACCGGTTTTAGTTGATGCTGGCGTTGGTACAGCAAGTGATGCCGCAATTGCGATGGAACTTGGTTGTGATGGCGTACTGATGAATACAGCAATTGCAGCTGCAAAAAATCCTATTTTGATGGCTTCTGCAATGAAAAAAGCTGTGGAAGCAGGACGTGAAGCATTTTTAGCGGGTCGTATGCCACGTAAACGCATGGCAAATGCGAGTTCACCTGAGACGGGTTATTTCTTTAAATAAAGAGGAATAGGTTTTTTAGGTTAAATATGCGTCATAGTGCGTTATAAAATATAAAGTTGAGAAATTGTTTATTAATGTTCTGATTTTTATATTAAATCCAGTGATAGGAGGATACCTATTTCTGGATTTTTAATATTTAAATGGAAGTTTTTTCAATATGGAATTTTATAAACGTATAGCACTATTTAATACATTTTTACTACCACTCACTGTCATACATGCATTTGAATTTAATGGATATATAAGATCGGGTATTGGATATAGTGAAAAAGGGGACACACAAAGCTGTTTTTTTATGGACGGTGCTAAAAGCAAATACCGTTTGGGTAACGAGTGTGAACAGTATGTAGAGTTAACTGGTACTCAGGAAGTATATAAATTTAAAGATAATTCTACAGTGGCCCTAAAGGGTACATTGGCGTTATTACAAGATTTTGGTGATGATAAA
>NZ_JAHPTH010000002.1:0-673451 GCF_025514195.1 Acinetobacter sp. WU_MDCI_Abxd143
TCACGACTGCGACCTCGGCCTCGACCACCTGAACGGCCACCGCGATCGTCATCATCATCGTCGTCATCACGACTGCGGCCTCGGCCTCGACCACCTGAACGGCCACCGCGATCATCATCATCGTCATCATCATAACGGCTGCGACCACGACCACTTGAGCGGCTACCGCGATCGTCATCATCGTCATCATCACGGCCGCGGCCACGACCATTACGGCCATCATTTTTATGACTTAAGGCACCCGCTTCACGTGCTTCTTCAGACGTAAATTCATGAGCATTACCACTTGCATGGGCTGCTCGGCCAGCTTCACGAGCTTCTTCAGAGGTAAACTCATGTGCATTACCACTCGCGTGAGCTGCTCGCCCACCTTTGCTGGCTATTTCTCGTACTCTTTCAGGATCCATACTTGCAAATCCACGATTTGAAGTACCTGTTCTATTGTTATCATCATCTTCATATCTAGTATTAGCCATAGTTATATCTTCCTATATTTAATTATAGTCACTACCGCTTTTGGTTAACGGATTTAATTAAGATAGAAGATCTGTAATATTTTCCCACCTAGGCTCTGTATCAATCGATTTAAATGTATATAAAATTAAAATTTTAAATTTTTATAACTTCATTATTTAAATAAGAATTTATATATTTCAGCTTCTATTCAACTTTACCTTTTATATAATTATTCACTCATTATTACTCAAGCGCACATTAAAATATATTCTTACAATCAGTTTTAAAACTATCATGTAAATAACAAAACAGTTTAAATAAAAACAAAAAGTAAAACTATGAAACATCCCCACCTAAAAAAACACAAATGGGAAACAAATAATTTTATTAAAAAACAGAAACATATATCATTACATTTCTTTAAAATCTTTACTTGAGTAATAAAAAATACTATTTAAAAATTAATTTAAGATATTCTAAGTGAGTTAGCCATGAAAGTAGATCAACAATCATCACTTCCACAATATATTCATATTTCTATCCCAGAAATTCTATTAGGTCATATTAAGTCTAAGAATTCATGGCAGAATTATGATCAAGAATGGAGTTATAGATTAGATCCCCCACATGCAAGCCATCCCTTCCAAAGAGACTTGTACATTATTAAATCAAAAGATATGAAACAAGAAGATATAAAATTATTACTAGATAATATAGCGCATCAAGATAATAAAGCTTCACAGAATATAGAGGAAGCAAGAAAAGTTATTCAAGAAATTTTAGACTTATCTAATAATATACCGATAGAAAATTGGTTAGACGATACAGGAAACCGCTCTATTATTGAGAGTATGATTGATAAAAATAAAATTAAGCTAATAGAAATTATATAACTCTCAAATATAAAATATTTTTTTACATCCTTATATATAAAAATAACAAAGAAAACTTATTAAAAAATTCATTTTACTTATATTTACGTAACAACAGTTCAACCTATGAAAATTAGATATTCATACAGAGGTATTTGAAACATGGAAAACTCAACAAATCAATATCCGACGTCTGCTCCCGCACAAGTTCAATCTCATCAACCAGGCGATCAGGAAAAAATGCATCCTGAACCAGAGATTATAAAAAGCTCCCATAAAGGTAGCGAGAAGTTAAAAGGTAAAGTTGCCGTTATTAGTGGTGGCGATAGTGGTATAGGCCGTTCTGTCGCTGTATTGTTTGCCCGTGAAGGTGCCGATATTGCCATCCTTTATCTTGAAGAAGATCAAGATGCCGAAATCACCAAACAGCTCGTAGAAAGAGAAGGACAACATTGCCTTTTATTAAAAGGTGATATTTCTGACCCAGATGTTGCAAAACTAGATATTGATAAAGTTCTACAACAGTACGGCAAAATTAATATCTTAGTAAATAATGCCGGTGTGCAATATCAACAAAAGGAAATTGAAAGCATTAGTAATGAACAGTTAGAAAAGACATTTAAAACCAATATTTTTCCAATGTTTTATCTTACTAAAGAAGCCATTCCTTATATGGAAGAAGGTGACAGTATTATTAATACGACCAGTATTACCAGCTATCAAGGTCATGATGAGCTGATCGATTACGCAAGTACTAAAGGTGCTATTACTACTTTTACGCGCAGCTTATCGAACAATTTAATGAAACAGAAAAAAGGTATACGAGTGAATGGTGTGGCACCCGGCCCCATCTGGACTCCCTTAATTCCAAGTAGTTTTGATGCAGAAACCGTTGCAGAATTTGGTAAAGATACGCCAATGGGAAGAATGGGACAACCAAGTGAAGTTGCACCTGCTTATCTTTTCCTTGCCTCAGATGATGCAAGTTATATTACAGGTCAGGTTATTCATGTAAACGGTGGTCAAATCGTTAATGGCTAATCATTAAGATATAAAAAAGCCCTGAAAGTTAAAGCTTTCAGGGCTTTTTTTGTTGTTAAGCTGGTACGTGAGCAGCGATTTGTTCTCGTGACCAAACACGATGAGCCATAATCAAGTTTTTGAATTTTTCAGCAATTTGCTGGAATTCACCTTCAACTAGCGTACCTTCATCGGCAACTAAACCTAGCGGTTCAAGTAAATCAGATTTATTTCCTAAAAATGCAATTGGTTTTAAATGCTTATAAGCTTCTAATAGATAATGACGAGTCACACCATCTTGCATAACAGCATTTAAATTATCGCCATCAGGAATGATTACCGCATCATAAGCGATTGAAGGTTCAGCCATTTGCATGCCATCAGCCGTAATAATTTTATCTTGATGATCTTTTACAGGAGCTAAACTTGGCGCTAATAAATGAAGAGTTACACCTTCTTTAATTGCCCAGTTTTTCATAACTTCCAGTTCATCAGATTTCACTAAATTATGGATGAGCACTGCAACTTTTCGGCCTTGAATATCTTCTGGTGGAAAAGCCAAGAAAGATAATTTAGCTGATTTTTCAACTGCAGTTTTTTTATAATCTAGCGTTAAATCAGGAACTTCGATTCCTAAATTAGCACCTACTTGTCGAGCTAAGTCGAGATCAATATTTGCCAAAATTTGTTGAACTTGGCGCTCACGGATGTGTTTTCTTTGCACTTTACTTAATTCAAAAGTATAGGCATCGACCACGTGCTTTTGCTCATGAGGGGCAAGGCTCTTGTAATAAAGGCGCGGTTGTGAAAAATGATCGGAAAAGGTTTCACTTCTTTGACGAAGTTTATGTCCGCTAATATTTTCAGGATAGCTTTCAAAACCACCATTTGAAGCCGCAGGTGGTGTTTCTGCTGGCCAATCATTATCAATTGAGTTTGGTTGGTATGCAGCCTGCCCTTTGTGAATGGTATGTTGGTGAATACCATCACGTTGATTATTATGGAATGGACATACAGGTTTATTGATCGGGATTTGATGGAAGTTTGGTCCACCTAAACGACTTAACTGCGTATCGGTATACGAAAATAGACGTGCTTGTAAAAGTGGGTCATTTGTAAAATCAATCCCTGGCACAATATGGCCTGGACAGAAAGCCACCTGCTCTGTTTCTGCAAAGAAATTATCTACATTGCGGTTCAAAACAAATCGACCAATTGGTGTGACTGGAACCAACTCTTCAGGAATAATTTTTGTTGGATCTAACAAATCGAAGTCAAAGTTCATTTCATCATCTTCTTCGACAATTTGCACACCCAATTCCCATTCAGGGTAAACTCCATTCTCAATGGCTTCATAGAGATCGCGACGGTGGAAATCCGGATCTTTACCTGCAAGCTTTTGAGCTTCATCCCAAACTAAAGCACTTAAACCTTGTTTAGGTGTCCAGTGGAATTTCACGAAATGAGATTTGCCTTGAGCATTAATAAGACGGAATGTATGAACACCAAAACCCTGAATTGAGCGTAGATTACGTGGAATAGCACGGTCTGACATAGCCCAAATCACCGCGTGTGCTGACTCAGGCACTAAAGACACAAAATCCCAGAAAGTATCATGAGCGGTTGCACCTGTTGGCATTTCTGTATCTGGTTCAGGTTTTACGGCATGCACGAAGTCTGGAAATTTAATACCATCTTGGACAAAAAATACGGGTGCATTGTTACCCACTAAATCGAAATTACCTTCTTGGGTATAAAACTTAATTGCGAAACCGCGGATATCACGGACAGTATCGGCAGAACCACGTGGGCCTTGCACAGTTGAGAAGCGTACAAAAATTGGCGTTTGAATACTTGGATCGGTTAAAAATCCCGCTTTTGTAAAACGCTCGTTTCCTTCATAGGCCTGAAAGTAACCATGTGCACCTACGCCACGTGCATGCACAATACGTTCAGGAATACGTTCATGGTCAAAATGAGTGATCTTCTCTCTTAAAATAAAATCTTCTAATAGTGTTGAACCACGAATGCCCGCTCTTAAACTATTCTCGTTATCCGCTATTTTAACCCCTTGGTTTGTGGTTAATGCCTCATTGGTTGCATCATCTCTGACTGAGTCTAATTGTTCAGTTTTTTGGGTAGTATTGGCTTTATTTGCAGCGTCCGCACCAGCCATTTCACTTGTTTTATTTGTTGATTTAACATTATCAGTCATGTTCATTACCTATGTTTTAAAGTTAAACGTGGGGTGAATTAAAAAACTCCAAGAGTTAGTTTTTGTTAAAGGAACTTAAATATGGAAAAAGGAGCTCAACATATTTACGTGTGCTCCATAGACCAATGCTTTTATGGTGTGAATCTGGGGCCAAAAACGGAGTCAGCTTACATATCTTTATGGCAAGATCAGGGGTGTGGCGTATACGTTCCTGAAGTGCATCGAGTTCGCCATCAGAAATATAGCTAAAGAGATAGTCTTGAATACGCTGGCTATTTTTTAGTTCTCTGCTGTAAGCCAAAAAGTTAGAAGCATGGTCACTACCAGCAATCCAGTCATGAATAATTTGTCGTTCTACAGGGTTAAATACCCCAAACATTTTTCCATTTTCTTCATTAATCATTCGCCAGAACACGCTCTGTTCAGGATCGGTATTCAATTTAATCCACTTATGATCAATGAGATGTGTAACCAGCCCTTTAACGTCTTCTGGGTTTGATAACCATTGGTTAATCGTTTTACATCCAAACTGTCTAGTTTCGTTATGAATGAGCTGGCCCACGAGCGCTTTTCTTTTTAAAATTTTAAGAACTAAATCTTCAAGATTTAAATTTTTAATAATTTTAGAAGACGATACGCCATGGTTATTAAGAGCAAAACCGCGCTTCAATTTATTAAAGAAGAGTTCTTTGTCTCTATATTTATCGTAAATATTTTCTATAACTTTAATTGCTTTATCTGCATGGCCGTTATCAATGTTATCGATAGTGATATGCAAATTAAAATATTTAGAATCAATACCAAGTTCCGCAAGCTCATAATTACTGATGAGTAGATGAAGTGGCAGTTGCTCATAGCCTAAATTAAAGCCAACAATTTCGGGAATGAACTCAGCTGGAGCATAACCAAGCGCCAATTGAATCACGGCATTATGATAATATTCATCTTCTAAGAGTAGATCAAAACTATCGAGCCCAAGACTACGTAATAAGTCATCATAGATACATACATGATTTGCTTTCGGCTCACCTAGCCCCAGCTCTTCCAAATAGGTAATGATAAGGTCATGAAAAACTGGATCATTCCAATATTGAACTGAACTATATAGCCATGCACCGTCTACTTTTTTAGTGGGTGAAACTTTAATTAAAAACTCAAATGCCTGACCAACATTTTTAAAGTACTCTCTTCCGCCGCCATTTTGTCTACGACTCAAATAGGTCTGAAATAACTCACAATTTTGTTTATTATCATTTTCACACCATTCTTTAACCGTCTTTATAGTTGCTGGAAAATCAATTTCCTCTTGATCTATTTTATCTATTTCTTGATTAAGGAAATCTCTTGCTTTCTTCTCTTTTTCAAAACTAGAAATATCAGGATCAAGGAAAAAAACAAATAATTCGTAATAGTTCTGTTGATTATCTTGTAATAAGTCTAATAATCTTTTTTTCACTACAACAGGCATTTCTATTCTCCTTTAGTGAGATATAAATTACCATACTTTAACTGAACTATAATCCCAGCCTATCTTTGTTATATTACGTTATCAAGAAACAACTCATAATTTTAAAAATATTAAATTTCAATAAGATACAAAATAACACAAACTTACATTCTCACCTTTCGAATAATTTAACCTGCTGTTTTTATAAAAAATATATAAATTATAAACCTTTATTACACTTGAGCTACCTTTAAAATTATAAAGACTAAAAACTTAACAAAAAGAAATTAAAAATAATCTTATAACTAAATTAAAAATAGTTTTAAGGAGAAAACAAATGTTTAACTCATGTTGTAAATTACTTGCCCAAGAGAAAATTAAAATCGCATTTTTTGAAAGTGCTTCGGCTGGTTATCTCGCTTACCGCTTTTCTTTGAGCCCTTATTCAGGTGACATTCTTATTGGAAGCTTAGTTAGCTATGACTTACGTGTTAAAGAGAATACTCTTCATATTTCACCTGAACTTATTGAAAAATATACGCCAGAGTCTATGCAAGTCACTGTAGAGATGATCAAAAAAGGCAAAGAACTCTTGCATGCCGACCTCTATGTTGCCTGTACTGGATTACTAAAAAAGGGGGGCTCGGAAACTACTGAGAAACCTGTAGGCACTTTCTTTTATTCTATTTATTATCAGAATAATTTTTATAACTTTAGAAGAGTATTTAAAGGTTTACCCTGCCTTAAACTTAGACAACTTCTTTATTACATTACCCAAGATATTGAATATATAATATTAGATAATAAAAAATAGCTTTTCTTTATAAAAGATAACAAATACATATTTGGAAATGATCATAGTGTTTGCTTAATTCCAATGTACCTAAATGTAATCTTATCTATCTTCATATTAATTATGTTTATTGATTAAAATTACATTTTATAGAAATCAAGGTTTTATTTAATAATCAAAGTTACAGTTAAATATAGGGTAACACCCCTAGACTACACATTAAAAATTTTCATGTTTTAATGAACCTATCTGAAGCTCTCAGATAAAACACACATCATAAATGATATGAGGTAATTAAAGATGAGCACTACTAATAATCAAAGCAATCAACGCGATAATCAACAGCAACAACAACAGCAAAACGACAACCGTAACAACCAGCAGCAACAAGGCAACCAACAGCAAAACGATCAACAGCAACAAAACAACCAGCAACAACAGCAAAATGACAACCGCCGCCAACAACAAGGCTCTAATCAAAAAGATTCAGGCCAACAAAACTCAAATAACAATAATCAGCAACGTTAATTCGTTGCTGACTTAAATGTCATTTGATGCGGTCATTCATTTTATTTAGGAAGGTGCCCTCACCTTCCTAAATTTAACATAAGCATAAAATTAAATAAGAGAAGAGGAAAAACTGATGACAGATCAAAATACAGACCATGCTCAACTTGTAGCTGGCGACCATAATTATTCTGACTCTCGCTGGCGGGAAAGTTATCTTACTCGACCTTATTATCAAGAAGCTCAATTAACTACGCCAGATCTGGATTATGATCGTGATTTTTCTGCAGCTTATGAACTAGGTCACCGTGCCCGTTCAGAATCTAAAGAAGGAACTCAGTTTGAAGATATGGAAGGTAGCTTGCAACAAAAGTGGGAAGAATTAAAAGCTGAATCTCGTTTAAAATGGGAACATGCTAAACAAGCCATTAAAGATGCATGGGATGACATGTAACATCCTTAATTGGTCCAAAGCCATGAGCTTATTTCCTATTGGCCCTCGGAAATAAGCTCTTTTTATTGCTAAAATTTCTTAAAACTCCAGCTTCGAGTGCTTCTTTAAAAGAAAGGTGGCATATTAAAATTATTATTTAAATATTGATTGGCTAATTGAGCATTATCAAAAACTTCTTTTTTGAACTGTACACTAGATGCCGATAATGTATGAGTCGGTTTGATAGTTACTTCAACTACATACTTATTTTGCTCATGTTTGGCTTTCACACCATAGATCTCAGACTCATTAATACACGTCCCATCTGTAAAATATACAAACATGCTTAACCACCTTAAGTATTCATTTGAGCGTAAACTTAATAAAGTTCTAATATCATTTAAGCCTGATCTAAGTGTACACATCAGGCTTGACTGAAAATTTGTTTAATTTTCTTTTTTCTTAAAGTATTCAATAATTTCTTCCCCATTATTTACGGGGCTTCCCGTAGGGGGATATGTTTCTTCATAAGCATAGGCAGGCAAAGCAACTTTTGCGCGAATGGGAGGTAATTTTTCTTGACCACCCGTGGTAATTCGTTCGATAAAACCTGCAAGCCAAAGTACAAATTCCTGTGTATTCTTACTTTTAGGAATAATACTTAAATCTAATTTAATTTTAGATTCCTGAAGAGGTTTAATCAATAATTCAGCAAAATCAATATAATTGTATAAAAGTTTAAGATTTGTCCCCTTAATCTCGTGTCTGAGCTCAATCATCAAATTGTTAAGATCTTCCATATGATCATCTGTAAAGCCTTTTTTTTCTTTAACATTTTGATAGATTTTCTCAGCTATTCTTAAGTACTGGGGCATATCCTTACCTTCAAAAAATTGTTTTCACTAAAATGAATTTTGGATGAATATAAGTAATTTATTGTGTTTATTTTATTAATTTTTTGAAACTATAATTTATATTAGACACAATTCAATAACAACAAATTTATACAAACATAATAACTCACTAATTTATTGATTAATTTTATATTTTCATATAATTGTATTTTTTATTATGTTACATATTTTATAGAAATAAACGATAAGAAAACCCACTTAACAGTGAGTTTTCTTAAGCGAAATCATTATGAATTTTTATCCATTTGTTGTGTAGTTGCTGGATCATTAGAGCCGTGTGTTCCATCATCGTCGGTTGAATTTCTATCTTGACAAGCGCTCATACCCACTGCAATTGCGACTACCATACTCACTGCACAAAATATTCTTAACATTGAGGTCACCCTTTTAAATCTTAAGATGTAGGTTTATGAATAACATTTTCTTATGTTTACCTACTGCTATGGTTCTCTTAAGTTTTGTAGGTTATGCAAGCTTTTGTAAAAAACACAATAAAATAAATCTAAAGAAAATTACTATTCTTGCAATTGATATTTTGATTATTTTTTGGCAATGGCTAATTATTTAATTACATCATATTTATAAAATTAGAAATTCTTACCCTTTTTAAACTTATATCTAATTAAGTTAATAGCCCTCCACACTATATAAATACACAATTAATAAATATTTGATATATAAACATTAAAACTCATTTCCTAAATTTGATTGAATGTTTATTCAGTACTCCAAATTCTAAATAACTCCTTATTTTATTAATAAAAATTTAAAAATATTAATATTTGTTTATATAAACCAATCTTTTATTTTTGCAATTGACCCGCTTTAAGGCTCAGCTTATGATGCTCCCGCTGACCTATTTTGTCAGTCGGTTTTAGCAGATCGTCTACCTAAGTGCACTAAAAACAAGTTTTTTGGTGTGGAGCCCCTCGTGCCTTTGACGGAGGAACGGGAGTGGGACACCTTCGGGTGTGCTGGTTTCTTAGGTATCAGTCTGCTAACCCTCTTTCGTTTCACCACCATAATTAATAGCAGTGATTGGGCGCAACTTCTTTTATCAAGGAGTCTCTAATGACTATTATTTTATATTATTTTATTTTTCTTACTCTTCACTATCCTTTTATTTGGCTTAAAGCGGTTTTAAAGAACTTTCTCTATTTTTTCGCCCATCCAAACACTCATCTCACTCGACAAAAGATGTCAATATTTAACACCCGTTAAAGATGAGAACATCTCCAAACCAAACTGAACGATAACAACAACCAATAAAGAGCAATAATGATGTTTTTTTTATATCGTATTGTTTTAATGTGCATCCTATTAATAAGTTCTATAAGTTTAATAGGTTGCAGATCTATTAGTAAAAATGAATTTAATACACATTGTGTTTGGGCAGGTCGTGCACTTTCACAATGCAACTGTATTTATAACTCTTTAGAAAAACATTATTCGCCAAAGTTTGTAGAAAACTTACCGAAAGTTAGCTTACAAAATATTGATGCGGATATGCACTTTGTGGAAACAATGAATGAAACCATGGATCAATGTCAGTTAAGTGCCAGAAAAAATTAATTAACTAATGTTTGCATGCTCGACCAAGAAATCTAAAAAAGCCCTGACACGTTTAGGAACATATTTGTCATGTCCGATCCAAACGGCATGAAATTCTTCAGAAGCATTGGTATTCCAGTCTTCAAGGATTTTAACTAATAGTTTTTGCTCCACAGCTTTTTGGACTTGGAATTGGTTAAGCTGTGCAATACCAACACCTGCAATCGCTAACTGTAAGATTGCTTCTCCATGATTTACTCTTAAGATTTTGGTGGGCACAAGCGTGATTTCTTGAACATCTTTTTTAAAAAGCCATGTTTTATTTTGGCGTTGGTAACTTACATCTAAAAGCTGATGTTCATATAACTCTTCTGGATGCTGCGGATAACCATTGTTTTCAATATATGTAGGTGAACATACATAATGTTTCTGAGTGCTTCCGAGTGAGCGAGCAACCAAATTTGAGGTTTTTAAAGGCCCTGTACGAATTGCAACATCTATTCTTTGCTCAACCAAATTAATGACTTCATCACTCAAATGAGCTTCTAATTCTATTTGTGGGTAGCGTTGATTAAATAAGGAAATACAAGGCAATAAAAAATGCGTCCAATATGAAAGACTAGTATGAATTCTAATTCGCCCTTGCGGTATGTGGTTTGCAGTAACAGATTGTTCAAGCTCGTCTAGATCGTTCAGGATTTGAATGCCTTGCTCATAAAACTGGCATCCTTCACTGGTAAGCTGGAACTGACGTGTTGAGCGATTAAGCAGCCTAACACCAAGTCTTTTTTCCAACCGAGAAATTAACTTACTCACCGCAGACGGCGTCATGTCACAAACTCTTGCGGCTGCTGAAAAGCTTCCTAATTCAACTACATGAATAAAAATTGCCAACTCGCCAGACCGATTAATATCAAAATAAGACATAACAAAATCTATTTATGAATTTCATTCACAAATCTTATTCCGCTTATGTGGCTATAACAAGCCAGTAATTTGTTTCAAGATAACTTTAATTCGTTTTAAAGAGTTCACGAGATGAAACTTTATCAACCCGCCCTATTCTCTCTCGTTTTATTTACGAGCTTTGCACAAGCAGAAGTACAAAAGAGCCAATGGATTACCACTTGGGCAGCCAGCCCACAAAAAGTCTGGAATAAAGATTTCGTTTTCCCGACCAATATTCCAGATCAAATATCAAATCAGACCATCAAACAAATTAGTCAAATTAGTTTAGGTGGTGAAGCTGTTCGGCTCGTTTTCACCAACCAATATGGGGATCAACCTTTATATATTGATAAAACTACCGTGGGACTAATCAAAGGACAAAGTCTAAAATCAAAGAATGCTTATCCAGTTTATTTTTCTGGAAAGCTTAAAGCACAAATTTTACCTGGCAAACAGCTGATGAGTGATCCAATCCAATTACCAGTTCCCGATCATGCGCAGTTAATGGTAAATACCTTTATTCAAAAGCCCACTACATTTAAAACTTTTCATTGGGATGCGAAACAAACCAGTTGGCTCATTACGGGCAACCAGACTGCGAATTTAAATACGCCTAGCAGTGCCAAAACCACAACTGCACGATTATTATTGTCGGCTGTAGAAGTAAAACCGAAGCGTAAAGCACATGTTGTTGCAGTCATTGGAGATTCAATTACCGATGGCGCAACCGCAACTTTAGATGCAAATACCAGATGGACCGACTTTTTAGCTAAGCGTTTATCACCACATCAAGTAGCGGTCATTAATAGTGGAATTTCAGGGAATCGACTACTTACAGACGGTATGGGTGATAGTGCTTTAAAACGTTTAAACAGTGAAGTGTTTCAATACTCAGGTGTCAAAACTTTAATTGTGCTGGTAGGCATTAATGATATTTCATGGCCCGGTACCGCATTTGCACCTAAACAACACATACCGACTTTTGAAGCACTCACTCAAGGTTATAAACATGTTGTAGATGAGGCACATCGACAAGGTATCCAAGTGATTGGGGCAACGTTACTTCCCTTTTCAGGCGCTTTACCCAATACACCGTTAGATAATTATTACCAACCGAATAAAGACCAATTTCGCCAGCGTATTAATCACTGGATCAGAACCAGTCATACATTTGACGGCGTACTTGATCTTGAGCAAGGTTTAAAAGACCCTAAACATCCTGATCGATTAAATCCAATTTATGATTCGGGAGATCATTTACATCCGAATGATCGTGGTAATCAACAAATGGCAAATCTGGTTGATTTAAACGAATTAGTTAATCAATAAAACATCCAGATACGGATAGGAATTTGTTTCCTACCCGTATCCATATTGATTAATTCCCCTCTAACTCGGCGTTAAGCTTTGGTGTAATAGGCTGTTTTTCAGCTACATATCTTCTTAAAACCATGACGGCGAAAAGCGCTAAAATTGCAGGAATTGCGATCATCACAAAATTCATTTTATGTGGTAATTCCAACCCTAATAACAGGCCCGTTAAGATAGGTCCAACAATAGCCCCAATACGACCAACACCAGAGGCACAGCCAATTCCAGTAGAACGCACACTTAATGGATAATATTGTGCAACGTAACTATAAAGAAGAATTGAAGTACCAATCGTTGCTGCTCCGGCAACAGTGACTAAACCATATAAAACATAGGCGGGTGAGTTAAAACCTAAGCCGACCAGTGCCAAAACACCCGCCAGTAGCATTCCCATAATTACAGGTTTCAGATGGAATTTATCAGACAAAATACCGCCACCGATTGAACCAATCATTGCGCCAACATTTAGAGCAAGCAAGAATAAAATACTCTTTCCGAGTGAATACCCTGCTGCCAGCATGAGTTTTGGTAACCAGCTACTTAAGGCATATACCATGAGTAAGCACATAAAGAACACGAGCCAGAACATGAATGTATTAAATGCACGGCCTTGTTGAAATAATCCTTTTACAGAGCTGCCTGTTGGAACATTATCTTCATTAAGCACTAAGTGAGTATTAATCGTTAGGTTTTGTTCAGGTGAAATTTTTTGAATAATGCGCTGTGCTTGCTCAGTCTTACCTGTCTTAACTAAAAAGGTTAAAGACTCAGGTAAAAACTTCCAAATGACAGGTAATAAAAATAGTGGAATACCGGCAATTAAAAACATAATTTGCCACCCCTGACTTTCAACCAAATAACTACCAATTAATGCTGAAAGAATTCCCCCAATTGCATAACCACTAAACATACTCCCCACCAAAGTACTTCTTATACGTTTAGGTGCATATTCGGAGGTAAGAGCAACTAAATTTGGCATGACCCCGCCAATGCCTAGTCCCGCCAAGAACCGAAGTATTCCAAACTCAAGTGGACTTGATGCAAAAGCACCTAAAAAGGTAAAACCACTAAAAAAAGTCACACAGATTAAAATTACCTTTTTACGGCCTATTTTGTCTGCCAGTGTTCCAAAGAACATCGCCCCAAACATCATTCCGCATAGTGCCGTACTTGCTAACATCCCCGCCTGTACAGCTGTTAACGACCACTCTTGCATTAGCAACGGCAATACAACGCCATAAATCACCAGATCGTAACCATCAAAAATAATAATCAATAAACACCAAAGTAAAATACTCCAGTGAAAAGGGGTAAATCTGGCCTGATCAATAACTTCATTTACATTTAATTTAGATGTTGTCATTTACTCACCTCCTCTGTGAGATAAATTCATATTTAATTTTTTAAAACGACATACTGCACCCTAAAGAAAAAACAGATTATTCAAGGTCTTGTTGAATAAATTAAAAGTCATAACTCGCCATCATATTGAAGCGGTTATCAATCCCATTACGTCCATCAAAAGTTTCTCGTTCGCCATACACATATTCGACGCCCAAAGTAATTGGTTTGTATGGGTTATAAAGTGCATTCACCCAACCCTGCCAAAGCTCTTTGTTTTGAGTGGTGCTATTACGTTGTAATTCAGCAAAACGGTTATCATCTTTGGCTTTCATATAGCCATAAGCTAAGGTTGAACGAATTTGTGGTGTAAATTGATGAGTGATACCCAAAGAAACGGTGTCAAACTCGTTGCTATGCATATTATTTTGATCATCTATTGCATAGCCGCTATTACTCCATAGCAAGAAACGCCCATCTCCGTTGACATGGTAATAATCGGCTTTGAGTAAGGTATCAGGCGTAATTTGATATTTACCGCCGAAGCCCACACCCCAAGCGACTTGCTCATCATTATTCGTTCTCTTTTCGGCGACAAAACTACGTCCCGACAACATTGAGCCATTCGCAAACTTATGATTTAAACGTCCTACCAAAGCTGGTAAGCGCATTTTATTGTCAGGGTCTGAGATCGCAGTATATTTCGGATCTTCAACCGATACTGCAAAGCTTGTATTTGCCGTTAAGTTATCGCTATAGCGAACTAGTGGTGATCTTAATAATGCACTGCCTACAAATGTGCCTGCATCAATCGTTTCCGGATAATATTCGGGTGCGATAAATGTTGACCACGTTTGACCGATGAGCCATTTATCAAAAGTTAAATAAGCATGGCGTATCCGAAACTGATCACGAGTGGCTGCCCCAAAGAAGTCCATTTCTAACTTTCCGCCTACATCACCCGCGGCTGTTGGGGTTTTAAAATTCAACCCGAAACGTGTCACATTAACCGTACTGTGCAACTGGTCTTTTTGTGCAGATTCTTCTGGCGTGTTTTCAAGTGGAACACCGCTAATATTGTTATACATGGTAGAAGCCCCCTTCATTTGATAAGAAGCATCTGCCCGTATATAACCATATAAGTTAAATTCTGCACCAGACTTGGTTAAACCTTGCTGTATTGGTGGTACGGCTTGAGGAGTCGCTGAATTTGCTAGTTCCACTCGTCCTTGCGTTAAAGATTTTTGCGCCTGCATATTGGCTTGTAACATAGCCCGAAGTTCTTTCACTTCTTGGCGAAGTTGTGCTATTTCAGGATCTGTTTGACCTGCAAAAGCGGAAGACATAAACAGGGTCACAGAAACAGCCAACAGGCTTTTTTGAACCGTTGTATTTAAAACTTTCATCATGAAATTTTCCTTTTGATCTTTAATTAGACTTAAAGATCTCGACATCCTTTTTGTTATGTACCCATCTAAAATAGGTGCTTAAAATTTGTCTTTCTTTCACAAGAAAAACCTTCGATCATATTTTTTAGACAAAACCTCCCTAAAGCGGCCTGAAAACCACTTTTAATTTGTTTTAAGTAAAGCTAAATCTTCTAATTCTTTTCAGTTTTTATATTCTCTTCCTCATTGAGAATATGCAGGTTTTATATCCGTATTAACGCTTTCCCAAATCCATTATTTTTTTGCAATAAACCCTTGATACGTCAAAATTTGCGTATAAGGATGCACACTTTCAAAACCAGTTTTTTCTAAAAGTTTTATATATCCTTCAGTGGTTAGGCTAAAAAAGTCTTGTGCCATACGCTCTAACATTTTCTGACATTGCTCTTCCGTTAAACCTTGTGCCAAACATAAATAACGTAAAGCGTGAAGATGCTGTGGATTTACACACGTCATTAAATCGTAGGTCAGCAAAATCGCTTTTTCTTTTAAGCGATCATAAATATCCTTAAAAAAAACAGGTTTTATGTCATCTGCAATAAAATGAGCCACAAGAATAGAAAGTGCAGCATCAAAGCAATTTTCCAGAGGTAAAGCTGAAGTTTCACCGTGGACAAAGGTCACATGAGAAGATTTATCTAAAAGTTCAACCTGTTCCTGAGCTTTTTGCAGCATAGTCAAAGATGGATCAACTGCTGTAAATCTCCAGCTTGGATGACGTTTAAGTAAATATTCGAGTTCATACCCCGTGCCACAGCCCACAATTAAAATATGAGCATTTGGCGGCAACACCGATTGCAAAATGGCATCCACCTGTTGATGGATCACTTCATAACCCGGAATTAATTTACGGATATGTTCGTCATATCCTTCGACTACCTTTGGGCTATTAAAGTCTTTTGCCATTTTGCTTATCCTCTATTTAAACTACCTTTCAATTTATAGTTTGCTGCACTTTGAATGGGCTTTCGACTTCTTTAGTCAAAGACATTTCCCGTTAAGTTAAGTTCAGCTCGCATAATTTCCTGCAATTTAAACTTTTGGGCTTTGCCTGAAGCAGTCATTGGAAACTCATTAAAGAATCGGACATAACGCGGCACTTTATTATGAGAAATATGCTCTTTGCAGAATTGGCGAATGCTGTCTTCATCAATTTGATGATGTTCATGCAAAATAATACAAGCACAGAGTTCTTCACCATATCTGGCATCTGGCAAGCCAATGACTTGGACATCGCTCACATCTGGATGAGTGTATAAAAAGTCTTCAATTTCTTTTGGAAAGAGATTTTCCCCGCCACGAATTACTACATCTTTAATACGGCCTTTAATTTTAATAAAACCGTCTTGGTCCATTTCGGCAATATCACCTGTATGCATCCAACCCGCAGCATCAATGACCTCTTTGGTCTTTTCTTCTTCACCCCAATAGCCAGCCATCACTGAATAACCGCGAACGCATAGCTCACCCAAAGTCCCTTGCGGAACAATCTGCCCTTCTAAATCGACAATTTTAATTTCAACATGCGGATGAACATGTCCAACTGTGCTTACTCGCTTATCAATCGAATCATTTACCGAACTTTGTACACTCACTGGCGAGGTTTCAGTCATACCATAGCAGATGGTGATTTCAGACATATGCATGCGGTCTATAACACGCTGCATAATTTCTCTTGGACAAGGACTACCTGCCATAATGCCTGTTCTTAAGCTCGACAGATCAAACTCACTAAACTGTTCATGCTCTAAGGTGGCAATAAACATGGTTGGTACACCATAAGCTGCCGTACAACGTTCTTGATGAATCGCTTTTAAAGTTTCCAAAGGATTAAATACAGCCGATGGATAGACCATGGTTGACCCATGTGTAACGCAGGCTAGATTCCCCATGACCATGCCAAAGCAATGAAACAACGGTACAGAAATACAGACTTTATCTTGAGGAGTTAAACGAATGCCTTCACCGACAAAATAACCATTATTTAAAATATTATGATGGGTTAACATGGTCCCTTTCGGGTTACCTGTTGTACCTGAGGTAAATTGGATATTAATGGTTTCATCAAACTGGAGCTGTCTGGCTAATTGTTTTAATTGTTCTAGCTGTTCAGAAGTTGGTGTAGTTAGTAAATCACTAAAACGATAAATACCTGTATGCTGTTGATCATCAATTTTAATAACAAATTTTAAATGTGGCAGTCGTTCTGAACTGAGCACTTTATCTGTACAGGTGGTTAACTCAGGGGCAATTTTTGTGAGTAATTCTTGGTAATCCGTCGTTTTAAATTGAGAAGCAATAATCAATCCTTTGCATGAGACCTTATTCAACACATATTCAAGCTCATGACTTTTATAAGCTGTATTTAGATTGACTAAAATAATCCCTGCTTTAAAAGCTGCAAACTGCGTAATGGTCCATTCCACACAATTAGGCGACCAGATCGCTAATCGATCTCCTTTTTTTAATCCCAATTTTAAAAGGCTACAAGCAAAAGCATTTACTTCATCTTGTAAAGCTTTATAGGTTAATCGTCTGTTTTGATGAAAACTAACGATTGCTTCCTTTTCAGCATATTGCCGACAAGCCTGATCAAATTGTTCACCAATGGTCATACCCAATAAGGGCTGTGTGCTTGGTCCCGAGGCGTAGCTTAACCGTTCTTGTTGCATTGAATCATTCTCCTTGATTCTTCTAATTCTCTTCTTACCTGATCTAATTGTTGTTACTGCAACTATTTTTCTAAACCGCCTTCTTTGTGTTGTTTTATCCTTTATATGCTCTATTTCCTCTGCACAGCATCTACACAAAAATCAGCAATCTGTTTTGAAAAATAGTCTTTATGCGCATGATCAAACTTTGTATTTTGAGCTGGGTCTAGAGGTTCAACCACCACATAGGTCATGGCACCGACAACACATAGTGCTGCTGTATTTAAATCATCCAAGACAAACTCACCACTTGCATTTCCATCCGCAAGTATTTTTTTAATACTTTGTTTAATCAATTGCTTCACACGAAAACGCTCATGTTCAACCGTTGAATCGACAGGTTCAAACATGAGTGAATATGCAAGCTGAGGACTATTGAGTGCCCGTTTTACAAAGGTTGCCACAGCCTTGTGTAATTTCTGCTTTGCCGATAAGTCACTTTCGGTAATTGAGTCAATCACCAATAGTTCCGTATTAATGGCTTCGGACAAAACTTCAATCAGCACTTGGCTTTTATTATCAAAGTAACGATAAACCAGACCACTAGATACGCCCGCTTGCTCTGCAATTGTTTGTATTTGCGCGTCTTTAAACCCTCCCTCTGAAATTAACTTTCTGGCTGAACTCAAAATCGACTTACGATTTTGTTCCATCCGCTCTTGCATTAAAGATGATCGTTTATAGCTCATAATTTATTCTCTAACAAATAAAATGAATTGTAAATCATTTTATGAATCAGTATTCACTTTTTTAAAAAATCATTGTATGGTAATTATCAAATACCCACAAAATATTTTATGGACAACAAATATAACCAATAGGATGAAGATATCATGAACCTACGCAGCTTGAATTTCGGTCTAGATGAAACTTTAATTGCGCTTCAAGATTCAGTGGCAGCATTTTGTGCAAAAGAAATTGCACCAATTGCCCAACAAGTTGATCAAGACAACAAATTCCCTGCACATCTCTGGAAAAAATTCGGAGATATGGGCCTTTTAGGCATGACGGTTTCTGAAGAATATGGCGGTGCCAATATGGGTTATTTAGCTCATATTATTGCCATGCAAGAAATTTCTCGTGCTTCGGCATCTATTGGCCTGTCATACGGCGCTCATTCTAATTTATGTGTAAACCAAATTAACCGTAACGGTAACGAGCAGCAAAAACAAAAGTATTTACCAAAATTGATTTCCGGTGAATATGTGGGTGCCCTTGCAATGTCTGAACCAAATGCAGGTTCAGATGTCGTTAGCATGAAATTACGTGCCGAACAAAAAGGTGATCACTTCGTTTTAAATGGTTCAAAAATGTGGATCACCAACGGCGGGGATGCAGATGTACTCGTGGTTTACGCCAAAACTGATCCGCAAGCTGGTGCGAAAGGTATGACTGCTTTTTTAGTTGAAAGAGGGATGAAAGGCTTTAGTCACGGCAACCACTTAGACAAACTCGGTATGCGTGGCTCTAACACTTACCCGCTGTTCTTTGACAATGTAGAAGTGCCTGCTGAAAACGTACTCGGTGGTGTTGGTAACGGTACAAAAGTACTGATGAGTGGTTTGGACTATGAACGTGCAGTTTTGAGTGCCGGACCTTTAGGCATTATGGATGCCTGTTTAGATGTCGTGATTCCTTATTTACATCAACGTGAACAGTTTGGCCAAGCTTTAGGTGAATTCCAGCTTATGCAAGGCAAACTTGCCGATATGTATTCAACATGGTTGGCATGTAAAGCTCTTGTCTATGCTGTTGGTGCTGCCTGTGACAAAGCGGATCATGACCGCAGCCTACGTAAAGATGCCGCAAGTGCCATTTTATATGCTGCTGAAAAAGCAACATGGATGGCGGGTGAAGCAATCCAGACTTTAGGCGGTAATGGTTATATCAATGAATTCCCTGCTGGCCGTTTATGGCGCGATGCAAAACTTTATGAAATTGGTGCAGGAACTTCTGAAATTCGCCGCATGCTGATTGGCCGCGAACTTTTCAATGAAACCAAATAATAATTATAAATAAGGACGCATCTTATGAACCAATTACAAAGCAAGATTAATGTTCGAAGCGAAGACTTCAAAACAAACCAGCAAGCCATGCAAACATTGGTCACAGATCTAAAACAAGTTGCCCAGCGTATTGCTTTAGGCGGCGGTGAAAATGCCCGTCAAAAACATTTGGCTCGAGGCAAACTTTTACCTCGTGAACGTATTGATCAACTGATTGATGTCGGCACGGCATTTTTAGAAATTGGTCAATTGGCAGCGTACAACGTTTATGAAGATGATGTTCCTGCTGCGGGTGTGATTGCAGGTATTGGTCAAGTCAACGGCGTAACTTGCATGATCGTTGCCAACGATGCAACGGTTAAGGGTGGAACGTATTATCCCCTAACGGTTAAAAAGCATTTACGCGCACAAGAAATTGCTGAACAAAATCACTTGCCTTGTATTTATTTG
The DNA here is from genome assembly GCF_025514195.1 of Acinetobacter sp. WU_MDCI_Abxd143. Taxonomy (NCBI): domain Bacteria; kingdom Pseudomonadati; phylum Pseudomonadota; class Gammaproteobacteria; order Moraxellales; family Moraxellaceae; genus Acinetobacter; species Acinetobacter sp. WU_MDCI_Abxd143. The sequence continues at coordinate 20,484 of NZ_JAHPTH010000002.1, forward strand.
GTGGACTCAGGCGGTGCGTATTTACCAATGCAAGATGAGGTTTTCCCAGACCGTGATCACTTCGGGCGTATTTTCTATAATCAGGCACGTATGTCGAGCCTTGGTATTGCCCAAATTGCTGTGGTGATGGGTAGCTGCACCGCAGGTGGTGCTTATGTACCAGCCATGTCTGATGAAACCATTATTGTCCGTAATCAAGGTACGATTTTCTTAGGTGGCCCTCCTCTTGTAAAAGCTGCGACTGGCGAAGTCGTGAGTAGTGAAGATTTAGGTGGTGGTGATGTGCATACACGGCTTTCGGGTGTAGCTGACCATTTAGCTGAAAATGATGAACATGCGATTGCGATTGCACGAAACATTGTTGCTAACTTAAATAAAAAGCCAAACGACTTAAATAAACAAGTTGATGAACCATTGTTTGATGCATCAGAACTCTATGGCGTAGTTCCAAGTGATGCACGTAAACCTTTTGATGTACGTGAAGTGATTGCCCGTATTGTAGACGGCTCTCGTTTTGACGAGTTTAAAGCACGTTTTGGTTCAACACTGATTACCGGTTTTGCTTCACTCTATGGTATGCCAGTCGGCATTATTGCCAATAACGGAATTTTATTTTCAGAGTCTGCACAAAAAGGTGCGCACTTTATTGAGCTATGTACTCAGCGCAATATTCCTTTGTTATTCCTACAAAACATTACGGGCTTTATGGTTGGCCGCCAGTATGAAAATGAAGGGATTGCAAAAAACGGCGCCAAATTGGTTATGGCAGTTGCCACTGCAAATGTACCAAAACTCACCTTGATTATTGGTGGTTCATTTGGTGCAGGTAACTACGGTATGTGTGGACGTGCTTATTCACCACGCTTTTTATGGACTTGGCCGAACTCTCGTATTTCAGTGATGGGCGGCGAACAAGCCGCAAGTGTACTTTCGACTTTAAAACGTGATCAGATTGAGCAAAAAGGTGCCGAGTGGTCAGCGCAACAAGAAGACGAATTTAAACAACCAATTCGTGAACAATACGAGCGCCAAGGCCATCCGTATTATGCTTCTGCCCGACTTTGGGATGATGGTGTAATTGACCCAGCGCAAACTCGCCAAGTACTTGGTTTAAGTTTGGCTGCGGCCATGAATGCCCCAATCCAGCCGACCAAATTTGGCGTGTTCCGCATGTAAGAGGTGTATATGAGCTATCAATTTTTACAACTCGAACAACAAGGTCAGGTTGCCTATGTTTGGCTGAACCGCCCTGAATTGCACAATGCTTTTAATACAATCGTCATTGAAGAACTACATGCCTGCTTTAAACAAATCAATACACGTAATGATGTTCGTGTTGTGGTTCTAGCTGGTCGCGGCAAAAGCTTTTCGGCAGGTGCCGACCTCAACTGGATGAAACAGGCAGGTCAAGCATCTTCAGCAGAAAATGAAGCAGATGCATTAAAACTTGCGCAAATGCTTGATGCACTTGCAACACTTAAGCAACCGACCATTGCCCGCGTGCATGGGATTGCTTTTGGTGGTGGTATGGGTTTGGCATCGGCATGTGATATTTGCATTGCCAGCACTGATGCCAAGTTTGCAACTTCTGAGGTTCGTTTAGGTCTTGCTCCTTCTACCATTAGCCCCTATGTAATTCGTGCGATTGGTGCAAGACAAGCCTCACGTTACTTCTTAACTGCCGAGCGAATTTCAGCACATGAAGCCAAACAAATTGGTTTGGCACACGAGGTAGCAGATGCCGAAGATTTAGATAAAAAAGTTCAAGAAATTATTGATGTTCTATTACTCGGTGGTCCGCACGCTCAAGCGGCCTCAAAACAACTCATTCAAATGGTGAGCAACCAGACCATGAGCAATGATTTGCTGCAACAGACAGCTCATCATATTGCTCAAGTTCGTCAAGGCAGCGAGGCAAAAGAAGGTCTGAGTGCCTTTTTAAATAAGCAACAGCCTGCTTGGGTTTCTAACTCGAATAACAACAATTAAGGACGATCATCATGTTTGAAAAGATTTTAATTGCGAACCGTGGCGAGATTGCCTGCCGTGTGATTCGTACAGCTAAAAAATTAGGTATTAGAACAGTTGCCGTTTACTCAGATGCAGACGCAAATGCACAACACGTCAAACTTGCAGATGAAGCGGTTTATATTGGTCAATCCCCTGCAACTCAAAGTTATTTGCAAGCCGACCGTATTATTCAAGCAGCGATTGAAACAGGCAGCCAAGCGGTTCACCCGGGCTACGGCTTCCTTTCTGAAAATGACCAGTTTGCGCTCGCTTGCCAACAACACAACATTTGCTTTATTGGGCCACCAGTGGATGCCATTTTAGCAATGGGCTTAAAAGCGACTTCTAAAGCTTTAATGGAAAAAGCAGGTGTTCCTTTAACACCGGGTTATCACGGAACTAACCAAGATGCCGACTTTTTAAAACAGCAGGCAGACCGAATTGGCTATCCTGTTTTAATTAAAGCCAGTGCTGGCGGCGGTGGTAAAGGCATGAGTCTGGTTGAACGCAGTGAAGACTTTCTGCATGCCTTAGCCTCTTGTAAACGTGAAGCCAAATCAAGCTTTGGTAATGATGACGTCTTAATTGAGCGTTATGTGATTCAACCGCGCCATATTGAAGTGCAAGTGTTTGGCGATACACATGGCAACTACGTACATTTGTTTGAACGCGACTGTTCTGTACAACGCCGTCACCAAAAAGTGTTAGAAGAAGCCCCTGCTCCACAAATGCCAAGCGAGAAGCTCGATGCAATGCGCCAAGCGGCAATTGATGCTGCACGCGCCGTAAATTACGTTGGCGCAGGTACGGTTGAGTTTATTGTAGAACAAGACGGTACAGCGTATTTCATGGAAATGAATACCCGTCTGCAAGTCGAGCACCCTGTCACTGAAATGGTTACAGGTGAAGACTTGGTCGAATGGCAACTTCGTGTCGCTTATGGCGAACCTTTACCTAAACTACAAAACGAATTAAAAATTCACGGACATGCACTCGAAGCACGTATTTACGCTGAAGAACCTGAAAAAGGCTTTTTACCTGCAATCGGAAAAATTGACTATTTGCATTACCCAACGCAAAACCAATATGTGCGTGTAGACAGCGGTATTGTTGAAGGCGATGAAATCACGACGTATTACGACCCTATGATTGCCAAACTCATTGTATGGGGTAAAAACCGTGAAGCTGCACTTATTCAAATGCAAAATGCTTTAAGCCAATTCCATGTGGATGGCTTAGGCAACAACATTGCCTTTCTTGAAAAAATTGTACGCAGTGAGTCTTTTAAACAAGCCAAGCTTGATACCAACCTGATTCAACGTGAACAAAACTTCTTGTTTAGCCCAGAAGATATCAAACCTGAACTGGTGGTGGCAGCAGCATTTATTGAGTTTTTAAGTAAACTTAATAACAACAGCTCAAGCCAAAAACAGCTTTGGCAGGCTCAGCCGCTTTGGCGTTTAAATATTACCTATCAGCACAGTATTAAATTAAATTATTTAAACCAAAATATTCAAATCAAATTTGCCTCAAATGAAGATGGCTTCACCGCAGAATATAACGGTCAAAGCTACCCAATTTCTGGTCAATTGATTGATGCACATACTGCTTCTGTTCAAATTAGTGGAACTCAGCAAAAGCTGTCTTTTAACCAAAGTCAGCAAGGCATTACCTTGTTCCAAAACGGACAAAGCTATAAGTTTGCTTATATTCGCCAAGACTTTAATCAAGCAGATAGCCAAGCCGATGAAGGTCACTTAAAAGCACCAATGCCGGGTGTGGTCACGCAAGTTTTGGTGAGTGCAAATCATAGCGTGAAGAAAGACGATATTTTAATGACACTTGAAGCCATGAAAATGGAATATACCATTCGTGCGCCTAAAGATGGCGTGATTGTAGATTCTTACTTCCAAGTCGGTGATCAGGTCAAAGCTGGCGACGAGCTTGTGGAATTTCAGCCTGCTCAGGAGGAAGTTGCATGACTGAGTTTGTCAAAATCGTGGAGGTCGGTCCCAGAGATGGCCTCCAAAACGAAAAGCAGGCTTTAACCGTCGAACAACGCTTAAACTTTATTAATGACCTGATTAATGCAGGTCTGAAATCTATTGAAGTCGGTTCATGCGTTTCGGCAAAATGGGTACCGCAAATGGCCCAAAGTGACGAGCTATTTAAGTTATTACCCCAAACAACCGATGTGCAATTTAGCCTGCTCACCCCCAATATCAAAGGTTTTGAAACTGCTCAAGCGGTAGGATGCAAAGAGGTTGCGGTGTTTACCGCAGCTTCTGAAAGCTTTACCCGTAAAAATATTAACTGCTCAATTGACGAAAGCTTTGAGAAGTTTAGCGATGTCATGACTGCTGCAAAAGCACATAATATCCGTGTACGCGGTTATGTCTCTTGTATAGTCGATTGCCCTTATGAAGGCGCAATTGCACCTGAGCAAGTGGTGAAAGTTGTTAAACGACTCTATGACATGGGCTGCTATGAAGTGTCTTTAGGTGAAACCATTGGCACCGCAACACCAGATCGTGTTCAAAAGGTATGGCAAGCCTGCCTTGCTGAACTCGATAGCAAGGTATTAGCTGGGCATTTCCACAACACCTATGGCATGGCAATTGCCAATATTTATCAGTCTTTACAGCAAGGTATTCGTGTTTTTGATTCGTCTCTTGCAGGACTTGGAGGTTGCCCTTATGCCAAAGGCGCCTCTGGCAATGTATCAACCGAAGATTTGTTTTATTTGCTGTCACACATGGGTTTTGAAACTGGCATTAATTTAGAAAAATTGATGCAAGCCAGCCAAAATATTAGCCATGTATTAAACCGAAAAAGCTTATCGAATTATGCAAATGCGTATTGGCAAACCAAGTGTGCATAGTCATAAATTAAAATAGCTCAGCATCTGGTATAAAGCTGAATATTAGGCAAAGTACCAGATCATCCTATCTCATCTTTATCTCATTCTGTTCAGGAATTGGGACACAATCTCTCATGCAATTTTTTTAAAATTTATTGTTCATCTCTGTATTAAATGCCTCTTTCAAAAGAAGCATTTTCTACCCTATTTTTATTCTAATCCGTATTATTCTTCATCCTTTTCTATTTTAGTCCTTAAAAAATTTATCTCATTATTTATAAAAATAAGATGCATCCATTTCAATTTTTGGAGAAATATATTCTTCTACCCAATCCAGCCATGCGCGTGTTTTGGCATCAATAAAATGGCGTGAAGGCAATAAGGTATAAACTCCAATATCGGGCGAACGCCACTCAGACAAGATATGACATAATCTTCCATTTTGAACCGCGTCTAAAGCCGAAAACATCGGCAATAACGCGACCCCCATATCCTGTTGCACCACATCTAACAATAACTCAGGGTTATCTGCAATGAGTTGCCCGCCAATGTCGATTTGGTAAGACTCACCACTTGTATTTAACAAGTGCCAATCTGGCGTAATAGACGGGTTTACCAAGCGTAAACAGGCATGATTTTTTAAGTCTTCTGGAGAATTCGGTACACCGTGTTTCTCGAGGTACGCAGGTGAAGCACATAAAACAGAAAAAATAGTGCCAATTCTGCGTGCAACAAAACGGGAGTCTGTTAAAGATTCAGTGAGATAAAGACTGACATCCACCCCTTTTGCCAACAAGTCTGGAACGTACTGTGAAGTCGTATATTCCACGGTTAGTTCAGGATAATGCTTACAAAATTCGGCCATCACTGGAAAAACATAATGATGTCCAAAGCTTCCCATGCTTAACACACGTAAACGTCCTTTGGGTTTAGATGCCGTTCCTGTCACTTCCGACTCTGCTTCATCCACCATTGAAATGACTTGGCGACAGCGTTCTGCGTAAGTCGCACCAATATCGGTCAGTGCCTGCTGGCGCGTTGAGCGTTGTATTAATTTTGTACCTAAGCGTGTTTCTAGCTCGCTGATAAGACGTGAAACCTGTGCTGTGGTCAGATCCATCTGCTCAGCTGCTGCTGTGAAACTCCCGCTATCAATCACTTTCAGGAATGCATGCATTGCATGCAATAGTCCACCATCGAGATTTTTGCGCATAACGTAAATATGTTTTCCTAAATTACGGATTGTTGCACCAGTTTAGTTCAACCACAATGACTAAATGTACATACATTGGCACTAATTCTTTTTAAGAAGAGGAACCGATCTTTTTTTATTTCGTATGTCACTTGCTCCAAATATTCAACTGGATGTTGAAAAAAGAAAGTAGTCCGAGCTACTAAAAATTCTAAGGAGATATAAATGAATATAGCTACAAAAGTCACTCCAAATATTATTGCAACAAAGGATGTGTCACTTGAAGATAAATATGTAAGTGATAACGGTACAGCATATATGACCGGCATTCAGGCACTTGTTCGGTTGCCTCTTGCCCAAACTCGCCGTGACGCGATGAATGGTTATCATACTGCTGGTTTTATTTCTGGTTATCGCGGTTCTCCTGTTGGTAACTATGATAGTTTCCTTTGGCAAGTTCAAGGATTACTTAAATCCCATAATGTTGTATTTCAACCTGGTGTAAACGAAGACTTGGCTGCTACCGCAATTTGGGGTACCCAACAAGTTAACCTTTCAGGCCAAGGTAAATATGATGGAGTGTCTTCATGGTGGTATGGTAAAGGCCCAGGTGTTGATCGTTCAGGCGATGTGCTCCGCCATGCTAACTTAGCTGGTACCTCTGAACGTGGTGGTGTCGTTGCTTTATTTGGTGATGACCACTCATGTAAATCTTCTACAATCCCTCACCAGTCTGAACATGTCATGATTGGTTGTGGTATTCCAATTTTCTATCCAACATCCGTTCAACAAATTTTAGACTTTGGTGTTCATGCCATTGCCGTTTCACGTTTTTCTGGCGTTTGGTCTTCAATGAAGTTGGTCAGTGAAATTGTGGAAACTTCTGCTTCTGTTCATGTCGACCTAGACCGTGTTACTCCGGTTATACCAGAAGATGTTACTTTTCCTGCCGACGGCGTTAATATTCGTTGGCCAGACCATGGTATCCAACAAGAAGAACGCCTTTATAAATATCGCTTACCTGCTGTTTTGGCCTATGCCCGTGCCAATAAAATCAATACTGTTACATGGCCTTGTGAAAATGCCCGTGTCGGTATTGCCGCAAGTGGTAAAGGTTATTTAGATACCATTGAAGCCTTACGCATTTTAGGTATTGAAGATGAAACTGCCCAACAGCTTGGGCTACGTGTTTATCAAGTTGGTCTGATTTGGCCTTTAGAACCACAAGGCATTCGTGAATTTGCCGAAGGTTTAGAAGAGCTAATCGTTATTGAAGAAAAACGTCCAATTCTTGAAACACAAATTAAAGATGAGCTGTACTCACTGCCTGATGGCAAACGTCCTCGTGTCATTGGTAAAGCAACTGACGGCAAAGGTGAATGGAGTACTTCTATTGAAGAAGCGCCGCTTATTGGTCACTATGAGTACCAGCCTGAACCTATTGCAAAAATGCTGGCTGCTCGCTTCTTAAAACTCGATATTCCAGAAAGCTTAAAAACACAAATCCAAAGCAGAATCGACTTACTATTAAAAGCAGAGCAAGAATCAAAACGTGTTATTGATCTTGCAGAACGTAAACCTTATTTCTGTAGTGGTTGCCCTCATAACTCTTCAACCGTAGTTCCTGAAGGTAGCCGTGCATTAGGCGGTATCGGTTGTCACTATATTGCCGTTTCACTTGACCGCGGTACCGAAACGTTCTCTCAAATGGGCGGTGAAGGCGTAAGCTGGGTCGGTGCATCGCCTTTTACAAATGAAAAACACATTTTTGCTAACCTTGGTGACGGAACTTACTTCCACTCAGGTTACTTAGCAATCCGTCAGTCTATCGCTGCAAAAACCAATATTACCTACAAAATCCTCTACAACGATGCAGTCGCTATGACAGGTGGTCAGCATGTAGATGGACATTTGAGCGTTGCCCAGTTAACTCGTCAGCTTGCTGCCGAAGGCATTAAAAAACAAGTCATCGTGACGGATGAAGTTAAATTATTAAACGAAGAAGACGGCATTGCACCGGGCGTAGAAATTCGCCACCGTAATGAGCTCGACGCAGTTCAACGCGAGTTACGTGAAGTTTCAGGCGTAACCGCTTTAATTTATGTACAAACCTGTGCCAGTGAAAAACGTCGTCGCCGTAAACGTGACGTCTACCCTGACCCAGCTGAGCGTTTATACATTAACAGTGATATTTGTGAAGGCTGTGGCGACTGTTCGAAAAAATCAAACTGTTTATCTATTGAACCAGTAGAAACTGCTTTAGGTACTAAACGTCAAATTAACCAAAGTAGCTGTAATAAAGACTTCACTTGTGCCGAAGGGTTCTGCCCTAGTTTTGTGACTGTTCATACACGTGATATGAAACGTCCTGCTAAATTTGAAGGTATTGGTGCAGGTTGGCCAACATCCCCAGTTATTCCTCAGTTATATGATGTTCCAAGTCGTATTATGGTTGGTGGTATTGGTGGTACAGGTGTTGTGACTATTGGTGCACTGCTTGGTATGGCGGCTCACCTCGAAGGTAAAGCAACACGTGTTATGGACATGGCAGGTCTTGCGCAAAAAGGTGGTACGGTTTATTCATACGTTCAACTTGCAGCAACTGATGAACAAATTTCTTCTACCAAAATTCCGGCAGGACAATGTGAATTACTCATCGGTGCAGATGCTGTAGTCGCTGGTGGTAGCGCTGCTCTATCTCGCTTAAAAGATGATGCTTTAGTTATTGTGAATGAAGACAGCACTCCTACTTCTGAGTTTATTAAATCTCGTGACTGGTATGCGCCTATTAGTGATTTAATTGATCGTCTTCGTGGTCGCGTTCGTCAAGGTCAACTGGTTTCTCTGCCAGCGGCTCGCATTGCAACTCAGCTCTTAGGTGATTCAATCTATACCAACCAGTTATTACTCGGTATGGCATGGCAATCTGGACGTATTCCATTACTGCGTGAAAGCATTGAAAAAGCAATTCGCTTAAATGGTACTGCTGTTGAAAAGAACCTAGAAGCTTTCCGCGTGGGTTGTCATCTTGCAAGTGACCCAACTTTAGCTGCACGTTTAGTTGCTGCAATGCCAAAAACTAAAACTCCGCAAACTTTAGCTGAACTTGTTGAAGACCGTTCTGCTCGTTTAACAGACTACTGGAATGAAGCTTATGCAGCTAAATACCGTACACTTGTAGAGCTGGCAGCTAAAAAACTACCAGAAGAGTTAACAGGTACGATTGCAACTCAGCTTTATAGAGTCATGGCATATAAAGATGAATATGAAGTTGCACGTCTACTAACAGGTAAAAGCTTCAAAGAATCAATTGAAACCCAATTCGGTAAAGGCTTACGTTTAACGTATCATCTTGCTCCGCCAGCGTTGCTTGGTGGTCTGAAAAATGTCCGTAAACGTGCGTTTGGTTACTGGATGCGCTTCCCAATGATGATGCTTGCTCGCTTACAATGGCTTCGTGAAACTTTCCTTGACCCATTTGCACGTCAAGAAGAACGTCAACACGAACAAGCATGGCGTGATCGTTACATCGCATTTGTTGAAGCACTTGTTGAAGCACCAGACAATCATAACTTGGCAGTTGCTGAGCAAATTGCAAAATTACCAGCAGAAGTCCGCGGTTATGGTCATATCAAAATGAAAGGAATGGACGCTGCAAAACAACGTTGGGATGAACTTACACCAACACTGCTCAAAGTCCGTAACTAAAAATTAAATATCAAAATAAAAAGTCATCCTGAGGGATGACTTTTTATTGGCTCAAAAATTTATTTAGCCATTTTACGTAAAGTCAAAATCTGCTCGCTTCGTCCAAATGGACCATACACGTCATGTAAAACTGCACTGGTTAAACCAATGCCATCCGAACCATATTGCTGAACGGTTTCCAAACCTAGCCATTTCCCTTGCGGATAGCGGTGCATGTGGATTTGTAAATCAAGATTTGGAAAGCCCCACGTAAATTCACCTTCTTGTCTTGGTACAATGCCGTTTGCGGCATCGATCATACCAATTAAATGCGCAAAATCTGTGGTCGGTTGCCCTTCCACGATTTCAATATCATTATTGAGCCAAACAATACCTTTTCCCGCACGATGTTGATCATTAGTTTTAGTGACTAATGTCTGGATAAAACCACCCGGCCATCTTTTCATGCCCGTCCATTCGGTAAAGGTATCTGGATGATGAACTGGCTGATCTTCAAGCCCCGCAATATCGGAACTATCTTGAGTACACATACGCCATGCTCTAGCCACAATACAAGTTTTACCTTGTGCTTGCATTTCAGCTTCAATCAGTTCAATGGTTTTACCGGCACGAATCACATGTGTCTTAATCGTAAATTCACCAAAAGCGATCAAACCAAAAATATCAAAACTAATTCGACCAATTCGCATATCTTGTCGTGGTGAAAATTGCTCTAACTCTGCTGCGATGACACCACTTGCAGGTGCCATATGCTGTTCATGAGGGTTCCAAGCCCCTTGTGCATGGACAGTTGAGCAATAATGAGCAATGACTTCACCTTGAGGACCAATTGTTCTATTCAGTAATTGATAATAAGCATTCATGATTTTCTTTCCTTAGTCCTTATACAACTTTAATATTTGATGAAAATTCACGTTTTAATGCTTATGTTAACCCTCTATTTCATTGGCTCAACTGGTTTTTCCTACCAAAAACTGATGAGTCTAAAATTACAAATTTAATCACTAGGTAAAATTTCGCATGTCAATTTCACCCAGCGATTCTAGAACTTACCATTCACTAAAAAGCAAAAGCATCTTGATCAAGCTCCATCACAGATTCAGCTCCAGACTCAATAGAAGCGGCATGGCTCTGTGTACGATGCAAAAGCTTTTGATAGAAAAACTTAGCAGTAGTTAATTTTGCTTTATAAAAAGCTTCCTCTTGTGTACCCGATTCTAATTTTTCATAGGCAACTTGTGCCATTCGCGCCCATAAATAAGCGAACAAGACGTAACTAGAAAAATAAAGATAATCCACCGAAGCGGCCCCTATTTCTTCAGGGTTGTGTTTTGCTTTGTCGGCAATCGTTTTGGTCAGTGACAGCCATTGCTGCTTAAGCTCAGCTAATTTTTCTAAATAAGGTTTCAAGACTTCATTGGATTGCTGTTGACCAATAAATTGATCCATTAGATCGGTCATATTTTTTAGAAGTTTACCTTCTGACTTGAGGACTTTACGTGCCAGTAGATCTAGAGACTGAATCTCTGTTGTTCCTTCATACAATGTTGAGATACGCGCATCACGTACAATTTGCTCCATGCCATGCTCAACAATAAAGCCGTGGCCGCCAAATACTTGAACGCCATGCTTTGCAGACTCATTGCCTGATTCTGTTAAAAAAGCTTTGGCAATTGGCGTTAAAAAAGCTAGTAATTCATCGGAGTGTTTTTGCTGTTCCTGATCATTTGAACTTTCCACAATATCGACATGCTGAGCCAGAAAATAAGCCAGTGCACGACCACCTTCAGAAAACGCTTTTTGGGTCATTAACATCGCACGTACAGCGGGATGCACAATAATTGGGTCGGCATTTTTGTCAGGATATTGAGGACCAGATAGCGAACGCATGGCAAGGCGCTCTTTGGCATAACTTAATGCGCCTTGAAATGAAATTTCAGAAGCAGCAAGCCCTTGTACAGCTGTTCCAATGCGTGCGGTATTCATAAAGGTAAACATACAATTGAGCCCGCGATTTTCAGGTCCAATCAAATAGCCTTGAGCACCATCAAAATTAAGTACACAAGTGGCATTGCCATGAATCCCCATTTTATGTTCAATCGCGCTACAAACGACTTTATTATGGTCCAGCACCTGACCGTCGTCACTCACATTAAATTTTGGAACAATAAATAAAGAAATACCTTTGGTCCCTGCGGGTGCCTGAGGCAGACGGGCTAAAACAATATGAATAATATTCTCAGAAAGATCATGCTCACCCGCCGAGATAAAAATCTTTTCACCCGTAATGGAGTAACTACCGTCAGGATTTGGCTCTGCTTTCGTTCTAATTAATCCAAGATCCGAACCCGCATGTGATTCGGTTAAACACATCGTTCCGGTCCAGACGCCACTAATAAGTTTAGTCAAATACTGCTGTTTTTGTTGCTCAGTACCATGATGCTCAATGGTTCTCATTGCGCCATGAGACAAGCCGGGATACATCGCCCAAGCCCAATTAGAACCACATAACATTTCAGAAATAGCAATCCGCAGCAATGTAGGCAAGCCTTGCCCACCATATTCCGGATCGGCCGTTAACGAGGTAAAACCTAGCTCAGCATATTTTTGGTAGGCTTCTTTAAAACCTTTCGGCGTTGTGACTACGCCTTGATTTAAATGACAGCCTTCCTGATCACCATTTTGATTAATCGGTGCCAACTCATTTTCACAAAAATCTGCTGCTGCTTCTAAATATTGATCAATTAATTCTCGATTTACGCTTTCCTGATATTTACTTAAACCTTGATAGTTTTGTTCTGTTTGAAGCATTTCATGCAGTACAAATTGCATATCGCGTAATGGAGCTTTGTATAAAGGCATAGTTTTTTTCCTTTCACCTCACTGCCTGTGTCATGGGCAGATATCATTTTTCCTTAAAAATGGACTTTTATTGTTTCAATCTCACCAAAATATCAAAAAATTTCTTATAGCAAAATATATTTTCACTAATTTAATAAAATTATCGTAACTCAAAAATAGAGATAAGACATAAATTCATGTTTTAAAATAAAAATATAGTATTAAAAGTAATTAACATTGCTTAATCAGAATAAATTTAAATTTTGTATTGCAAAATTTTATTCCGTAAAAAAACAATTTGTAGTATCTTGATTAGACTGCTTAATCATCCAAGGACGATTTATGGAAAGCCCGAAATACACAGGTCTTGAGTTTTTAACCGCTTTAAAAAATGGTGAAGTTTCTCCGTCACCTATGGCTCACACCATACCAATGGAACTCGTTGAAGTTTCCGAAGGTAAAGCAACTTATAAAGTTACCCCTCGCAAAGAACATAGAAATATACAAGGCGGTGTACACGGCGGCTTTTGCGCCACAGCTTTAGATACAGCAACAGGCAGCGCAGCTCATACATTACTTGAACATGGCGTTGGTTATGGAACTATTGATTTAAATGTAAAAATGATCCGTCCCATGCAAGTTGATACTTCGTACTATGCGACAGCCGAGTTGATTAACGCAGGCCGTAACATTATTAGTACCGAAGGAAAAATCGTAGATGAGAACGGCAAAGTGTATGCTTTTGCTTCGGCAACCTTAATGATTATTCGCAAATAATAAAATATTGAAGCTCCTGTTTATGGAGCTTTTTCTTGTTTTGCAATCTTGTTCATTTCATAAAAATCTAAGCGATCAATCATAAAACTCACCATTGCCATCGCCAAACCTAAAGCAGCACATGCTTCCCATCCCCAATGTTTCCATGCATAAACTGCAATAAAAGAACCTAAGGCGGCTCCACCAAAATATAAAGTCATATAAATTGAATTAATACGGGAACGGGCCTCGGCCGAGATTCGGTAGACCAGATTTTGGTTCAAAACATGAAATGCCGACAAACCAAAGTACGCCATGATCACACCAACAGCATAGGCCACCAAAGACTGCTGCGCAAAAAATAGCGGTATCCATGCACTTATTAATAAGCCCATGCAAATCAATGCAATTTTATTTTCAAGCCCTGCCGCAATTTTCTTACCTGCCCAAGGAGTCGCAAATACGCCAGCCAAGCCCACGATTCCAAATAAACCAATCTGGAAATCATTAAAGTGATAAGGCTCATTCGCTAAAATAAAAGTCATGGTGGTAAAAATGAGGGCCAAAATTCCAAAGCCAATTCCACCAGCAAAACCACGGCGTAGTAAATGAGGCTGATGAACAGCTAATGAAAATAGTGAACCATAAATCTGTAGAATATTAAGTTGATGAGACTTACGCGCAACTGGTAACTTCACCCACATCACCCAAGCAAACACTAAAATGACAATTCCGCTAATTAAATAAACCGCATGCCAAGACCAGACTGTAGAAAGTAAGCCTGCAATAGAGCGTGCCAATAATATTCCCAAAAACAAACCACTCATGAGAGTGCCTACAACTTGAGGACTTTTTTTTGGACTAGCTAAACCTGCGGCGAAAGGAACTAAAACTTGAGTCGCAATTGAAAAGAATGTGGCTAAAAAGGTAAAGCCATATAAAGCTGGCAAGGTTTGACTTAAGGATAGCCCTACTTGTGCAAGCCCCGTACAGCACATGAGCAAGCAAATATAACTGCGCTTTTCAAAAAAGTCGCCTAAAGGAACTAATATAAAAAGGCCAACTGCATATGACAGTTGGCTAATCACAATAGTTAAAGCGACTTGATCAGCATTAACTTTTAATGCTTCAGCAATCGAATAGATTAAGGGCTGGTTATAATAGTTTGAACCCGCACAAATTCCACATGTCATTGCCATGATAAAAATAAAGCTTTTTGACAGTATATTTTCTGCATTGGGCTCAACTATTTTTTCCATTTTTAATTACGTCCCATTTTAGAATTTATACATCGATACAAAGTTTACGCGTGATACATCAGCGGTTCTGCCATCAAATACTTCTCGTTTGCCTTGATGATATTCCATACCAATATCCATTTGCTCAATCGGTGAATAAAAGACGTTAGCTGCGTAGTCCGTTAAGCGTTTATTAGCATCTGGGTTGAGTTTGGCATAAGCCGTATCATCATCATAATCAAACATTGAAGCCGATAAGTTTGCACGCCATTGCTCATTAAATTTATATGAATAACCAATATTGATGCTATTCAACTTATTCATAACCAAATCTGTTTTGTCTTCGTTTAAAGAGAAATCACCCGCGGCATTTAAACTTGTTGAATTTGCCAACCCACTTTGGGTGGTATACGGCATAAATTTTTGATCACCAACAATATATTGATAATTTGCTTGTACCGATTGTTGTGGCGTGAGTTGATATTTTAAGCCGCCTCCGGCACCCCAACTTACTTTCTTCACCGTGGCAGTTGCGACATCTGTAGACTTTTCATTAATAAAGCCTTGCGCAAGTGCTGTTAAAGGACCTTGTTTAAAAGTATAGCGACCCGTTAAAGTTGGAAATGCCGAGACTCTCGAACCTGTATATTCCAAAGCTACTTTTAAATCATTATTGCCATCAATTTTCCAGTCATAGCGAATTTGAGGAGTACGCGTATAAGAGGTTCCCACAAATTGGGTGTAATCAACAGCTTCTGTACGAGTTTCCATGTTAGACATGAGTGACCATGTTTGACCAAAGGTCCAATCTTTATAGGTAAAAAATGCATGACGGATACGGAATTTACCATCTCCCGTTCCCATGTTTGAGCTATCAAAGAAATCGGCTTCAATATTTCCCGTCACAGCTTTATTTGGGCTATTAAAATAAACACCGAGTCGACTGGCATTAATCATGGCATCAGAGCGCGCATGATTTGAACGCTTTTCACTTTCAAAAGGTGTTCGGTATAGACTGCTGGTTGTTCTACCGCCCGAGTCAGGTGATGATTTAAAATCAACCGCTGCATCAACACGTGCAATACCGTAAACCTTCACATTATCTGTCCAAGTGACCCATGAAGGAGCAACAGGCTTTTCTGTTACCGTTGCTTTAGTTTTTTCAATGTTCTCTTCGATCTTAACCTGTTTGACCTGTAAATTATTTTGAGTTTGTTTCTGAGCAGCAAGTTCTGCTTTTAATTTTTGCAGCTCGGTTTCTAGCAAATTGATTCTTTGTTCTGTGGTATCTGAAGAATTTGCAAAAATAGTCCCTGAAGCCGCAGCGCAAGCTGCAGCTAAAATTAATTTTTTCATCTTTTAATCCTTAAAGAAGCATTTTTTCCGTGTGTAATTTAGGCTACACGTGCATCGATTAGTTCACAGTCTGTGACTGCCTGTAATTCTTCGAAACTTAAGCCTTCGACCATTTCTGTGACATAAGCTTTTTGGTCTTTGAGTTCAATAATGCATAAATCTGTATAAATACGATCTACACACTGCTCACCCGTCATTGGATATGTAATTTCCTTTACAATTTTGGGTTCACCTTTTTTAGTGACGTGTTCCATATAGACATAAATCGTTTTTGCACCGACTGCCAAATCCATAGCACCGCCGACCGCGGGTACATCATCTGCTTTACCGGTATGCCAGTTTGCTAAGTCTCCATTTACCGCAACTTGGAATGCACCAATCACACAAATGTCCAGATGGCCGCCACGCATAATGTCAAATGAGTCACCATGATGCATAAAACATCCACCATCTAATAAAGTGACAAGTTCTTTTCCGGCATTCACTAAGTCTTGATCTTCCTCACCCGGTTGTGGTGGTGGGCCAAAAGCCAAAACCCCATTTTCCGAATGTAAAAAGATTTCTTTGTCTTTTGGCAAAAATTTAGCAACGTTGGTCGGTAAGCCAATTCCTAAATTGACATAAGAACCTTCCGGAATGTCATTGGCAATGAGTTTGGCAATATCTTCACGAGAACGCTTTTGAACTGACATTAGATATCTCCTACTTTTACAACGTGCTGAACAAAAATTCCTGGTGTAATAATGCACTCAGGGTCAAGCGTTCCTAGCTCTACGGTGTCATTCACTTGAACAATCGTGGTCTTGGCGGCTTTTGCCATGATTGGGCCAAAATTACGAGCTGCTTTACGGTAAGTTAAATTGCCCCAGCGGTCAGCTTTATCGGCATAAATCAGTGCAAAATCAGCTTCAAGTGGATATTCAAGCACATAGTTCTTACCGTTGATGGTGCGAGTTTCTTTGCCCTCGGCAACTTTAGTGCCATACCCAGTCGGAGTAAAAATAGCACCGAGACCAGCACCTGCGGCTTGAATACGACAAGCCAAATTACCTTGCGGAACCAGTTCCAACTCGATTTTTCCCGCTCTATATAAGTCTTGAAAAACGGTTGATCCAGCAGATTTTGGAAATGAACAAATCATTTTTTTAACACAGCCAGCAATAATGAGCTTAGTTAAACCACGATCACCAGAGGCCGCATTGTTATTTACAATGGTGAGTTCTTTTTTTCCTAAATCGATTAAGGCTTCAATTAATTCAGCAGGTTGACCCGTCACACCAAACCCGCCTGTCATGATGGTTGCCCCATCAGGAATAGCTTTTAAAATTGGTTCAATGTCACTGGTGATTTTATTTATCATCTCACTTGTCCCTTTTCATCCTTAATTTAAGGTGACAGATTGATCTGTCACTCTGCCTTTTGCGGGTTAAATAGTCGGTCTTTAATAAATAACAATGGAATTACACCGCAGATAAAATAAGCCGCAGCCATCACCAAGAGTCCTAAGCCAATAGAACCGTTTTGCGATAGAAAACCAATTGTTAATGGAGAGAAAATAGAAAGTACTTTGCCAATATTATAAGCACCACCCACTGCCGAGCCTCGAATAGAAGTCGGGAAACTTTCTGTCATATAGGTGGCATTAATTGCGTATGGAATACCGTAAAGGAAACCGAAGAACAGCATCATCCATAAAATATTGGTTGGTGTATTTAAATAGACAATGACCGGAATAAATAAGGCTGTACCAATGGTTCCGAAAGCGAATACAGCGCGGCGCCCTAATTTGTCGGCAACGATCCCTGCAATCACTTTGGCAAACATCATAATTAGGAAAGTACCGACCATATACATGGCCATTTCTTTAAACTTGATGCCAAGATCAGACTCTAAATAAGCCGGTAACCAGTTACTTACGCCGTAATAACCAAACTGCAATGCCCCAGTACTAATAATCCAAAGAACAAACATGGTGCCGTGTTTCTTATCTCTTAAAATTTCAAGATATGGGTTTTGGCGTTTTTTAGGTTGGTTGCTTTGAGCGACTTCTAGCGCTTTTAATTGACGCGCTTTTTTCCAAGACTCAGGTTCAGGTACGCAAAAGTGCATCAAAACTGACAAAACCACAGGCGTAATTGCAATCCAGTATAGAAAACGCCAGCCATGTTCAGGAATAATATGACCTGCTAGTAATGTCGCCAATAAAGAACCTAGGGTATAACCTGTCATCAGCGTTGCTAAAACGGTAGAACGGTGTTTCGTTGGCACCATTTCAGACATAAGAATGTTACAGGCAATATAAAGTGCACCTAAGCCCATCGCTCCAAATGTTCTTAAAACTGCAAATTGCATATAAGAATCAGTAAAACCCAGCGCACTGGTTAAAACTGAAGAATAAGCAATAAAGAACACAATAATGCGAACCCGCCCAAAACGGTCACACGCCCAGCCACCAATCAAACCACCCACAGCGGAACCAAAAAGCGTTAAGCTGCCTAGTGTTCCAGCTTGTACACCCGTCAAATGAAATTCTGTTTTAAGACTGGTTAGGCTCAATGCCAAAAAACCTAAGTCTGCCCCATCACACAACAATGTTAAAAAAGCGAATATAAATGCGGTAATCCAAATCTTTTTTGGTGTCTGGATAGCTTCACTGCTAGCCGTATTTTGGGTAACTGTTTCTGTTGTCATGTCCATATCCTCAGAAGGAACATGAGGCATCCAATGCCTCATGGCATTTGATTTTTTATTAGGCTGTAGCTTTCCTAATCATGTTTTTAGCAATAATAATTTGTTGAACTTGCGTAGTTCCTTCATATAAACGGAACAAACGCACATCTCGATAAAAACGCTCAATGGCATATTCACTGATATAGCCTGCACCACCATGAATCTGTACACAGCGGTCAGCAACACGACCACACATTTCAGTCGCAAACATTTTTGCGCAAGATGCTTCCGTGCTAATGTTTTCACCATTGTCACGGCGGCGAGCTGCATCTAAAACCATACATTTAGCTGCATAAATCTCGGCTTTAGAGTCGGCAAGCATGGCTTGAATAAGCTGAAAGTTTGCAATAGGTTGACCAAACTGCTTACGCTCAATCGCATAGTGCAATGCGTCGTTTAACATACGTTCGGCAACACCCACGCTATAGGCACCAATGTGCAAACGCCCTTTATCAAGCACCTTCATGGCCGTTTTAAAACCAACACCTTCTACTCCACCAATCAGTGCAGAAGCAGGTACACGGCAATTTTCAAAAATCACATCACAGGTGTGTGAGCCCTTTTGCCCCATTTTTTGGTCAATTTTGCCCAACGTAATGCCCGGCGTATTCGCCTCAACTAAAAAAGCTGAAATGCCACCCGATCCTTTAATTTCAGGATTGGTTCGCGCCATTACGGTAAAAGTTGCAGCATGGGGCGCATTGGTAATAAAACGTTTGGTGCCGTTTAACACATAAAAGTCACCATCTTTTACTGCACTGGTTTTTAAAGAGGCAGCGTCAGAGCCAGATTCAGGCTCGGTTAAACAGAATGATCCAATAATTTCGCCACTTGCGTAACGAGGTAAATATTTTTGCTTTTGCTCTTCTGTGCCATCAATCAAAATTGCACTTGAGCCAATCCCGTTATTGGTGCCAATTAAAGAACGAAAAGCTGGTGAAGTTTGTCCAAGTTCAAATGCAACTCTGACTTCTTCTTCCATGGTGATGCCTAGGCCACCATATTCTTCAGGAATTGTGAGGCCGAATAAACCCAGCTCACGCATCTGCTGCACAATGTCATCTGGAATTTTGTCTTTCTCTACCACTTCGTTTTCACGAGGGATCAATTCATTTTTTACAAAATCGCGAATTGTTGAAAGTAACTGCTCCAACATCCCTTCATCACGGATCATCTGTGATCTCCCTTTTTATGTATTTCCATCGTACCCATCAGCCATCTCCAGCTAGTCTGGATACCATGTTTTAAATCTTGTTTACTGCGGATGTGTTTCATAGTACGAGAACAAAAATATAAATTTCAAGCTTTTTTGAAAATTAATTTCGTTTAACGAAATTTAAAATTAGACCATTACGCAATATCAATAACTTAGATATTTTAAAAGATAATAACTACGCTGTTAAAAGAAATAAGACTTGAAATAAATTCCAAAATAAGCATCATAAAAGGAATATAGTTTTGATATGCGAAACAAGGAATTCAAAAATGAGTGTGTCAACAGGGAATAATTTCGTAGAAGTCGACTTTTCTATTCAAAAAATAGCGATTGTAAAAATTAACCGCCCAGAAGCAAAAAATGCTTTAAACGGTGAAGTTCGCAAACAACTAGCACAAGCTTTTACCGAATTAAGTTTTAACGATGAGATCAATGCGGTTGTGCTCACAGGTAGTGAAGAAGTCTTTGCCGCAGGTGCAGATTTAAAAGAAATGGCAACAGCAACTTCAACAGAAATGTTATTGCGCCATACCGAACGTTATTGGAATGCGATTGCTCAGTGCCCTAAACCTGTGATTGCTGCTGTAAATGGTTATGCATTAGGGGGTGGCTGTGAACTTGCAATGCATGCTGACATTATTATTGCAGGTAAAGGCGCAACCTTTGGTCAACCAGAAATTAAAGTTGGTTTAATGCCGGGTGCTGGTGGTACACAACGTTTATTCCGTGCTGTGGGTAAATTCCATGCCATGCGCATGATTATGACGAGTGCCATGGTGAAAGCCGAAGAAGCTTATTTGATTGGTCTTGTTTCACAAGTCACAGAAGATGACCAAACTATTCCAACTGCAATCCAAATGGCACAAAGCCTCGCAAAAATGCCGCCGATTGCCCTGCAACAAATTAAAGAAGTTGCACTAATGAGCGAAGATGTTCCATTAAATGCAGGCTTAACGCTAGAACGAAAAGCATTCCAGTTACTGTTTTCGACCGAAGATAAAAATGAAGGCGTTCAAGCTTTTATCGAAAAGCGTAAGCCGTCGTATCAAGGTAAATAATTTAAAACCATAATAACAAAGGAATGAAAATGGCCAGAAAAGTATTAATTAGTGCAGGTGGTTCAGGGATTGGACGATGTATTGCAGAGGTATTTTTAAACAATCAGGATGAAGTTTTTGTTTGTGATATTAATGCTAAAAGCCTAGAACAATTTCAACAAGATTATCCAAAGCTACATATATATACCTGTGATTTGGCTGATCATGAGCAAATTAAACTCATGTTTAGTCATGCAGTTCAGAAACTTGGCAGTATTGATATTTTAGTCAATAACACAGGCATTTCAGGTCCAACCGTTGCAGCAGATGAACTAAGTTTTGAAGATTGGAACACGGTGATTAATTTAAACCTGAATAGCACTTTTTTAATTACTCAGTTAGCAATTCCACATTTAAAACGAGCAGAAGCAGGCGTGATTATTAATATGTCGTCTATTGCCGGACGCTTAGGCTATCCATATCGATTGGCCTATTCCACTTCAAAATGGGGGCTGATCGGTTTTACCAAAACGCTTTCTATGGAACTCGGTGCAGATAATATTCGAGTTAACGCCATTCTTCCGGGTGCAGTAGATGGTGATCGGGTTCAACGCGTATTACAGGCCCGTGCCGATGTAGCGCATACCTCACTTGAAGAAGTGACCCAAAATGCACTGAAAAATCAGTCGCTCAAATATTTTGTTAATCCAAAACATATTGCAGATTTATGCCTATTTTTAGCGTCAGACAGCGGTCGCTCAATTTCAGGTCAAATCTTACCCATTGATGGTGATAAACAGTGCTTAAGCTAAATCACCCAACCCCATTTTTCCGTTTAATTTCAAATATAGATTAATCATCAGGATGATCGACATGACTTATGATATTAAAAGCATGGCTGTGATTGGTGTCGGTATTATGGGCAGTGGTATTGCTCAAATTGCTGCACAGTCAGGTCATACCACTTATTTATATGATGCCAAAGCAGGTGCAGCAGAACAGGCTAAAGAAAAACTGGCTGCTACATTTCAAAAGTTAGTCGATAAAAATAAAATTACATCTGAGCAAGCAGCAGCAGCAAATAACCATTTAATTGTTGCTCATCAAATTGAAGATTTAAAAAATTGCGACCTCATTGTAGAAGCAATTATTGAACGTCTCGATATCAAACAAAGCTTAATGCAGCAGCTTGAAGACGTTGTTTCAGAAAATGCCATTTTAGCCTCGAATACTTCTTCTCTTTCTATTACAGCGATTGCGGCAAACTGCAAAAAACCTGAACGGGTTGTGGGCTATCACTTCTTTAACCCAGTTCCACTCATGAAAGTGGTCGAAGTCATTCGTGGTTTAAAAACTGACCCACTTATTATTGACGCCTTAAATGATCTTTCTCGCGCATTTGGTCATCGCCCTGTTGTTGCGAAGGACACCCCTGGATTTATTATTAATCATGCGGGTCGAGCTTATGGCACAGAAGCGCTCAAAATTTTAAACGAGAACGTCTGTGACATCAGTGAAATTGACCGTATTTTACGTGACGGCGTTGGTTTTAGAATGGGCCCTTTTGAATTATTGGACTTAACTGGCCTTGATGTTTCTCATCCAGTTATGGAATCGATTTATCATCAGTACTATGAAGAAGCCCGCTACAAACCGAACCCGCTGACCAAGCAAATGCTAGATGCCAAGCAACTTGGACGTAAGGTTAATCAAGGTTTTTATAACTATGAAACCGGTTCCAAAACAGGTGAACAACCTGCGAAGTTTGTAGAGCGTTTAGCACAATATCCAAAAGTTTGGATCGCTGCCGACTTCTTAGACGATAAAAAACAGCTCGAAGATTATTTAACTCAGCAAAATATTGCCCTAGACACCAACCCTGAACCACAAACAGATAGCTTATGTTTACTTGCTTGTTACGGTGAAGACACAACCCAAACGGCGACCCGTTTAGGGGTTAACCCTGAACATGCTGTTGCTATAGACATGCTTTATGGCATTGCAAAGCATCGCACCTTGATGCCTTCACTCATTACTAAATCTGAATACCGACAAGCCGCTCATTCTATTTTCAATCTAGATGGAAATCTGGTCAGCATGATTAATGAAAGTATTGGCTTTGTTGCTCAGCGTGTTTTATCGATGGTGATTAATCTAGGCTGTGATATTGCCCAGCAAAATGTTGCCACTGTAGATGACATTAATGCCGCCGTACGTCTTGGCTTAGGCTATCCATTTGGCCCAATCGAATGGGGCGATCAAGTCGGTAGCGAAAAAATCTTACTCATTCTAAACCGTATAACAGCACTTACGCATGACCCACGTTACCGCCCTAGCCCGTGGTTACAGCGTCGTGTCGCACTTCGTTTACCTCTTACTTTTACTCACAAGTCTTGAAAAGGAATTTCTCAATGTTAAATGCATATATCTATGATGGTTTACGTAGCCCATTTGGCCGTCATGCAGGTGAACTTGCCTCAATTCGTCCTGATGATTTGGCCGCAACTGTCATTCAAAAACTACTAGAAAAAACAGGTGTACCAGGCGCGGATATTGAAGATGTTATTTTAGGCGATACCAACCAAGCGGGTGAAGACAGTCGTAATGTGGCACGAAATGCATTATTACTTGCTGGGTTACCTGTTACTGTACCGGGCCAGACAGTAAACCGTCTATGTGCGAGTGGTTTAGGCGCTGTGATTGACTCAGCACGTGCCATTACTTGTGGTGAAGGCGAACTGTATATTGCAGGTGGTGTAGAAAGTATGTCACGTGCTCCCTTCGTGATGGGTAAAGCGGAAAGTGCTTATAGCCGTGATGCAAAAATTTATGACACCACCATTGGCTCTCGCTTTCCAAATAAAAAAATTATTGCTCAGTACGGCGGACATTCAATGCCTGAAACGGGCGATAACGTTGCGGCCGAGTTTGGGATTAGCCGCGAGCAAGCTGATTTATTTGCAGCTCAATCACAAGCCAAATATCAAAAAGCCAAAGAAGAAGGTTTCTTTGCCGATGAAATTACACCAATTGAGGTTTTCCAAGGCAAAAAATTACCGCCTAAACTCGTTTCCGAAGATGAACACCCTCGTCCAAGCTCAACTGTTGAAGCACTCACAAAGTTAAAACCTCTATTTGAAGGTGGCGTGGTTACAGCTGGTAATGCCTCAGGGATTAACGACGGTGCAGCAGCACTTTTGATTGGTTCAGAAGCTGCCGGTCAAAAATATGGCCTAAAACCAATGGCAAAAATCTTATCAGCCGCGGCTGCGGGTATTGAACCACGCATTATGGGTGCAGGCCCGATCGAAGCCATTAAAAAAGCAGTTGCGCGTGCTGGCCTTACTTTAGATGACATGAATATTATTGAAATTAATGAAGCCTTTGCTTCACAAGTTTTATCTTGTTTAAAAGGCTTAAATGTTGATTTTAATGACCCACGTGTAAACCCGAACGGTGGTGCAATTGCTGTTGGTCATCCACTTGGTGCTTCAGGCGCTCGTCTTGCGTTAACAGTAGCGCGCGAGTTAATTCGCCGTAAGAAGAAATATGCCGTGGTGAGCCTATGTATTGGTGTAGGTCAAGGTCTTGCGATGGTGATTGAAAACGTTTCATAACTATTGAACCCGATATCCATTCATCACAACAGCGCAGTGATGAATGGATTTATTTTGCAGAGCGAAATATAATGGCAAAACTATTGCTTTAATTATATTTGAGGATCGAATGTCTCAAAACACGGAAACTGAAAAACCAATAAATTTTGATGAGATACGTTTAGATCCTATTTCGCATATACATCGGGAAAATAACCCGCAATTTATTGCTTCTTTAGCGCGCGGTTTAGAACTTTTAAGATGCTTTTCTGCAAATAATCAGGTGCTTGGCAACCAAGAATTAGCAAAAATGACAGGTTTACCTAAACCGACTATTGCACGTATTACTAATACCCTTGTGTCATTAGGCTATTTAAAACAATTGCCTAACTCGACTAAATACACACTAGATATTGGTGTCTTATCTTTAGGATATGCAGCTTTATCTAACATCTCGATACGTAATATTGCTCATCAATATATGGAAGAGATGAGTCAGTATGTACAAGCGCCTGTAGCAATGGCAACGCGTGACCGCTTAAATATGGTGTATATCGATGTTGTGCAAATTGAAACAGCCTTAAATATGCGCCGTCCAATTGGTTCGACTTTGCCAATTCATAGTAGTTCAATGGGACGAGCATGTTTAGCTGCGACCCCTGAACGTGAGCGCAACTTTCTACTTGATGCATTGAAACAAAAAAATCCAGAAAACTGGCCAGCCATAAAACGCTCATTAGAAAGAGCTTTCCGTGATTATCAAGATTATGGATATTGTTTGTCGTTAGGTGAGTGGCATAAAGAAGTGAACTCGGTGGCTGTACCTTTGGTCAGCTCGAAACACGGTCTTTATGTTTTTAACTGTGGTGCGCCAAGTTTTCATTTAAATCCGGAAAAACTTGAAGGTGAAATTGGACCACGTTTAATCCACATGGTGCACAATATTCAAGATGCCTTGAATGAAACGCACTAATAACCGTACTTAAAAGAGTCATGGTTGTGTTGATTAAAGGTCCACTTTCATTATGACTAAGGCATGATGAAAAACGCACTCTATACCCCAACCATTATTTTAATGACGATTGCCGCAGGCATTTGTACAGGTGGAAATTATTTTAGTCAGCCACTTATTCATTCAATTAGTGTAAGCCTAGATTTAACTGAAACAACTACAGCATGGGTGCCCACTCTAGCCCAAATCACCTACGCATGTGGTTTACTCTTTTTAATGCCGTTGGGTGACATATTAGAAAAGCGCAAGCTGCTATTTATCTTTATGTTATTGGCTTCAAGTGGATTAATTATTAGCGGTTTTTCGCACAATATTTATCTTTTGCTGCTTGGCACTATCATTACTGGTCTATTTTCTAGTGCAGCCCAACTGTTGTTACCACTTGCTGCAAGTCTGGTTCCAATTCAACAAAGCGGCCGTGTCGTTGGCTTTCTTCTGAGTGGTCTGATGATGGGGGTTTTACTCGCCCGTTCCCTTTCAGGGCTGATGTCTACGCTTTTTGCATGGAATATTATTTATCTGGTCAGTGGTTTTCTGTTACTCATCATTGCCATTATTTTGCATCGTAATATTGGGTTATTTCCACCGACTAAATCTGAAAACTATGTAAAAACTATTCGTTCTTTACCACAGATTTTTATTCAAAATCGACGGTTAAGAACCAGAACTTATATTGGTGGTTTTACATTTGCTTGTGTAAGTTTAACTTTTACCACCATGTCGTTGCTTTTGGCTCCAGCACCCTATTTTTTTAGCGACTTTACCATTGGCCTTTTCAGTTTTGTTGGCGTGTTAGGAACGTTCGTTGCCAATTTCTCAGGCAAATTTATTGACCAAGGCTATATCCATAAAATTTCAATTTATTGCGGCATTGGCCTTATTTTAAGTTGGATTCTTTTTTCACTTTTACCCTACCATTTTGCTTTTTATATTATTGCCTTACTTATTCTCTACGCTTCTCTTTCTGCTGTGCATGTCACCAACCAAAGTATTGTATTTAAACTTAATCAAGAATTACGCTCACGGTTTAATGCGATTTATATGACGGGTTATTTTGCTGGCGGCGCTTTAGGAACAAAGGTAGGAAGTTATGCTTGGAAACACTACGGTTGGACAGGTGTCTGTATTTTAGGCTTAATTTTTGCCGTTGTATGTCTTTATTATTGTGTGCGTGATGCAAAAAATCAGCACAATTAAAACTTGTGCTGATGTATATAAATTAGGCTAATAATGAGTTATAGAAGCGAGGATAAATCCTATAAAAGTCCTAATAAGCGTCCGCGAATAATATCTTCTGCCTCTTTGACAATTCGGCTAACCAGTTCATCGCATGTCGGAATATCATGAATCAAGCTAGCTACCGACCCACATGACCATGCGCCAGCATTAACATCGCCATCAATCATGACTTTTGGATAAACCCCAGCAACTTCTTCAATAATATCTTCAAACTTAATGTTATCACCGAGCGCTTTTTCTTTTGCCACGATTTTTTCTACAGCAGCATTATTCATAACACGTTCAGTATTTCGCAAAGCACGCATAATTAAACGCGTATCTCGTTCAGTTGCATTTAAAATCGCCTGCTTCACATTTGCATGTACGGGAGCTTCCTGAGTCGCAATAAAGCGCGTGCCCATATTAATTCCATCGGCTCCCATCGCTAAAGCAGCAGCGAGTGAGCGCCCATCTGCCATACCACCTGAAGCAACAAACGGGATGTCTAATGCATCGGCTGCTAAAGGCAATAAAATCATATTTGGCACGTCATCCTCACCGGGGTGACCACCACACTCGAAACCATCTACAGAAACCGCATCACATCCAATTTGTTGCGCTTTTAAGCTATGTCGAACCGAAGTACATTTGTGAATTACTTTAATGCCAGCAGCCTTTAAATATGGCATCACCTGTTCAGGATTACGCCCTGCTGTTTCTACAATCTTTACGCCACCTTTAATAATTGCCTCTACAAAACCCGGATAATCAGGGGTATTCACCGTAGGTAAAAAGGTTAAATTTACCCCAAAAGGCTTATCAGTCATTTCACGGCAACGCGCAATTTCTTTTGCCAAATTTTCAGGCGTACGCTGAGTCAGGCCAGTGATAATGCCCAACCCGCCCGCGTTCGAAACCGCAGCAGCAAGCTCTGCAAAACCAACATAATGCATACCACCTTGAATAATTGGATGCTCGATTTCAAATAGTTCTGTAATTTTGGTCTTCATATTATTCCCACTCACTGTTTTATAGCTAGCTTCTCATTTCCTTCGCAGAGCTAGATGCTTATTTACACATAAATCTTATCATCATTTAAAATGACTTAAAGTAAAAATTTCACAATACAAAATTCCATACCACAATATAAAACAAAATAATTGATAACGGAATTATTTTTCGATAGCATTATTTTAATAAGTTTAATTTTTAGACAGAAAGTTATTTAAAGGAATGAATCATGGAGCAGAACAACAAAACTCAAAACCAGCTTAAAACAGGCACAATTCATGAATATTTTGATAGAAATATACTAACGCTCACCATGAGTAATCCCACTAAAAAGAATGCAATTAATTATGAAATGTATGCAGCTTTAAGTCAGGCATTAGATCAAGCTGCAACTAATCAAGATGTTCATGTCGTTGTGCTTGCTGGTGAAGGTTCTTCGTTTACCAGTGGTAATGATGTCAATGCATTTGAAAAACGCGACGCATCAAGTTCAAAACCACCCGCATCAATTGTTTTCTTAAAAAGCTTAGCAACGTTTCCAAAACCGATTATTGCTAAAGTAAATGGTGTGGCAATTGGTATTGGCAGCACTATGCTTCTACATTGTGACCTTGTGTATGCAAGCCAAAACTCTATTTTCCAATTCCCCTTTGTGAATTTGGGACTTGTACCTGAAGCGGGGTCAAGTTACATCTTGCCAAGATTATTGGGTTTTGCTCGAGCTTCGGAAATTATTTTACTCGGTGAAAAGTTTTCGGCAGAACAGGCAAAAAATTATGGTCTGGTAAATGAAATATTTGAAGCCACTGAGCTGGATCAAGTAGTTGAAGATGTGGCAATCAAATTAGCTCAGAAACCAAGCCAAGCCTTACAACTGAGTAAAAAGTTACTAAGAGATATGCCAATCGATGATCTACTCAATCGTATTGATCATGAGTCGACTATTTTCTCGCGTTGTTTACAGGGTTCCGAGTTTAAAGAAGCATTAAATGCTTTCAAAGAAAAACGGAAACCGAACTTTCACAGCCAAACAGCCTAAAACTCACCCACTAAAAAGCCAGCATTGAAGATCAAAGCTGGCTTTTATAAATAAATCAAATAGGTTTAGCTAATCTCGGTACGAATATTATTCACCATGTGTAAAAGACGCGGTGCAATATCTTCTTCAAGCTTTTCACGGTTCATAATAAAGCTTGGGCCACCACAGTTGAACACCAGCAAACCATGTTGTTCATGAATAAGTGGGACTGCAACCGAATTTACATCTTTATGCCATTCACCGATTGAAAAACAATATCCAAAATCTTGGTAGTCTTTAAAAGCTTTGTCTAGATCACGGTTAATTTTGATCCAGTCTTCTTTGTGCTTGCTACGAATGGCATCAAGTAAAAACTCTCGCTCATCTTCAGGCATTGCCGCTAAACATGCACGCCCCATCGAACTTAAATGAATCGGTAAATAAGTTCCAACTTGACGACGCATGGTCATATTGCCTTTGCCTTGCACCACATCAAGGTAAATCATATTCAGTCGATCGCGTGTTGCCATTGCAACAGCAGCGCCAGCATAGTCTGCCAAATTTTTCATATATGGATGAGCAATAGAGCGAATCGATACGTTAGACAGCATCGAATAACCAAAAGCAAGAACTCCTACTGAAAGCTGAAATTTGCTTGAGTTAGGTACTTGTTTGATATAGCCCAAACGCGACAAGGTATGTGTGAGGCGAGTAATGGTTGGTTTTGGCAAACCTGTCATCTGAGCAAGCTCTTGGTTGCCCAAATGTTGATGCTTCGGTGTAAAACAACGTAATAGCTCTAAACCACGTGCTAATGCAGTAATAAATTGGCGATCATTTTCATCCTGCATATCTTCAATCGGATGTAATAATTCATGCCTTAACGGCGCTAATAATTTTTCTGTCTGTTCTGCATCTACTGCATCGTTCATTGTCATACCAATCCATATTTTGTTTCGCACTGCGAAAATTATAATCTATTTTTTCTATAAATAGCAAAAGAGCAAACATCCGAGTCTGCATCTAAAAGATAACTTCATTTAACTCATTAAAGCGAAAGATTAAATATTTTATTTTCTGATTTTAAATATAATTTTAACCTTCCGCTTTTAAATCAATTATCCAATTACGCCCTTTTCTTTAAGCTCGGCTAACTTGTCTGAAGAAACCACTCGACCTAAAACCGCCTGCGTATGTTCTCCCAGCAGCGGCGGTGCTGTTTTGTATTCAACGGGTGTTCTAGAAAGTTTGATTGGTGACCCAATTACCTTCAGTTTTTTACGTTGAGGATGATTCATCTCGACCAGCATTTCTCGAGCAATTACTTGCGGTTCTTGAAAAGCTTGTTCCAAGTTATTAATCACACCGACGGGAACTTTAGCCGCATAGATTGCATCGACCCATTCATCTGCTGTTTTTGTTAAAAAGTGAGTTTGTAAAATTCCGATAATTTCATCACGATGCTTGATTCGGTCCGCATTTCGAGCAAAACGTGCATCATTTGGTAAATCGGGTAAACCAATACTTCGACAGAGTTGAATAAACTGAGTGTCATTTCCACACGCGATAATAAAATCACGGTCAGAAGCTTTGAACACTTGATAAGGCACAATATTAGCGTGTGCATTGCCATAACGCTTAGGGATATTTCCTGATGACAAATAATTCATTCCCTGATTTGCCATTGTGGCAATTTGAACATCAAGCAAAGCCATATCAATGTATTGGCCTAAACCTGTCACATGTCGGTTGAGTAAAGCAGCCTGTATGGCAATCGTAGAATAAAGTCCTGTGGCTAAGTCAGAAAATGCAACACCTACTTTTTGTGGACCACCACCCGGCAAATCATCACGCTCACCCGTGACTGACATAAGCCCGCCCATGCCCTGAATAATAAAGTCATAACCGGGTTCCTCTGCTCTTGGGCCATTTTGACCAAAACCTGTAATCGAGCAATACACCAGTTTAGGGTTAATCTCAGATAAAGACTCATAGTCCAAACCGTATTTTTTTAAAGAACCCGCTTTGTAGTTTTCAATCACGACATCGGTGTCTTGAATAAGGGCTTTAATCAATTCTTGGCCATCAGAACTGGCAATGTCGATAGCAACAGATAGTTTATTGCGGTTGGTAGACTGATAATAAGCAGCTTCTTGAGTGTCTTGGCCTGAGTCATCTTTCATCCAAGGTGGTCCCCAAGAACGAGTGTCATCACCAACTTTTGGTCTTTCAATCTTAATTACTTCTGCCCCTAAATCGGCAAGAATCTGTCCACACCAAGGCCCAGCCAATACCCGACTTAAGTCAAGCACCCGAATTCCATTTAAAGCACCCATCTTTATCCCACTATATTTTGTGACTTATTTCCTATTGGAAAATTTATCCATTTAAAATTTCGCATAGCGATATATATTTTTAATATACACAGCTCTTTTAAAAAATCAAACTTTAATTTTCCACCAAAAATAATGATTTTTTATAAGAAAATATAGCTTAAATAAATCAATAAATTAGCCAAACATAAATCAATAACAAAGTATCGCATTGCGAAATTAATTTTCAAAATATATTGTTTTGCGTTCGTCCTTTGATTACTATCGCTTCAAATATTGGTGATTTTACGAACATCACATTGATGTTTTCTGCATGTAGTAAAAGGACGAGACTATGATTCGAGATCAGGAAACCTTAGATCAACTTGTTGATATGATTCGACAATTTGTTGAAGGTATATTAATTCCTCATGAGAATGAAGTCGCTGAAACGGATGAAATTCCTCAAGATATTGTTGAGCAAATGAAAGCTCTAGGTTTATTTGGTTTAACCATTCCTGAAGAATACGAAGGTCTTGGCCTAACGATGGAAGAAGAGGTCTATGTCGCTTTTGAATTAGGCCGTACCTCTCCTGCTTTTCGCTCTCTGATTGGAACCAATAATGGCATTGGCTCAAGTGGCCTGATTATTGATGGAACCGAAGCACAAAAATCCTTTTTCTTACCGCGTTTAGCACGTGGTGAAGTGATCAGCTCTTTTTGCTTAACCGAACCGGATGCAGGTTCTGATGCGGCATCTTTAAAAACCAGTGCAGTAAAAGATGGCGATTTTTATGTGTTAAACGGCACCAAACGCTTTATTACCAATGCACCTCATGCTGGTGTATTTACAGTCATGGCACGCACAAACTTTGACATTAAAGGTGCTGGCGGCATTTCTGCTTTTATTGTCGATAGCCAAACTCCGGGCATTTCTCTTGGCAAACGCGATAAAAAAATGGGGCAAAAAGGCGCCCATACCTGTGACGTCATTTTTGAAAATTGTCGTATTCCTGCCTCCGCACTCATTGGTGGTGTTGAAGGTGTTGGTTTTAAAACGGCCATGAAAGTACTCGATAAAGGCCGTTTGCATATTGCGGCTTTGAGTGTCGGTGCAGCAACACGAATGCTAGACGATTCTTTAAATTACGCCATCGAACGCAAGCAATTTGGACAACCGATTGCCGAATTTCAACTCATTCAAGCCATGCTTGCGGACTCAAAAGCTGAAATTTATGCCGCTAAATGTATGGTCTTAGACGCTGCACGCCTACGCGATGCAGGACAAAACGTTAGCACCGAAGCTTCTTGCGCAAAAATGTTTGCAACCGAAATGTGTGGCCGCGTTGCTGATCGCTGCGTACAAATTCACGGCGGTGCGGGCTATATCAGTGAATATGCCATTGAACGTTTTTATAGAGATGTTCGTTTGTTCCGTCTCTATGAAGGGACCACTCAAATTCAACAAGTGATTATTGCCCGAAACATGATTCGCGCTGCGTCTTAATCAAATTTTAAGCACTTTAAAACGACTTGAAGTGCTTTTTATCAAATGTAGGTAATGGATTATGGCTACAAATTACAAAGAAGGTCTTTCTCGTATACAGCCTCATACGTGGAAAATAGCATTTATTTTTGCATTTCTGGCGCTATTGGTAGATGGTGCAGATTTGATGCTACTGTCTTATAGCTTAAATAGTATTAAGGCAGATTTTGGATTAAGTTCAGTACAAGCAGGTATGCTTGGCAGTTTTACATTGGCAGGTATGGCTGTTGGTGGAATTTTTGGGGGATGGGCATGCGATAAATTTGGTCGCGTGCGCATTGTTGTTATTTCTATTTTAACTTTCTCGCTCCTCACCTGTGGCTTAGGTTTCACCCAAAGCTTTCTTCAGTTTGGTATTTTAAGATTTTTTGCATCACTGGGTTTGGGTTCACTTTATATCGCCTGTAATACCCTCATGGCCGAATATGTCCCAACCCGTTATCGCACCACAGTACTAGGCACGCTACAAGCTGGCTGGACCGTCGGCTATATTGTTGCGACCTTGCTTGCAGGTTGGATTATTCCTGATCATGGTTGGCGCATGTTGTTTTATATTGCGATTATTCCCGTCATTATTGCTGTTCTCATGCATGTGCTTGTACCCGAACCAGAAGCATGGCAAAAGTCTCGACTACAACAACCAGTCGTGGCTCAGAATGCTCAAAAAACCTCGGCATTTAAGCTTATTTTCCAAGATAAACGAAACCGTAATATGTTTATCTTATGGGCTTTAACAGCTGGCTTCTTACAGTTTGGCTATTATGGTGTAAATAACTGGATGCCTTCATATCTAGAAAGTGAACTCGGTATGAAGTTTAAGGAAATGACCGCTTATATGGTAGGTACATATACCGCGATGATTTTGGGTAAAGTTCTTGCGGGCATGATGGCCGATAAATTAGGACGTCGTTTTACTTATGCCTTTGGTGCAATCGGCACTGCTATTTTCCTACCTTTAATTGTGTTTTATAACTCGCCAAGCAACATTCTATATTTACTGGTGACCTTTGGTTTCCTCTACGGCATCCCGTATGGCGTAAATGCAACCTACATGACCGAAAGCTTTGCAACAGCAATCCGCGGTACAGCTATTGGCGGTGCTTATAACGTCGGTCGTTTAGGCGCTGCATTAGCCCCTGCAACGATTGGTTTCTTAGCCTCTGGCGGCTCAATTGGGTTAGGTTTTGTCGTGATGGGCGCTGCCTACCTGATTTGTGGTGTGATACCAGCCCTATTCATTAAAGAAAAATTATATGACCCTCAAAAGTCGTAAAAGATCCATCACAAAAAATCCTATAGGTCATATGACTATAGGATTGATGGTCTAACGATCTAAACATGTGTTTTAGATGGTTAGCAGGAAATAAGGAATTTACTCTTCAAAGTTACTCTTTATTTCCCCATATGTGGAGTTTATTACTCTTCATTTTAATTTTTTAGGTAAGCTTAGCTCCCAAGGGAGCTAAGCTTAAAAAAATATAGACCTAAACATTTGTTTAAGGTCGTTCACCTTGCCCCAAACGGCGTTCAATATCATCTAAAACATTTGGCAAATCAGCAACACTATCAATGACGTAATGAGCCCCAGACGCATTCATTTTTTGGTATGCCTTATCTTTTAGAATAATCTGTTCATCGGTCGATAATGCACTCCACTCTTCATAGCTTAAACCGACTTCATTACCACTAACTGCAAGTCCTACTGTCCAGCACCCTGCGTTTAAACCTTCGTCAATTCCCACCACAGTATCATCTACTTTTACAACGGTTTTGATATCAGATACGTCGAGTTGAATTAAGTTCTTCCATAGCATTTCAGGATATGGACGGCCATATTTCACGTCGCTTGCAGTAACAATACAGTCTGGTCGATAGCCCTGATCGGCAGCATCTTTGACCAAGCGGCCAATCATCATGGACGCATAACCAGTGTTACTCCCAATTTTTGCACCACGCTTTTTAATATTTTCAAACGTTTCCAATGCTCCCGGAATTAAAGCAGAACATGTTGGAATAGAATTTAACTGATACGGAATAAAGTCTTTATATAAACGATCAATATCTGCTTCAGTTGCAGCTTGCCTATATACTTCCTGCCATGCCGCCGCTACACGCGGCATTTTTAAAACTGCTGCAATATGATCACGTTTCTCTAAACCCATTGGGGCACGCGCTTCTTCAACCGTAATTTCAACTTTATTGTCTTTAAATAAAGCCATAAAAGCCAAAATTGGTGCACGTGAGCCAAAATCTACAGTTGTACCTGCCCAGTCAAAAACCACAGCCTGAATTTGTGTATTATTGGTTGTCATTATGTATTCCCCTTAATTTAATAAAAATTATGCTGTTACAGCTTGGTTTAGGTGGTTTTCGCAGTAGCTCGCAATCGCAGCAAGAAGTCCTTCAATGTCATGAATATAAACTTCGCCAATATTGCCAATACGGAAGCAGTTAAGGTCAGTGACTTTACCCGGATAAATCACATAGCCTGCTTTTTTCAGCGTTTCATAAAATGACTGAAAGCTAAATGTCTCGGCTGTTGGGTAAAGAAAAGTGGTAATGATGGGCGATTGTGGGCACTCTTCACTAAGTACCAACTCAAAGCCCAGTTGTTGCATACCTTGCGATAAGGTTTGTTGGTTTTGTAAGTAACGTTGATAACGTGCAGCAACTCCGCCTTCTGCCTCAAGCTCAAGCAAGGCTTGATAAAAAGCACGTACCACATGGGTTGGCGAGGTAAAACGCCATTTACCGTTATACTGCTCCATCGTGTTCCACTGATCATACAAATCGAGGCTGACCGAACGAGCTAAACCTTTACATACTTCTAGGCAATTACGCTTTACCAAAATAAAACCAAAGCCTGGAACACCTTGAATACATTTATTCGCGCTTGAAATCAGGAAATCAATTTCAAGCTCTGCGATATCCATGGGCACACCACCGAATGAACTCATGGCATCTACAATCCAGATTTTTCCTGCTGCTTTAACTAAACGGCCAATGTCTTGAATCGGATTTAAAATTCCTGTGGTGGTTTCACAGTGCACACAAGCAACATGGCTAATGGTTTTATCTTTTAAAACGTGCTCAATTTCTTGTAAATCTGGTGTTTGGGTTTCTAAATAGTTCAGTTCTACAACTTCAATATTTAGACAACATGCCATTTGCACCATACGTGCACCGTATGCGCCGTTATTGATAATCAAGATTTTGCCATCACGCGGAATAGCTGACCCAAGCACAGACTCCACAGCAAAACTTCCACTGCCTTGCATTAACACAGCCGTATATTTTTCAGGTTGGCTGGTTGCTAAGTTGACTAGACGAGAGCGAATATCTTGTACCAGCGAGTTGTATTCTTGGTCCCAAGTACACCAATCTTTTTGCATGGCACGGCGTACTGTTGCCGATGTTGATAATGGTCCTGGAGTAAGAAGCAAATACTTGTTCTCTAAGTCCATATCGAGTTGGGGTTGCATGTTCATAATGTTACTCATTTCTTTCGCGTTCATTTCAATATACATCAATCTGGTTTAAACCAGATGACAAACTAGTAAATATTTTGTTCTAATATTTCTTTCATAAAGCCAGCCCCTGTAGTCATGCCTTTGCCAGCAATCGCACTCACCAGAAAGATATTTTTTTCAGCTTCAGCGACACAGGCCAACTCATGTTCATGGGTCAGGTAATAACCATTCCAACGTTTTTGAATTGGAGGTAAAGTCAGCCCTAGTTTTTCGTGGCAGTACGTTTGAATAAACTCATTAATCTCTTCGCGTTGCTCGAACTGAGGCGCTTCATTAATCGAATGATATTCGTGACTATCGCCTACGATCAGTTCGCCAAACTCGTTTTGTTTAATCAGAATGTGAATACCGAATTCTTTAATGAAACCTTGTTGTGATGCTTTAACCAGCTCGGCATGACTTGGGCAAATTTCAAAAGCCGGATAACGTGAAATAGATAAGCCTGAATAAAGAGAAGCATTTAAGTTTTGGTGAAACGGTTGAGTCAGGGCCATTTGCAAACCACAACGTTTCAGATTCAAACTTTGTAAAAGATCTGGATATAAAACATCGATGACTTCACCCTGACAGATCAAAACTTTATTTGCCCGATATGCCTCGCCACTTGCCAAACGAACCTGACAACTTTCCTTCTGATATTGGGTTTGAACAACACAGGCATTGGTATAAATCTTTACGCCGTTTCTTTCGGCATATGCCAACAGTCGCTGCCCAATCACATGCGGTTCGACCGAATAGTCTTCTTCAAAAACCAAACCGCCTTGAAACTGCTGCGAAGGATTTAAATAAGAAAATTGGGTGACCAGTTCATCATGCTTTAGCAAATGAACTGGAATTTGATAGTTATTTGCACGCTCGGCAAACTCATTTAAAACCTGCCATTCAAGTGCAGTGTTTGCCAGATATACACCTTGTCTTTGAGCAAATGAAATATCAGTTTCAGCCTGAATGCGTTGATAAAAAGAACGCGTTTCAAGGGCGTACTTTCGCCACTGTTGCTCTGGATGGGTTAATGTCGATGTTCCGACCATGCCAAAATTACAGCGAGTTGCTCCCACAGGTTTGGCATTTTTCTCGAAGATACAAACTTTTAAGCCTTGTTCTTGCGCTTGTATGGCAGCGGACAAACCTAAAATACCGGCGCCGACAACAATTAAATCAAACTGTGCGTTATTCATAAGACTTCCAATTTGCGAAATTTAGGATGAATAGGCCCTTGCCTTGTTGAACAAAGCATTTTCATTTCAGTCGGTTAAATAAAAATTGTGTTTAGCTAAAACTTAGTGAGCGCTTTCACGCCATTGCTGACTTCTTGCCATAATTTTTCGGGTAAATAACCAGTGAATGAGTTTTACAACACATGAGGTCGTCAAAATGAGAATACTCATGGCAACAGCAGCAACCGTGTCTCCCGCATCATCCATATTTAAAACAGCTACCGCAGCTAAACTGGTGTCTGGTGAATACAAGAAAATGGCAGCCGACACAGTGGTCATGGCATTGACAAAAATATAGACCGATACATCGCATAGCGCTGGAAAACACATTGGCAAATACACTTTCCAAAAGGTTTTCCACTTCGATGTTCCTAAAGTTTGTGCTGCCTGATCGAGCTGTAGCGGAATTTGTTTAATGGCATTGGTTAAAGTGAGGTGTGGCACGGTGTAATAATGCACAATGGTTGAAATCACCAAAATAGTCATGGTTCCATACAGCACATTTAATGGGTTACTTTGCTGGTTAAAAAACAAAATGTAGGCAATACCTAGCACCAATCCCGGCACGGCAAGAGGTAATAAAACCAAAGCTTGCACATAGTTTTTAATGAATGGGTGTGCCTTAAAACGTTCGGTTAATAGTGCCACCATAAAAATCAGTGCTGTTCCAAAAACCGTACTAAAGAGTGCCATGCGAACCGAGTTAAAGTACGCCGCCCAACCACCACCATCGACATATTCAAAACTATAATGTGCTAAGGTCAAAGACAAATCATAAGGCCAAGACTGAATGAATGAAGCCAGCACAGCCGTAAAGATAATCAGTAAAATCGTAGCTGAAACCAAGCTACAAAATATGCTCAGAACGACTTCAAGTTTTTTATTCGATGCTGAAACATAAGGTTTAGCCTGAAAGGCTTGAAACCGTGCATGCCGCTTGCTTTGTATACGGTCGAAAATGAACACAAAAACTGCTGGTAGCAATAACAAGATGGAAATGACCGCACCCATGCTCATGTTTTGTTGACCAATAATCTGTTTATAGACATCAAGCGCCATCATATTAAATGAACCGCCAATGACTTTCGGAATCCCAAAATCGGTCAGCACATAAATAAAAGCCACTAGACTTGCGCTGATGAGTCCATAACGAATTGCAGGTAGTGTGACGTGATAATGCGTCTTCCAGATATTTTTACCCAGCGACAAAGATGCCTCAATTAAACGCTGATCGACACTGCGAAAAGACACCATCATCAACATTAAAATTGCTGGAAATAGCCAAAAGCAGTAACTGATTAAAATACCGATTGGACCATAAATTTGTATATCGCCCAGCAAAGGTTTAAACACACCTTGCTTACCAAATAAATAAACCAATGCCAAAGAAGGCAAAAGTGATGGCGCTAAAATCGGTAAAAAAGCCACCAGTTTAAAGAAGCCTTTGCCTTTTATATTTACATTGGTGAGTGCAAAAGCATAAATACTGGCAAGCAATACTGTAATGACAGTAGCAGCACAAGCAACCCACACCGAGTTAAATACAGAGCTGAGTAAAGCTGGACTTGCAAAATATTTATAAAAATTTTCAAGACCAATAAAGTTTTGATTTTCATCAAAAAATGCAGTTTCGAATAGCATCATTAAAGGTGCAATAATCGCTAAAGTCAAAGCGATTGCGACCATAGCCAAAGCAATATTTGTTCTTAATGAATATTCAGTTTTTCGATGCGGCTGTGTTTTTAAAACCGCTGAAGCAGCTTCATTTAACATAGTGCGTACCCTTGTTCGTCAAAGACATGAATGAGCTGATTAGGCACTTTTATAAACATGAGTTCTTGCAAAGATTTGAACTTGGTATTTTCAATTTCAATTTGCAAAAGGTGCTTTGCCTGCTCAATTCCATCGATATAAATAGTGCAAAACAAACGGCGTTTTGCGCCTAAAAATTCAGTGCTTAATACTTTAACTGGCAAATAAAAAGACTCTCTATCACTGCCAAAATCATCAACTAACTCGACAGCTTCGGGTCTAAAACCAATGCTGTAATTTTGCCCAGCTTTAAGTTTTTGCTGCTCCCAAGTTAGAGGAATAAAACCCAAAACCTCGAGCTGATTCGGTACAGCGCAAGTGGCTTTTAAAAAATTCATGGTGCCAATAAACTTGGCAACGAATTGGGTTTGTGGCTTGTAGTAAATATTGTGCGGCGTATCAATTTGCTCAATGACGCCATGATTCATCACCACAACACGGTCAGAAATGCTTAAGGCTTCTTCTTGATCGTGCGTGACCATAATCGTTGGCAAGTTAAGCTGCGATTGAATCGAACGGATCTTCTGTCTTAGGTTTAGACGTACCTGAGCATCGAGTGCAGACAATGGTTCATCCAGCAGTAAAATATCAGGCTTCGGCGCAATTGCCCGAGCAAGCGCAACACGTTGCTGCTGCCCACCCGACAATTGATTTGGATATTTTTTAGCAATATCAGGTAATTCAATCAGCTCTAATAATTGCTGAACTCGTTGGCTACGCTGTGCCTTATCCCATTTCTTTTTATCTAAGCCAAAGGTAATATTTTCTTCTACATTTAAGTTTGGAAATAACGCATAGTTCTGAAACACAATGCCACAGTGACGTTTTTCAGCACTGAGCAACGTAATGTCTGCGCCCTTTTTTATAACCTTTCCATAATCAGGTTTTTCTAGACCCGCAATTATGCGTAGCAATGTGGTTTTACCGCATCCAGAAGGTCCCAAAAAGCTCACGAACTCGCCCGCTTTCAGGTCTAAATTAATATGCGTTAGGGCCTGAAAGTGTTGGAATTTTTTTTGAATATCCATCACTTCTAAAACTGAGGGGCCATGTTCAGGATATTTATAGGTCGTTAAGGTCGACAATAAATGCCCTGCTAACTCGCTCTTTTGGTTTTGACCTAGCAGCGATGATTGCAATGACGAAGGTATTTGCATAATGAGGCCCTTATCTAAAAGATCACTTTTCAAAACGCTTTGACCATTCAGCCAAAATACGTTCACGCTGCTCGGCCGCCCAATAAAAATCATTTTTCACAAGCATTTGGGGGAGTTTTTTCGGGAAGTCCATGGTGGTATTTTCAATGCCTTTATAGGCCACCATTGAAAAGTTATGGGCATAGGCTTCGTTTGCCGCTTTGCTTACCGACCAATTTATAAATTTTTGTGCACTACTTAATTTCTTGGTTCCTTTCACAATTGCTGAGGCTTCCATTTCCCAGCCTAACCCTTCACTTGGATAAACCACTTCTAAAGGCGCACCCTCTGCTTTTAACTTAAATGCCGGATAACCAAAAGAAACACCAATTGGGATTTCGCCCTGTGCTGCCATCTTGCAAGGTTTTGAACCAGAATGAGGATATTGTGAAATATTTTTATCCAAAGCCTGCATATAGTCCCATGCCTGCTTTTCGCCCCATATTTGCATCCAAGCCGTGACATCTAAATAGCCTGTGCCACTCGAAGCTGGATTTGGCATCACAATCAAGTTTTTATAAATGGGGTTGGTTAAATCTTTCCAAGTTTTTGGAATCGGTAACTTACGTTTTTCTAATTCGACTTTATTGACACAAATTGCAGATTCCCATGCATCCATACCCGTCCACGTTGGTACAGATTTTTGGCTTACAAATTCTGGTTTTAAATTTTGGACGCCTTCAGGTTTAAAAGACTCAAGCATGTCTTTTTTTTCCATGACCAGCAAACTAGTTAAAGCCACACCAAAAACCACATCCGCTTGTGGGTTTTTCTGCTCTGCCAAAAGTTTAGCAGTGATCACACCTGTTGAATCACGTACCCATTTTACTTTTAGCTCTGGATAGGCTTTGTGTAATTCTTCTTGGTACTGTTTAAGCTGGTCGGCTTCCACTGCCGTATAGACTGTAATTTCTTCTGATTGTTTTGATGTTGCTGATGAACATCCCATTTGAATAGCAACTACTACACCTAAAACTGATGCAGTACCGAGTTTAATTGTCTGTTGAAGATACTGTTTCATCTGCAATCCATCGAATGCAATTATTTGATGATCGTATTTCAGCAGCTTTATATGACAGTTTAATTAATCTGGTTTAAACCAGATTAATTTTTATGCTCGCGCTTCGAAGTGCAAATCTAAAACATCGTGTAGCCAATATTCTTGGTCAACATCGGTAATCACGCCCTCTTCATTTCTATTGCTACGGCAAATATATAAACCGAGCGCACCCACATTGACATGAAGTGCTTTTGCCTGTTGTTCCGATAAAGCGGTTGGATAGAGGTTAATGTCAGCTCTGGTGATATGGCAGTCATATTGATTTGCCATCAGTAAAGTAATGGATTGCTTGAGATCATGAGTTAAAAACTCAGGAAAAAGTTCGGCATTCACTCGTAAATGCTCAACCAAAACAGGTCGTCCATTAATACAACGACGTCGCCAAACCGAATAAATCGGATGCCCTTTTTCAACTTTTAAATGCTTAGCATCCCAAGAAGTGGCCTGAGTCAGTTCACTCGAAATCACTTCTGTCGAAGGTTCATAGCCTTGTTCAATCACAAACTGATTAAAGTTTTTTGTCGATTGCGGGTGATAAATAATACGAGGAGAACGAACATACCAACCACGGCGGTCTAAACGATAAATCAAACCATCGGTTTCCAAAGCCAGCAAAGCTTCACGCGCAGCCACGCGAGTAGTTTGGAATTGTTCAGAAAGCACTCTTTCCGAAGGGAGTTTTGCGTGGGCTTCTAATACGCCAGATTCAATATCATGGGCAATTGCATCGCGGATAGGAATATATTTAGGTATGCGAGCTTGGTCCTGTTCCATACAAACTTAGAATTTATAAATAAAGAAATTAATAGCAATATACTGAAAAAATGTGACAAAAGCTTTTATTAATGCTGATCTTTTAAGCAAAACGCGTCCTATTCCCCGCTTTTCCCAATTCATTTTTTCATAAAAAAATCGTGTGTTCACGCCTACAATGGCTTCGCAAAACTTTCCTTAGCTCATTTTTTCATCAAGAAAAAACGGCATGGCATAGCCATTACATCATATTTAGTTAGACACTTTTTAAGATAAAAATTCATATTTCTGTACGGACTTTTACACAGGAATTGATGGTTTGCACTAAAAATCAATATCAGCCCTCCTATATTACACCCTTATAGAATTAGAATAATATACTCAAGAAAAAGACAAACTATTCTGAGTAATTAAAAAATATACTTATCATCTTATATTTATAAAGTCTTAATACAAAATTATTCATTTAATAAAAACTAAAATATTAAGAAAATTACTTAACTTCAAAACAAACATAAATTTTAATTTAACTAAAATCTTAAACAATAAATCGAATTAAAAAAAGAGTATAAGACATACTAGTATACTTATCACACAAAACCACGATCACACACCCAAGGTTAAATATCACCCAACTATTCACTCAATCTAATTAATATTTTATTTATAAAATTTAAATAAAATTATGAAAAACTATTAAACATGACATTAGATGCTTAAAAATTGATACGACATAATTCACAATTTCCAAAAGGCTCCAATAAATAATAAATAAGATTATGAAAAATATAGTAATTTTATTTTTTTGTATTCTATTAAATAAAATTATGGATATTTATTCACCCAATTTTTTATATTTTACCAACTGATAAAAATACAATCAAATGTATTTAAAAAAATAAAAAAATCTTATGTAATAATAAAGTTAATTATTTACCAAATGTTATATTTTAAAAAATTTTATTAAAAACAGCACCAATAAATAGATTAAAAAAATAACATTCAAAAAATTATAATAATTTTTCTTCTTGTTTTTTTATGAATGTATGTTTAGATTTAATTAAGATTAATTGAGATTAGATTTGTATTTTTTTCAATTCAGTTTAAGCAAATTAAATTTCACTTAATAGCGACTATAATATTTTAAGGAGAAAGTATTATTAAGACCAAATCATATGACATTTTAAATCAATTATATTTCAGTACTTAACTATAAAAATCCACCCAGCATTAAATTATATTCAGCCAGGAAAGATTAAAAACTCATGAAACTTAAAACAAAATTTTCTCATCTCGCTTATAGCTGTGCATTAATATTATTCGGTTCGGTGCAATTTGCTCATGCAGCTCCCTTACTTACTCCCCATGTTACAAATGAAGTAAGCCCTGCTCCTACAGCCAATGCATGGATAGAAATTGATACTCAAGCTTTTGAAGATAATATTAAAAGGACAAATCAGTTACTTAATGGCAAAACACAACTTTGTATAGTCATGAAAGCTAACGCATACGGCCATAGTATTGATCTACTTATGCCAAGTGTTATGAAGTTAAATGTATCTTGTATTGGCATTACCAGTAATGCTGAAGCGGCTATGGTGCGTAAGCATGGCTATAAAGGCAAAATTACACGTTTACGTACCGCCACAGATAGTGAAATTATTAACGCACAGGCTTTAAATATTGAAGAGCTTTTAGGTAATTATGACCAAGCTGCCCGCATGTCTAAATGGGCAGAAGCGAACAATACAACTGTTCATTACAGCTTGGCTTTAAATTCAGGCGGTATGGATCGTAATGGTCTTGAAATGT
This sequence comes from Acinetobacter sp. WU_MDCI_Abxd143, assembly GCF_025514195.1. Taxonomy (NCBI): domain Bacteria; kingdom Pseudomonadati; phylum Pseudomonadota; class Gammaproteobacteria; order Moraxellales; family Moraxellaceae; genus Acinetobacter; species Acinetobacter sp. WU_MDCI_Abxd143. The sequence goes on from NZ_JAHPTH010000002.1 coordinate 64,521, forward strand.
CTACGGCTCTAGGCAAAGAACAAGCTGTGGCGATCACCAAACTCCCTCATCTTAAAATTGACGGCATTATGACCCACTATGCCGTAGAAGATGAAAAATTTGTTCGTGAGCGTCTGGCGCAATTTAATGAACAAACCGCATGGTTGATTAAAAAAGCCAAACTTAATCGTAAAGAATTAACATTACATACCGCTAATTCATTTGCTACCGTAAATGTTCCTGAATCACATTTAGATATGGTTCGTGCAGGTGCAATTATATATGGGGATTTTCCTAATCACCCTGAATTTAAGGGTATGATGGCATTTAAAACACAAATTGCCGCAGTGAATAATTACCTTAAAGATTCAACTGTAGGTTATGACCAAACCTATACCTTGAAACGTGACTCTAGACTTGCAAACCTCCCTGTAGGTTATTCGGATGGCTACCGTCGTAGTTTTAGTAATAAAGCTTTTGTATTAATAAATGGACAAAAAGCACCAGTGGTTGGTCGAGTATCAATGAATACTGTTATGGTTGATGTAACAGATATTCCAGAGGCCAAAGCAGGTGATGAAGTTGTATTATTTGGTCATCAAGGCAATGCAGAAGTTAAAACGAATGATTTAACGAGTCTTACAGGCCATATTTTGACAGAAGCCTATATCCCTTGGAGTAACTCTAATCCACAAGTGGTTAAACCCCTTCAATCTCAGCAACAAGTGATATTAACCAATAATAAAGTTACGGCAAACGCCAACTAAACTTTAGGTGAATTGATAGATAGCCCTATATTCTTAAAAGTATTGGGGCTACTTTTAGCCGAATCACATCTTTTAACCGATCTCATTCCATCTTTTTTTATATAAAAAAAGGACATTTGCATGCCCTTTTTATTTTTACTTAGTCTTTAGCTTGCGTGCTTGAAACTATCAATTTGCTTAATCTCATAAGGCAAACCGACATAGTTTTCAGCCAAGGTAGTTTTACCTGCAATCGAGCCAAGCACATAACTTAGCTCAGCTTGTTTAATCTTGTGATCAAACTCACTTTCGGTTTCAAAACGATGCAATAAATGAGTCATCCACCAAGAAAAGCGCTCCGCTTTCCATACACGTTGTAGGCATTTTTCTGAGTATTCATTTATACCTTGCTCGGAACCTTCGAAATAATATTCAATGAGCGCGCTTGATAAATAAGCGATATCAGAGGCAGCGAGATTTAGGCCTTTTGCTCCTGTCGGTGGAACAATATGCGCAGCATCACCTGCTAAAAATAGTTTTCCGAAGCGCATTGGCTCGGTTACAAAGCTGCGTAACGGCGCGATACTTTTTTCAATAGAAGGCCCCGTCACTAGCTTTTCACGGCTTTCAGGATCTAAGCGATTTTTTAACTCATCCCAGAACTTTTCATCAGACCAATCTTCGACGTGATCTGTTAAAGGAACTTGTAAATAATAACGGCTACGTGTTTCTGAACGCATACTACATAAAGCGAACCCACGCTCTGACTGTACGTAAATGAGTTCATCGGCTACAGGTGGGACATCGGCCAACACCCCTAACCAGCCAAATGGATAAACTTTTTCAAAGGTCTTAATTTTATCTTCAGGCACACTGGCACGGCAGACACCATGATAGCCATCACAACCTGCTATAAAGTCACACTGAATTTGAAAGGCTTTACCTTGGTACTCAAACTCAACTTTTGGTGCAGTGTAGAAATCTTTCACTTGTACATTTTGAGCTTCATAAAATGAAGTGAGCTGCTCTGCTTCACGCGCAGTCATTAAATCTTTGGTGACTTCGGTCTGACCATATACGGTCACTTGTTTTCCACCCGTGAGTGCAGCCAAATCAACTCGATGCAATTCACCGTTGGTTAAGATTTCAATGCCCGAATGCGGTAATCCTTTGTCTTTTAGGTTTTGGTCAACACCTGCTTGTTTCAGTAAGTCGACCGAAACTTGCTCTAAAATTCCTGCACGAATCCGTGAAGCCACATATTCAGCACTACGTTGCTCAACAATAATATGATCAATTCCAGCTTTATAAAGAAGTTGCCCAAGCAATAACCCTGCTGGTCCAGAACCAATAATTGCAACCTGTGTCTTTAAAATATCCATAACTTCATCCTTGTTTCATCCTGACTTTTAAATTACTGGCTTTAAGTTTTATGCACTATGTATCCAAGACGAAAATAACCGTTTATCATTTAGTTTGTCCGAATAGCGGACAGAAACAACCAAAATAACAGGAATGAAAGGATGCCTTCTCTCGATGCTTTTTTAGAGCACCCAAACTCGCATGAGAAAATTCGTCAGGAAGACTACATTGCAGGGTTAGCAAAAGGCTTGGCTTTGCTGGAAGCTTTTGGAACAGATCGCCAGCGGCTCAATGTCACTCAAGTGGCTGAGCGAACCGGTATTAGTCGTACAGCGGCAAGGCGGTATTTAAAAACTTTAAAATATTTAGGCTATTTAGAAACCGATGAACATTACTTTTGGCTCACTCATCGCGTACTGCGCTTTTCGAGTTCTTATTTAAGCTCTGCCCACCTGCCTAAAGTTGCTCAATCATTTTTAAATCTTTTGTGTGCCCAGACATCTCTGACTTTTTCGATTGTGGTGTTAGACGATAACGAAGTGGTGCCGATTGCCCGTAGTTATTTACCACAGCAAGATAATTTGCGCGTTAGCCCTTATGGCATGCATTTAGGAAACCGTCTCCCTGCCCATGCCACTTCCACGGGTAAAGTATTGCTGGCAGCACTACCTGAAGAAGCCCAACATACGTGGGTAAAAAATTACGGTTTAAAACGCTTAACGCCTTTTACCATAGTAGATGAGTCAAAGTTTTTTGAAGTGCTTAAGGGTATTTCGTTATCGGATTATTGTCTTTCTAAAGAAGAACATGAACTTGGCGTAATTGCGATTGCCGTGCCCGTTTTTAATGCACAAGGTCAAGCAGTGGCAGCACTTAACTGCATGTCTCAAACCAACCGAGTACAAGAAGATTATTTGGTTCAGCAAATTTTGCCATTGCTGCGTAACACGGCAAATGAACTTAGAAATGTAATTTAAATAGACTTAGAAACTCTTGTCATCAATTAGAGGTACAAGAGTTTCAACTCATAATTTTAAACAGCGAATTCTTTAACTTGCTGGCTTGCCAAATCTAAAGCGTCGCTGCGATAGGCCTGCATGTCTAAGCCTTCTGCATAGATAAATTCAACGTCATGAATGCCCATTAGCCCTAACACCGCTTTGAGATAAGGCGTGACTGCCTCAGTTTCTTGGCCGACATGAATACCACCACGACTACTTACTACCACCGCTTTTACCCCTTTCACCAAACCTTGAGGATAAGTTTCGGTGTAGCGGAATGTTTGTCTTGCCCGTGCCACCAAGTCAAACCAGTTTTTAAGTTGAGTCGGCACATTTAAGTTGTACATGGGTGCGCCTATCACCAATAAATCGGCACTTTTTAATTCAGCAATTAATTCATCAGACAAAGCAACGATTCGTTGAATGTCTTGATTTACATTTTCAGCCCCACGAAGCGCCTGAAAGATTTCTAAATCTAATACAGGCAAGTTCATTTCAGCTAAATTGCGTATGGTAATGTCATCTTGCAAACCTTGGTCTTTACGGTGTTCAAGCATTACATCGATTAGACGATTGGTTTGTGAACCCTCACCCATAATGCTGGATTTTAATACCAATATTTTAGCCATGACTGTCTCCACGTTTTTGATAAAGCCATATTAACCCCACAATAAATTCAACAGTGGTGATATTATTTCTTATCATTGGTTCCTTTTAGGCAACAATCATGCAACATGAGCTAAGTGCAATTTCTATATTTGTGACTGTGGTTGAGGCTGGAAGTTTTGTAAAAGCTGCCGAGCAATTACATTTAACTCGCTCAGCCATAAGTAAAAATATTGCTCGGCTTGAAGAACAGCTTGGTGTAGCTCTATTTAAAAGAACAACACGTTCACTCAGCATGACTGATGAAGGCGCTTTGTTTTATGAACATAGCCGCCGCGCGTTAAGTGAAATACAAAATGCAGCGGCTTTATTAGACCAAGGGAAAATTAACGCAACTGGTCGATTAAGAATGTCTGTGCCTGTACTTTTTGGACAACTCTTTGCTGCCCCGCTCATGGTTAAATTTGCTCAACAGCATGCGGACTTACAACTAGAAATTTCATTTAATGATCGAACTGTAGACTTGGTCGAAGAAGGTTTTGATTTGTGCATCCGCATCGGGGCATTGCCTGACACCACTCAGCTCGTTGCCAAGCCGATTGGTGAGCATCGAATGCTACTTTGTGCCTCACCTGACTATTTAAATGAAGCAGGTCCCCTAGAACATATTGAGGACTTAGACCATCATGCGACTATTGCCGATCCGCATTTTGGTCAAATGCAAAAATGGCGACTTCAAAAGGAAAATGACGAGCCTTTATTTATTAAACCGAAAGCAAAACTTCTTTTAAATGACTTACAAGCCATTAAAAACGCAGCGCTTGCTGGAGCTGGTATCGCTTGGCTACCCGACTGGCTCATTCAAAATGAATTACAGGACGGTAAGCTGGTACAAGTGTTAGACGCCATGTCGAGCACTGCTTTTCCGATTCATTTGGTATGGCCTACACTGCCTTTTATGCCACTCAAAACCCGTCTTGCAATTGATTATTTGGCGCAGCATTTACCCCCTGAACTGAACAAATAAGCTTAAAAATAAAAAAGCCTCGTCCACTTGAACAAGGCTTTTTTAATTATTCAAAGGCAACGTTTATTGCTCAGATTCAAACTCTTTAATTGCCTCTTTAGCAATTCGAAAGCTATCTACAGCAGCAGGCACGCCACAGTAAATTGCAACCTGCAAAAGCACTTCACGAATTTTCTCTTTAGGTACACCATTTCGAAGTGCACCTTTAACATGTAGTTTTAATTCATGCGGACGATTTAAAGCTGAGATCATTGCCAAATTAATTAAACTGCGCTCAGGCTTACTTAATTCTTCACGTCCCCAAACAGCTCCCCAGCAATATTCAGTGACTAATTCTTGAAGAGGAAGATTAAACTCATCAGCATTGTTGATTGAATTATTTACATATTCTTCACCAAGAACTTGTTTACGGATTGCTAAACCCTTTTCAAATTTTTCATTACTCATATATTCAATCCTCCAAACAAGGTGTATTTAATTTCCAGATAATCTTCAATACCGTATTTAGAACCTTCACGCCCTAAACCAGACTGTTTAATTCCACCAAAAGGCGCAACTTCATTTGAAATAAGGCCTTTATTAATTCCGACCATGCCATACTCAAGCTGTTCACTCATTCGCCAAGCACGGCCTAAATCTTTGGTATAACAATATGCGGCTAAACCAAATTCAGTTGCATTTGCCATTTCAACTGCTTGTTGCTCGGTTTCAAATTTAAATACGGCTGCCAGTGGGCCAAACGTTTCTTGAGTTGCCACATCCATATCAGCGGTAACATCTGCAATTAGTGTCGGTTCAAAAAATAATTCACCCGCAGTATGCCTTTTACCACCAATCACAAGACGACCATTTTTATCTAATGCATCTTGAATATGTGCTTCAACTTTTTTCACCGCATTGGCATTAATTAATGGCCCAATGTCATGCCCAGCTTCTAATCCATTACCAATATTAAAGTTTTGGATTTTTTGGCTTAAGGCAGCAATAAATTTTTCATAAATACCCGCCTGCACTAAGAATCGATTGACGCATACACAGGTTTGCCCTGCATTTCTAAATTTAGCAATGAGTGCTCCCTCAATTGCTGCTTCTAAATCGGCATCATCAAATACAATGAACGGCGCATTGCCACCCAATTCTAAGGAAACTTTTTTTAAGGTTTTTGCTGAACGCTCAAGCAACATTTTGCCAACTGGTGTTGAACCCGTAAAAGTAAACTTGCGTACAACATCACTTTCAAAAATTGCATCACCAATATGAACTGCATCACCTGTAATCACACTAAAAATTTCAGCAGGCACGCCCGCTTGCACAGCTAAGTCCACTAAAGCCAAAGCAGTAAAAGGCGTTTCTGGTGCTGGTTTTACAATACAAGGACAACCTGCAGCCAAGGCTGGAGCAACCTTACGCGTAATCATGGCAGCGGGAAAATTCCACGGCGTAATAGCTGCAACGACGCCAATAGGCTGTTTATTTACAACAATACGAGCATCTGGATATGGGCTTGGAATAATATCTCCATACACTCGTTTTGCTTCTTCGGCAAACCATTCAATAAAACTGGCAGCATATAAAATTTCACCCTTGGCTTCAGCTAAGGGCTTTCCTTGCTCACTCGTTAAAATAAAAGCCAATTCATCTGCATTTGAAATAATTAAATCGAACCATTTTTTTAAAATAATTGATCGATCTTTTGCTGTTTTATTTTTCCATAAAGGCCAAGCTTCTTTGGCAGCTTCAATGGCACGCTCGGCTTCAGCCTTGCCCATATTTGGGACAGTACCAACAATCTCTAATGTCGCCGGATTTAAAATTTTGGATGTTTGTTGATGGTCTGCATCGCACCACTTTCCAGCAATAAAAGCTTGCTGACGAAATAAAGCGAGTTCATTAAGCTGCATGATCATTATCCTGTTGAGATCTTCTGCATTGATAGTGGAGCGATACATAAATTAAATAGCTCACCATCAACTTTGTATTATGGCATACCAAAAATTAATTTAAAAAATTTTTCGGTATACCCGAATGTTTAAGTGTCTTTAGAAATAATAAAACAGCGTTAAGTTAAGCAACTTATTCCACTGGTTATCATCACCTTTTGCCAATGAATCTTGAGTCCCACCAATGAATGGATCATTTTTACTCATGATGTATTCAGCCACCAAAGATAGCGGTTTATGGTCAATAGACACACCAATAATATTACGAATCGAATCTTTCATACTGTCCTGATCTTTGTCGTACTGACTGTACATAAAGTACGGCGTAATGTTTCCGATCTGCTTAACATTTTTGAAAGAATAACCAACATCTGCAGTATAGAATGTTCCTTTGTTAGCCACATAATATTCAGTGTCGTAGGAACCCATGAGCGACTGATTAGGATGAAGCTGATCCTGATTAGTTACGTCATTTTTACCACCAGTAAGGGTCACATTAAAATTGCCATAATTGGCTTTACCAAAAAGTGCCCATGCATGACGGCGCCCATCACTCGAAGCAGCTTTATTTTCAATATCGGATGTCCAATATGAGCCACCGAGTTGTGTGGTTAATCCATTAATTCCAAGATTTACATCTTGAGCCACTCGGCCTACCCACATGTTCTTTTCTTGCAAATCGGTTTTATTCGGATCATTTGAACTCACGTAGTTTGCTGTATAGCGACCTGAGTCTTGGGTAGAACCTCTATAGTTTCCACCATCTACTGCAAAGTAACCCACATCAAACTTAGTTGCTGTCGGCAATTCAAAGTGATAATTCAAACCAAGATTGTGAACATCTTCCAAACCTACGGTTGTGCTCATACTTCCATATAGGCTATTGCCCCAAAAACGTCCCGGTCCAAATGGAATCGGCTGAACACCTGCCACCACTTGATCTGTTTTATTTAATTTGTACCCTATATAACCATCAACTAACGTAGAAAAATCACATAGACGATCATATTGATAGCACCGATATTCCGCATGACCAAATAACGGCCCATGCTCGTAGTCCAGTTTTAACTGCGCAGCATCAAAACGAATTTTTTGATCAGAAGCAGTTTCGCCATAGTGTTTATCTTGATAGTTAGCGCGAACATAACCTGATACGGTGAGCTTGCCGTATTCACCATCGCTATTTCCAAAACTTACACCTGCATAACTTGGATAGATTACAGCCATCAATGCTGTGCTTAGAGCCGCTTGTAAGTAGCTTTTTTTCATTGTGGGATTCCTTTCACTACAATGCTTATTGAGGTAATTTTGCGTTTAATGCAGGCGCAGAACATTTAATCTTTCCTAGATTAAAGATGTAATACACCACCAGACTCACCACCAATCCAATCACCCATGAAATATCCGCATCGGGAATTACATCGGCCAATGCACCTGTGAAGAAGGCATTTTTTAAGAACGGAATTTGTACCGCGATCCCAATGAAATAAGCCGTAAGCGCTTTTGCATTAAATTTGCCGTAAATACCACCATCACGTGCAAAGATCGATTGAATGTCATAAGACTTTTTATTCACGACATAGAAATCTAATAAATTAATAGACACCCACGGCACCAAAATAAATAACAAGGCAAAAATCACATTCAAGAAGAAACTAATAAAGTTACTTGATGCCCAAAGCGCCGTTAAAGTCGCTAGAACTAATACAATGATTGATAACACGACTCGGATATTTCGGCTTGGCATCCACTGCCCTGCAAAAGTCTGAATAGAGGTAATACAAGAAAGAACCGCACCGTAGAGGTTCATGGCATTATGACCAATGATATTGCATAAGAACAAAATCATAAGGACATAGCCGAACAACCCAGTGCCTGACTTTACCGCTTCCATGGCATCTGTGGTTGAGCCAATACTAACCGCGATCGTACCAAATGCCATCGCAAAAATAGTTCCTAAAGATGCGCCTAAATAGGTAAAAATAAATGGCTTATAAATACCAATCGACTTCGGTAAATATCGCGAATAATCTGAGGTATAAGGCGAGAAACTAATTTGCCATACCGCACATAAACCAAACATGGCAAACCAGCCTTTCATATTGAAAGAGCCTTTAGCGAGTACATCTGCATTAATATGCGGCACCATAATCATGAGGCCGATGAGCAACGAACCACCCATAAACCAAGTTCCAATTTTATTGAACTTATGAATAAAGTGATAACCAATCACGCCTATGGTAGTTGCTGCGATTGCGCCAATCACGGTCGCGGTAGGTACTGGAATAGCAGGAACAACGGTATGAAGGGTTTTGCCTGACAAAATAATGTTAGAGATGAAAAAACCTAAATAAATGAGGGTGGTAAACAGTACAACCAGCAATGCCCCATAACGCCCGAACTGTGCGCGGCTCTGAATCATTTGAGGAATGCCGACCTGCGGGCCTTGTGCAGAAGTTAAAGCAAGAATCGCTGCACCAAAAAAATGTCCGCAGCAGATCGCAAGCAATGCACTTACAATATTGAGGTTAAAGGTTAAAATTGACATTGCACCCGTAATGACGGCGAGCGGTGCAATATTGGTACAAAACCATAATGTAAATAGATCGCGAACTTTCCCATTACGTTCAGAGGGAGCAACATAATCAATGGAATGACTTTCGATAGCGAAAGCATTATTGCTATTTTCGTTTTGGCTCATATCCTTAATCTCTCTTTGAGGAATTCATTTCCTCAACATCAAAAAATCTGTCCTGCCAAAGTCATGTCGGTATGACTCGGCTTCATCTTTTTATTTCCTTTTACAAACAGCTCATTTCACTGTTTGTGTTGTTTTAGCCAAGAAAAAGGTAAAGCCAGTCCGATCAATACTTGATTAAGCATCGATACATCTAGTTTTACGTTTTCAACTATTTAAAGCTTTAGGCGATTGCTGAGTTTGACTGATTCATTTTTTCATCCTTGAAATTAAAATCCCGTTATATTTTCATACCTCAAGTCATGATTTACCTCATGACAAATGGGTCATCAATTGGCTCATCTGAGGTACGTAACCAAACTGTTTTGGTGGTGGTGTAATCTAAAACAGCATTTGCACCACCTTCCCGACCATGTCCCGAAAGCCCATGTCCACCAAAAGGTGCAAGTGGAGAAACCGCACGGTAAGTATTGAGCCAAACAATTCCCGACCCAATCACTTTCGTCATACGGTGCGCACGACTTAAATTGGTGGTAAAAACGCCTGCCGCCAGCCCGTAAGGCGTGCTATTGGCTTTTTGCACAGCTTCCGCTTCATCTTTGAAACTATCTACCGATAACACCGGACCAAATAGTTCTGTGGTAATGCAATCTGCTTGAGGTGCATCAGTACAATCTAAAATGGTCGGTGGATAGTAATACCCTGCTCGCTCAAGACTTTTACCACCGGTAAGAAGTTTTGCACCTTGCTGAATTGAACTTGCAACGACTTGCTCGATTTTTTGGCGTTGGCGTAAAGTACAAAGTGGTCCAAACTCGGTTGCCATCTCATGAGGTAAACCAATTTTTATGGTTTGTACACGCTCAACCAAACGCCGAACAAATTCATCTTTAATGCTTTCTTCAACCAGTAAGCGTGAACCTGCCACACAACTCTGCCCTGTTGCAGCAAAAATAGCAGCGACCTGAGCATTTACCGCACTTTGAATATCTGCATCAGCAAATACAATAAATGGTGATTTGCCACCTAATTCGAGTGAAACTTTTGCAAGATTTTTAGCCGAGTTACGCACAATGTGCCTTGCCGTTTCTGGACCACCTGTAAATGCAACATGTGCAACATCAGTATGACTACTCAGCACGGCGCCACATTCAGGTCCGAAACCGGTAATCACATTGACCACTCCAGCCGGAAAACCCGCTTCATGGATCAATTTAGCAAAAGCTAATAATGGCCCAGGGCCGTCTTCAGAGGCTTTTAACACGACGGTACAACCTGCCGCTAAAGCTGGCCCCACCTTCACTGCCGATAGAAATAACTGACTGTTCCAAGGAACGATTGCAGCAACCACGCCTACTGGTTCACGAACAATCCATGCTTGCATGTCTGCCTTATCAATCGGTAGAAAACTACCCTCTAATTTGTCGGCAATACCTGCATAGTAGCGATAATATTCAGCGACATAGGCAATCTGGCTCGATGTTTCACGAATAATTTTGCCCGTATCACTGGTTTCAATTTGGGCAAGTTGCGGTGCAGCTTTTTCAATTAAATCAGCCAACTTATAGAGCAATTTACCGCGCTGGGAGGCCGTTAAACCTGCCCACTCCGGTGCTTTTAATGCCCGAGATGCCGCCTGAACTGCTCGATTGACCTCATCGGTTCGAGCTTCTGGCATCTGTGCCCAGACTTCACCCGTTGCAGGATTGATACTTTCAAACGTCGCTGCACCAGATTCAAACTGACCATTAATATAAAGCTGAAAATCTGCTGTCATGATATTCGCCTCTATGCAAATGCCGGCATAACTTCATTGATCATACGTTCTAATGAGGCTTTTTTACGTTCAAAGCTCATGCCCGTATCAATCCAGAAAGAATATTCGTTATAGCCCATTGCTTCATAAGCTTTTAAGCGGTCAATGACTTCTTGGGCCTGTCCAATCACATTATTTTTACGCATCGCTTCTGGTGTATAAAAAGGATGTGCAGCAATTTCTTCAGGGCTTAAAGGTGCGATTAAACCTTGATTAATTTCACGCTCATTTTTAAACCAAGCGCCGAAATAGTTATAGAAGGTATTGATTTCATCTGCTGCCAGTTGAGCATCTTCTTCACTATCTGCCACATAGGTATGGCGGAGCAACATAATTTCCGGACGCGGTACATCACTGAACTTTTCGCAAGCTGCATTGAAATGTCCCATGAGTTTTTCAACTTCTTCATCACCTAAATGCAAAGGCGTTACCTGTACATTACAGCCATTTTGCACAGCAAATTCATGGCTATTTGGATCACGAGCAGCAACCCAAATTGGTGGATGTGGTTGTTGAAGCGGTTGAGGTGCTGAGGTGGTTTTTGGAAACTGCCAAAACTCACCGTTATGCTCATAGTCGCCTTTCCAAAGGTTTTTAATTGCGGGAATCATTTCACGTAAACGCTGACCTGCACTCCAAGCATCCATGCCCGGAACCATACGTTCATATTCAAACGAATAAGCACCGCGAGCAATACCAATATCTAAACGGCCATTGGTAATAATGTCGGTCATTGCAGCTTCGCCTGCAAGTTTAATCGGATGCCAGAATGGTGCTACCACCGTACCTGTACCTAAACGAACATTTTGAGTCTTATTCGCTAAATCGACCAGATTTAAAAATGGGTTCGGTGCAATGGTAAAGTTCATGGCATGGTGTTCGCCTGTCCAAACCGCATGCATACCGCCACGGTCTGCAATTTGACAAAGCTCAATCATTTCATCATAAAGCTGCTTCTGGGTTTGCTGATCAGAAACACGTTCCATATGCACAAATAATGAAAAACGCATGATTAAACTTCCTCTTTAACGATTTGACGAACTGTACCTGTTGTCTGATTTCCGTAATAAACACCATAAGTTTTCAAATGGTTTTCTTTGCGATAGCGCATCAGCATACTTTCTAAAGCGCTGTCTACAAACTCTAACTTCTCAAGGTCATTTAAATCGACAAACTGACCTTTAGTGGCTTGAGCTACGGGTGTGTTGCATAAAAATGAAATATATTGCTGCTGGTTTTCAACGTTTTCATATACAGAATAAATGAAGTTGGCAGAAGCATCTGGCTGATATTGTGCAAAGATTTTCTCAAGTGCTTTATCGGCACCGTCTTTATCGACCATGACATGCGGAATAGTCCATTTATGATCGGCAGTTTCTTCAAGCAAAATGGTATTTTCATGTCCAATAATTGCACTCATCACCACTTTAGGGCCAGAGATCACCTCGGCAGAAAGTTTGGCTGGTGTGAAATATCCACCACGATAATAACCAAGACCTGCAAAACCGGTTGAAGCAAAATCTTCAACTTTACCAATTAAAATGGCGTGGTCACCTGCATCGACAACTTGGTAGGTTGTACAGTCAAACCATGCACTGACATGATTAATGAGTGGGTTTTGGCAAGCACTTTTTGACCATGAAAGATTTGCAAAACGGTCTTCGCTTGGACGAGCAAAAGTATTTGAAACATCCTTTTGCTCTTCTGCCAAAATATTGATTGCAAAATGAGTGGTATTTGCAAAGTTATGATAATTGCTTGATGTCTTGGCAATACTCACTAGAAGTAAAGCTGGGTCCAAAGACACCGAAGCAAAAGAGTTCGCTGTAAAGCCAAGTGGCGTTCCATCTTCTTTACAGGTTGTGACCACGGTAACGCCTGTCATAAATGACCCGAAAGCATCACGAAGTTCACGCATTTTATTAATCGTATCCATTTCACTCATTGTTATATTCCTTCAGCAATGTGTGGCAAATTAAACGCTGGTTTCCAACCACGCTTGCATTGCATTATTCACTTTGTCAGGTGCAGTTAAGTTCACCATGTGACGTTCATTTTCAATGACAATTGCAGTGCCATGCTTTGCCTGTTTTGCCATTTGTATTGCCATTTCTGCAGTTGAATTCGGATCATCCGTTCCGGTCAACACCAAAGCAGGACAAGTAATCTTTGACCAGTCATCTGCATAGGTTTCATCGCCTTGTGCAAACGCAGAATACGCAGTGGTATAGCCAGACAAGTCGACATTTTCAAGCCAAGTTTTCACTTTGGCTGCTGCAATACGCTCGACTTCACTTTCGCCAAACCAGCGCTGTAGTGGAGTCTCAACATCAATACGGCCTGTTTTTAATTCTTCAGCTCTTTGGATGACTGCATTACGTGCTTGTGTTGTACGTTTATATACACCATTGAGCACTGCCATCCGTTTAACTAAATCAGGACGGGTAACGCTAACTCCTGTCGTAATCAGCGATCCCATTGAATGTCCCGCTAAATTTACAGGTCCTAGATTTAAGGCTGTAATAAATTCGATGGTCCATTCCACAAAATCTTGTAATTTTGCGTCTGCCGGTAATTTGGTGCTTTGACCATGTCCCGGCATGTCTACTGAAATTACATGATAATGTTTAGAAAAATATTCAATTTGTGGATACCATGCCGCAGCTTGCATTCCCACTCCATGGATCAGAACCAGAGGCTCTCCTTCGCCTTGCTCAAAATAGTGAGCAATACGGTTAATTGACAGCTGCAGGGTTTTTGACATCATGACCTAACTCTTCCAAATCTTTATAACGATCACCAATACGATGATGTGGTCGACCACCTGTTGCTGCACCAATCACAACAACCAGCTCATCGGCAGCAGGTGCATCTGGAATTGCAAATTGCAATGTTAAGTAATGAGAACGACGGCCTTCGTCATTTTTATCCATCATTGGAATTAAAATCGGCGCATTTGCTGGGCCACGGGTATTGTTAAATGCCAAATAAGATTTCGCACCGACAGCACTACGGTAAGTATTACCAAAATGTAAGGTGTGAATTAAAGCTGATGCATGTTCAAGTTCACCATTTAAGCCAACTACTGCACTTTTACCAAAAGCTTCAACGGCTTCGCCCGAACCGACTTCATCAAGAATAAGCTTGGTTAAATGTTCGCTTAAGATTGGCGCGATACGGCGAATTTCCGGTGTTAGGTTTTCTACATAACCTTGCCCTGCCCACGGATTTTTAATGACCGCTGCGGCTGCCACCATTTTTAAAGGCTTTGCTGCTTCTTTACCGCCATCTACATAAGTGGTTTCTACATGAAGCACTGTTTTACGTATGAGTTCCATTGCTCTTCCTTGCAAGTAAATTATCTTGTCATTCGTATTATGGTATACCATAATACATACTGAAAAAAAAGCAAGAGTTTGCTATGCTAATTTTTATTGAAAAACATGTGATGAAACTCAACATGTTAAAAAACAGGAAAATTTAATTATTTATGAATCTTAAAATTGAAAACCCGCCCGTAACATTACGAGAGCTGTGTTTAGATAAAGTGCGTAATGCCATTATTACGGGCTATTTTCCTTCAGGAAAAAGACTGGTTGAAAGAACGTTATGTGAAGAACTCGGCGTGAGTCGTTCTGTGGTTCGCGAAGTGATTCGTTATTTGGAAGCAGAAGGTTTAGTTGAAATTTTGCCAAATAAAGGCCCTATTGTTTCGCTACTTAACTGGGACATCGCTTCACAGATTTATGAAATTCGTCTTTTATTAGAGCAAAGTGCTGTGGTTGACTGCACTAAAAACCTAGATGAAAAAACTGCTGAAAAATTAAAGCTTCTATTAGAAGATCTTAAAGCTGCTTTTGCTGCCGATGACATCAATCTGATTATTGAGACCTCAACCCAGCTTTATCAAACTATCTTTACTACAGCAAAACATCATATTGCTTGGGAAGTGGTGCAACGCTTAAATGGCCGAATTAGCCGTCTTCGTGCCATGACCATGAAATCAACAAAGCGTGAAATTTCAGGTTATCAACGTATTAAAAATATGTGTGAAGCTATCTACCTTCACAAAGACCCTGAAAAGGCAAAACAAGCGGTTGCTGAACATATTGCCGAAGCTGCTGCTGTCGCAAAAAATATTTTAGATGCGTGAAATCACAAATTTTAGGAAAAGGTAAATAGACCTTTATTGAATAAATTATAGGGAAATACGATATGTCTGCTTACTGGATTGCTCATGTCACCATTCATGATATGGAACAATATAAACAATATATGGCCACTGCTCCGCAAGCTTTTCAAAAGTACGGTGCCAAGTTTCTTGCCCGTGGCGGTGCCTCAGAAGTTTTAGAGGGACAAGCGTTTGAACGTCACGTGGTGATTGAGTTTCCAGATATGGAAACTGCACGTGAATGTTATTTTTCACCTGAATATCAGCTTGCCAAAAGTAAACGCCAAGGCTGCTGTGATGTCATGGTAAGTTTTGTTGAAGGGATCTAAATTGCTGAATTGATTTCTCAACTTGGGAAATCAATTCTTTTTTCAGTGCTTAAGGCCATTTCGTTTTTAGACATTGGTTTGGTGATGAAGATTTTGTTCTATAGACATGGCTTTTTGCCAGCTTTCTAGGTTTTCGAGACCTTTTACATATTGCTCAATATTGAGATATTTTGATCGAATATTTAAAGAATTAATCAGACCATAGACTACGAAACCAATCATAAAATCGGCACCCGTTAAGCTATTGCCTACTAAGAATTTTTTGCCTACTAATTGTTGATCTAAATACGAAAATACTTTATCCAACTCAGTTTGCGCATATTGATCTAAGAACTTTAATTGAGTGCCATTTTTTAACTCAATCGAATTAAAAATCTTTAATAAATATGGAACCATAGCCGAACTTTCTGAAAAATGAACCCATTGTAAATAATCAAGATAACTGTCTGAATCTTTCGCGGGCATAAGTTGAGGAGCAAACTTTTCAATCAAAATTTCTACAATAGCACCTGATTCTGCAATTACTTTTCCATTAAGCTCAATCACAGGTGATTTTCCTAAAGGATGAATATTTTTTAATTCTTGAGGTGCAAGGTTTGTAGTTTTATCTCGAAAATAACTTTTTAATTCATAAGGTTGATTAATTTCTTCAAGTAACCACAGAATTCGAAATGAGCGTGAAGCATTTAAATGATGAAGAATAATAGACATTAATTTTCTCTTTTAAACTAGAATGTCAACAAAGTTAGGCCTCACTATATAGATTAGTAGACGACCGGTCTAATATTTTTTGTTATCAGCCATGCATTCATTTGTCTGATTAAGCAATAAAGTAAATGTCTTAAAAGTATAAAAACCACATCCGTAGATATGGTGACAGACGGCTTTTAATTTTATCGATTGTTTAGCGCATTCTGAGGTCTCAAATTACTTCCCCCCTAAACTGCAAAAAAACAATCGAGTACCTTTTCCCGATCGATTGCCTCATCTGAACTTAAAAGCTGAATAATTGCGCCTTCAATCATATATAAAAATAGTTTAGCGTCCTAAAAAGTCGCATCACTAGATGGTGAAAAACTTATTGCTCGTGAATACATTGGTATCGAGTTAAATAGGCTTCTAGGTCATTTTCATATTAACTACCCTCACTCCACAGCCACCTAGATGGCTTGGAGCATGAGTGAATTGTTTAACCCTTCTCTTGTAAGCGTTTTGGCGTAGCCCATATCAATAGTGCAATACACACAACACATAAGCTTGCAATAATATATAGCGCGGGCGTTGTGCTACCTGTTAGGTCTTTAATATGACCAACCATAATAGGACTGACAATTCCCCCCATTTGCCCTAATGTATTAATGAGTGCTGTGCCTCCAGCAGCCCCTGCACCGGCACCGACCAAAACTTTGGGTGGTAAATTCCAAAAAGAAGGAATTGCAGCAACAATACCTGCCCCTAATAAAGCAAGCGAAATGACCACAACAACCGGGTTCGCATCAAAGAAACCGGCGGTAAAGAAACCTATAGCGCCTAAAGAGAGTAAACCGGCAGTAAATTTTAGACGCTCTCCAGATTTATCCGCTAAACGACCAACAATCACCATCGTAATTGCTCCCATGAGGTATGGAATGGCACTTAGAAAACCAATCATTTGAGTATCATCAATACCTGAGCTTTTTATTAACTGTGGTCCCCAGAAATTTAAACCATAAGATGCAATCTGAATGAGAAAATAGATAACGCCTAAAATTAATAATCCCGGAGTTTTAATAGCAGCCCATAATGAATGAGAAGCCTTTTCTGGTTGTTTAGGTTCAACCAAGCGTTTTAAATGAACTTTTTCTGAAGATGATAACCAATGCGCATCATCAATACGGTCTTTTAAATAAGTAAGAACACAAAGACCTAGTAAAACGCAAGGCACGCCACCGACTAAAAATAACCAATGCCAGCCACGCATGTTCATCACACCATCAAGTGATGACAATAACACCCCTGAAATTGGTCCACCAAAGATGCCTGAAAATGCAGAAGCAAGAAAGAATAAGGAAATAATTCGACCACGATAGCTTTGAGGAAACCAAAGCGTCATGTAATAAAGCACACCGGGAGCAAAGCCCGCCTCCATTGCACCAATCAAGAAACGTAATACGTAAAATTGCCATTCAGTAGTCACAAACACCATTAAGGCCGTTGCAACACCCCAAGAAACCATGATGCGTGCAATCCATTTTCTTGCACCAAATTTATGTAGCAATAAATTACTGGGTACTTCAAATATTACATAACCAATCACAAATAAACTGGCACCAAGTCCATAGGCTGTATTGCTTAGAGATAAATCAGCTTGTAACTGAAACTTGGCAAAACTAATGTTGATACGATCAAAAAAAGCAAATAAGTAACACACCATAATTAATGGCATGATTTTCCATGCTACTTTTTTTATTAATTGCTTTTCGGCAATTGCATCAGCCGATAATTCCATGCTTTGCTTTAAACTCATTTATTTTCTCCTGAAAATGAGCCTCAAAACACGTCTTCTCAAGTTTTTAAAGACGAGTTGACCGATGACGATACGAATATCGTCTTATCTCGAACTAACTTGAATGACGTATCTTAATTAAGTGATTTGATATAATCCGGTATCGGATGTAAGTCTGTATTTCGACCCGCCTTGGCTAACTGGCTTGGCGTGTCATGCCCTAAAAGTGCAGGGAGCGTTCTTGAAAGTTGAATGAGAGCATCCAAATCTATAGTGGTCGGTATTCCCATTTCTTCGCACATATTGACCAAATCTTCAGTACAGATATTTCCTGAAGCACCTGGTGCAAATGGGCACCCACCTAAACCACCCAATGCAGCATCAAACCGTCTTGCTCCAACCTCATAAGCTGCAAGAACATTAGTTAATCCCAATCCACGTGTATTATGAAAATGTAGGGTCAACTGCTCAGGTGAAATTAACGATAAAACGTGAGAGACAATTCTTTTCACTTGCACTGGGTTTGCCATGCCAGTGGTATCTGCCAGCGTAATATTATCAATACCCAGTTTTAGATAGTGCTCAACTAGATTGAACACTTCTTTTTCACTGATCTTACCTTCAAATGGACAGCCAAACGTTGTCGCAACAGTTCCGTTAAACTGTGTTTTACCCTGTAGTTGCTCCACAATTTCGGTAAATCCCGCAAACGATTGAGCTTTTGTCATACGCATATTGGCAAGATTGTGGGTTTGGCTAGCAGAGAGGACAAGATTCAACTCATTTGCATTGGCTTCAATTGCCCGAAGCGCGCCTTTTAAATTTGGAATTAAGCCAACATAAATAATATCTTTATGGCGCGTAATTCCAGTAAAAACCTCCTCACCATCTCTCAAATTTGGAATCGCTTTTGGCGAGACAAAAGATCCTGCTTCAATTCGAGAGAAACCCATCGTCGACAACTGATTAATTAAATCAATTTTCTTATCGGTGGGCACCCAAGTCGGCTCGATTTGCAAACCATCTCGTGGAGAGACTTCTTGTACGACAAGTAAGTCGGAAAATGCTGTCATTGCACTACTCCTGATACACGTAGGCTTTCAATATCTTCAGCTTGATAACCGTATTGTTTTAAAACAGATTCGGTATGCTCACCCAGCTCAGGACCACGCCATTTGACCTGCCCCGGTGTTTCAGAAAGCTTCGGAACAATACCCGGCATTTTTACCACCTGACCATCAGGCAACTCAGTTGAAAGCAACATATCACGTGCATTAAAGTGCGGATCATTGACCATATCGGCTACAGAATAAATTCGACCAGATGGGACTTCAGCCTGTTCAAGCAGCTGCAAGACTTCATCAATTGAATGCTGTCGACTCCATGATTCAATTGCAGCATCGAGTAAATCACTTTGCTGCGCACGCCCGTCGTTGTGTTCAAACTCAGGTCGATTTGCCAAATCTTCACGACCAATCACATGCATTAAGCGCTTAAAAATTGGATCACTGTTTCCTGCAATCACCACAAAAGCATTGTCCTTTGTTCGATAGGTATTTGAAGGTGCAATACCCGGTAACGAACCTCCAGAACGCTCCCGAATAAAGCCATGCAAGTCGTATTCTGGGACAACACTTTCCATAATATTGAAGACACTTTCTGCGAGTGACACGTCAACAATCTGTCCGTTACCGTTATTGGTTTTGATATTCACAATCGACATTAAAGCGCCAATCACCGCATGTAATGAGGCAAGTGAATCACCCAAACTCACGCCAACTCGTGCAGGCGCAGAATCTTGAGAACCCGTTGTATAACGAATTCCACCCATTGCCTCACCAATTGCACCAAAGCCCGGCTTGTCTTTATAAGGGCCAGATTGACCATAACCAGATATGCGAACAAAAGTTAGTTTAGGATTAATTGATTTTAGGGTTTCCCAATCTAACCCCAGCTTTTCAAGCGCACCGGGACGCATGTTTTCGACCAGAATGTCGGTATCGACAATCATCTTTTTGATTAAAGCAATTGCTTCTGGTGACTTAAGATTAAGCGCTAAAGATTTCTTATTACGTGACTGTAAATACCACCACAAAGATGTTCCGTGATGTAACTTACGCCATTTACGAAGTGGGTCACCTTTGCCAATAGGCTCAATTTTTATAACTTCTGCACCGAACTCAGCAAGAATGCGTGTTGCAAAAGGAGCTGCAATTAGCGTTCCTATTTCTAGGACTTTTATTTTCTCAAGGGCTAGACTCATAACAATCCATATTATATCTACTTCCGATAGAATTAAATTTATGGCGCAATGAGCAGTAATACAATTCTTAAAAGATCAACAAGTCTTCGTGGTTTGCGAAACCTATGAGATTTGTTCAGATGCAATTTCTTTATGTGGATGCATAAAATATTGTTTTAAAAGCAAAGTTACTGGATTTAAAAACTCATCACGCTTAGATACAAGATATAAGTCTCTTTTTGCCCAATCATCGGTTAACTCTACACTTGCCAGCCCTAAAGGTTTACCAAAGATTTCAAAAACTTTATGAGGCAAAATTCCAATCCCCATACCCGCCTGTACCATACGGCAAACAGCATCAAAACTTGTTACTAATATTCTGAGTTTGAGCTGCTTTCCTAAAGCTTCAGACTTTTGCTGCAAAATCCGGTTAATCGCACTTTGAGTATGCAAGCCAATAAAGTCGTAATCTAATGCATCTTCAAAGGAAATGATTTTCTGTTCACTTAAATATTGCTGGTTTTGTATGACCGCGACCAGCCGATCGCTACGATAATGATAATAATCCAGATCTTCTGATAAATTCTCAGCAACGCAGATGCCTAAGTCGGCAATTTTATTACTTACATTTTGAATAATTTCTATACTAGGGCGTTCTTCAAGCTCAATCTTAATTTGAGGATTTTCAATAATAAAAGGATGTAGGCTTTCAGGTAAAAACTGAATGATCGTTGATAAATTTGCCTGTAATCGTACAAAACCTTTAATGCCTATTTTGTATTCTTCTAACTCAACCGAAGCTTTATAAACCGAGTCTAAAATGGTTCTGCAATGATAAAGGAGGCTTTCACCAGCAGGTGTAATTTGCATGCCCTTACCGTCACGAATAAACAGTTTTGTTCCAATCAAATGTTCCAAATCAGTCAAACGCTTACTTGCGGCAGACAGTGCAATCATATTTTTATCAGCGGCCTTGCTCAGAGATTTTTCATCACAAACGGACTGGAAAATCGTTAAGGTGACCAAATCCAGTTTACGAATAATATTTTCAATATGCATTACACATGACCCATCTTATAACTTGAAGCTCACAAGACTATGACAAATATTTAGAATTATAGGAAATTTATATTTTCCCATTATTAGATAGATAAAATATATTAAATTTAAATATTATCAATCATTTAAAAATTTAAAACCAAATCTAATGTAACTTAAATAGAACATCATTCATTCCAAATTTATTTGTTTTAACTGCATCAAAATAAGCCACCATTTCCGCTGCCTTACCCCCTCTTATCCGTCTGATCTGAGCTTAAGAGCTGCATAACTCCCTCTCAATCAACACCCTCTTTTTCATTATGTTTATTTGACTCAGCAGAAGACCCCAAAGCCATACTCGAAAATACGCCATCGCGATAAATCCATGCATGTAATAACGCAGCAGACAGATGACCAATAACGACAGCAAATAATAGCCAAGCCAAAATTCCATGTAGAGTACGAAACCAAGCGTAAAGCGTAGAGCTGGTGGGTGCTATAGGCGGAAGGTCCCAACCCAGAAATAAAGTGACAGGCCAATTACCTGCCGATAGCGTTGCCCATCCGAGCAATGGCAAACTAAACATCAAAATATAAAGTAGCCAATGTGATGCATGGGCAAGAAACGCTTGCCAGCGCGGTACAGTCGGCGGCAAAGGTGGAATTGGGTAACAGAGTCGATTTATTAATCTTATGATAACCAATAATAAGATGGCGATTCCTAAAGGACGGTGAATATCGATTAACCACGGACGCCAAGTGATTGAGGTGGTCATTCCTACCCCAATAAATAGCATAGCTAGAATTGCTGCCGCCATAAACCAATGCAGTATTCGAGCAGTCAAATTAAAATGACGTGGAGCATTATCGTTAGATTTATTTTGCATGACTGATCTCTCCTATTTGCCCACGGCATCCGTTGCTTTGCCAAATCCAATTTCACGTAAGCGAGCATTGTAAGACTGTGAATAGATGCTTGCTCGTGCGGCGAGTACCGGATCATCTGATAACTCAATTCCAGGTGGCACCAATGTTGGGTCAAAGTTAATGTCACGGCAAACGCCATTTACCTGTTCAGTCACATTTTTAACTTCTAATGTTCCAGCTATAACTTCTTTACGTTCTTTTGGCCAAGGCTGAGACGGGTCATTCACTGGGTCTCCCGGCTCGGCAAGTTGCAAAACTAAGTCCCAATAGAGCGGTCCTTCAGCCAAACGTTTTTTGATGTCTTTAAATAAGAAATCATGATCAGCTTGATCACGTTGTTCTTTGGTCAGACTAATAAATTTTGAATGAGGACGCATAGACCAACGGACTGGCTGTTCTTGTCCATTGGCTGCCCGCAATATAAAGGCATTCACGACATAAAATTCTGCACCGCTGAAACTACCGGTTAATGGCATCTTGGCCTTTTGCTCAATAGACTTACGTGCTTCGGGATATTCTTTTAAAAAAGCCTCAACAAGGGCTGGATCAGGTTTGCCAGTAGCTGGAACCGGTTTAAATGCTTTTTGCTGCGCCAAAAAACCTTCAGCATTTCGCGTAGGGAAATAGGGAAAGTTGTTTAATTTCATGCGCCACTGCGAATGATCAGCTGCGGAAAGTAATAAAGCCATACTCACTGTTGCTGTCGAATTATCTGCCGCATGCGGGTTACCACTTCCAATAGAAAATCGGCCAATTGCTGGTATATCAGACTTGGCAAATACCGTGGCTTTAGATAGTGTCGCCGCCGCACCATTACTGTGGTAGGTGCCATCAAAACAAATACCCTTACCGTGTGCACGTCGATATCCAGGATCAAATTTACTTAATGATTCGCCCAAAAATGTTTTGGATGTTGTGCGATGCCCAAATAGACCGGCGACCCAAGCAAATGCCAATACTAAAGAACCCGCAATTACAGCAATACCCACGAATCGCAGCCAATACTTCTTTAGCATTTTAAAATTCAAATTATTCATTCTTCATCCTGTGTAAATTATATAGCTGCATCTATAAAGAAAAATTTTGTTCCGATAAAATACGCAGGACTTCTTATCCTGTCGTCCTTTTGAACCAAGAAAATAATTTGCTCTTAAACTTATTTTTTTATAGGTAGTAGTAAAACAGGGTCTTCAATATCGTAACCAGTTTCTTCTGGAACCCCCAAATATCTAACGACAACCAACCTCTTATTGTGTTTAGGCACACTATAATTTTGGGAAATTTTTATTGCTTTGCTGTAATGAACCGCAACATGAGTCTTACTTTTTAAAGACGGCGATTTTACAACATATTCTGTTTTATATTGCGTGATCTTTCCTGAAGGATCAAACCAAGACGACACTTGATTCTGATGAGTTTTTAATGTTTGAATTTTTACAGTCTTACTATTACTTACGACTAAGGGGGTTAAATTCCTTTTAATTTTTTTAAGCGCCTTATTAAACGCTGTACTATCTTGATCATAATCAATCTTATGTGTTTTTGGATTGATATAGAGAGATTTAACTTCAATCAGTTTATCAGGCGATTTACTATTTAATAGATAATAATAGAGTTGTGGTAGGCGTCCTCGACCATCTTCATAATGTCTTAATACATAAAGTTTCTTCTCTTTTTGCTGATAGCCCAATACTTCAATTTTTTGTCCACCACCCACTGTTGCATAGCTATGGGCGGATAAGGTAAGAATCGTGCTAAAAGTTAGAAATTTTAGAAATTTCATCGGTTCATATCCTTGTGATCTTGTAATTATATTGTATAAATATCAAACAGATTAAAATGATACTTGAGTAAGTGTTACTTGCTGTTTTTATATTCTTTTGTACACAAGCAGCCTTTCTAAGGGGGCTTTATTTATTATTTCTCTCCCCCTTCAAATTGATTCATTCAGCTTTAGATATAAGCCATCATAGAAGAATAGGCTTATGCAGTATTGCGTTTATAAGAAAAATAAGAACATCCCGCACACGATGCCATAATAATTGTTATTCCAATGATCTGAAAACTATTTAATCGTTCATCTAAAATCAACCATCCAGCCAAAGCACTCACCGCAGGTGATGCACTCAATAAAATTCCAAAAACGCGTGGATGCAGTTTTTTCATCGCAACCATATCTAAAATGAAGGGAATCGCACTCGCTAGCATCGCCATGAGCAAACATGTCAAAAGAATCTTATAACTATCAAAAATATGGATAATGTGAGATGCCCCTAATGGTGTTGCAAACAAAGCCGCCAAGAACATTCCGCTCGCAACAGAACTTCCACCACCTTTTGCAACTTTAGAGCCGTAAATAATATATAGCCCCCAACCTACTGCCGCCACTAGAGCATACGTCATACCAATAAAACTAAAGTTATGATTTGAATTACCCATCGGTAAAAGAAGCAAACCAATAAGAGATAATGCTCCCCAAAAATAATCTAATTTATTTTTAGACATTAAAATAGCAACCGTAAGCGGCCCTAACACTTCAATGGAAATAGCGATCCCCACAGACATATAAGAAAATGCTTTATAAATTAAAGTATTCATTAAAGTGAGGATGGCCCCATAAATAATTAGATTTTTCCAATTGGTCTGTCTGTTCCAATCTCTCCAAGGTTTATAAACAATCCATAAGAAACACGCCGCTAAAGCAAGTCGAGTTAAGGTCACTCCTTCAGCACTCAGAATTGGAAAAAGGGCTTTTCCTATTGATGCACCTATTTGCACAGAAACTAAAGATAGAAATGCGGCTGCAAATGCCATGCCTTGCTTGGAGTTTGTCTCAATCATCATATTTACCGCTCTGGGAATGATTGAAATTTTAATTCTATGTCATCAATATATTTCTTCTATTTCTCTCAATAAAACGATTAAATAACTCTATATTTAAAACTTAATGAGAGATTTACTCATGTCAGATATTTCTTTAGATAATTTTGATTATGCAATCTTAAGAATACTGCAAAAAGACAATAAGACGTCTCATCGAGAAATTTCTGAAAAAATTGGCCTATCTGCTGCTTCCGTTCAAAGACGTATATCTCGTATGGAAGAAAAGGAAATTATTTTAAGAAATTGCGCTATTTTAAATCCGCTTAAATTTGGTGAAAAAATTACTTCTATTATTGAAGTCCGCCTTAGTGAAGATCGCTCTGTCGTTATGGACAGAGCGAAGCAATACTTTGCATCTGTTGATGAAATTCAACAGTGCTATTTTGTGAATGGCGGAGTCTCTTTTATCATTATCATGCTGAGCAATAACTTATCTCATTTTGAAAGTTTAGTTAGAAAACATTTTGCTGATAATGAAGATGTAAAAATATATCGAACCTTAATTGTTTTAGATCGTGTAAAAGTAAACTTTGAGTTAAATATTTAAACTTTTCTTTTTTGGCTTCTTCCCAAACATGAGCTTAAATACCTAAAGAAAGACATTAGAAATCATATTCCAATAGCTTTCTCTGTGGTTTGCCCCATCTGAACTTAAAAGCTGAATAATTGCGCCTTCTATCATATATAAAAATAGTTTAGCATCTTGAAAAGTTGCATCGTTTTTTAGTTTTATAAGCTGGCTATAGATTTCATTCAGCAGCCATGTGCGATATCTCACTGCGGTGATATAGGCTTTTGAATAGGTGAGTTTCGTTTCAAACATGGCTTTAAATAAGAGGTAGTACATCCCCTCTACCTCGGTGTGTAAGAAATAAAGCTGTTTGAGTTTATCGGTCGCGCTTGTGCCTTGGGCGTACTCAACAATTGAGACCACTTTTTCTTTTAATCGCTCTTTTTGTACGATCAAACAGATTTCAATAAACCGCTCTTTTGAGTGAAAAAAGTTATAAAAAGTCGCTTTGGTAATTTTGCATTCTTTTACGATCCGATCTACCCCAACCGTATGAAAGCCACGATGGTAAAATAAATCAATCGACTTATTGATGACTTGTATGGCACGCGAAGAAAGCACTAACTTTGGCATAGTTTTACCGTTATAAATTCTTGTTGTTTGTAAATGAGATAAAAAGCCTGTGCCCTTTCTGGGAGAAAAAAAGGCACAGCAAAGCCGTAAAGACTGTGCTTGGCACATCTCAAGTTTTGTTGTTGCTAAGTTTTAAGTAAAAATGACTTTAAGCCTGAAAACCTTGGGGCGTTCAAGCTGCTTTAATTTTTAAGCTGTGTCGTTATAGCTTTTGGCATTGAAAGCCAAGATATAATGGATGTGCAAAGCCAACTCCTTTTTATTGGGAGTTCTGCCAGACATTAAAATTATGGTGGCAGAACGAAAGAGGGTTGACGGACTGGTCATAGAGCCAGCACACCCGAAGGTGTCCCCCTCCCGTTCCACCGTAGAGGGGGCACGAGGGGCTAGGCACTAAAAGTAAAAACCTTTAATGCTTCTATGATACGGTCCGTCAAAACCGACTGGCGATGTAGGCCAGCAGGCAAAGGATAGTGCCCTGTCCCATTGCAGTCAAGCACACAAAATGCTATTTGTTTTAAATTAAATCATTAGAAAAGTAAGGCTAAATAATGATAGAGTTATTGTTAAGTGGGGGTGTAAATGCAGAGGAAAATGAACGATTTGATCTAAATAATATACTTTCAACTTTTTGTGAAATTCAAACCCTATTTTCCTAAAGTTAACTGTATATTCTGAACTAATACTATTTTTTATTAAAGCTCTTAGTATTCTCATTGTTTGAGATGGACGGACTGTATTATTCATAAAGTGAATAAGGTATCTAGTTTTTTATCTTTTCATTATTGACATAATTATTTGATTAAACTATAAAAATATTACTTTCCCTAACAAATAAATTTATCAGAAATTGTTTTAAGGAATTATTTTGGAACCATGTTTAGAAGATCTTTTTTACAAATATTCAGTTACTAACCGTAGTAGTAATAAGTATGCAAAAAACTTAACAAAATTAATTACTTTTTTGGTAACTACGGGACGTTTTATAGAAGCAAGGTTTTATTTAGATCAATTAGAAAAAACGCATAGTGGAAACATAATTTCTATCCGTTTGGGTTATAAGTTAGCAATAGCTCTTTTTGATAACAAAGCAGTAATTAAATATGACAATTTATTATTTTTAAAT
Organism: Acinetobacter sp. WU_MDCI_Abxd143; assembly: GCF_025514195.1. NCBI lineage: Bacteria > Pseudomonadati > Pseudomonadota > Gammaproteobacteria > Moraxellales > Moraxellaceae > Acinetobacter > Acinetobacter sp. WU_MDCI_Abxd143. The sequence goes on from NZ_JAHPTH010000002.1 coordinate 92,044, forward strand.
AGAAAAAGTGATTCTGAGCTAGAATGGTATAGATTGCAGTATTACTATTCCGTCAATAATATCCCTGAAATTATAAAAAGCACTAACTATTTGTTATCGAAAAAAAATTTAGAACAAGAATACATCCAAACCATTTTGGAGATTGTTTGGAATATACGTGATTATAGAGTCGCATTAATCCTTCATAAATATATCATTAAGAATAGAATGCGCCTTGGTCCTCAAATGGAGCAATTAATGAGAAATATTGTTCTAGAAAAGTTAAGAAATTGTTTAGTGGAATATAAAAATGTCTGATTATCTTGTTGTAAAAATACTAGATACAAATAGCTTCACTTTACCAAATACCTTAATTTATGGAGAAGTTGAGCTTAGATCAGCTTCAACAGACTCTGCGGCAGAACTAATTATTTTAAAGGAATCTGCTGAAGACAATAAGCTAGATTTTGCTAAATATAGCTATACAGCAAGAATTTCTACTATTGTTCATAGTGATACTACTAGAGAAGCTGAACAACAAGCTACTGATCGTTTTTCTAGTGTATTAGATTTAATAATGATAAAATTTCCAACTTCTAATGTTGAGCTATCACAAATAGGATTTATAAAAAATTTAGAATCTGGAGAAACTATTCCTATAAAAAAATGGGAATTTAGCCCGTCTCTTTCATTTGTGGTTAGTCATGGAAATATTCAAAGAATTGATCCCATGAACTTTATTCTTTCTCAAAAAACGGAATTAAGTGAACGTTTTTTAAAATCATTATATTGGGCTAGACATAGTCACCATGAAAATAATAAACAATTAAAAATACTCTTTAGTTGGTTCGCATTAGAAGCTTTGCTTAAAGAAAATGAGGATGACTATATTGGTTCTATAGTGTGTTTTTGTTTAGGCTTTCCTGGAAAAAGGAAAGCTCACCACATTAGTCAAGAGTTTATGAAAAAAATTGAATCACATCCGAAATACTTTTTCTGGCTCAACAAGTTAACCACAGAAGTCAACAATATTCGTGAATTTCGAAATCACTCTGTACATGATGGATTTAGAATTGTTGATTGTCCTAAAGACACTTTGGCTCTCTATGAGCAAATAATGATTTATGGTATATCTAGGAGCCAACAGGCCATACAACATGCCCTCCTCAATGGTATTTCTACAGTTACTGAATTTAAAGAATATCTACCTTTTATTTTTGAAGAGACTGTTAGAATATCTGATGTACATGGAACTATCATTTATTCATTAGAGCGAGTGTTGTTCGACAAAACAATATAAATTAAATAATTAATTTACGAGATAAATTTTTAAATATTAGTAAGCTGTATTATATTAATTCTATAAAATTTTATTTTAATTAAGGCTTTGTAATGTCAATTTTAAAGAATGCTATAGATTCAATTTCACTGGGAATTGAAGACTATCAAATAGGAGAAACTGATCCAAGAAGATATATTTCTTGTACTAGAAATATATTTGCTGGAATCTTACTACTTTTTAAGCACAAGCTAAGTGAATTGAGTCCTGATGGAACTGATGAGGTTTTAATTAAACAAAAAATTATCCCAAAGTTAGAAATAAATTCAATTATTTGGGTGGGCGAAGGTAAGAAAACAGTTGATGTCCAAGGAATACAGGAACGTTTTAAAAGCCTTAAAATTAATGTTGATTGGAAAAAATTAAATGAAATTCAAAATTATAGAAATAATATAGAACATTATTATGCTACAGCTTCCTCAGGATCAGTTCAAAAGATGATCTCTGACTCATTTATTGTCATTGTAAATTTTATTAAAGACTATTTAGCAGCAGATCCAAGAGATTTATTAGATTCAAATACTTATGAAGTCATGAGGTCAATAGATGAAGTATATGAAGCTGATAAAGCTATTTGTATCGAAAAGTTAAAATCATTGAGCTATTTCACTAATACCATTTGTGAAACACTTATGACAACTACATGTAGTGAATGTAACTCTGGATTAATTACTTCAAATGACAGTAATGTAGAGGCAGATAATACAGATTATATATGCAGATCATGCAATCATGATTTTAATTATAAAGATATAGTCACTAAATCATTTGAAAAAAAATATGCTATCTCTTATAGAGATCTTACTAACGGTGCGGAAGATACAAGTTGTGAGTGTCCAGAATGTGATGGATATTTTTTCTATGATGAAGCAATCTGTATTTGTTGCGGATATAAAATGGATTTAATTTGTAGCATATGTGACTCAGCTATTCCAGCCTCAGAAGTCTCATATTTTGAAGGTACTTGTTCTTATTGCACATATCGTTGGGAAAAAATGCAAGCTGAATAAACTAATTTTAAACTTAGCATTCTAATATATGAAGATCTTAAAAAGTTAAATCCAGCTATAGACTTCGGAAAATGCGGAAGAAATATTTATTCCTTTTCTAAAAAAATTCTCAATAAAAAATCTATGGCTCTTTATTTAAACGGATAAGTTATTATTAATATGGGGTTTATAAATATTTGTTTTTCTATACATTTATTTACCCCCTTCAAAACTATTCATCCAACATTTGGACATAAGCCATCATAACAGGCATAGTCGTGTAAGCTTTAACCTATCACGGCGCGAGTCTATAACACGTAGAAGTAAACAAAGCGACTCTATTATTTAAACCGTCTGTTATCACAACTTCATAATGCGCGAATTTTTTACTACTGCCGACCTTGGTTGCCGTTGCAAATAACACCTTATCTTTCGCACCACTCATATAGCGAATATCAGCCCGTAGGCCAGTATATGGCGCATCCCCTGCATTACAAGCCATCGCAAAAGCAATATCGGCTAAAGAAAATATGACTCCGCCATGCACACCGCCCAAGGCATTCATGTGCTCGTCTTTTACATTAAGCTGACAACGCGCTTCATCAAAACTGCGATGCAGCACTTGAACACCCAATAGCTCTGCGAATTGATCAACCGCAGTAGTTTCCATATTTTGCACAAACGTCTCCCTACTCGTGCGAGTATTCCTTAAATGTTATGAATCTATCTATATTGAAATCGACTGATTAAAAGCCGTTAAACACTATCTTGTTTAATCTGATAGTTTGAAGAACTAAAGTCCTTATAGGTCAGGCGGTCATCCAACTCTGAGCTTAAAGGCTGAACTTCTTGCATTGAGTTTAAGCAGCGCTGTGCAAGCTCCATGTATTCTTGTGTGCCTCTAGTTTTCCACTTTTTTTCTTGTTCTGATAAATCACGTGCAACCTTGGCAGGGCTACCCATTGCCAATACATTTGCCGGAATAATATCTTTGGTTTTGACCAGACTATTTGCACCGATAATGGTGTTTTCACCAATTTCGGCATAGTCCAAAATTACGCTGTTCATGCCGACCAAAACATTTTTTCCAATTCGGCAACCATGTAAAGTTGTGCCATGCCCAATGTGTCCCATTTCCTCAACTAAAGTCACGCTTTGCGGAAAACCATGTATGGTGCAGCTATCTTGTATATTGGCATTTTGCTTAATATGAATACGACCAAAATCGGCACGCAATGAAGCAAATGGTCCTACATATACGCCCTCTTCAATAATCACATCACCAATTAAAACAGCGGTTGGGTGTACAAAAGCCTCTGGGCTGACCACCGGAATAACACCGTCAATACTATAACAAGGCATGATTTAACCTCTCATTTGTCGCCACCAAACCTCCGAAACGGCGCCAATAATGTGCTGTAGCATTTGGCATTGGTCCTTCTGCTGTTGCGGCAACAGACAAGAAGTATTCATCGGCAGGTTCAAATACTTTTTTATAAATATTCATTGATAAAGTTCGTGCACTAATCGCGGGCCAGTCAGTTGGCAATAACTCAAGCGGCAATGCAGGGTCTTTCAATAAAATCCGTCGATAATAATGAATCAGCAAAGTTCGAATTTGAAAGGCCTGAACAGGTTCGAGTTGTTCGTTTTCCTGCATCAGCAACACGCCAATTTCTCTAAAAATATCGAGAAACTGTAGGTATCTTTGGCGTAATTCATCGATGGGCCAGTTGGTTCTGAGCATACGACCAATGGTATCGACCGAATTATTAAAAAGCTGCAAGGTTTCGGCTTTAAACACCACCACTTGCTCACTCATATTTAAATCGACCAACAAGCGTTGCAGTTCAATACGGTTACAACCCGGATAAGCCATTAAATTTGTCGAAATATTGGCAAATCCTAACCATTCGAGTTCTTTTTTTAACAACGCTTTATTTTCAGTATCGAGACTAGACATCAGAATAAGATCCCAATAATGGTCCCACTCTTTCATCTGGTCGTTATAAATACGTTGCTCGGCTTGCAAATAAGTCGAACGGCTTGAATCGGTAATTCGATAAAAGCTGGTTCTGCCAATTTTGTCTGAACATAACCAATCATTTTTAACTAAACGAAAAACAGAGGTTCTTACAGCACGGTCATTAAAACCAAACAGCTCTAATAACTGAATCAGGCTTGCAAGACTAATGTTTCCACCCCGATGAAGTACTGAATCTCCAAAAATTGTCGAAATAAGCGAAGTTCCACTTAAGGTTTCATTCTTTACAACAGAATCAATTATTTGCTGTATTTTTGCACTCATACTCATGTCTTGGCGTTTAGTTTCAGGGTATAGATTCTATACCCTGAATGATCTTGATGTTAAGCAATCTGACGCATATCGATTACCCGCTTTGCCTTACCTTCCGAACGAGGTAAGGTCGCTTCTGTCACAACTTCTACAGTAACGCTAATCCCAATCATGGTTTTAATGCGTTTCATCAACTCCTGAGCAAGTTGATTGGCCTGTATAGTACAGTTATGACACATCTCTGTACGAATATGCAAAGTATCCATATGGCCTTTTTTAGTCACCAAAATTTCATAATTTGGAACTAAATGCGGAACTTGCAAAATTTGCTCTTCAATTTGGGTCGGGAAAACGTTCACACCGCGAATAATCAGCATGTCGTCGCTACGGCCCACAATTTTATCCATCTTACGCATTGCCAGATTTTCACCCGGTAGTAAGCGGGTCAAATCACGAGTACGGTAACGAATAATCGGTAAGCCTTCTTTGGTAATGGTTGTAAAGACTAGCTCGCCAAGTTCGCCATCTTTACAGACTTCACCTGTTTCAGGGTTAATAATTTCTGGGTAGAAATGATCTTCCCAAATGGTTAGTCCTTCGCCCTCACCTAAACACTGCATCGCAACACCCGGCCCCATCACCTCAGACAAACCATAAATATCGAGTGCTTTAATATTTAAGCGTTCTTCAATTTCACGGCGCAGTTCGTTGGTCCACGGCTCGGCACCAAAAATACCGACTTTTAAAGACGTATTACGTGCAGTACCGAATTGTTGCTCAAGCTTTTCAATAATGCTCACGCAATACGATGGCGTAACCATAATTGCAGTAGGCTTAAAGTCTTGAATAAGCTGAACTTGCTTTTCAGTTTGCCCGCCAGACATTGGAATAACCGTTGCACCTAAGCGCTCGGCACCATAATGTGCACCTAGTCCACCTGTAAATAGTCCATAGCCATAAGCCACCTGAACCATATCTTTCGCGGTTAAACCCGCCATGCGTAAGCAACGCGCAACAATGTCCGACCAAGTGTTAATATCTTTTTGGGTATAACCCACCACCGTCGGTTTACCCGTTGTACCCGATGATGCATGTAAACGCACAATTTGCTCTTGCGGTACGGCAAACATACCAAACGGATAGTTGTCTCTTAAATCCTGTTTGGTGGTAAATGGAAACTTTGCCAGATCGTCTAAAGTCACGAAGTCATCAGGATGCACACCTGCATCATCGAACTTTTTCTTATAGACCGGACTATTTTCATATACAAAAGTCAGGGTTTGTTTTAACCGTTTCGTTTGCAGCTCTCTAAGCTCTGCAAGTGTTAATTGCTCAACATTATCCATTGTAAGGCTGTCCATCGCCTCTCTCCTCATTATGTAATTTTAAAAACCGTCTGAATTAATTTAAGTTTTCCAAAATCAGTGCGACGCCTTGTCCAACACCTACACACATCGTGCAAAGTGCATAGCGTCCACCTCGTTTTTTTAGCTCACGTGTTGCCGTAATCACCAAACGTGTACCGCTCATGCCTAACGGATGTCCTAACGCAATCGCACCACCATTTGGGTTAACGCGTTCATCGTCATCTTTTAAACCAAGTTCACGCATACAAGCCAAAGATTGGGCTGCGAATGCTTCATTCAGCTCAATCACATCCATCTGATCTAGCGTTAAACCTGTTTGCTTTAAAATTTTCTGTACAGCCGGAACAGGACCTATACCCATATATTTGGGTTCAACCCCTGCACTTGCAATGCCAATTACACGTGCTAAAGGTTTTAAACCATGTGTATCTGCAAATTCACGGTTGGTAATTAACACACACGCGGCACCGTCATTTACACCAGAGGCATTTCCGGCAGTCACCGAACCGCCTTCTTTTTTAAATGGTGCTTTTAGTTTAGCGAGTGCTTCAAGTGTTGTTTCACGCGGATGTTCATCACGGTTCACCACAACTACGTTTTTCTTACGGTCTACAATCTCGACAGGCAAAATCTCATCGTTAAAGAAACCGTTTTGTTGTGCCGCAGCCGTTTTTTGTTGACTACGCAATGCAAACGCATCTTGGTCTTCACGACTAATCTGATATTTTTCAGCTACATTTTCGGCAGTTTCAGGCATGCTGTCGGTGCCGTATTGCGCTTTAAGCTGCTTATTTACAAAGCGCCAGCCAATGGTGGTATCATAAATTTCAGGTGTACGGCTAAACGCTTCGGTCGGTTTAGCCTGTACAAATGGCGCACGGCTCATTGACTCAACACCACCTGCCAACACAAATTGTGCTTCACCAGCTTTAATTGAGCGTGCTGCAAGGCCTACTGCATCTAAACCCGAAGCACATAAGCGATTGACGGTCATGGCTGGCACTGTATCAGGTAAGCCTGCTAACAGTGTTGCCATACGTGCAACGTTACGGTTGTCTTCACCTGCTTGGTTGGCACATCCTAAAAACACTTCGTCTACCGTATTCCACGGTAGGTTCGGGTGTTTATCTTTTAAATATTTGATGGGCAATGCAGCTAAATCATCTGCACGTACAGCACTTAGGGCACCTGCATATCGTCCAATTGGGGTACGAATAAAATCGCAAATTAAAACGTCTTCCATGTTGACTCCTGATTATGCAAATTCGGTCATATCACGTGAATATTGAGTAGCAATGTTTTGAGTTTTCGCTACATATTGCTTGAGGTAGATACTCGCGCGATATTTTTCCTCTCCATACAGTGCATATAAGTTATTTAAGGTTTGGAGGACATAAGCGCCGCCCATTTGTGTCAACCACTGGTAAGGGCCTTTAGGATAATTCACTCCATATTTCATGGCATTATCAATATCTTCCAGACTCGCAACACCATGTAAACTTGCTTCACAGGCTTCATTAATGAGTAAAGCGATGGTGCGTAAGGTTAACAGTGCCGGATGGTCTTTAATCCACATCACGCTGATACCAAACTGTGCAAAGTAAGCCTCAACTTTAGCCAGATCACTTGCTTCACAAAGCTCGTTATGACTGAGTACTAAAGCCTCCGCCTGCTCAAAATCATGATGCCAATCCATTAAAACCACTTTACGGCTTAAGTAATGAATATTGGCAGACTCACCTTGGCTTAAACGTAAGTCGATATCATCAATTTGAAGGATATTGTCATCACTCGCAGATCCGCCTTTTAAACCTAAACGCGTTAAAAAAGCAGGTAGCTGAGACCAAGTCCCTTTTAGCTGAATATGGGCATCGATTGGCTTGGCAACCACAGCTTGAGGCTGAAATGTCTCGTACTGATTTTTTTCGTTATAACTATAGAAACCCTGTTTTGACTTACGGCCCCAAGCACCTGCATCGACCAATTCTTTTTGAATGAGGCTTGGGCGGTAACGTGGCTCGTAAAAAAACTCTTGGTAAACGCTTTGGGTTACTGAAAAGTTAACATCTTGACCAATGAGGTCGGTGAGTTCACACGGTCCCATCGCAAAACCGCCGCATTGCTTTAAGGCATAGTCTAGTTGGTCATAGCTAGTGACCTGTTCTTGCAGTGCTCTAAAGCCTTCTGCATAAAACGGCCGTGCAATTCGGTTAACAATAAAACCGGGAGTCGACTTGGTGAGTACTGGAATTTTTTTCCAATTCAACATCAAGTTTTTTAAAGCCAAACATAAGCTGTTTGGAGTTTTTAAGCCTTGTACAATTTCAACCAGTTTCATCACTGGCGCAGGGTTAAAGAAGTGTAAACCCACTACGCGCTCAGGGTGAGCAATACCCGCCGAAATTGCAGTCACTGAAATTGAAGATGTATTACTTGCAAAAATGGTTTGCGCACTACAAATCTCAGCAAGTTGCTTAAATAAAGACTGTTTAACTTCTTTTTTCTCAACCACTGCTTCAATCACCAAGTCGACATCACGCAGCGCTTCAACTTGATTGACCACCGTTAAACGCGCTAAGGCTTCATCCGCTTGCTGTTGGGTAAGCTTGCTCTTTTCAACCAGCTTTTTAAACGTCTGCCCTAAGCCGTGAACGGCTTGTTGCGCTTTTTGAGTGTCTAGATCATATAAAACGGTCGAGTGCCCATTAACAATGGCTAATTGGGCAATGCCGATGCCCATGGTGCCAGAACCAATAACGGCAATTCGGGCACGAGATAAGTCTAAATCTGTCATGCTTAGCGCCCTTTAAAATTTGGTTCACGTTTATTCATAAAGGCTTGTACCCCTTCACGATAATCTTCGGAGCGACCCGCAATACGTTGTAAATCTCGCTCTAACAGCATTTGCTCATCAAAGGTGTTATTGCTTGATTGATGAATGGCTTTTTTAATGAGAGATAGACCAAATGTAGGTTGTTTCGCTAAACGTTCAGCGAGTTCAGTCACTTTTGTTTTAAGTTCAGTATCTTCAACCACATCCCAAATCATGCCCCATTCTTTTGCGGTTTCTGCTGGGAGCTTGTCACCTAACAAAGCCAATCCCATAGCACGCGCATGACCTACAGTACGTGGTAAAAACCATGTACCCGCAGAGTCTGGAACCAAACCTAAGCGGCAAAATGCTTGTACGAAGTTTGCCGATTTAGCTGCAATCACCAAATCACATGCCAGTGCAATATTTGCCCCTGCACCTGCTGCCACGCCATTTACGGCGCAAATCACAGGCTTTGGCATATTTACAATCGTTTTAATGAGCGGGTTATAGTAAGTTTCAATGGAATATCCTAAATCTGGAGCTTCAGCATTTGGGTCTACTACACGATCACCTAAATCTTGCCCTGCACAGAAGCCGCGGCCTTCACCACTAATCACAACACAGCGAACATCCGAATTTTTAGTCCACTGGTTTAAAACCTCAGCCACTTCACGGTGCATATCAACGTTAAAGCTATTCAGTGCTTTTGGGCGATTAAATGTCAGGTAGCCAACACCATTTTTTTCTTCAGCAATAATATTTTGATAGTCCATCACTCACCTCTAAACACTGGCTTTCTTTTCTCAAAGAAAGCATTAATCCCTTCGTTTCGATCTTTTGTAGCCGCCAGCCAGACAAAGTTTTGACGTTCAAACTTGAGTCCCTGACTTAATGTTGTTTCATGAATACTTTTAATTGATTGTTTAATCACGCGAATCGCTAAAGGCGCTTGTTTCGCAATTTTGGCTGCAAGTTGAACCGCATATTCAACGGTTAATTCGGTCGGAACCACTTGACTGCAAATGCCATGTTGCTCGGCTTGTTTTGCCGAAATCATTTCACCTGTCATGGCCCAGCGCATGGTAAGTTGTTGTCCTACCAAGCGCGCTAAACGCTGCGTTCCGCCTGCACCCGGCAACATGCCAAGGCCAATTTCAGGTAGTGCAAAACGGGCATTTTCACCGCAAATCACCATATCTGAATGCAAAACCAACTCGAACCCAGCGCCTAAGGCATAGCCATTCACTGCACTAATCAGTGGCTTACTAAACGCATCAATTTTTTGCCAAAGCTTCGGGCGAATATCGAGTTGCAAAGACACGGCATCCATTGCAGCCAACTCATTAAGATCTGCTCCAGCCGCAAAACACTGAGCGTTACCTGTTAAAACCACTGCTTTGATTTGAGCATTATGTTCAGCTTCTTCGAGCAACTCGCATAAACACTGCAATGTTGCATTGTTTAAAGCATTTCTTTTTTCTGGACGGTTTAGGGTTAATAACAAAACACCGTCAGCAGCTGTACTGGCTTTGATCAACTCTTGCATGACAGCCTCTATTCATCAAAACTCAAGCGAACATTTGAGCCTTTTGGTAAGGTCTGACAGCTCAGCACATAGCCCTTTTCAACTTCATCTTCTTCAAGACTATAGTTAAGGAACATGTCGACTTCGCCTGAAAGCACCTTACAGCGACAGGTCGCACACACCCCACCTTTACATGCGTACGGCAAATCAGCACCAGCACGTAAAGCCGCATCAAGAATACTTTCATCATCTTGAGCCACAGAAACAATCAGCTCACGGCCATCTAAAATGATGTTTACTTTTTCTTCTTTACGGTTTGCATCCGCTTCAACACTACGTTTACGCGCTTGCCCTGTATGGAAACGTTCGGTGTGAATGCGCTCTTTGGCAATACCAAAGTTCGGTAAAGTATTTTCTACGGCATTCATCATTTCGTCCGGGCCGCAGGCAAAAACATGGTCGAAATTTGTTTCAAGCACTTCAAAATCAAAAAGTTGCTTAAGCTTTTCTGCATCAATACGACCGTTCATCAGTTCACTATCGTTGAACTCACGAGAAAAAATATTGATGAGTTGAAAGCGTTCTTTAAACTGATCTTTCAAATCCATAATTTGCTCGGCAAACATGGTTTGTTTCCATGAGCGATTGCCATAGAGCAAGGTAAAGTTAGCTTCAGGTTGTTCAAATAAAACTTGTTTAATAATTGATAAAATTGGCGTGATACCACTACCCGCAGCAACGCCTAAATAGTTTTGTCCACCCATCTTGGCTGCTTTTTGGAAAAACACACCTTGTGGTGGCATCACTTCAAGTACATCGCCTACTTTTAAATGGTCATTTGCCCAGTTTGAAAATTGACCCTGATCAATTTTTTTAACCGCAATACTGATGTCTTCTTTGCCCGCATAGCTACAAATTGAATAGCAACGGCGGATTTCACCCGCTTCGGTTAAATGGCGAATGGTTAAGTGTTGCCCCGGTTGAAATTGAAATTGTTCTTGTTGTTCAGGTACAACGTCAAATGCAATACAAATTGCCTGATCGGTTTGCGGTGTAATACTTTTTACTTTTAATGGTACAAATTGGCTCATGGCTGATTTCCTTATCTAAAGACTTAAATACATTTGAAGTAATCAAAAGGCTCAAGACAGTCCTGACATTTATAAAGTGCTTTACAGGCGGTAGAACTAAACTCTGTTAACAGTCGGGTATGTCGGCTTTTACAACGTGGGCACTCAACACCATCATTTAAATGAACGTGAGTTCCACACTGATGCGCCAACCCTTCTGGTGGTGCAATGCCATAATCTTGCAGTTTCTTTTTCCCTGCTTCAGACATCCAGTCCGTGGTCCATGCTTCTGATAAATCGACCATGACTTTGACCGGTGTCAAAGCTTCTGCGGTAAATGCCTCAACAATTTGTGCTTTGAGCATATCTGTTGCTGGACAACCGCTATATGTTGGAGTTAGACGAACAATAATTTCTTGTTGATCGTTAATCTCTACACCGCGAATCATGCCCAAATCGACAACTGATAAAACCGGAATTTCAGGGTCACTGACCGTTTGTAGAACATCCCAACATTGGTCGATGCAATGACGAATCATTTGCATGGCTCACCTCCTTGTCTTACCAGGTCATTCCCGGATAAGTTCTTTGAATACATTGCATTTCAGCCAACAAATAACCCAAATACTCGGTATGCAATCCTTGTTTCGCACCACGGCGATAAGCACCGTTCACAGCAACATTTAATTCAAAACGCTTAAGTTCATCTGCAATGGTTTGGTTCCATTGTTCTTTTTCATTTGAAAAATCTGGAATCACGCCTTCTGCAACTAATGCTTTTTCGTCTGCACTCAATTCAAATAACTCAGCGGTAAAGCGCCATAAATTATTTAAACCATCTTGCACACGTTGATGCGCTTCATCTGTGCTTAAACTTAAACGTTCCATCCAGCTTGTCGAAAAGCGGATGTGATACTTCACTTCTTTTAAAGATTTGACAGCAAGCGCGCTTAATTCAGGAAGTGAGCTTTGCGTTAAAGCCGTAAATAAATGAAGATGGTAATGGTCCATCAACCATTGGCGTACTATCGTTTGTGCAAAGTCACCATTGGGTTGTTCGCACAACAATAGGTTTAAAAACTCACGTTCTGTACGGAAATACGCAAGCTGGTCTTCATCACGTTGAGCTTCATCATATTGACCAGCCAACGTTAGAAAGTTTCTTGCTTGACCTAACAAGTCCAAGCCGATATTTGCTAAGGCAATATCAATTTCAAGCTCAGGTGCATGCCCGCACCATTCAGCCAAACGCTGAGATAAAACTAGTTGACTGTCGCCAATATGTAATAAGAATTTAGATAAAACTGAATGATTCATTTGCCATTCCCCTTACATGTGCTCAATGCCATCTGGGATATGGTAAAAAGTCGGATGACGATAAACCTTGTCTAAAGAAGGATCGAAAAATTCAGCTTTTTCATCTGGTTGTGATGACTTAATCAGTTCTGAACGAACCACCCAAATGCTAATTCCTTCATTACGGCGCGTATAAACATCACGAGCATGTTGTAGTGCGATTTCATCATCAGGTGCTCTTAAGCTGCCTACGTGACGGTGGCTTAAGCCTTGTTTACTACGCACAAATACTTCGTAGAGCGACCAGTTGTTTTTATCTTCCATTTTGATTTCCTCAAATTTTTCCATAAATCTTGTTAAGCCACTTTGTTCGCTTCAAGCTGCTGTTTTTTCGCGTAGACCACTGCTGCATCACGAACCCATTTGCCATTTTCCCATGCTTTACGGCGTGCTTCGATACGCTCGTGATTACATGGTCCACGTCCGGCAATCACTTCATTAAATTCGTGCCAATCAATCTCGCCAAACTCATAGTGGCCTGTTTCTTCATTGAACTTTAAATGTGGGTCCGGTACTTCCAAGCCAAGTTGCAACACTTGTGGTACGGTGTTATCAACAAATTTTTGACGTAATTCATCGTTACTAAAGCGTTTGATTTTCCACGCCATGCTTTGCGCGCTGTTTGGAGAATGCTCATCACTTGGACCAAACATCATCAGTGCAGGCCACCAGTAGCGATTTACCGCATCTTGCGCCATCTGTTTTTGTTCTGGCGTGCCGCCTGCCAAAGCCATCATGGCTTCAAAACCTTGGCGTTGGTGGAAACTTTCTTCTTTACAAATACGTACCATCGCACGTGCATATGGCCCGTAAGACGTACGGCAAAGCGCAACTTGGTTAACAATGGCTGCCCCATCGACAAGCCAACCAATTGCAGCGACATCTGCCCAAGTCAAAGTTGGATAGTTAAAGATTGATGAGTATTTCATTTTCCCATTAATCAACTTTTCCATCATGTCATCACGGTCAGCACCTAAGGTTTCTGCTGCACTGTATAGATATAAACCATGACCCGCTTCATCTTGTACTTTTGCGAGCAAAACCGCTTTACGTTTTAAAGTTGGTGCACGAGTAATCCAGTTTCCTTCAGGCAACATACCTACAATTTCAGAATGGCCATGTTGCCCAATTTGACGAATCAATGTTTTGCGGTAGGCATCGGGCATTTGATCCTTAGCCTCAATCGTAATTTCATTGGCAATATTTTGTTCAAATTTCTGGTAATTGTTTTCCATTCTTTCATTCCCTGTAGGTATCACCCTTAAATCTATTTTTCGATACACAAAAAACAAAGTCAACTAATTTTTTAGTATCAAATTAAATCTATAACAATAAAACAATTCAAGCCATTGAAATTCATAAAATTAAGTTAAATGTAAAAAACTTTTTTACTTTTAAAAATCAAAATAAAGTTGACTTTTATACAAATTAATCTGAAATTATGAATCATATTTTTGCAATTTTTATAATTGATGTATCAAATAAAAAAGGAGTTTGGTCATGCTTGAACAAGCACACCTAGAAGGAACCTCAACTGACACAGATTTTCAGCAGTCTGAGCATCAACTGCCTCATCTTGCTTCTTATGTCTATGGAACATGGCATTCGACGGGTGAAGAACTACGCCCTGTTTATCATGCCATTACAGGTGAAGCGATTTATGCCGTAAGTAGTCATGGCATAGATATGAAACGTGTTGTTCAATATGCCAAACAAAATGGTTCAGAACTGGCTAACTGGACGTTTCACCAACGCGCAAATGCATTAAAACAGATTGCCCAATATTTACTTGAGCGCAAAGAAGAGTTCTACAAACTTGCCTATACGACAGGTGCAACTCGTAAAGATGCATGGATTGATATTGAAGGTGGCATCCAGACATTATTTGCCTATTCGAGTCTGGTTCGTCGTGAACTCAATGACGAAAAAATTATTACCGAAGACAGCTGGATTCAATTATCTAAAAATGGCACTTTCGGCGCTAAACACATTTTAAGTCCTAAAGCAGGTGTTGCCGTTCACATTAATGCTTTTAACTTCCCAATTTGGGGAATGCTTGAAAAGATTGCACCGACGCTACTTGCAGGCGTGCCATGTATTGTGAAACCTGCAACCGATGGTTCTCAATTAACTCAAGCGGTTGTAAAAGCCATTGAGGAAACACATGTATTACCAAAAGGCTCACTACAACTGATTTGCGGTCAGACTTATGACCTGTTAGAACAGTTAGGCCCACAAGACTGTGTGACCTTTACAGGTTCTGCTTATACAGGTCAAA
Organism: Acinetobacter sp. WU_MDCI_Abxd143; assembly: GCF_025514195.1. Lineage (NCBI taxonomy): Bacteria > Pseudomonadati > Pseudomonadota > Gammaproteobacteria > Moraxellales > Moraxellaceae > Acinetobacter > Acinetobacter sp. WU_MDCI_Abxd143. The sequence goes on from NZ_JAHPTH010000002.1 coordinate 107,058, forward strand.
AACTACGTAACCACCCTCACCTCAATAAATATTCGATTCCATTTAGTATGGAAGCTGACTCGGTAAACAGTGCAATTTTAAGCCCTGAGGCAAATGAAGAAACTGTCGATTTATATGTGCGTGAAGTCTTCCGTGAAATGACTACAAAAGCAGGCCAAAAATGTACTGCAATTCGTCGTGCATTTGTTCCTGAAAACTTGTTAGCGACTGTACAAGAGAAGCTGACTGCCAAACTTGCTAAAGTTGTGGTGGGCGACCCTCAAAAAGAAGAAACTACCATGGGGGCTTTAGCGAGCATTAAACAAAAACATGACGTTGCAGAAAAAGTTGCCGAACTCAGCAAAGATGCAAAAATTGTTTTTGGTGGCAACGATAGCTTTACATTTAATGCAGATCATCCTGAAAAAGGTGCTTTTTTCGCTCCAACTTTATTGGTGTGCGAACAGCCTTTACAAGCGACGAATGTTCATACCACGGAAGCTTTCGGTCCGGTATGTACACTCATGCCATATCAAAACATTGAAGAACTAGCTGACCTTGTTTCACGTGGTGAAGGTAGCTTAGTGGCTTCTGTCGTTAAAAATAACGATGAGAATATTGAGCAGATTATTCAAAAAATTGCGCCTTGGCATGGACGTGTGCATGTACTCGATGCAGAATCGGCAAAAGAAAGTACAGGACATGGTTCACCACTTCCACATTTAGTACACGGCGGTCCTGGTCGTGCTGGTGGCGGTGAAGAGTTAGGGGGTATTCGCGCGGTTAAACATTATATGCAGCGCACAGCAATTCAAGGCTCTCCAAACAGTCTGACACAAATTACCCATTCATGGACTGCTGGCTCAAAAGTTAATGAAGACCGCGTACATCCATTTAAAAAGTCTTTTGATGAGTTAGTGATTGGTGAGCGTTTATTAACAGCGCGTCGTACAGTGACTGAAGCAGATATTGTCAATTTTGCTTGTTTAAGTGGTGACTACTTCTATGCACATATCGACAAAATCGCAGCTGCCGAGTCTTTCTTTGGTGAACGTGTGGCACATGGATATTTCATTGTGTCTGCCGCAGCAGGTCTATTTGTAGATGCAGCACAAGGTCCTGTGATTGCCAATTATGGTATGGACAACTTACGTTTTGTTGAACCGGTTAAAATTGGTGACTCAATCCAAGTTGAACTCACCTGTAAACAAAAAACACCTAAACCACAAAAAGACCCGTCTCAGCCTGCACATGGCGTTGTGGTATGGGATATTAAAGTCAAAAACCAACGCGGTGAACTTGTCGCAACTTACGACATTTTAACTTTAGTTGCTCGCGAGGCTTAATGTTTAAAATGAGATGGGGTCACCTCGTCCCCATCTCATTTTTTTAACACTCAATGGCGTTAACAGCGAGACCACCTTTTGAAGTCTCTTTATATTTCTCAGACATATCTTTACCTGTTTCCTTCATAGTCTGAATGACTTTATCTAGTGTGACAAAGTGTTCATCGTCATCATGAAGTGCCATTTGGGCTGCATTAATGGCTTTTACGGCTGCAATTGCATTTCGTTCAATGCAAGGCACCTGAACCAAACCACCAATCGGGTCACACGTTAACCCTAAATTATGTTCAAGCCCAATTTCAGCCGCATGCTCCACTTGCTCAGGTGAGGCACCTAAGATTTCGGCTAAACCTGCCGAAGCCATTGCACATGCCGAGCCGACTTCTCCCTGACACCCTACTTCTGCACCAGAAATAGAAGCATTGAGTTTACATAAAATGCCAACGGCTGCCGCACTTAAAAAGAAACGAACCACTTTATCTTCGGAAAAGTCTTTAGAGAAAGTCACGTAGTAATATAAAACTGCCGGAATAATTCCTGCGGCCCCATTTGTAGGTGCCGTCACTACTCGACCGCCAGCAGCATTTTCTTCATTTACCGCTAAGGCAAATAAATTGACCCATTCCATCGCATGAAAAGTCGTCACAATCAGGTTTGAGTTTTTCTTATTTAATAACTTATCGTGAATTTTTTTAGCCCGACGTTTTACGTTTAAACCGCCCGGTAATATGCCTTCATTAATTAATCCATTGTGAATACATTGCTGCATCACTTTCCAGATTTCCATAATCTTGCTACGAATCTCAGCTTCACTACGCCAGCTTTTTTCATTTTCAAGCATTAACTCGCTCACTGATAAATGATGAGTTCTACATAAGCTTAAAAGTTCAGCCGCACTGTGAAATGGATATGGAACCTTAACGTCGTTTGTTTCAGTTTGGGTGTGTGCTAATTGTCTTTGGCTAACAATAAAGCCCCCCCCAACCGAATAGTAAGTTTCTGCATATAAAATTTCTTGAGCCTCATTATACGCAATCAGTTCCATTGCATTGGGGTGATAAGGCAAAGATTCATCTAAAAAAAGCACATCATGCTTATAGTCAAACGAAATAGTTTTTTGCTGATTAAGCTGGATGGCTTTATTTTCAAGAACATCTTCAATCAAGCTTGTGCTTACTTGAGTATCAATATGTTCAGGGTCAAAACCCATTAAACCTAACAGAACAGCCTTATCTGTCGCATGACCGACACCGGTTGCCGACAGTGAACCGTATAACTTCACCTGAACTCTAACCGTTACTTGTAAATCGTCTTGCTTCAATAAATCTTCCACAAAACTGTATGCCGCACGCATTGGTCCAACTGTATGGGAGCTAGATGGGCCGATGCCAATTTTAAAAAGATCAAATACACTAATAAACACGTGGTCCTACCTTCGATTCATTATTATTCGTATGTTCGTCATTATTGTGTCCTTTCGGATAGCTCTAAAATTATCATTAAGCCATCTATAACGCACTGAAAATAAATGGTTCATTGCCTAAAAACAACACAATCAATTGCTAATACAGCCTTTTTAAAAAATTGAATTTTCCATTAATTTAAATGGTAAATGACTCAACCAATATTGAAGAATTGTTCTTTTGAGCAAATAAAATCACAAACCTTTGCCAATTTTTTATAAAAAATATTTGGTTTTCAAGTTATTTACTTGAAATTTAAACTATTTAAAATCAATTAAAAACAAACATTTACATAGTATTTAAATCATTCATTGCCCATAAATAGAATAAAAATTCCCCTATTTACCAATAACCATATATCGTATACGATATATGAAAGAACAATAGTTCTGTCGTTAAGGAAAACGTAATGACAAGTCAGTTTAAAAAACAGTTATCTCTAATGGATCTTACATTCATTGGCTTAGGCGCCATTTTCGGTTCAGGATGGTTATTTTCAGCAAGTCATGTGGCCTCTCAAGCCGGCCCTGCGGGTATATTGTCATGGATTATTGGGGGCTTTGCCGTTTTAATTCTGGGAATTATTTATTGTGAGTTAGGCGCAGCCTTACCCCGAGCAGGCGGTATTATCCGTTATCCCGTATTTTCACATGGCCCATTACAAGGATATTTATTGGGTTCTGTGACCGTCATTGCCTTTTCAAGTTTAATTGCAATTGAAGTCGTCGCTGCCCGCGAATATGCAGCAGCATGGTTCCCTTCTCTTACCGCCATACATGATGGTGTTCGAACTCCAACTACCATTGGATGGTTGTTTCAGTTTGCACTTTTATGCGTATTTTTTGCATTGAACTATTACAGCGTAAAGACCTTTGCAATTGCCAACAACCTTATTAGTGCATTGAAATTTGCTGTTCCGGTTTTAGTCATGGTTGCACTTCTATACCATTTTAAACCTGCAAACTTTTCAATGACGGAGTTTGCTCCGATGGGTGCTCACGGCGTACAAGGTGCAGTATCTGCTGGTGGTATTATTTTTGCGTATTTGGGTTTAACGCCGATTATTTCGGTAGCCAGTGAAGTAAAGCGTCCTCAATTTACAATTCCTTTTGCACTCATCTTATCTGTTGTTTTGGCAACGATTATTTATGTAGTGCTTCAAGTCGCTTTCTTGGGTGCAGTACCTACCGATATGTTAGCAAATGGTTGGTCAGGACTTAGTGACAAGTTTCCATTACCTTACCGTGACATTGCCATGTTATTAGGTTTGGGATGGTTAGCACTGTTAGTAGTTTCAGACGCCATTATTTCCCCGTCTGGCTGCGGTAATATCTATATGGCTGCAACTCCACGTGTTATTTATGCATGGTCAAACAGTAATACATTCTTCCGTATTTTTACGCGTGTAGATCCAAAATCAGGTATTCCACGTTATGCGTTATGGTTAACGTTTGCACTTTCAGTATTTTGGACCATGCCGTTTCCATCTTGGGATAAATTAATTTCCGTAGTTTCGGCAGCGTTAGTTTTAAGTTATGCCCTTGCTCCTGTCACAGTGGGTGCTTTACGCCGTAATGCTCCTGAGCTTGAGCGTCCATTCTATGTAAAAGGATTTACTGTTCTTGGCCCACTGGCTTTTGTGATTGCTTCTTTTATTGTGTATTGGTCTGGTTGGAATGTCATTTCATGGTTATTAGGCGCACAAATCGTGTTGTTTGCACTCTACGTCATTTTCAAACGCTACGTGCCAACCCAAGAAGTCAGCCTTGCCCAACAGTTAAAGTCCTCAGCATGGCTCCTTGTTTACTACATTTTAATGATTCTTGCCTCTTACCTTGGCAGCTTCGGTGACGGTGCAACACACCTATTAGCAGCACCATTTGACACCCTATTAGTGATGGTGATTTCCCTCGGCTGCTATTACTGGGGTATACGCTCAGGTTTACCAAAAGCACTGATTAAAAATGACGATGAAGCTTAGCAATTGCTTGCTTAAACACATATAAGTTAAGGTTTTCTTTTGATTAATAACGTATACAAAATACAATATTTTCAAATGTGAAACCTTCGCTTTGATAACTCTCCAACGTCAGAAGAACCACTTTTGACGTTCACTCTCAAGTGAGGTTGATAATGTTAAATATTACTGGTCAAAATTTTATTGCAGGTCAACGTTCAAGTGCAGGCAGTAAGTTTGTCTTAAGCTACGATGCTGCAACAGATGAAGCATTACCCTATCAGTTTGCTCAAGCAACTCCTGAAGAAATTGATCAGGCAGCTCAAGCAGCTGCATTGGCTTATCCGGCTTTTAGACAAACTACGCCAGAACAACGCGCTGTTTTTCTAGAAACGATTGCCAGTGAAATTGATGCGCTTGATGACCAGTTTATTGCGACAGTCTGTCAAGAAACTGCCTTACCGGAAGCGCGTATCCGCGGTGAACGTGGGCGGACCACAGGTCAATTACGCCTATTTGCTCAAGTATTACGCCGTGGTGACTATTTAGGTGCCCGTATTGATTTGGCTTTGCCTGAGCGCCAGCCACTTCCACGTCCAGATTTACGTCAATATAAAATCGGTGTTGGACCAGTTGCCGTATTTGGTGCAAGTAACTTCCCTCTCGCCTTTTCTACTGCTGGTGGCGATACTGCTTCAGCACTTGCGGCTGGATGCCCAGTTATTGTGAAGGCTCATAGCGGTCACATGGCAACAGCCGAATCAATTGCAAATGCCATTTGTAGTGCGATTGAGAAATGCGCTATGCCAAAAGGTATCTTTAGCATGATTTATGGTCAAGGTGTCGGTGAGCCACTGGTAAAACATCCAGCAATTAAAGCTGTTGGATTTACAGGTTCACTCAAAGGTGGTCGTGCTCTATGCGATTTAGCTGCCGCACGTCCTGAACCCATTCCTGTTTTTGCCGAAATGTCGAGCATTAACCCAATGATTTTATTACCCGAAGCTCTAAAAGTGCGTGGTGATAAAATTGCGACCGAACTTAGTGGTTCAGTGGTTTTAGGCTGCGGTCAGTTCTGTACCAACCCGGGTTTAATTATTGGAATTAAATCACCGGAATTTAGCCAATTCCTTGACCATTTCAAGGCTGCAATGGCTCAGCAACCGCCACAAACCATGCTTAACAAAGGCACTTTAAGAAGCTACGAGCATGGTCTTAAAGAATTACTCGCACATGACAAAATTGAGCATTTAGCGGGTCAACCCCAACAAGGTCCGCAAGCCTATCCTCAGCTCTTTAAAGCCGATGTATCTCTTTTACTCGAGCATGATGAATTACTTCAAGAAGAAGTGTTCGGCCCAACGACGATTGTGATTGAAGTTGAATCGGCAGAGCAGCTCGCTCAAGCTTTAAATGGCCTACGTGGTCAACTTACAGCATCTTTAATTGCCGAACCGCAAGATTTTGAAAACTTCGCGACCCTTATTCCGTTACTTGAAGAAAAAGCAGGACGTTTACTTCTAAATGGTTACCCAACAGGCGTTGAAGTCTGTGATGCCATGGTACACGGCGGGCCTTATCCTGCAACTTCAGATGCACGCGGTACATCAGTAGGAACCTTAGCAATCGAGCGTTATTTACGTCCAGTATGCTACCAAAACTATCCAGATCACTTATTGCCACTCGCCCTTCAAAATGCCAATCCGCTTGGTATTGCGCGTTTAGTCAATGGTGAAATGAGTAAAGCTGCTCTTTAATATTTTTAAAGGAGTTTATCCAAGTGATGAACTCCTTTTTATTTAGATCAAAACCTCACAACGTAATCACACATTATTCAAATAAAAAAGTGCAAAAAATGAATAGCAAGATGCTTCATCAAATCAATGCGTAACATATTTTTAAATAAGGATATTGGTATATGACGACAACACTAAAAAAGGTTGTAGCGGCCTCCATGGTTGGCTCCGTAGCAGAATGGTATGAGTTTTTCCTATATGGAACTGCTTCTGCCCTTGTCTTTGGCGAACTTTTCTTTCAACAAACGGGTAATGCTATAGATGGTATTTTGGCAGCATTTGCCCTCTATGCCGTTGGTTTTTTAGCAAGACCTATTGGTGGCCTCGTATTTGGCCATTACGGCGATAAAATTGGTCGCAAGAAATTATTGCAAATTAGCCTGATTATTGTCGGTATAACTACTTTTTTAATGGGCTGTATTCCGACCTTTCATCAAATTGGCTATTGGGCTCCTACACTCCTAGTGATACTGCGTTTAATTCAAGGTTTTGCTTTTGGTGGTGAATGGGGCGGCGCAGTTATTTTAGTTTCAGAGCACAGTCCAGATGATCGCAGAGGTTATTGGGCAAGCTGGCCACAAACTGGTGTACCGCTCGGGAATTTAGTAGCCACACTGGTTTTATTATTACTTTCAAAAAACCTTTCGCCCGAACAATTTCTAGATTGGGGATGGCGCTGTGCATTTTGGTTTTCGGCAGTCGTGGTACTAATTGGTTTATGGATTCGAAAAAATGTAGACGATGCCGAAGTATTTAAAGAAGCACAAGCCAAACAACAGCTTCTTGAAAAGCAACAACTCGGGATTATTGAGGTTTTAAAATATCATAAGAAATCTGTTATTGCGGGTATAGGTGCCAGATTCGCAGAAAACATTTTGTACTATATGGTGGTTACTTTTTCGATCAGTTATTTAAAGTTGGTCGTCCATAAAGATACTTCGCAGATCTTACTGCTCATGTTTGGCGCTCATCTGATCCATTTCTTTATTATTCCTTTTATGGGGCATTTAAGCGATATATTTGGCCGCAAACCGATTTATCTTATTGGGGCTGTACTTACTGCTTTTTGGGGTTTTGTCGGCTTTCCTTTAATGGATACAGGCAATGACTGGCTCATTATGTTAGCAATTGTGCTTGGTTTATTTATTGAGTCCATGACCTACTCGCCTTACTCTGCGTTAATGACTGAGTTATTTCCAACTCACATCCGCTATACGGCGCTTTCATTTTGTTATCAAGTTGCGCCAATTATGGCAGGTTCGCTTGCTCCCTTAATTGCCTTAACATTACTCAAAGAATTTAATAGCTCGGTTCCAATTTCTTTATATTTAGTTGTTGCAAGCCTAATTTCTATTGTTTCAATTTTGCTGGTGAAAGAAACCAAAGGCCGATCACTTGCTTTTAAAGATTAAGCTTTAACATCTAAATTAAGCGCTTAATAATGATTTGGGTTGTTCTATACAACCCAATTTTTTTTACCTAAATATTTTTGATCGAAGCGCGATACAAGGTAGGCGACATACCTGTATGTAACTTAAACTGACGACAAAAAGCACTATGGTCAGTATAACCACAGCGCAAACCAATTTGAGTAATCGGTAAGTCAGTCGCTAGTAGTTCAGTAGCGACTTGAAGACGAATTTTGCTTATCATTTGCCGAGGCGTTAAATGGTATATTTTTTTGCAATAACGCTCTAACTGAGCCACCGACACACCAGCAATTGCGGTTAAGTGTGCCAAAGTAATGGTTTCGGCATAATTCTTTTTAATATATTCCTCCACCTGAACCATCTTATAAAAAGCAGGATGTGTATTCTCAGGCACATTTAAATCATTAGAAATACCCGCTATTCCTACTAAATTTCCATCCGCATCAAATAATGGTTCTTTATAAGTCAAACACCAACCCGACTGGTTCTTTGCATATAAATGCAGCTCTAATTGCTCTGTTAATTTTTTACCACGGCGAATGACTTGTAAATCTTGCGATGTATATATTTTTCCGAGGGAATGAGGAAAAACCTCTTCTGAAGTTTTCCCAATCAAAGCAGATTTATCTTTTAGACCGCAGCGGTTTACAAGCGTTTGATTGACAAACACATAGCGCGCTTCGATGTTTTTAATGAAAAACACCACCGAAGATAAAGCATCAAACAATGGTTCTATACTTTCCAGATTTTTTAAGAAATCTTCCAAAGTGGTAGTTAATTTCGGAATTTGAACCAAAGTCATGAGCTAGAGCGGACAAAGTTATAACTTGTCTACTCTAGAACATTTCATTTTTGATTTAAAGGAGAAGTAGACATCGCCATGAGGCTTTTTACACGAGTAGGCAGTAATGGTGGTCTAGAGTTAGGCAACTGCCAATCAAATAGGCAGGCTGCTGCTGTTGCACATGTACTTCCCTGACATGCTCCCATTCCACAGCGTGTATGTAATTTTGCATCAATCCAACTATTACGCTCGGCAACTTTATCAAAAGTTACATCTTCACATCGACAAAAAATAGTTTCTGGGCGTGCAAGCGTTTTTAACTCAGCACGTAACTTAAAGCTTTTCTCAAGGAGATGTGCAAATAAACGATACCGTTGTCTTTGAGCAAATAATTGTCTCGCTTTTTCATTTTGGCCTATAGCTGCATAACCTGCGATGCTACCTTCAACCATCGCCAGCTCACTTCCGCCAAAACCTGTACACTCACCTGCTGCCCACACCTGTGGCTGTAATGTACGTTGATAGTCATCGACCGTAATCGCATTGTCCTTAATTTGACAACCCATTAACTGCCCTAATTGAGTATTCGGGACTAAACCAAACCCGCACGCGAGTCGATCACACTCAATTTCAATGATTCCTTTCGGCGTTTGTAGCCTTACTCGTTCAAGACGCTCCTGACCAATCGCCTCAACCACATAACTGTCAGGTTGATATAAACGATGAGGCAAAGATAACGCCTGTATTATTTTCGCAGGCCAACGCCAAAGTTGTAGTGCAAACTTACGAACGGAAGATGAAGCCGCCTGTTCAGCAACATAGAGAACTTGAGCCTCTGCTTTTTTTGCTGTATCCGCACTTGCTAAAAGTAATGGCCCGGAACCTGCAATCACAATGCGTTCATTTTTGACAGGTGTGCCTGCTTTAATTAAGGCTTGCAAACCACCTGCCCCTATTACGCCAGGTAAAGTCCAACCGGGAAAAGGCAAAAACAGTTCTCTTGCTCCCGTACACAATATAAGCTGGCGATAAGACAAGTTTAGGCTGTCATGAGGTCGCTCAACAAGCAATTGGCCTGCAAAAGGTGCGGCGACAATTTTCGCACCAAACATAAATTCAATATTAGAATGAGCCTTAATTTGTTGATATTTCTGCTGCGCCATTTCAGGTACAGGGAAAATCGGTCCAGCGCGCCAGATTTGACCGCCCGCCTGTGGGTTATTATCCAATATTAAAATTCGCCCGCCACTTTCGGCGGCTGCAATAGCAGCTGACAACCCTGCAGGCCCAGCACCGACAACCACCACATCGTATTGTTTTTCCATTATTGTGTTTCCACTTTCATGTCTTGCTGGCACAGCGTCTGACAAGCAAGTACTCTGAGTCCATTAATATTGACACGGCATTCCTGACAAACTCCCATTCCACAAAATGGAGTACGTTTTTCACCACAGACAGACAAACGGCTATAAGACTTCGCTTGTGCTAAAGCAGCAGCAACACTGGTACCCTCAATCACAGAAACCGATTGTCCGTTAATAAAAAGCTGAATCATCTATGCAGCTCCTATAAAGCGATGAGGTAAAAAAGGTTCAGGATCTATATCAAAAGTTAATCCACACACATGTGAAGCAATAAGTCTTGCTGTCCCTGTTGCTGTGGTTACACCTAATCCTTCATGGCCTACCGCTAAATAAACCGATTGAAATGCAGGATGTCGTCCAATTACTGGAATACCATCTGGAGTAGCAGCACGAAAGCCAGTCCATGCCCGAATAACATTAAGATCAGCCAAAGCTGGAAAATAATCGGCAGCTTCTTTAAGCACACGAGTAAAGACTTCCGGCTCCACGGTCGGATCAACCGTATTGAACTGACGAGATGACCCAATAAAAAGCTGGCCCGTCGGCCTAGGCTGAATATTACAAGCCACCGAAATTCCACTTGTCGCTTGAGTACTGGCCGCATAAGCCAAAGCCACTAATGTATGTTTTACATTTAATTCGGGATAACGATCGGTAATCGCCAAATGACCTTTTTTAGGTTCAATCGGTAGCTCTGGAAAAAAATCTGTCGCATGAATACCGTTAGCCAAAACGATATGCGCAGCTTCTAGCCATGTTTCATCACTTAACTGAACCCGATTTTCTTCAATATGAATAACTTTAGCTTGTTGAACCTGAACCTTGTGGGGAAATTTTTTTAATAACCATTCAGCAGCACAAGGTGCATATAAAATTCCATCATCAAAAACTTCTAAACCACCATAAATACCCTGCTTTAAGTGAGGTTCAAGCTGATGAACTTCATCTGCGTTTCGAAGTTGGCAACGGACGCCTTGTGCAGTGAGACGTTGATATTTTTCCTCAGCAATTTGCATTTCTTCTGGGCTACTTGCCAGCCATAAAGTTGGCGTTTGGCGATAGGCACAGTCTTCCGAAAGCTCGTGTCCTAATTCATGCCATAGCTGAACTGACCAATGACTAAGTTTTAATTCGGCTTCCAAGTCATCCATAATGACCAAATGCCCCATGCCCGCGGCTGTTGCACCACCGATCCGAGCATCCAAAACTTGCACATTTAACCCTTGTCGAGCCAATTCATAAGCACATGCCGCACCTACAATGCCTGCCCCAATGACGATGGCATCGGTTCTCATAGCTGAATACCCCAAGCAAATGGGTCATTTTCATCCATAAATAAAGTTGCTTCGGCACTCATGTAAGCTTCACCACGAATGGTTGGAATCACATATTCCTCTGCTTGCTCATACGAGGCAATAAACTGGCTACCAATAATGCTGGCTTGTTTCCATAACTTTCCTGGCTCAAGTTTGCCATCTGCGGCCAAGCAAGCAATTTTCGCACTCGTTCCAGTTCCACACGGTGAACGGTCATAGGCCTTGCCTGGACAAAGCACGAAATTTTTACTGTCTGCTTCGGTGTCACTTGCAAATAATTCGATATGGTCAATTTCTTGCCCATCTTTACCGGTTATTCCTTGTGCCGTAAGCGCTTGTCTAACCGTCCATGCATAGTCAGTCAGTTGATCCAAATTATCACTTGCGACACGCTGACCATGGTCATTAATCAAGAAAAACCAGTTCCCTCCCCATGCAATATCACCAGAGACCTTTCCATATTTTTCGACATCAACTTCAACCGCTTTTTTATAACGATATGCAGGTACATTTCGCACACTCACTGAATGATCTTCATGTAGTGTCGCTTCAACATCACCTACTGGAGTTTCAATTAAATGTGTACCTACTTGTATTTGTCCCAAGTGTGCTAACGAAGCCACCAAACCAATCGTGCCATGACCACACATGCCTAGGTAGCCTGTGTTATTAAAGAAAATAACACCCGCGCTCGCTTTAGGATTTACTGGCTTACACAATAATGCTCCAACCAAAACGTCATTACCGCGTGGCTCTAACATGGTTGCTCGACGGAAATGGTCATATTGTTCTGATAATATTTTTCGGCGACTTTCCATATCTCCTGTGCCTAAATCAGGAAAACCTTCAAGCACTAATCGGGTTGGTTCACCACCAGTATGAGAGTCCAAAATTTTTACTGTTTTCATAGAAGTATCCTTACATTTTTTTTCTAGGATGACTGATCTCAAAACAGCAAGCTTGATCGTTTTCTTATAAAACGATGACGAAATCAGCATAGTGAAAACATGCTTCTTCAAAAATAAAGACAAAAAAATTAGGCCATTGGCCTAATTGAAATGATAAAGAATGCAGCGCTTATTTTTTCACATTTTTATGGTGAGGTAAGTGCTCATAAAGTGATTGGCAAACACCATTAATATGCTCTTCAATTAACTTAACCGCCAAATCAACATCCTTGGCTTTACAGGCTTTCACAATTTCTTTGTGCTCATCATTTGCACGCGATTTGCCTTCGGAAACATTCATTTGTAATCTTAAATAGCGCTCAATTTTATCGTAAATCGAACGAATTAATCCGAGCATATAAGGCCGCTGTGCTGGTTCATAAAGGCATGCATGTAACTGCCAATTTAATGTGGTCCAGCTTCCAATATCCATGTTATCGATAAAGGCATTACAAATTTCATCTGCCTTTTTATAAGTTTCTTCTGTCATATTCGGCACGGCGAGCTGAATCAGCTTCGTTTCCAACATCACTCGGACTTCAAAAATCTGAGCTAATTCTTCTTCAGAGATTCGGGTCACAATTGCACCGCGATTTTTTATAAACTCCACTAAGCCTTCGGCTTCAAGTTGCTTTAAAGCTTCACGCACGGGAATTTTGCTGACATTAAATAGTTTAGCAATTTCATCCTGACGAATAGGCTCACCTTCAGCAATATGCCCTGCAATAATTGCTTCTCTAATATATTTGACAATAACTTCAGATACCGAAGGCATTGCACCAAGATTTGATACATTAAAAGATGGTAGCGTCACGAATATTCTCTTAACCTCAAAATATGACACAAATTAAAAGGATGATCATTTTTATTCATCCACCATAATGAAATCATTGCTTTTCAAGCACTTTTTCCGGCACGGCTTACCTTTATTTCAATGCTGCTAAAATTTATTTTCTCTATTTTTTGGAGCTAATAATTTTTAACTGCATTAATAGTTAAAGTATACTTTATACCATTTAATTCACAAAACTATTATTAGACTATGCTGAAATCGTCATCATTTTATTGTATTTAACCAAGCAAATCATAATAAATACCCGCATACTACCCTGTTCTCTTGACGGGTAACTGTCAAAAAATTCCTATCCATTGAGCTGAGTTATTCCTTGCAAGATAAATTTTTTTGTCTTGTAAAAATCATGCTGCATAAAACTTTTAAAGTTTGAGTCACTTCATATGAGTACGCCAACAGAAGCAAAATTTTCGCTGAATTATTATACGGGTTTCTTATCTGTACTATTTGCTGCTTTTCTATGGGGTACAGCAGGTACAGCGGCATCTTTTGCAAAAGGCATTAGTCCACTTGTAATTGCTACCATTTCTGTGGGCTTCGGTGGATTAATTCATACATTTTTAAGCTTAAAAGCCATTAAAAAGAATTATCAAAAACTATTTAACTATAAGTCTCAAATCTTTATTGCCGTTGTCGTTTCAATTCTTTGTCCATTTGCATTTTATTCATCTGTCTCTTTAGCGGGTGTTTCGATTGGCACCGTGATTTCTATTGGCTGTGCACCTTTGTTTTCAGTGCTTTTGGAATGGATTTTAGATAAACGAAAACTTTCTTTGAAATGGCTCATCAGTTTCATTCTTGGTTTTTTAGGCATTATTTTACTCTCTTATGCAGGAGATCATGCACAGCATCAAGTCGTACAATCTGATCGTATTCTAGGGGTATTTTTTGGCTTACTTTCTAGCCTGAGCTATGCAACATATTCTTGGATAATGAGAAACCTAATTCGCCAAGATGTCGACTCAAGAGCTGCCATGGGAGTGATTTTTGGTATCTCCGCAGTTCTGTTACTACCTACATTATTGATTACTGCACAAAACCTTTTTGATTACCCAACAAATCTCTGGGTTGCAATTTATATTCCGATTGTTCCTATGTTTTTGGGCTATTTATTTTTTAGTTTTGGCCTTAAACGAATTCCAGCCAGTCAAGCTATGACATTAGCTTTGGTTGAGATTCCAGTTGCAGCATTATTAGCAGTTGTTGTAGTAGGCGAAAGTTTAACAATGCATAGTTACTTGGGTTTAATTCTAATTTTTCTCTGCGTTATTGTTCTCACAAAAAAATAATAGAAATAAAAAAAGAGGCTCAATCATTAGCCTCTTTTTTTTATACATATTTTCTTAGATTTCAGCTGACCAGTTACGATACCAAGTACGGAAAAGTTCATACTGAGTTTCAACGTATTTACGTTGTGATTCACTCAATGCATCCGTTTCGTTAAAATGTAAGGTATATTCTTTATCACCGTTAAGTACCATTAAATATTTATAGTACAGAACAAGATCCGTTCCTTCGTCAAAAGAAGATAAAACTTCTAATGCACTTGATAACTCTTGCGCTAAACGACGGGCTTTTGCATCGCCTGCTGCGGCTTTCTTACTCAGGTCAACCAACTGTAAAACTTCTTTAGGTAAAGCATTACCAATCCCGGTAATCGCACCCGTTGCGTTACAGTTTACGAAACCATGGAAAACTTGAGTATCTACACCTGCCATTAAGGTGACTGAATCATCTTGTGAAGTAATGAACTCAGCTGCATAACGCATATCGGCAGCACCGCCAAATTCTTTAAAACCA
Source organism: Acinetobacter sp. WU_MDCI_Abxd143 (assembly GCF_025514195.1). Taxonomy (NCBI): domain Bacteria; kingdom Pseudomonadati; phylum Pseudomonadota; class Gammaproteobacteria; order Moraxellales; family Moraxellaceae; genus Acinetobacter; species Acinetobacter sp. WU_MDCI_Abxd143. The sequence goes on from NZ_JAHPTH010000002.1 coordinate 122,093, forward strand.
ATTAAGTTTGGAAATTCACGGCGCAATTCAAAGAACAAATCTGCACGAGTCGCAAATCCATAATAGGGGCTATTGTAAATCACTGCAGGTAAGCTTGGCGCTGCTTTTAAAATTGCAGAAAAGTGAGCTTTTTGTGCAGTTGGTGATGCACCGCGTGATAATACACGTGGAATAACCATAAGTCCTTGTGCACCGACTTTTTCTGCATCAGCTGCATGAGAAACTGCTTCTTTTGAATTAACTGCACCAGTACCAACAATTGTAGGAATGCCAGCAGCAACAAGTCGTGCCACCCCTTCTTGACGTTGAGCTTCGGTTAGTAAAGGCCAATCACCCATAGAACCACAATACACTACCGCACTCATGCCCGCTTCAATCAGCTCATGCCCTTTTTTCACAAGCGCGTCAAAATCTGGCTCACGGTTAGGAGTACATGGGGTCATTAACGCCGGGATACATCCTGTGAAGATATTACTCATAATTATTCCTCAGTAATATAAATAAAACTCTGGGTAGTCGTACTTTCGAGTTAATCCATCTCAAAAGTTATGGAATGGGATTAATAGCTGTTAATCATTCTTCATATATCGTATACGATATACAACAAAAAGAATAGTCTTTCTCTTTAAATTCTTTAACCTAATAAAAATTTATATAAAACAAAGAGTAATCTTAATAAAAGAACTAAAAATCAAAATTTAAATCCTATTTTTTAAAATTATGGAGATGAAAAAATTATCTAGAATTAAAAATTTAAGCTGAAAATAGAAATTAATTTCGAACATATAGATGATTAGAAAACAACCACAGAACATTAGCCATTAGTCGCACCTCCCTATTTTTATTCATTTTTACTGGTAAAGTGCTTTACATGGTTTGATACAACCTACTTAACTCAGATGCATAATTCACCTGTTCTTGCATCTGAAGTTTTCTGCCTCTAGTCCGCTAGAGGCTTTTTTTATTACTTAATAAAAAAGCCTGCATTTCAGCAGACTTTTTATTTCAAGATTTAATTTAGTAAAGCTTAATTAACCACAGGTTGCCTGAGTAATTTTCTTGGTTGCAGGATCAATAGTAACTGTAACTCGGTTTGTACGATAATCCATAGTCATAGGTTGACCTGGAGCTACTTTACGCACAATTTCCGATTGGGTTTTTTGCTTAATTTGGTCATCAGTAAGGCCAGATTGACCTACCAATTTTTGAGCTTCTTCTGCTACACAGTTCGCTTGATTATCACGGAATAATTTCCATTCTTCAACGACTTGGCCGTTTGGTAAATGACAATACCCAACCTGTCCATTTGCTTCATTTCTAATTTCTAATTTCCCGCCTTGTTCAACACAATATTGACTAGCTGGGTTTGGTGAACCAATTTTTGGTGGAGTTGAATCTTTATGTTGTGCAGATGAACAAGCCGTTAACGAAACAAGCGCTAAGCCAAGAAAGATAATTTTTTTCATAAATTTTTGCTTCTTAATAAAAAAACTAAAGATATCAAAAAAATTCATGTTTCATGTGTCTTGTTTACAATAAAAAACTCTCTTAGCAATTCTAGTAACTACTCTTTAATTGATTGGAATTTAAAATATTCTGTTCTAAAAACAATGATTAAAATATTGCAATTAAGGCCTTTCTAAAATTCGTGCTCCGGAACCGTCTTGCCCTAAAACATCTTCAGGATTTCTTAAAGGGCATTGCTCTAATGACAAGCAACCACAGCCAATGCACCAGTCCATTTCATCGCGTAGTCTCGTTAATTTTTGAATACGCTCATCCAAATCTTTTCGCCAATGGCTTGATAACTCTTTCCACTGTTTAGCTGTTAATTTGCTTCCCATAGGATAGGCACTAAGAGCTGATTTAATTTCATCTAAGGGAATCCCAACTCTTTGAGCAACTTTAATAATCGCAATATATCTTAAAACGATTAATGGGAAACGGCGTTGATTACCGTTAGTTCTTAGGCTTTTTATGAGCCCTTTCGCCTCATAAAAATGCAGCGTTGAGACAGGAACCCCGCTCCTTTTTGCAACCTCACCCACTGTCAAAACTCGACTAGGGTCAGCTTTTTTATTTTCATTTATCATAATTGACCTCAACTTTACTCGAGGTTTATAAGAGAGCCTCTGTGTTTTGTCAAATAAATAAGCCAACCAACCTGACTGCTAAAAGCCATTTTTCTGAGTTTAATGGTCTTAACTTTTCGATAAAACCTAAGAAGATAAATTTAATGAGACTATTAATTCAGTTAAATCTATAAAATGAGGTGCTAACATTTAAATTTAAGAAATTAATTTTGTAGAGCACACGGGCACCCGCAAATCCAAAACATGTTGTAAACAAAAGGCATTGGTGCTCCTAGAGGATAGACCTTAGCTTGATCGATTTTATAAGTTTTTTTACGTGACTCGATGTGAAGTATATTATCGTAGCGAGCAACTACTATTCCCTTTTTATATAATTTTTTCCGTTCATTCTTTGCATCAAATTTATATACCAAAAAGTAAACTTTTTCTCCTACGCTGATCTTTGAATGATTAACCATAATGTAACCATTACAATACTTACATTGCCAATCTTTCATATCTCAAATTATCACACGCTTAAGTTTAAAAACACATTGAATTTTATAGTATAGATTTATTAAAGCTACAAATCTAAAGAAATATTTTAATTGAAAAAATAAGGTTTATTTGTGATGCACATCACAAATAAAAATCATAAAATTACAGATTATATCTAGATACATCAACAACTTACCAAATAAAATTTTAGGTTTATTATTTTTATAAATATAAAATTCTTATATATTTTATATTATTACATAGTATAAAAGGCAGAAAAATTAAATGCGGTTATATAATTAATTTTAATATTTCACATATACTTATTTCATTATATTTAACTTAATACCAAATGGAGTAATAAATTATTTTTAACATTAAATTAATTTCACTTTTAATTGAAAATAATTCATTTCACATTATTTAAATACAAAATATATAATTATTAGAATTGCAATTTAATTTTTTATTATGCCAACTCAACGTTTAAAATTAGAACTCCCATCTGGACATGATCAATTATTACTTCACTCTTGTTGTGCTCCTTGTTCAGGAGAAGTCATGGAAGCATTGATTGATTCTGGAATTAAATTTTCGATATTTTTTTATAATCCTAATATTCATCCGGTAAAAGAATATCTCATCCGTAAGGAAGAAAATATTCGTTTTGCAGAAAAGCATAATATTCCATTTATCGATGCAGATTATGATACGGATAATTGGTTTGCTCGAGCTAAAGGTATGGAAAATGAACCTGAACGTGGTATTCGTTGTACCATGTGTTTCGATATGCGTTTCGAGCGAACTGCCCTTTATGCACATGAACACGGCTTTAGTCTCATCAGTAGTTCGCTAGGAATTTCTCGTTGGAAAAATATGGCCCAAATTAATGACTGCGGAATTCGAGCAGCATCCAATTATCCAGATATTCAATATTGGGATTATAACTGGCGCAAAAATGGTGGCTCTAGTCGAATGATTGAGATCAGTAAACGAGAGGAATTTTACCAACAGGAATATTGTGGTTGTGTATATTCTTTACGTGACACCAATCGTTGGCGTATGAGTAATGGTCGCGACCGAATTAAACTAGGTGTTAAGTTCTATAGTAATGCCATGGAAGAAGATTAAATCTTATTCTCCTTAAAAAATTAATTCATTCTAAGCTATATTTATTCCCAATAAAAAAAGGCCACATCTGGAGAATGTGGCCAAAAGGTGTACTGTACTGAGCTTTGATGTTTTTAGAATAATTAAGTTAGCTTAAAATAAGATTAATAAATTTTTTAAAATTAATTTTTTCCATTTTTTTTAAATTTCATCAAAATATAAAAATCGAATAAATATTTTATCCTTCTCATTAAAAAAAATCGTTCTAACGTCGAGATATAATTTTGAAAAGTTTAGCTATTTTACTTTTTGATACTGATGGCTAGTCTCTTAATATTTTCTACCATTTCCTCAGGTTGATGGGCCGCATATCCCAAAAGAACCGCTGCTTTTTTCGACTCAAGTTGACAATATCTTGATAGAGGTTGAATCTCTAAGTTCAATGCCGAGCAATAAGAAATAAACTCCTGCTCAGTCCATGGTGCTTTTAACCAACATATAAGATGAATGCCTGAATCTGTTGGCCGAACGTCGAGTACATCTGAGAGGTGTTCATTAATAGCGTTAATCAATACTTGTTGACGCTCATAGCATGCCTTTCGAACTTTACGTACATGTCGAGCATAGTGGCCTTGTTGAATGAATAGAGCTAAAGCGACCTGCTCTAAATATGAACTTCGCACGTCAGTATAATATTTAGCTGCACTAAAGGTTTCAATTAATGCTTCAGGTACAACCATGAACCCTAAACGAAACTCTGGAAACATCATCTTGGTAAAAGTGCCAGAATAAATGACTCTTTGCTGCTGATCTAAACCTTGTAGTGCTTGAATTGGGTGAGTGCCATAACGAAACTCACTATTATAATCATCTTCAAAAATCCATTTTTCTTGTTTGTTTGCCCAATCTAATAAAGCAAAACGGCGAGCTAAACTTAAAGTTCCCCCTAAAGGAAACTGATGTGAAGGTGCTGTATAGACCAGTTTACTTTTGAAGTAATGATCAGTAATGTCAGAGATTTGCATTCCCTCCTCATCACTCTCGATCAAATTTATCTGAGCTCCAAAACTTCGAAAAATCTTAAAAGCTGCATCATATCCCGGCTCATCCAAACACACTTCATCATTTGCTTGAAGTAAGGCATAGGCCGTTAAATGAATAGCCTGCTGCGTTCCGTTTACGATAATAATTTGCTCTTCGTTGCAGTTCAGCCCTCGTGTGGAGTGAACATATTCAGAAATTGCCTGACGCAAAGGTAGATAGCCACGTGGGTCGTAAAATTGACCAAGCTGATAATATGATTGCCGCCAAGCTTGTGTTAATAACTTGCCCCACAGTTGATGAGGAAATAAATCAATACAGCCTACCCCTACATGAAACATCTTTTTCTTTTTACTTAACCATGACTGCTTGCGCCATGAATCCAATAAAGCTTCAATATTCGGATTAATATTTAAGGAACGATGAGTATTTTTAGACTTTTCTTTTGAATTTTTTTGAACATGTATTAACTGATCCGGCACAACCTCAGCAACATAGGTACCTGAACTTGGTTTGGTAAATAAATATCCCTCATCCAGTAATCGTTCAAGAGCCGCCAATACAGAATTTCTTGAAATTGACATCATCTCTGCCAAAGCACGACTTGAGGGTAATTTTGTTCCGGCAGTCAGCCTTCCATCTAAAATTGCATCACGCAAAGCCGTATATAATCCATCTTTAATCTGGCCTTTTGGCAAAATTAAATGTGGAAAAGATGCCGCAATCGAAGCTGCCATAACAAACTGGTACTGTAAAAAATATCAAAAGTGTATCTTATAAAAATACCACTACCAAAACTACACTCTAGTTGTCGATTTTTTATTACTTAAAAACAGAGTGTAATTATTATGCAAAATCAAGGACTTCAAATCGTTCCTGTTCAGCAGCAAGATTATTCACAATGGGAAAAATATTGGCTTGCTTACCAAAATTTTTATCAGGTGAATTTACCCCTTCATGTCACAAAAGTAACATGGGAACGTTTTTTCGATGAGAATGAACCTATGTACTGTGCCGTTGCCAAACAAGGTGAGCAGGTTTTAGGAATTGTGCACTATGTTATTCATCGTTCAACATGGGCAGAAAATAATTACTGTTATCTAGAAGACCTCTATGTTTCACCTGAAGTTCGTGGACAACATATTGGTAAGCAACTCATTGAATATGTGCAGAAGCAAGCTATCGAACACAACTGTGACCGTTTATATTGGCATACTCAAGAAACCAATCTAACAGCCCAAAAGCTTTATGACTGGATTGCACAAAAACCAGGAGTTATTCAATATCGTATGCCTTTAAACTAAAAAGTGAAAACACCAAAAGCTGGAGTGCTTTTGGTGTTTAAGTTTTACTGCGAATACGCTTAATCACTTTGTCATTAATAGTTGAGCATTGATTAAACGCAGCAAAACGCTTGAGCTCTTGTTCCAGTTCGAAGAAGAAGAGCTCCTTATTTTTTACTGTTTTTTCCAGATAAAGGCTAATCACTTCTAATTCTTTGATAGACCGATGCGCTTTACAATCTACTCGGCCGACTAACTCATCTTGATATAGAATCGGCAAGCAAAAATAACCATATACACGTTTGGCCGCTGGTACATAGCATTCAATGCGGTAATCAAATTCAAATAAAGAAGCTAAACGGTCACGATGAATAAGAGAATTATCAAAAGGCGAAAGTATTTTTAAACCGAACTCAGTATTAAGCTTTTGTTCTATTGCAACGGCATCAACATATAGCGTTTGACCATTCTCAAGCTTAATTGCAGATACTACGCCTGCGTCAATTTGCTCCATTAGCACAGCACGCATAGTTTCTTTTAAATCATTTTTCTTTAAATGAACCAGTTGTTTCCATGTAAATGCACCATGTGCTCGAAGCGTATTATTAAATAAATACTGTGCATATTCATAAAGTGTAGGCATACTTAAATCAATATTTTCAGACAAGCAGCGCTCGGTAAAATCATAGACCTTTTCCATTCCGTTACGTTCGCAGATCATCAGGTCACCTTGCATATATAACTGCTCAAAAGCACGGCGGCCCGGACCTGTATTCCACCAGTTTCCCAAACTCTTTTTATTATTCTTATCAATATCACGTAGACGAATTTTACCTTCAGCACGAACACGCGCCAAAATTTCATTCATGAGCTGTTGATCGCCTCTATTAAAATAACGGCTTTCCCCGTTCCTAACAGACATCATGGCAGGCAGCGCATAGCGATAATCTTTCATAGGAAGATAAGATGCGGCATGATACCAATATTCAAAAATCTGGCGCTCACGTACCAAACTATTGAGATGACTTAGCTCATAATCAGGCACTCGGCTCCACAATATATGGTGATGAGCTCGCTCTACAACCGATATGGTATCAATTTGCACATATCCTAAATGCTCAATCGCCTGTAAAGTGCCTTCCAAACCTTTTGCAAATCGACTGGTTTTTCCTAGGCCTTGATTGAATAAAGTGAGCTGTTTCAAAGAAGAAGTCATAAAAATCAAATATTGTTGTATTCATTTAAAAGCGGAAATTTTCAGTTCTATCGTATCACTATTTCCTGATTTGCTTGTGATTTAGAATCGGTAATTCTTTATAAAAAGAATCTCGACTAACTCAACATTTTACAGGCTCATCTTAAAATAACTTTTAGGAGCTAATCTAATCACTAAAATAACAACTAATATCACGCTGACTAAATGAAAAAGCCATCCCGCTTTATAAGTCCCAGTAAAATCATGCAAAATTGCAATAATCCATGGCGGGATTGCTGCCAGTAAAAAACCGCCTCCTTGCATCAGTGCAGATAAAGCACCTGCATGTATCGGTTCATCAAAATGATCTAATGCAACTATAAGCATTAAGGCAAAACATCCCCCTAAACCCGCGCCCAAACAAATTGCCCAAAGCATAGAGGCGAACTCAGGCATAAAAGCTATTCCAGAGAAACCGACTAGTTGCATGACTAACGTAAACCATAACCATGGACGTCGATCTTTATATTTCCTAGCTAAAACAGGCAAAATGAGTGCTGAAGCTGCTTGGCTCAAGGCCAGTAAAGCAAGTAGTTGTCCACTTTGCGCTGCGCTCTGACCCTGATCTTGAAAAGAAGGTGCTAACCAAGCTACGACTGATGAGTAGCCACCATTTACAAGCCCGAAACAAGCCATTAATAACCAAGTTCGAGGTTGCTTTAATAACTTTCTTATAGGCGCGCGATGAATGGATGAGCGAACTTTTGAAGGTAAAAAGATAAGTGCCAATATATATGTAAATAAAGCTGGAATAGCAAAAAAAGCCAGTCCAATCGACCAGACACCCGTTATATTTGAAATTATGGGAGCTAACCATGCTCCTAACGCCCCACCGCCCATGAGCATAGCCGAATAAAGCCCCATCATCGGACCTATGTATTGGCTAAATTCTCGTTTAATCATGCCCGGAAAAGCCGCTTGTATCATCGCAACTCCGAATCCAATTACTATTGCACTAAGAATTAATCCTTCAGATGTAGGCAATAAAAATCGGACAGCACATCCTCCACAAATGGCGAGCAATGCACCGAGAATAGCTTTTCGTTCGCCCACATAGTTCTGCAATATTGGGCCAACAAATGCAATGAGTCCCATAAGCATCATCGGTAGCAAAGTAAGTAGTGCTATCCCTTGTAAGCTTAAACCAGTGGCTGTTCGAATATTGGCAATCAATGGTCCAATACTTGTGATAAATGGTCTTAAATTAAGGCCAACTAAAGCCACAGTTACAATGAGCATCGGCTGGGTCAAAAAAGCTCCAGACTGCTTCATTATTTTGAGCCTGAATTCTGGGCCTGATAATTCTTCCAATGCGCATAAAGATCAGTGCGGTTTTCAACTCTGATCGGTATATATTGAATTTTCATTGATTGCTCAGCAAAGGGCTTGGCAAGCTCTATATATATTTCGGCTGTAGACAAACCAAATGGTGTTCCGTCTTCATTAGAATATGCATAGCTCACCGACTTGATACCTGCTAAACGCATTGCAGCCATACACATTGGGCATGGATGACCACTTGCATACACAGAGCAGCCTTCTAAATTGGCAGTCCCTAAAACTTGGCTGGCTGCACGAATCGCCAGTAATTCGGCATGTGCAGTGGGATCGTTGGTTGTCAGAATCTGATTTACACCTGAAGCAATAATTTCTCCATTCTTTACAACTACTGCTCCAAATGGTCTGCCACCTTTTTCAATATTGTTATAGGCAAGCTCAATCGCATTACGTAAAAACTGTTCACCTTTTTCCATCATGTACTCTCACTTTTTATTTTGCACCAGCTGCAAGAAGTCTTTTTTCAATTTCGCGGTAGCCTCGTGAACGCGCATGTTGTAATGGCGTAATGCCGTCTTTATCTGCTAAGTTCGGATCAGCCCCTGCTTTTAATAAAAGCTCTACAATGCGTTGATATTTTGGTTCTCCATTGCCCAAAATAATGGCCTCAAGCAATGCGGTCCACCCCAAATTATTGACATGATTAACATCTATACCAGCCGCAATTAATGTACGAACCGTTTCAACATGGCCTCGCTCCGCTGCAGGAATGAGCGCAGTCCCACCGTAACGATTAGTACTTTTTAAATCGGCACCATGCATGAGTGTCATTCTTAGAATTTTTAAATATCCTTGTGCGCCGGCGTACAAATACGGACTGTCTTGAATATTATCTTTTGCATTTACATCCGCACCCGCCTCTATCAGCATATGAGCAGCATGTACATTATTTGCTCTTGTTGCGACCATCAAAGCAGTCGAACCAGTTTCATCCCGCTCATCAATTAAAGCCTTTTGAGATAAAATCTTTTTTATAGATTGAGTGTCGTTATTTATTGCTGCCTGATGTAAAGGGTATTCACTTATTGCATTCGTCATATTTGTAAAACCTAAAGCCCCTACCGCGACGATCAGATTTATCCATATTAGTGACTTACGCATGCTGGTCTCCCAATAGAAATTTATGGCAAAACATTTTGTAAATAGAATAAACACCACCAAAAGTATTTGGAAATTAAATTATTTAATCGATAGTATTAAGATTATAAATACTTATCTGATCTGCTTTTAAACGTAGCGGTGTATAATATGTTTGATCCTCGCCTTTTACGTGCTTTTGTCACTATTTTTGAAACGGGCAGTTTTACCGCAGCCGCCGATCGATTACATCTGACTCAATCAACGATTAGTCAGCAGTTAGCGCGGCTTGAAGAATCAGTGGGTCATGCGCTTATAGATCGAACAGCAAGACCTTTCAAATTGACAGTTTCGGGAGAATATCTGATTGGTTATGCGCAGCGGATTTTGACTCTTCAACAAGAAGCTGAGATCCTACTTAAAGATCCGGCAGGAAGTATTCCTATTCGTATTGGTCTACCAGAAGATATGATGAGTCCTGCAATGGCTGAAGTTTTCGGTATATTTGCCAAAGAGCATCGTTCCATTCGTTTAGACGTAACCTCTGGCTTAAGTCGGAACCTAACAGACCGTTATCGAAATGGTGAATTCGATATTATTATTGTCAAAGAACCCGCAGCCAGTGCTGATCACCACGCTACTTTCCCAGAAGAAATGGCATGGTTTGCAAGTGAAAACTCAAAGACTCCATCGACTGACCCCGTGAGTTTAGTCACTTTTCCTCAAGGAGGGCTTTATCGGGACGAAATGTTCGCAACCTTAGAACGTGAGCGGCGACGGTGGTATATTGCTTTTACTGGTAGTAGCCTAGAAAGCGTGTTAGTCAGTGTTGAAACAGGATTAGGGTTATCTTTATTACCTGTGGCTACGACTACTGGACGTAGAGTACGTCGATATGATTCATTCGGGGCTGTTCCGCCTATGGTCGTTTCAATTTACACATGGGAAAAAGCTGGGATAATCTCCCAGCTTGTAGATAAAATGACGACCGTTTTAAAGGATCGTTTTCAGTCTTCAATCAATATTTAACTTATATCATTCGAACTTTCAGCAATAAGTTTTTCTGCCATTTCTTGAGTTTTTCTTAAGCCTGGCATACGGAATTCGGTATGCCCATAATCTTGGATAGATTTCCAACGTCCACCCCAAGTAAGCCCCACCGATTCGGCAACTTGTCCATATAACCGATAGCCTTGCATCGCCCACGGGTCTCGCTCAGAAATAACCACTTTTCCATTTCGCTTGAATGCTACATCAGCAGCCAAACCAAACTGGTGATAGCTTTGATACCCCCTCGCTCTAGTCGTGTTAGGATTGCCTGCCAGCATATTCTGACGTGCTGGGCTACGATAACCTTCCAATAAAACCAACTCATAACCATACTGTTCTTTCATGATTTTAAACACCATGAGTAAACGCTGTTTATAACGTGGGTTCATTTTGTCCCATTTACGATCAACCAAAGTCGTGTCCAGAATAGCTCGACCATCGAAACTTGCATTATCAATCGGTGAAGAATTAATAGCTCCACTATTTTGAGACGAATATTGCTGCTCTAACTGCGTAGCCTCAACAATTGCGGCCTCAATTAAGCTTTCATCCACTTCTGGCGGCGGCGATAATATTTCACCATTTAAAAGTGCATAAATTTGAGGATCAGTTTTTTTCAGATATTCAGCTTCAATTCGAGTTGAACTAATCGGACGAGTAAAAGCAAAAATTAATATACTGGCAAACAAAAAAAAGCCTGCAATTACAATCCACCATTGTTGTAAATGCCAATGAGATTGTAATTTTTCAGGAGCAGCTGCCTGATTCATGGTTTGAGCAAATTGCTTCACCTGATTAAGCTGTTTACGCCCTTGGGGCAGTAATGACAAAACAAAATCTTTGCTTCTACTCCTGAGTTCATAAGACATTAAAAACGCTAAACCAATTGCCAAACATGTAAAGCAAAAGAAAATGAGAAAGATCATCATCAGTTCATTAATTCACGGCAAAAGGACTTCGTGTAATTTTAATATCTACCGATGCCTTAGGTGGCTCAACCTCAGGTTCTGGTTCGGCTGGAGCTTTACTCTCAACTACGGGTTTAGCCTGAGCCACTTGTTGTTGCGGCGGCTTACTCACAGGTTTTTGCTGAGCTGGCTGTATTTTGGGTTGAGCCACTTTAGCTGCACCCGTCTGTAGTTGAGGCACGACTTGAACTTTCTTCTCACCTGTTAGCTGCTCATCAAAAGGTGAAACTCGCTGTTCATTCGCAGCAACAGTTTTATGCGGAACAGGTTTAAAGATATTACTTAACTCATTATCTTTTGGCTGTTCAAAGCCATCACGGCTCATTGAGTCTGTTTCGTTGTCTTGGCTTACAGCAACCTGATTTTGTTCATCAGAAGAATGAGCAGCATCTTGATTTAAAATTTGCTCTTCTATTGATTTACTCTCAATTGCTGCTGATTCTGGCGAATTCGGTTGAGACAAGAACAGGAATAGCGAGATGCTGACAAACACCCCTGCAATTACACCAATCACAATATACAGTAGTGGTGATTTCGGCTTTTTTTTATTCGATTGTAAAACTCGAATAGAAGTTGGTTTTTCCTGAGCCATTTCGTACCATCATCAAGGTAAATAAATTGTAATATGCGCTTGCTCTTGAGGAGCAGAAATCACATTTTGATAATTAGATAATGCTTTATCATTTTGATTATTCAGCATAAATCTTAAACCTGCAAAGGTAAGTAATGCAAAAATCAATAAAAAGATCAAAATCCAAAAGAAAGGTACTTCGCGATGAATAATATTTCGTATTTGATCAGGAATTGCCGAGAACGGCGAAAATGCAACTTTTTTCCCTTTTAAATAGTCAATTTCATCACCCACTCTTGATACTAAGTGGTTAAGACTTTCAATAGACTCAATGCGGTACTTACCTTGAAAACCAAGTAAAAGGCAGTAATGAAATACTTCAAGAGCAGCTAGTCGTTCTTTTCCACGGCTTCGCAATTGCTCCAAAATTTCAAAAAAGCGATAGCCCGCTAACTGAGAACCAAACAAGCTCAATTGCAATGGGCTAATCAACCAAGCATTCTGTAAATTAAAATAGCTTGGGTCTTGTTGCGTTACGATGGTTTCATCAATTAATGCACAAAATGCATATTTAGCATCATGAATATCATCAGCTGAAAATTGTAGTTTTTTAGCTTGTTGCTCAAATTGATTAAGCAAATTTAGGGTTTTTTCACGGAATTGCTGCGCATCTGCTGGCACATATTGATTTCGAATTAAAAAAATCAAATAAAAGCCATCATGCAATAAATCAATAAGATTAATTGCCTGTAGTTTTGCCTGCGACTGGCTATTGTTATTTCCACCTGTCCCGATTTGCCCATCGTCAAATAAAGAAGGAGCGCCTGTAGATTGTGACATTTTTCTCTCCTTTACCGTTAAGCGTTCATGACCGCAATCAATTCAATACTGATATCTTGGAAACCAGCTGGAACATAAATACAGATCGTCTCTGAATCTAGCATGCGCTGATATAGCTCGTGATGCGGTTCAATTTCAAAATAACTCACACCAGAACGTACCGGTATTGCCGTTGGAACCTGAATCAAATGATGTAATGGAATTGCAGGTAATGCAGCAACTACACGTTGCTCTACATCCAAAGTGCTACCAATCTTGAATCGTAAAGGTACGATCTGGATCAACTCATGGGTCTGCATAGCACTACTTGATACAGCAATATAAAGTCGAGTGTCTCGAGTAATCTTATCGGTTTCAAGACTTCCCACCCAATATGAAGGTCGGATCTCTTTAAGCGCAATACTGATATAACGACTTGAAATAATCGTATCGAGTAAATCACGCAGAATCGTGTCTAACTGAGTAAAACTTTCTTGTAAATTATGATGTTTATAAGCAGGCAACTGATCGACATCATAGGCTGTCGAGAAAGTTAATAATGAACCTGCTAAACGCAATAATTCGAAAAACAACCGTTCTGGATGGATTTGTGGATATTGCACAAAGTGATTTAAACCGGCATGAGCTGTATTTAAGGCATTCACTAACCAGAAAGAAACAATATCACCTGAACGGAATTCAATTAATTTCTGTTCATTTTCTCGGTTATTGGTTTGAATCGTCTTAATTTTTGCCTTAATAACATTCAGTGTTCTTTTTAAGTTTGAAATGAGTGTTTCAGAGGCATCCACGTGCAAAATTGGTGGAATAAACTTTCGGTCAATTTCAAAAGCACCAGAGCTTTGGCGCTTAATTTTTCCAATCGGCAGATATAAGAAACCATCTAAATTATGGTCTGGATTACTATGAACATCTAATAATTTAAAAACAGCACGGCGGCGTAGCAAACTAATATCGGCTTCGGTAGCATTCGTAAATAGATCATGCGTTTCGACAAGGTGAGATTGATATCTACCCTTTTGTGATTGGTTTTGATCAATTAGATTTTGCTTATTTGCTTGTAAGAGTGGCAATGCTAAATAGATTAGCATCTCACCACGTAAATTAAGATCATCTAATAAAATTGGTTCAGGCAATAAATCATATGCAGGCGCCTGATAAATTTCACCGTCTTGCCAGATCATCTCTACAGACTCAAGAGCAAGTATATGCGTACTCAATTGAGCCTCGTCGAAACTCAATTTTTGAATACCATACGAAAAAGGCACAACCGCACGAACCGTATGATTTAGGCGTTGTTCATGATAGGTATCTTGAATTTGGAAATGTTGAGGTCTTAAAAATAAACCTTCGCCCCACAGGACTTTTTCAGCTTTAAACATATGTCTTTACCAATCTTTATTCATATTCATTTTTAGGCTGTACACCTAACATTTCCTGAACCATTTGTAATGGATGCTCATCTTTAATGACTTGCGCTAACCATTCATGTAATGGCATTTGACTCCATTTAATAGTTTTTTGAAGCATATAGCTCACAGGGCTATGAGGTTCATTTGCTTGGAAGTAATCTGCGATCTCTTGCAGCACTTTCATTGCTTGCTCGCGGTTAGCCAAGTGTGTTTGTGCTTGAGGCTGAAAAGCAGGCTGATCTGAAACAACTTGTACAGGCACTTGATTTTCCATAGATGAGCTCGTGATGACAGTAGCCTGTTCTTGGATTGGTGCAAGTCCTGAACCAAAAGCTTCTGCTTTATAAATCTTGCGTAATGTGCTGTGAATAGTCTCAAATGCTGAATCAATCGCAGCAAAACTTGGCGAATCTAGCCCCATTAAATGATCGAGAGTTTGCTTTAAAACATCCCACTCAGTTAACACTGAACTAAAATCTTGATAGTTAGAATATTGAAAAGTTTTAGACGTATTAAAAATAGCTTGGTCGAATTGTTCTAATTCCGATGGCCCCGACTGGCTATCATACTCTTCTGTTTGTTTACGGCGAACATTTTCGTGATAAAGAAAATTATCATAATCAAGCAAATTATAATAAGGAGCCGTATTGGTTAAAGGGACTTTCTTTAACAACATCGGAAGTTGATTAATTAAACCCTGTAATAAACCAATGCGTTGATCCAAGTCATCATCTTCAATAACAGGATGAATTTCCTGCCAGTATTGATTTAGCATGGAATGGCTTAAAGTTAAACCTTTCGCCATACCTTCAAAACCATCAAGATGAGTCCAAGCTTCTAAGAGCCAAGTTAATAGACGAATATCTTTCGTTTTATCTTTTAGCAAAACACTTGTGTTCTTTGCTACAAAGTCCCAATCGGCTTGTTTGCGCTCAGCAACCCAATCACCTTGATCTAGTAATAGATCATCTTGTGTCTTCGCTTTTTTTATTTCATGAAATTCATTAGAAAACGAAAAGTCGTCACCACAAGGCAAACTATCACTAATGGGTTCAAGTAGTTCAGAAATATCAATATTCATCTAATTTTAGCTCTATTCAATTTTAAACTTCTGACTTCAATTTTTTACTAGTCCTTTTTTTAGCAGCTTTTACAACTGGGTCTAGTACATATTGAATTTCGTCATCTTTAGCATCAATCATGATAATTTTTGGTAGTTTTTGCTCTGCTAAAGCCACCAAAATTTCTGTAGCCAATGCAGGTAACGCTGTAGAATTTAAAATATTATCAACGTTACGCGCACCACTATCGACTTCTGTACAACGGCTTAAGAGGAGCTCTACCAAATCATCAGAATACTGGACTTGTGTTCCGTATTGTTTCTCAATTCTTGCTGTGATTTTGCCTAACTTATGCTTAATGATTCGTACAAGTAGATCATCATGCAGTGGGAAATAAGGTACAACTCTCATTCGGCCTAAAAATGCAGGCTTAAATTGTTTATATAAACTTGGTTTTAAGTGCTCAATCAACTCTTCAGCTGTAGGCCACTCTTCTACAGGTCTATTTAAGCAAGCCTGCATAATGGCACTTGAACCAGCATTTGAAGTTAACAAAATAGTCGTGTTTTTAAAATCAATTACTCGTCCTTCACCATCTTCTAAAGTACCTTTATCGAATACTTGATAGAACAGTTCCTGAACATCGCTATGAGCTTTTTCAATTTCATCAAGCAACACCACACTGTACGGGTTACGGCGTACAGCTTCTGTTAAAACCCCACCTTGGCCATATCCGACATATCCTGGAGGCGCACCTTTCAATGAAGATACCGTATGTGCTTCTTGATATTCAGACATATTAATGGTGATTAAATGCTGCTCACCACCATATAATTCATTTGCCAAAGTTAATGCAGTTTCAGTTTTACCTACACCACTTGGGCCAACCAAAAGAAATACACCTTGTGGCTTATTAGGATCTTCAAGTTTTGCTTTTGAAGTTTTAATGCCTTGAACTAATTGTGTGAGTGCATAATCTTGCCCCATTACACGCTGGCCCAATTTATCATCAAGCGTTAATATCTGTTTAATTTCATCATTGACCATTTTTCCAACAGGAATACCAGTCCAATCAGAAATAATTTCATTAATAATTTGAGAGTTTACTCTTTCAAATACTAATGGTTGCTGGCCTTGAATATCGGCAAGATCTTTACGCAGCAGATTAATCTGATCGAAAGCTTCAGACTCATTAGCATGATTCTGTGCTTCTAACTTTTGAATTTTATGAACAAGTTCTAATTCTTTTTGCCACTGCTCTTCGGTTTCATGGATCTCTTTTTGCAAAGATTCTAAATTAGCTTTTAAAGCGTCCAATCGTTCATGATGTATTGGAATCTGACGGTGCTCATTTTCTAAAATTTGCTGTTCAAGTTTTAAGTTATGTTCTTGGGCCTTTAACTGGTCAAGCTTTACTGGTTGAGCATTTTGAGTCAATGCAACACGTGCTGCTGCCGTATCAAGAACACTAACTGCTTTATCCGGAAGTTGACGGCCACTAATATATCGATGTGAAGAGTGAACCGCTGTAACGATCGCCTCATCATCAATTTGTAATTTAAAATGCTGCTGCATGACTGGAATCATCGCACGCAACATATCTACCGCAACTTCTTCGGTTGGCTCTTCTACTTTCACCACCTGAAAACGTCGGCTCAATGCCGCATCTTTTTCAAAATATTGTTTATATTCTGCCCAAGTTGTCGCAGCAATCGTACGCAACTCACCACGTGCAAGTGCTGGTTTTAAAAGATTTGCAGCATCATTTTGCCCTGCTTGTCCACCTGCACCAATTAAAGTATGCGCTTCATCAATAAATAAAATAATAGGATGAGTAGAAGCTTGAACTTCTTGAATAACCTGTTTTAAACGATTTTCAAACTCGCCTTTAACACTTGCACCTGCCTGCAACAACCCCATATCCAGCACATGTAAATGTACATTTTTTAGGGCGTTTGGTACTAAACCTTGAGCAATTTTTAAAGCCAAACCTTCCACTACAGCTGTTTTACCAACACCAGGTTCTCCGGTTAAGATCGGATTGTTTTGACGCCTACGCATTAAAATATCGAGCATTAAGCGAATTTCATATTCACGCCCAATCACTGGATCTATACCGCCTTTTTTCGCTTTTTCAGTGAGATTAATCGTATATTGATCAAGTGCATGTGTTTTAGCTACTTTGGTAGCTGCTGCAGTTGTGTCTGTAGGTGCAGCTTCATCTGAAGGTGTTTTTGTTTCATCTTGTTGTTCAACACTCTTCTCACAAATTTCAAGAAACTTATGTTTCATTGAATCAATTGGTAAAAGATCAAATAAACTCGAAGCTCTTGTTGCAATTTGATATAAATCAGGCGCAGTTAATAAAGCAACTAATAAATGACCACTACGAATAACGGGATTTTGTTCAGCCGAAGCTAATAACCAAGCTTGTTCAAACAAACGAACAATAGATTTAGCAAAAATAGGAGTTCGGGTATTACCTTTTGGTAATTGAGAAATTGTTTCTTTTAAATCATCAGCTAAAGCTTCAGATGAAATTTTATACTTCTTTAATAAAATTTTTAAATCATTCTCTAAAGATTGATTAAGTAATTCTAAAAATAAATGCTCAATTTCAATTTCGTAATTTTGTTGAATAACACAAGCATTAGCCGATTTTTCTAAAGCAGTTCGTGCAACTGTAGAAAGTTTTGTAATTAAAATTTTTAAATTACTCATCATTACTCTCAATATTTTTAAATAATTTAATGCTTAAAATCATAATGCCTGTATATTAACAAAATTCAGCTTTATCAGACAAACTACTCATCATTTCAAGCGTTAATATGTTTTAGTAGATATTTATATCTATATAAAAATATCTCTACCCTTATCCTTGATTAACTAAACTCTGTTTTGGCAATAATTTACAGCCACATGATAATGAATCATTTACACGTGCTGCGGATTTTCCCATAACAAGCATATTTGGATCTCCCGATACAATCGTAGAAACCGTTTTGTGTAACGGACAAGTTGCCTTATCTCCTACACAAGCAATTGCAATTCCATCAATTAAAAATGTACTGTTTCCTGAAATGACTTGCCCTCCACCAGTTGTTGGGCATCCAATCGTAATGTAAGGGCTAGCCATGTTCTTCTCCTTATATTTATAGAACAGTAAACTCAATCCGACGGTTTTTCTTTCTTCCTTCTGGAGAAGTGTTATCTGCAACTGGCTTAGATGAACCTAAACCTTCTGTAGATAAATGGTCGGCAGGAATACTCTTGCTAATCAAATAGTTTTTAACTGCCAATGCTCGGTCTTGACTAAGTTTTAAGTTTTTAGTCGCATCACCAGAACTATCAGTGTGACCAATAATTTTGACTTTTTTACCGCCTACTTTATTTAAAGCAACAGCCATCTCATCGAGAATTTTTTGACCCGCATCAGTTAAAACCGCACTACCAGATTCAAATTCAATAATTCGATTTTTAAGTGCATCATCAATGATTTTCTGCTCAGCCTGATTGACTGATAACTGTGAATACAGTTGGTACGGTGGCTGCACTAATCCTTGAAAAGATTGAATTGTAGGCTGAATATCTGCTGGGTTCAGCATTTTTCCACTCAACTCAAACCGAGTACCATTTACGCTTAATTTGCCTTGTGAAACCTTTTTAAGATCAGGCGTAATCACTCGAGTTACCGAGTCACTCCAACCATTAGGAGCAGCTACGGGTCTCACTTGTATTTTATCGACAACCTGATCAGCACCATAAACAGACTGCATTTTTAATAAGATAGCCTGTTTACTTGCTTCGTTAGGGACCACACCTTCTACGACAATCGGCTGAGCTAAAGCATAGTTAGCGATTGCATAGATAAAACAGCCTTTTATGAGCTGTGAAAGTTTAGTTTGATATCGTTGATTCATTATTATTCACCCAAAAAAGTCTGTCTAAATAGTTTTAAGCCTTGATTTAAACTTAATTGGCGTTGGCATAATGATTGTTCTAGCGTAGCTAAACCGGCATTCTGCTCCAAATAAGTATCAATCCACTGAGCTTCTATTAAAGAAACCCAGTGTTTACTATCCATATTCTGAGTAAAAATATCGCTCAGGGCTAAAATATCAGCCCCTTGAAAACCGAAGAATAATACAGGTTGATCTCGATGTAACAAACCTATCAGCACCTCAGTATTATGTTCTTTTAAAAAGCGACAAATAATACTGACCCAAAATGCTGCTATTTCATAACTGTAAGCAGAATTATTAATAGGCAAAATTAAAACTTTATTTAAGCGACTCGTTCCATTTTGTAAAATTGGCTGTAGCAATAATCCCAGCCCAATCATACTTTGCGCTAACTCATAAATACTTAACTTCATGAGTTGAGCAAATGAATGCATCGTATGATTTTCATAGAAACCTACACACTCGCGTTCAGTTAAAACCTGAATTTGATTTTGTAAGTGACCTAATTTTCCAAGTAACAGATCTGAATCTTTAATTCCTTTTAAAGCACGATTGTTTTGAAATAAATCAACTAATACATGTTTATAGCTATATGGTGCGTACAACAAATTATCATACGGTAAATCAATTTCTAATAAATGGCTCAGTACCATTGGAAAAGATCGACCTGAACTATCTTCACTTGCGAGCAAATTTGCCGCTAAAAACATATTTTCTTTCGGATTCGCAATAAAGAAATCCAGTGAAGGTAACGTGTTATAAGCTTGTTTAAAGCTACCTGATTGCATTGCATATTCCAATGCTTCAGTAATCCACTGATCAAGCAACTGTATTAGAGCATTCTGACCTTTTGTTTTTAAAAAGTCGCCTCGTGCAGGACTTTTGCCGTAATACAAAGGAGTTGTTTTTAATGTTTGCATTATTGCTCCTCCTTTCGCATAGAGGTTATTTTCCATGTCATGGTTTAACTCCCGCAGAAGGCTGAGCAAGTGCTGAAACAGGATTTTCAGTTCTTGCTGGAGCAGCTTGAGCTGGCGCTTGCTGAGCAGATACTACACGAGCTGCTTTGTCGGCAGTGACTTTGTCAACCAGTTGCATACCTGCATAACCACGGCTTGAACCAATACTGCCTGAATTACTGCTAATTAGACGAAAATTCATTTTCACAAATAATGATGGATCAGTTTTACTACGCCAAAGCATTTCAAATCCGCCATTTTGTTCCTTACGTTGAGCGCTATCAATTAAACGGTTAATACCATACTCACCTGGCTCATCAAAAATCGTATGCGTTTGACCTTGTAAATCTACTGCAGTAATACGAGCGCCCGGAATACTTCCTTGGTTTGGCCAAATGAAGTTAACCCACTGCTGAACACCATTTTCATAAGTCATACGCTGACCATCAATATCAATGGTATATGAAAGCAATTGTGGGTTTGGAATTGGGTAGAACTGGAAGTTAGATTGGTTAGTCGCTGGTGCCGCTTGCGCTTGAGCATTCAACTCACCAGTTGCCATACCATTGGCTGGTGCAACATATCTTTGGAAATTCATAACAAATTGAGGATTTAAACTAATGCCTAAATCTTTCCAGGTTTTAGACGTTAATGTATATCCACGACGAATCACAAATGGATCTAGGCTTTCTTTTACAAAGCGAGAAATACTACCGTTCTCACCCAAGATTTGACCAATTTCACTACTTGTTGCCTGTAAAGAAGCTGATGAGTTAAATGGATATTTCTTAGCAAGATTTGCTGTAAATGGTTGATAGGCTTGCATTACCCATAATTTATTAATTTCGTCTTGGGTCGGTGTAATTAAACTCTCAAAAGCTTGCGTAAGTGGACTAACTACCAATTTTTGTAGTAATCGTTGATCAATTTCATTGAAACCAACCGCCATTTTTTCATCGACAATTTTTTGAGTTTGGTTAAATACAGACGTTTGCTCATTAAGGGTTTGCTTGACTAATGTCATCGCATTAGGTCCAATTTCACCCGCATTCTTAAGCTCGTTAAACTTACTACGAACGAGTGCTAAATTTGTCATATATTCATCAAGCAATGACTTACCTTGTTGGTCATCACGTTTGCGAACCAACTGATAGAACATTTGGTATTCTTGAGAAATAGCGCCTTGAGCATTGTTTGCCACTTGATTAGTAACTTGCTTGTCATCATGATTTAAAACTTTACGCTTAAACCACGCAATAAATCCTTTTTGTGGAGCTGCGAGCTCAGCTTGAACAACCGGATTATCCCAGTTTGTTTCGACTGCTACTCTTTCAATTAATGTTCTAATTGGAGAATTTTGTGGTTCACCTAAAACATCAATATTTTTAACTTGCTGAGCAAATTGACCAGCTTTAGCATAGTGAATACCATTTAGGAATTTTCTCCATTCCGCAATATATTCTTGCTTATAAAGAGCAGTCAGTTGCTTTCTAATTTGCTCTGGACTACCTGAGAAAGTTAAATCATCAGATTGACGACTATTTAGCACCCAATCTTTACTATCTGTTGGCTTATCTGCGGCCTCTTCAATTGCTTTTTCTACATAGTCATTCCATGCCTTTTGAGTAAATACCCCAGGCAATGCATAACTACCCAATACAATATTTTTATTAGCTTCACCTACAATCTGACTTACAGTCAACGCAGGGAAACGTACTGCTGCACGCATTTTTATTTCGTTATAAACACGATCACGCGCAGGCATTCCTCGAACAACCGAGAGCAATACTTGGCGTGTTTGATCAACAATTTGAGAGTCAGCTTCTAAAACTGGGAATTGTTTATCATTTGCTAAGGTCATTGCATACGACAAGATCTGTTCAGCTTCTTGAATCATGTCTGCACGTGGCATTTGACCTTTATTTGCATCTAACCAAGAGCGCCAGAAACGCGTAACCTGATCGCTTAGATGACTTGCATCCATATATTGCGGATTGCTCATCATTAAATAAGCTTTTAATGCGTTATAAGCGTCTTGAGGGTTGGTATCTGAAGGTTCCAAATATTGTTGAGACTGCGCAGTTTGCTTGATTTCAACATTTGTGTGATTCGCTTTTAAGGTTGCTTCATTATTTTTTACACGTTGCAAATATTGAGCAATATTTTGCTGTGTTGGTGTTAATACAATCTGCTTAACACCTTTTAAATATTCGGCTTTTAGCTTTTCGCGAAGCTCATTGCCCTGATATAAACCAAAACTAAATTTAAGGGGTCTATTTTCGTCAAACTCATCTAACTGCTGTAGACGTCTTTGAAGAATTAGCAAAGCTTCTAATTGAGTAGACAGTTGCTGACCAGAAGCTCTTTCTAATTGAACTACTTTATTTAAGTCAGCTTGCACTTCACCAATTAATTGTTGGTTGTTACGATAAGACCAAACCCATACACCCAAAATAATTGAAACACCCGCTAAAGCACCAATAAATGCAATATAGCGCTGACGTTTTCTACCCGTATTTACATGCTGCTTAACGAGATCTTTATCTCTTAAAATAACATCTGAAAATAGACCATTTAAGAAATAGCCATGATTAGGGGTATTTTTTGAATAATCTTTTAAATCACTTTGAGCGATTTGAGTCAGCTGGAATTCTTGGGCAATTTGTTCAGTCATTGGACTTTCAATTACACCTTCCTGCAAAGCACTCGTGAAGTAGAAGCCGCGGAAAACGGGTTGAAATTGATATGGATTATCTTCAAAAAGTGTACCAATAAAGCTTTTTAAAGCTGGTTTTAGTGTTTTAAACTCTAATGGGAAAGTCATTACACTTGGTGAAATATTTTGCGAATGACGGCGGCTTAAATGAGTCGAACTTACCCCTTTTAGACCATCGTAAAGAATGTTGTAATGTTTTTCGAATAACTCTACAGCATTATGTGAAGAACTCTGTTCATATGGAAGCGTTGCTCCCCAAGCTTGGTTGTATTCTTGAGCTTCGTAAAACTCAAAGAATTCAGTAAAACCTGCAATTAAGTCCATCTTTGAAAAGACTAAATAAACAGGTACAACAACTTCTAAACGTTCGGTTAGATCTTGAATACGAGCACGTAAATTTTTAGCAAGCTTTAACGAATTTTCAGGACTTTGACTAATGAGCTCAGCAATACTAACGATTAAAATCAAACCATTGACTGGAGCTTTAGAACGGTTCTTTTTTAAAATATTTAAGAAACCTAACCACTCAGAATGATCTTCACTATAAACAGAATAACGACCTGCTGTATCAAGCAAAATACCTTCTGTAGAGAAGAACCAGTCACAATTTCGAGTACCACTTAGGCCAGCAGATACCATTTTCTGATGCGTTTCTTCAAATGGAAACTTTAAACCAGAGTTATAAATAGCCGAACTTTTACCTGCTGCCGGGTTACCAATAACCATATACCAAGGAAGCTCATATAGTGCAGCATTCCCTTTTTTATCACCCAACTTAGATTTACGAATCAATTGGATTGATTCTTTCATTTGTTGATTAATAAGCTGAAGTTCTTCTTTATCTTTATTTTTGCCATATTCAGCTTGGTTATCTTTTTCAATTGCTTCAGCTAGCTCTTCACCTTGAGCAGCATGCTTTCTTCGTTGAATAAGCCAATAGATACCATAAACAATAAGACCCAAAGCATAGGCAGTTGCTAAAGCCCAGAATATATGACGAGGAATTGAAGTATATGAAGACATCAATGCCACGAACAATGACACGGCGATAATTGCTTTAGGATTCGTGATGTACTGCCACAAGTAGCCTAAAATTGTATGCATTCTATTCTCGTTCTAAGTCCAAAGTTTAAATTAGTTATTCAACACCATCGCATCATCTTCTGAATTTTCAGTGACAGATTGCACAAATGTATGCGCTGACACCGTATTTACTCCAAAGACAAAAGGAATGATATGTTCAGGAAAATGCATACTCAGCATAAAGCCATAAATATCAGCTAAATGTTGGGTATGCCCTAATGAAGATTTCACATAAATATAGTGATGCGGTTCTACAGGCGTTTGAAGAAAGTGCTGCTGCAATTTTTTCGAAACTTTTATATCGGTCTGATCTGACAATATCAGTACATAAGGCTCCTCACCTTCATGCTGAGGCAAATCATTAAATTTAAAATTTTTAAAAAGCTTCGCTGTATCTTGTTGGCTCACAACAACTTTCAGTGCCTTAGAAGGTTCTAATTCTTGAATTTTCGCTAAAGGATCAGCCAGTAAACAGCTGGCCGCAAATTCAGCAGGAATATAATCCTTAATCATCCAAGATTTTTCATCGACCAGATCCTGATCAATTTCAGAATCAACTACGACCAAAAAGAACATCTCATGTTCTCTTTTATGAATACCCTTTAATAGGTGTATCAACTCTTGGTAAGCCAGTTGCTCTCCAAAAAAATGATATTCAATATGGAGCTTTTGAGCAGGAATACCAACCTCAGCAAAGAATTCTAAAATTAGTTCATTACTTTGGTCATCATTCCAGATATGTAATAAATCCTCCGAAAGAAGGATGTGTAGATTTAAGCGATTTAAACGATAAACTTCTACGATCGGCATTTGAACATCATCATATTCAGAATCAGGATCCACCCATGCCGGATGCATGTGATATTCACGGGCCTGTTGCGACTCATAAAATAAAGTTGAACGTTTTAAATGCTCGGCTAGAAGATAGAAATTTTCTATATTTTGTTCTAGTTGCTGTCTTATCAATGACATCATACGAACTTGTCGTGGAGATGAGTAATCACTCTCCTCATGATTCTCTTCATCAAAATCTTTAATACGGTAAGATAAAAGAGGTAATCCGTAAGAATTTAACAATTGATTATCCAGCTCTGGACTTTTAAAGTTTTGTAGCTGCTCAATAATGCTTTCGTTCTCACCAAAAGCATGTAAAGCAAAAGCAGAATAAATATTGAAATCTAGCTGTTCTAATGGTTGATCAGTTACCGCAGTTTGTTTTGAGTTAACGTCATCTTTATCTTGATTTATTGCTTGCTCTTTTTTGTCTTTATACGTTGTATAAGCGCTATAAATTAACCACGGTGATAAAATCACCAATGTAATTATTGCTGGTAAAACTAAGAAATAAAGGAAAAAATCTCCTTTATCAGGATTATATTGAACATCACGCCAGTAGAAAATAATAATTCCACTAACTACTGAAAAAATAGCAATGAATGAGAGTAATATTTTTTTAATCATATTGTCTCTCCAATAAGGCTATAGCAGGTTTCATGACTATGTACTTTGGGTTGTCGTGATATGAGAAAAGAACCCTGGCCTAACCCACTCTGATTCTTATGAGTGAGACAAATAGGTTGTATTTCTAATTCATCCAAGATAAGCCGTAAATCTATTGATAAAGTTGGACTACACCATGTTTCTACAAGTTTTTTAAGCTTTAAGCTTAACTCTTGATTTGGTAAGAAACTGAGATATTGCTGACGTTTTAATGGTCCAATTTGAATTTCAATTTTTCCGTCAATCTGCTGAATGGTTTCCCCACAAAAAGTATTAACACCAAGTAGACTCGGCTGACTTCCACCTAAAGTTGTTAACTGATCACTCGCTAACTTAAAGGATTCTTGTACAAATTCTTTAATCGTAATTTCATGTTTAAAAATACACGACAGCATCGTTTTTAATGCATGAACTGTATTATTTTGCCCTTGCATTAATCCTGAAAATTCTGCAAAATATTCATCAAGATCAGCTTGTTGATGCTGTGAACGCACATAACCATTCAAAGCATGCAGAATATCTAAATAGTCATTTTTATGTTCTATCTCATATCTAATCGGTAGATTATAAGTAATACTAGAATCTACATATTGAGCAGTAAGCTTATGATTAAATAAGCTTAGAAACTCTTTAGTTTCAGCTCGTTGCTGACGTGAAGCTTGCTTAATCTTATTCGTATACGTATAAGGTAAAGCACCTTGTATACCAGTAAGACCAACAATTAAATTCGTAATATAAATCCGCTCGTCCGTTAATTCTAAATTTTCAATCTCTGTAGCAGGAAAATTTAAATTAAAGGATGTCTCAAACTTAAAATGATCACTCCAAGATGAACTAACTGTACGATTTGAATCATGTCTTAATAGCCGTGTTGCTTGGATAAACTCAAAAGACTTTGGCTTTGTAAAGAGCTCAGCTGTTACAGAAGAGTCTTGCCACCAACGTTCTGACTGCATTGGTATAACTCCTGCTGAGATGAATAATCCTTAACAACCAAATCAACAAAACTATTAATTTGAACCTTTAAATTAAAAACACGACTTAACAATTGGCTAAAAATGTATAGGCTATGTCCTCTAAATACCGATGAATCAATCTGTAATTCTGCTTTTACCCCTCTTACAAACATTGGGAATGGTTTTCCATCTACAAGCTTGTGAGTGAGTGAAAATTCGAGATGTTTGATTGCTTCAATAATTAGATAATTTTCTTTTGATAAAGGTAAGTTATATAAAGCAAGTAACTCTTTAATATGAGATACCGCATCACCTTTCATTAAAGCTAAACTATTTAATGAAAGGTGTGAAATAACACGCCACTGCTCACTCTGACTTTGACCAAATTGATAAGGTTTTGTAGGTCTTTTTAAAACAATGGCACGACGAGCCAAACTACTGTCATTTAGATTTAATATATTATTGGACTGTCCTAATGCTTCATGCGGCAAGTCACGATTTGAGCATAATAGTTTTGTGCTAATAAAATCCGAACGTGTTGACGAAGGATTTAAATTTTTAGAAATAATTGAATAACCCATTTCGACAAAATTGGGCTGTAGCTTTTGATAATTCACCGAATAGAAAAAACGTGCCGTGTCAGCATGATAATGACTCATGGCAAAAAAAGGCAGCACTGGAACATAGCTCTCTTCTTGAGTCGTTTTTTCACGAACCATATTCATTTCAGTAATTGAATACACCTGATAAAACTCAGGATGATGAGCATCTGTAATCAGCGGATATTCTAATTGCTTATGTACAATTTTTTGTGGTTCAGCGTATTTTTCAAATAAATTAATAACTGGTGTAGTAAACAATTTAAAATTAGCGACATTTAATTCAGAATAATTTCGCACTACAGCTTGATCATTTAAATTTAATTTAAAATGTATAAGCAGTTCAAAATTACTATTTTCTAGAGATAAGCGCTTTAAAAAACCTAAATCGAGTTTTAAATAATTAAATTTTTCAGGAAAACAGAAATACTCCATCAGCAAACGATAAGCATGATGAGTATGCTGATCGAGTGGCAATAGATTTTCTTGCTCGGAAAAACCTGTTAACTCAAATGGATTTTTATCCAGTTCAACAATTTTCTGCCCTATTTTAATGGCAAAAGTTGTTCCCTTCTTAAAAATACTGTCTAGTACTTGAAGTGGAAAATTAGAAATTGCATCTAAATAAATAGGTAATTTTTCGTTTACTAAACATACATGAGCATGATTAAAAATTTCAAATTTAAAAGTTAAAGTCGCATTTTGACTTAAATGCATATGGGCACTAGGTGTACTTTGGAATTCTAGCGCTTGCAAGCTTATCGGGAGTAATTTGACTTCTTGCGTGGTATTAAACTCACACTGAACGCCTTTAAAACTGCGAGACTTCAAAACTGTGTGTGCAGGAACAATATGCGCTTCTGTAAGCTGCTTTATTTTATTTATATCTTCAAAACTTATTACAGAACAAGCCGGAAAATGTCGTAAGTATTGAGGGAACATTACCTCAAATAAGGAACGTGTAAATACGTCATAACTATCAGCAAGTTTTTTATCAATACGAGCCGAAATTAATGAAAAAGCCTGTATAAGACGTTCAATATGCGGATCATCGATCTGCTCTTGATTTAAAGATAGACGCTGAGCAATTTTCGGATATTTTTGGGCAAATTCACGAGATTGCTGACCAAATTCCTGTAGTTGTTTTTCGTAAAAAGGTAAAAGCTCTTCTATCACAACACACCCACTATGCTTAGGTTCTCGCTGAAATTACATATTGCTGCGTTGTCGGTTTTAACAATGCATCAAAAACGACAGGTTCATACAGTGGATGAATATTTAGATATGCTTGAATGCTTAAACACAATGCCCCCATATTGTGCCCATCCAACAACATCTCTACCCGTATTTGTCTTAATCTGGGTTCATGAGCTGCAATTGATTGTTCAATTGATTGGCAAATCTTGTCTCGATCTAGCGGATTAGCTGTAGAAAGCCCCACAAAATCAATAATACCGAACTGAAGTATAGATTTTTTAACTAGTGGATAATCATCGACCACATGATCCAACTTAGCGACTCGACTGTTAAGCAAGTCTTCTAAATCTTTTGCTACCGATTCTCTTAATTGCTGAATAGAAAGACCTTTTGCATAATCTTCACTTTCAGGAATTAAACGGTCAAACAAAGTTGAACGAAATCCATAGGGATAAAGCCGATCTAAATTCATTCGAGTTCACAACAAGCATGCTTAAAGACAGCAGAGGCTAACTTTATGTCAGCCTCCACCAAATATTCACTTAAACAATTACGCCGCGTAAGAAGCAGTATTGTTAGAAAGTGACCATTTCTTAGTAACAGCACCTTTAGCAGTACCGTTAATATCTTGTTGATTGTAAGTCCATTCAACAGCTGCGTATTTCAAACCAAACGCTTCTGTTGGAACACCTTCTTCATTAACTGTTGGAGTTACACTAGAAACTAGAACATGTTTCAATTTAATTTGTAAGTACTTGATGCGCTTATCACCATTTGCACGGTAGAAGTCGATTTGTACTTCATCAAATGTATAACCAGCTGAACATGCTTCCCATAATTTCGGGCTAGTTGCATCTAGGTCTTTAACAAAAACCATATCTGAATGTTCAACACGTTCAGCAGTATGACCACCAACACTACTTGAAGTAGCAGATTTAGGTTGACGAATGTCGTGAGACCAAGAGTTAACTTCTAACCAGCCTTTGTGCTCAGCGTCACGAGACTCTCCGTCAACTTTATACTTACCACGAAACTCAACGTATATATCTTTCATTTAGAACTTTCCTATTTTTAATTTAAAGTTATTCTTTCGCTGACCTTTATTAATTTGAGGACTGAGGTAACTCAGTGACAAGTCGTAAAGAAACTGACAACTCATCCAGCTGGAAGTGTGGTCGCAAGAAAACCACAGATTTGTAGTGACCTGGTTGAGCAGGGTCTTCTACAACTTTTACAGACGCTTCACGTAGAGGGTATTGAGCTTTTGCTTCTTGAGAAGCCCCATCGTCAAGTAATACATACTGTGACAACCACTCATTTAAGAATGCTTCAACATTTCCAGCAGAAGCAAAGCTACCCACTTTGTCTCTCATCATTGCTTTTAAATAATGAGCAATACGTGAAACGGCCATGATGTACTGAATTTGACTCGATAAAGCAGAGTTAGCATTTGCTGTATCATTGTCATATTTTTTAGGTTTTTGAGTTGACTGTGCACCAAAGAAAGCAGCGTAATCAGTGTTTTTACAATGAACCAAAGGAATAAAGCCTAAATCGCTTAATTCTTTTTCACGGCGGTCAGTGATTGCAATCTCTGTTGGGCACTTAAATACCACTTCACCATCTTGTGTTTTAAATGTATGTACTGGTAAGCCTTCGACTAATCCACCACCCTCAACACCACGAATTGCAGCACACCAACCATGCATATCAAATGCATTAGTTAAACGAGTACCGAAAGCGTAAGCAGCATTCATCCACAAATATTCATTGTGGTTTGCACCAGAAACATTTTCAGCAAAGTTGAAACCTTCAGTAGCTGTTCCTTCCTTTGGATGATAAGGAAGACGACCAAGCACATGTGGCAAGGTTAAAGCAACATAACGAGCATCTTCACTGTCACGGAATGAACGCCATTGAACATATTCCGCCGTTTCAAAGATTTTTGACACATCTCTAGGACGATCAATATCGGTAAATGACTCAAGACCAAGAATGCTTGGGCTAGCGGCCGAAATAAATGGCGCATGGGCTGCTGCAGCAACATGAGAGATTTGCTCAAGCAAATACATATCAGAAGGCGTACGGTCAAATTCAAAATCACCGATTAATGCTGAGTATGGTGCACCACCAAAAGAACCGTATTCTTCTTCATAGATTTTCTTAAACAAAGTGCTTTGATCGAAGTCTGTAGCACCTTGGAAATCTTTTACTAACTCTTTCTTAGTCGTATTCAACATACGAATTTTAATAAGAGGGTTAGATGGTGTCTCTTGACAGAAATAATAGAGACCACGCCAAGTTGATTCAATCTTTTGGAATTGCTCATTGTGCATGATCTGACTTAATTGATTTGAAATCAGAGCATCAATTTCCGCAATACGCTTATCAATTGATAAAGTCATATTTTCAGAAACTGTAATTGTGCCTGCCATTACTTCTTTGGCAAGCTCACCAATTAAGCTTTTTGCACGCGAATGTTCTTCTTCATTTCGGGCAATACGGCTTTCTTCAACAATCGAGTCTAATAGTGTAACTTGCTCATTTTCAACAAGTGGCATTGCTGCAGATTGTGTATTATTCATGATCAGCCTCCGCACTTAATTTACGAATCTGATCTGTATTTTTAAGAACTTCATCAAGTAAATCTTCTAAACGCTCACTGTTAGAAATTTTGTTTCTTAAGTCAGTTAAACGCTCACGCGCTTCCACAAGTTTCTTTAATGGATCAACCTGTTGAACCACATTTTCCGGACGAAAATCTTCCATTGACTTAAATGTTAAATCAACAGCGATCTTACCGCCCTCTTCTGTCAACGTATTATCTACCTGGAAAGCAGCTCTTGGAGACAATGACTCCATAACTTCATCAATATTATCTAAATCAACATTAATGAATTTTTTATCTTTTAATTTTGTACGCTCAAGCTCAGATGCAGCCGAAAAATCACCCATCACACCTACAACGAATGGTAGCTCTTTTGCTTCTTTTGCATCACCAATTTCGACATCATATGTAAGCTGAACACGTGGAGGTCGAATTCGCTGAAGCTTCTTTTGTACGCTCTCTCTCTTAGCCATAAGATTCTATTCCGGATTATTTAATTAAAGGGTCAAAAGGCGAACTTTTTGATTTATTTGCAGTAGCTGCAGGTGCAGTTTTAGGTTTTACTGTAGTCGTCTTTGCTGGGCTTGATACTCGTTTATTTGACGTTCTAGAAGTACTCGCTTTATTACGCGTTACATACTGTTTTTTATAACTTCTCTTTTCATTATCATCTGAGCTACTATCAGAACTCGCTTTAAAGCTCGATGGATCAGGAGCAGGCATCGCAGTGTGAATATTTTCAATTAACTGCTTTGCAGGAGGATAAGTCACATCATTGCTTAAATATCTCAATTCCTGAGTACGCATTTGCTGCAAAGAATTATTTGCAATGCTCACACCAGATAAAAACAAGACATCTGTTATTAATGAACCGCGTATATTTTGACTTTGCAATTGACTTGCTAAATTCAATGCTTTAACTGGTTGATTGGTTTGGTAAAACCGCATAGCAGCTTTAGCTAATAAATCATTTTTTTGAGTTGTATTATCGCTATCACAAACTTGTTTAAAAATATTCAATAGCTCAGGATCATTTTGACCTTCAGCTAAAGGGTTCTTCTTAATACAACTTTTTTTAAGTTTTACAGGCTCTAGTTCTGCTGCTTGAGCATATGATAGACCGATAATGTTTCCAGTCAAAAAAAGTATCAAAATACTTCGTTTCAACACAACTTTCATTCCTCTGTTTTCTTATTTATTCAAGGCTTTACTGAAAAGTTAATATCCTTAAAACATTAAAAAATCAGTCTAAAAACCTTATATTCAAAAAATTTAGACGCAGTTTATCATATAAACAAACATATTTTATATAAAAAACATATCAACTTAAACCAAAAGTAAATAGTTAAGATGCTCATAAAATATAGCTTAATAAATTTATTCTTATAAAAATATAATATTGTTATTTTTTGTAATTAAAAATAAGTTATTGAATTTTATAAATTAAATAAAAATTAAAACTAAACCAAAAATTATCATAAATATCACTTAGTTAAGATTTATGAAACATTTTCTTAAAAATATTTTATTTAATTTAAAAGATAAACGAATTAAATGATTGTAAAAGATACATTTCAAATTTATGAAAGTAGAAATTTAACATTAATAAAAATAAAATTGTCAAGACTAATCGGTCTATTTAGTATATTTTTCATTTCACTTTGTGAGAGCAAGTAGAACCAATAAAGCCCATAGATTTGTGAATAACTATCTTTCCTTTAGGGTCAAGCTCTTGCATAGCTCAAAACCATATTCGATATCAAGAAAATTAAACTATTTGACTTTATATTTTTAAAGGATATTGCGATTCTTAATTTTGGAAAGGCTCTTCTATTCAAAAGAGCCTTTTATTTAAGTATAAATTTAGATTTTAGACTTCCAATAATTAGCTTTCTCAGGATTATATCTTGAACTACTATCATCCGAATAAATATTAAATAACAACTCTATTCCAGCCTTATTTCCATTGCGTACAGCCATTTCTGCATATCGTATTGACTCATCTAAATTTTGTTTCATACCTGCACCATTATAATATTTAAGAGCAGTATTATATTGCGCTAACGCATGTCCATGATCAGCCGCACGCTTAAACCAAACAAGTGCTTTAAGTGGATCTTGCTCTACCCCCTCACCTCGCTCATAAGCCAAACCTACATTATTTTGTGACTCAAGATCTCCCTGTTCAGCAGCTTTTAATATCCATTTAAAAGATGCTTTGATATCCTTTTTAACGCCATTCCCACCATATAATTGAGCAGCAACTACTGTCTGGGATTGTATGAGTCCTAACTCAGCAGATCGAATAAAATATGTAAACGCTTTTGCTCTATCCTGTTTTACATTTAAACCTTTGTAATATGCCAGCCCAACATTGTGAATTGCGGAAGGGTTTCCTTTTTTAGCTCCTTCTTCAAACCACATTAAAGCTTTTTGATCATCCTTTTTTACAACTTGATTGCCATTTCGATAAATCAGTCCTAATTGAAGCATGGCATTTGAGGAGCCTAATTGTGCAGATTTCTCAAATAGTTCTAATGCTTTCTTTTGATCAAATTTTTCACCTTCGCCTGTGGCATACATAGATGCCAATACAAAAATAGCCTCAGCATCATTTGCTTTTGCAGCCTTTTCTAGTTCATGTTTAGACTTATATTCAGACACATCTTTATAATCTTTAGTCAAACCTCCGTGAGTGTATTCTTCTTTCTGTTGACTGCATGCAGACGTAACTAATATTAGGGTAATGACAAATAATCTAAGCCTCATTAAATAACCTTTTACTTCAAAAATTTTTCTTATCAAAATAATCTGCTGGATAAGGGTCTTTACCTTTTAAGTTTTTTCTATAATCCATAACACTGATGTTGATTCCATCATTAATTAAATAATCATTATAAAAATCCTGCTCTTTAGGATTTTCAAAACCTAATTTTTCAAATATTTGTTCAGATAAATTGCCAAAATTCTCATATGATTTTCGATAAGCAAAATAATTAATAGAAGCCATTTGCGCTATACAAAGAAACAACCCCATAAATAACCACTTTATTAAATCCCCAAAAGATTCCCAAGAATAATTAAAATCAAAAATATAAAAGAGTAAAAATATTATTGATATCCCTCCCCAACAAATAAGGGTGAAATAATAGGTCTGCATCACAATCGCTTTATAACCCATTTTCACTGAACGGCCCATCTCATAAATCATATATAATAAACCAGATTTTGGATCGACAATTGCATAAACTTGATGACGTCCATCCACAGGTTTTTCGCTAATTACAGCAATCAATTCTTCATTTTCTTCAAAACGTGCTGTGGTAAATTGCCCTATGACTGGATATCCATCTATTTCACCTATAAAAGTTATCCCATCTTTTGCTTTTCCAGCCATTAATAAAATAGGTGAGCTTGTGAGTAAGGAGCTACTTCCAGCAAGTACACCTGCAAAAGCAGTTCCAGCCGCAATTCCACCAATATTCTGATTTACGGGAATTTTAGACTTTGCTTTTTCTAAAGAATATATTGGACCTTTAACTAACTTAAGGTTTAATTTATGTTCCACTACTTATTCGCTTGTTGTATTCTTACTAAAATAATCTTCTGGGTATGGATCTAGACCTTTTAAATTTTTTCTATACTTCATTACACTAATCTGAACACCATCATCAGTTAAAAAATCATTATAGAAATCCTGTTCTTTTGGATATTCAAATCCTAGCTTTTCAAATATTTGCTCCGATAATGCTCCAAAATTTTCATACGATTTCCTATAACCAAAATAATTAACAAAACCAGAAATTGCTACAGTAACAAATAAAGTAATGCCAACAATCTCTAGAAAATATAAAATGGTATTCACAGAATAAGAAAAATTAAAAATAAAATAAAATAAAATAAAAATTAAGAGAAAACCCCATGACAACAATGTAAAATAATAAGTTTGCTTAAAAATGGCTTTATAACCCATTTTTACTGAACGCCCCATCTCATAAATCATATACAATAAGCCTGATTTAGGGTCGATAATTGCATAGACCTGATAACGTCCATCTACAGGTTTTTCGCTAATTACAGCAATCAACTCATCATTTTCTTCAAAACGTGCTGTCGTAAATTGTCCGATTACTGGATATCCCTCTACTTCACCAATAAAAGTTATACCATCCTTAGCCTTAGCGGCCATTACTAATATAGGTGCACTGGTCAACAACGAACTACTCTCAGCGAGCACACCAGCAAAAGCGGTCCCAGCCGCAATTCCACCAATATTCTGATTTACTGGAATTTTAGAATTTGCTTTTTCTAAAGAATGTATTGGACCTTTAACTAGCTTAAGGTTTAATTTTAAATTTTCCATTTAGACACTCACTACTGCATTATTAAACTCTTTTTCTTCTTCTTTAACATCTTTAAAAGCATCTTCACCATTTTCCTTTTTTAGCTTGAATGCACATTTTTGACACCAGTCTTGCATTGCATTGTCCAAAACATAATTTTTTAAATAAATTTCCAAAGCAACAAGTGCAATCCCAGCTACACTTAGCATAGCTCCAGCTTGGACAGCCCGTATACCCAAAATCGCTCGTCCAAGTGCATAACGTTCAACATTATAATATAACGACGTATTTTTCATGAGTGGTAGATTTAGAAGAACACTCACACCTACAGCAAGAGTTAAAAATGAAACTACAGACTTACCAAGCCCCAACGCTATAGCATAATAATTACCTTCTTGAATAGACTTACCCAAATTCTTTAAATCAATAATCAATGAAATTGTTGCACCTGCAATCGCGAAATATGCGCCAGTCCTAGCAATATAGGCAGCACGTTCTGCAAATGAAAACTTCTCCATTGAGCTACTACCCACTTCTAAAATAGCAGCTGTTGTTGCTATCATGCCTGACATAAATGACAAAGTATTATCTACCGATGGATCGATATTAAACTTGGAAATTTGTGTTCCAAAATTAATCAGTTCAAAAATAGCTACCACACCCGCCACACGTAAACTCGCACTTGGCGAACTATTCGCAATAATTCGATCAATTTGACTAGCGGTTTTTCTCGGATTTGTTGCAGGCGAAGAATATTTTTTCCAATTATTTTGAACCATTTCAGGTGTCAGCTTAATACGTTCCTTCAAAGTTTGATCTGGGATAATATAATACAGTGTATTTTTTTTAACGTTTTCTGCCAACATACCACTATGGGCAAATGTATAAAACGTTAAGCGTCCAAGTTTTTTTGCAAATTCTGAACTTGGCGTATATTTCATACTCCACTTCACTGCAGTTTGGGTCAGTTCAGACATCCAGTAAAACGTTTTTAATAGGCTAAATTTTTGCCCATGTAACATATAACCGTTATTGGTTTTATCTGCTGCCCATTCTTGCCAAGCTTTATCTGCCGCAACAAATGCTGCAATCGCAGTTTTAGCTGCATTTTGTCCATCATCCCAAGAAATATCGATAATACTTGGTGCCGCTGCATTATATTTATTTTTTAAACTTTCTTGGTTATAACAAATTGCCCTCATATAAATATTTTCTTTGGCAATTTTTTCTACACCTAACCAAGTTTCAAGTAATGCTTGTCCACTCTGCACCCCACTCATCCCATTAATCATATCCATCGCATGAACATAAAAAATATTTCCATATGGAACTTGCACTTGATCATCATAAGCATGAAGGGCATTTATTACAGCCTTAGACAATAACCATTTAATATGGTCATCTCCTATAGCTCTTGCTCCAGCTAAACACTCTTGAATTAATGCGTTAATTTTTTTATCAAAATTTGATTTAGCCACCATATCTAAATTTGGCTTATATTTTTTAACCCAAATCTGCTCTCCGTCCCTCCTACTTAATTTACCCATATCTTCAGTATAGAGACCTTTATTTGCTCTTTGTTTCTCTTGAGCCTCCTTTAATAGCCTCTCTTGTTCTTCTTTTGATTTTCTTTTATATATTTTTTCTAACTCATAATTAATATCATCAGCATCTGTTAAATTTTTTGGTAACTCATTCCCTAGCCCCATTAATACTATACTTTTAGTTGCCTGTGCACTAAATTGGCTGCGTTCATTTAACAATTTATTTTCTAAACAGATTTTA
Source organism: Acinetobacter sp. WU_MDCI_Abxd143 (assembly GCF_025514195.1). NCBI lineage: Bacteria > Pseudomonadati > Pseudomonadota > Gammaproteobacteria > Moraxellales > Moraxellaceae > Acinetobacter > Acinetobacter sp. WU_MDCI_Abxd143. The sequence continues at coordinate 159,377 of NZ_JAHPTH010000002.1, forward strand.
ATACTATCAATACATTGAGAACTATGTAAACGGTGCTCGTTTGTAAAATCTCCTTCTTTTTTTGCTAAAAAATCCATTACTTTTTTAAATTCTGAATTGCGCAATGTATTTAATTTTCTTGTAATTCCTACAGGATCATATAAAGCCATACAGGCAAGCGATTTAGGCTCATCTTTAAACTTGTTTAATGTCGCATCGATACGGTTTTTACCAAAACTGTTTAGATTATAAACCGTAGTTTTAAATTGGCTTGCAGCAATACAATGTTCTTGCGCACTTCCACCATTAATTAAAATTTTCTGCCACTTTCCTTCTGTTACAAACTTATCGGCATTTTTTTCATATTCAGATATTTTGGCCTTACTCATAGGCACATGCGTATGAATAATATATGCAATCTTCGCCTCATCTTTAGGGTTACTTTCTACAGCTATCACAGATGAATTAAAACTATGACCTGCTCCTTTACATGCGAACTCTGGAACACTTTTAGGTGCTTCTTTACCCACAGGAAAATAAGACAAATGTCCATTTGGAGTAATTTTATATCCAGCCCACTCCAAAGCTCCAGATGTTCTTTTTACTAAGCGATAGATATAACCAGTATCAATCATCTCAACTGCATATTTGAGATGGCTTAACTGAATATCTTTGACATTTTTACCCAAGGTTGGAGGTAAAGCAGGTGGATTATCTTTAACAACGGTGTATCGTAAAGGTAAAATATTGAAGCCTTTTTTACGACAAAAATTTGAACACTCTTTCTGGGCCTGCCCCGCACTACTATTTTGCATGTTTGCAGCAGTTGACTGTTTCGCTGATTTTGCAATTTCACTTTCTTCAATCTTCTTATTAATATTTTTAGCAACTGTTGGGTTGCGCATATCGCCCACTGCTTTGGTTTTTCCCATAACAGAAATTTGACTCTGCTTCTGTTTTTGCTGAGCAATAGCCTCATTAAATAAATTATTTGATTTTGACTTGCCCAATATCATTTTTTGATTTTCTGACATCTTTTTATCCATTCAATTCTTTAGCTATCTGCTCATATAAGTCTTTCGTTACATAATCCATAGCGTCCGTAAAAGACATTTTATTCACTACACAATGGTCGTAGAGCACATTGGTTACCATAGGATGCTGTATAAAATTTTTATGTATAATTTGGCTGTAAAGACCATATGTAACTAAATCTAAATGATTTTGAATACCAAAATCGTAGTAAGCCTTTTTAAGATTTTGATGGATTTCAACTGGATGAATTTTTATTAGATCAACTTGTTCAAATTCATTTAATTGTTGAAATACATTATTAGCAATTTCAATTAAATCCAATTCTATAGATTGCTCAAGGTTCATTTTTTTTAGATTCAAGATTGATCGCGATTCATCGTAAGACTTAAAGCTAAATAGACCCTTTGGATGCAAAAAATGCCATTCTTTAAAGCCATTTAATAAGCCACCTACATATTCTGTTTTAAAAATCTCATCCAAGTAGATCATGACTCTAGGATCATACCAACGGAAAAGAATTTTTTTACCCTGATCAGAAATGACTAATTTAGTTTTTATCTGATCTCGCAATTCCTCAAGTGAGCGTGTCTTCGCCACGCCATACCCATGAACAAAATAGCAATCATTCGTAATATTTTTGTTTCTCGATAGATTTTGCAATAAATCTTCTTTGACTTGCTCAAATACTTTTTTATCATCAATACAAATAAAAAAGAGGTTGGACTTTGCAATTTCTTTTTTATTCGCTAAAGGAATATATGCAATATTTTTGTTTGATAAATTATCTTTTACACCGTTAAAAATAGAATCATTCAGTGTAGTATCTAATAAAAAAATGATCTTGCCATATTCATTCAGAATTTGGATACACTGTTCTTCAACTTTAGAAGTTATATCTTTTAAATCATTATTTTGAGTTGTATTAAAAATTGACAAACTCATGATAAATCCACCTTAGCCGAACCATTTTGAGCAGCTTGAGTTTGCTTAGCCGAACAGTCTGGTAAATCTAATGCAGGTGGATTTATTGATGAGCCTCCCATAAATAAATGCTGCCCTGCTTTCACCTCAAGCTTACCACCCGTGACTGGGAAAATACCCGAACCATTCAACTTAACTTGAGATCCACTTGCAGTCAGATTAATTTCAGTTGGACTAGTAATAAAAACCGTGTCTTCGGTTGACGTAATCTGTACGCCCTTTCGAGCAATCACATCTAAACCATCACCTTGTGCCTGAATTTCCACTTTACCTTGACCAGCAAAAAGCCGAGCACCTTCTTGAGCGGCAAATAGACTTATTTTTTGGCTCGCATGACTCACTATATTCTTTTGCGTACTAATATTAATGCTATCTCCAGCACTTTGAGTGAGCTGACCATTTGCACTGAGGTGTATATCTTCATTACTACTTACAGCAATACTTTTTGGAGATGCTAGCAGCATCACTGCTGATTGAAACTCAGCAGCTTTTTTAGGATCTTCTTGTTTGAGAACTTCTAGGAAAGTCTGAATATTCTCAAGCATATCTAACGGGTCAGTTTGCTGATTTTTAGCAACTTCGCTGAGTGCCTTAGTATTGTTGAGGCTGCCTTCGATTTGTTGCTTGGCCTCATTTGCATCTAGGTGTACGCCTTGAGCTTGATCCTGTTTGTGGGTACTAATGAGTAAGCCACTACCAGCTCTTAAAGCACCCCACTGGTCGGTTCTAAGTTCAAAACCTTCACCTCGGCCTTCGCTTTCTGGTTTGTCTTTTGGATGGCTTAAGTTACCCAAGTTTAGTTGACTTACCGCATGGCTACTTTGTAGTTGGGCACTGATTTGCCCTGCGGTATCATCAAAACGGAGCTGGTTAAAGCCTTTGCCATCGACTTCCTCAGAGCGGATGCCGCTCAATTTTTTAGTGTCGGGTAGCTGACCTTTCTGGTCGAACTGCGTTGGATGTCGTTCAGCCTCGTGAATACGACCCACCACAAATGGTCGGTCAACATTGCCATCAAAGAAGTCGATGACCACAATCTCACCCACACGTGGCAAGAAGCGTGCGCCATAACCTGCACCAGCCCATGGAGTCAGCACATCGACCCAAGCGGAGTCGGTGTCATTGTCGTTACTTCCTGCTCCACTGTCATGGCTATGGTCATCTGTTCGGGTAAACAGGAAACGGACTTTAATACGTCCCCATTGATCAACATGGATACTTTCGCCCTCCAATCCAACCACTCTAGCACGCTGTGGGTAAGCGGCTGGTCGGTGTTCAAGCGGGTTATACTCAGGAACAGTTTTTATATTTCTACGCGATAAGATGAGCTCATTACCCTGACGCTCAGTTTGGTCATTTGGCCCTGATTGATTGTTTTGCCATTGGCTTTGACTAAAAAGTTGATTGATTTGCTGTTGTAAATCTTTAGGCAAATTATTTTGTAAATAGAAGCTTTTACCAATAATCAGAAATTCTTTGTCTGATCCGCTATGCGTATCTATTTCTGGATGTTCATTCAATTCAAACCAATAGCCAACTTGCGTATCACGTACCGTAGTTTGTGCACGGAAATATTTTGATTGAGACGCATAATAATCAGATAGATTTTGATTGAGTTTTTCTAGCTGCTGGTGACCCGATGCAGTGGCTTGGTCTTCCCCATTTAAGTCTTGCATCCAAGCAGGACTGACATGCCATGCATGTTCTAGACTTAAACTCGCATTATCCTGATTAGCACTATGACTATGCTTTGACTGAACACTCCCCATGCCTTCTTCTTGACTTAAAGCATCAGCCTGCCAGCGTTGTACATGCACGGCTGTAGATTGCAAACTTCGAGTTGGCACAAGGCTTGTCATACTGTCTTGTTGTTCAACTGCACTACTGCGGTGATAACGGATATTTCTTCGGTCTAATGCTAAATATGATTCATTATTATCAATTAAACGTAGTTTTTGCGGTTGAATCTCATTCGAGCTATCAGCGACCCAAAGCTGTGCCTCATCAACCAACCAGTTAATGCCTTCACTACGCCAAAGTCGAGTTAAAAATTCATAATCCGTTTCATTACTTTGCATTATAAAAGGTCGAACATCGTAGTCTTCGGTTAGACCTTTTAAATCCAAAGTTAAACCAGAAGCAAACAACGGGCTTTTGTTCTGCCACTCAGTAAATAGAATTTCAGTAATGTCCCGTACACTTTTATTCATAAATACACGGCTATTTCGGCGTTTATGCCATAGCGCGGTCGGGTCTTGTAATCTCAGTTTATACAATGTTAATGAACCATCACTCTGCCCCTGACTGGCTTCTGTAATAATTCCTGTAGTTCTAAATAATTGCCCCTGATCAGTTACTTGATCGACTGCAACCTGACAACCAATAAATTGTTTTAATGAAATATGGGCATTGGTAGAAAGACAAAATAAATCGGCAGTCAGTCCTTCATTTAACTGATGCTGCCCTTCAATACTTTGTAAAAAGACTTGAGTATTCAACGATGGATTAGAAATCTGAATATGAAGCACGCGTTTTTGCGAGCTGATACCCACATCTTCTAGAATTCTATGTATATGAGATAACATCTTTTTTATGAAAACTTTGTCAGGATTGGCATTATTTTATAAAATACAGAAACATCTGTCTATTTTGTAAAGAGAAACTTAACCATTTGAATACACGAATGAATGGGGATGCTATCCGTGATAAATATAAAAAAATGAATTAACGACTTATGTTATTAATTAAATTTTAACGATTATTAATTTTTTAGTATTCCAAGAAATTTATTTTGAATTTAAATTTTTTAACAATATCTACAAATTTTTTGCTCACTACGTAGATATAAGGTTTATCAGTATCTCTAGCAATAAAAAAGTCATCTACTACTAGATCATTTTTTATAAAATCATCTTCATCTAATAAATTATTTTTTCTTTTAATATATATAGCATAAATATCTGCTTCTTGATTTCTTACATAACATCGATAGAAATCACATTCTTCTGCAAGAACTTCCTTCATTTCATTAAAAAATCTTTTTGAAAAAAGTAAAATTCCTGAAGATGAATAATAAAAATCAGTCTCTAATATCTCATTTAATCGATCAGAAAAAATATTTTCATAATCTAAATTTATTCTAGGATTTTTTAAAAACTTATCACTTAAATCAAATTTAAAATAATCAACGATAATTCCTTTCTTCTCTTTCAAGTCAAAAGAAAAATCTCTATCAATATACTCTGAAGGATAAATTGTATAAAAATTCACAGACCAACCTTTAAAACATCTTATTTCAAAGTAGTACTTCTAAACAAGCATCTAGAGATACTACTTATTTTTGAATATTACTTACACTTTAACCATAAAAAAATTCTATAAAATACTCTATATCTAACAATACTTTTTCATTTATAAGAATTTTCTTTAACTCTTCTAAAAAACCTGTTTTATACCCTCCATTTTCACCTCTAGGGTTAGAGTCATATAGGTCAATAATTAAATTCTGCACAATATTAATTTGCAAAAAAAATCAAATAAATTTTTAGCAATGATATGTAATTCATCGCCTGAAATACATACTCCTATCTCGCCACTATTATTATTTATGTATACTATATTTACATCATGCTGTGTTAAAAATACTGTAGCACTTTCCCCCTCGAATATATCTTCAAACATATATTGAATATTATCTAACGAATCTTTTCCTAAAAAATCATTTATATTCCCTCCTAAATCAATATTAAAATCATTTTCAGGAATACAACTTAAATAGCTTTTAAACAGATCATCATTAACAAAATTAACCTGATTAATAAGGAATCTTTCACCATAAATTATTTCATTACATTCATCAACTTTCTTTAATAATTTTTTAAAACAAACTTGCACTATTAAGATTCCCTATTTAATACAATTAAATACTATCAAACATTTTATCGAAAAATTATCAAACTTTAAAAGATAAAAAACTTAAAAATATTTAAATGGATATCTTTCATATAAACCATCATTAATAGAATTAACTAATTTCTTAAATTGATCTTGTTCAACTTCATTAAGCTCTTCATGCATATCCAATTCTTCTTCAAGTTGCTGATAAGAAAATGCTATTTTAAGAAAGTTTTCAAAATTAATTTTCATATCTAAAAACTGATTAATATTCAAATACTCTCCTTGGTTATGATCATAAAACAAAATATTATTTTTTGTCTTATTTACAAACCACTCATCACCTTGACCAGTACGACCAATTATCCAAACTTTCTCACTAATTTCAGGATAATTTTCATGAAGATATTGATTTTCTTTTAATGCTGTTTCATATCCAAAAATTATAATATCGGGTGTAATTTCTATTTCTTTAAATTTACCTAAAAAAGATAAATAATTATCATTAAGTTGCCACAAGCTTATAGATTTTTTAATTTCATTCATCACAAATTTAATTAACACTTATGAAAAGTATAAGTATTATAAACCTTATACTTTTCATAAAACAAAAAATAAGTCAATTATTTGAGTAAACTACTAATTTACCATTAGGTAGATGATCATCCCAACCACATGGAAACCCACCATTTAAATAGACTTCAAGAATTTTTTTCCAGATTTCTGGGAAACAATCATTTGCATAACACTGAAAAATAATCCCTATATCTCTATACATTAATTCAGTAAGTATACAAGCTTCCCCATAAACCCATTTTTCTTTAGCACCATTAAATTCTTTTTGTTCAAAATCAAAATAATTATTCTGTTTTAACTTATATTTAATTTTATCATTCCATTCAAAATCATCTGGAAATACATTGGGTGTATCCGTTACAGTTTCCCACTCATCAAAAGTATCAAAGTCATCATTCGTAGCATAATTGATACCAACCTTAGCATCAGTAATGATTTTATAATCTCCACTCATCAGAAATGGTTTATTAAAGAAATTTCCTTGTTCTAAGAATGAAATAAAATCACTAGCATCTTTAGTCACTTGATCCCAACTTTTCATTTATTTGCCTCTCACATGATTTCTAACTGTATTTTTCCAATCTTTTTCTACACCAGCAGTTCCATTAGGATGTTGATTCCCATAAATAGTCTGCCCACCAACCTGTAATTGTTTTTTAAGTGCTGCTTGTATAACAGCTAACCTTTTACATCCAGATAGACCAGATTTCATTCTAGAAGCAACTCCTATTGCTGCTGTTGCGGCTTCATTATAACCAGCATGATATCCATAATGCGTTGTTTTACCGAATCCTGCTCCTGTCTTTTGCGGGACATTCGCATCTTTAGGTAAAGCAATTAAGTTATCTATATTATGCTCATCAAAACTCGAACATAATTTTCTCGCTGCAGTTACTGATGCAGTGTTTTTAGGAATAATATGATGTACTTGATAACCTTCCGGTAATTTTCCATGTACAGCTTCCCAGTTCCTTTGCCATTCCGACATTAATCCAAGTGGATCAATCCAACCAACAGGACTAGGACCGTATTGATAAAGGTTATATCCACCCAACAATCCAATCGGGTCTTTACTAATAAACCGCCCTACATACGGCGAATAATAACGATAACGGTTGTAATGAAGCCCTGTTTCCCCATCAAAATACTGACCTTGGAAACGAATGTTATTACTAATAATTTCTGAATTTTCAAAGAAATCTGACTTAGCCTGTTCTACCTTACACTCACCCCAAGCTTTATATTGAGCTTTCCAGATAATGGCACCTGTTTGGTTACTCATTTCTTGCGGTGTGCCTAAATGGTCGCAGTGATAGAACCATACATCATCAAAACCTTGGCTTTGTTTTACAGTATTCCAAAGAGGGTCTTTATAAATGCTATATGTTTTATCTGTCCAGTCTTGGGTTTGATGCAGTTCAATTGAGTGATGATACACTGCTTGTAACAAAGGCACGAAATTATCTTTTTCGTAGAAATAGTGTTTAGTTATATCAGCGCTAGATTCATACGCTAAAGTATCACCATCCCAACCATAAATAGTGTTCTGCTCTTGACCTGTATGGGGATGCTTACTTCTTTTTTGAATACGTCGACCTAAAGCATCGTAACGATACTCTGCCGTATATTGATTGTTTCGGCTACGAACAAGACGCCCTAATACATCCCACTCAAGATTTAAATCACCTTGTGATGACTTTTGTCGAATCAGTTGCCCAAAAGCATCATATTGATATTGTTGGTCAAGATATTCTTGTACGACGTTATTAACTAAGCGGTTATAACCAAGACCTTTTTCAGTGGCAGTGTGCTGTGAGGATTGCTCTTTGGTACTGTTATATCGATCTAGAATATTACTTGCCGGGTCAAAATTAAATGTCTCTTTTCCAAGCTTACTGGTCGCTTCTAATAAACGCCCAACAGGATCATATTTATAATGAACAGCCCCACGACGAGTATCCTTAATGAGCGTTAACTCACCTGTTTTATCGTAGTGATATAAGCGTTCAATCAATTGGTTGGTATGCTGGATAGCATTATTTTGAGTTTGGGCCTGATAGCCTTTATCATGCCCATTCAACATTAATTGCTGAGTTAAGCGCCCGACTTCATCATAACGTTGTTGTTGGCTAAGTCCATTTGCATAGTGTCGTAACGTCTCTCTATGTAAATCGTCACGCTCAAAACTAACAACATCTTCACCATTTAAAGCCACGCCATAGACATGTCCACTTCCATAAGTCAACCAATCTATTTTCTGCCCATCTGGTCGAATAGTTGTGGTTCGATTATTTAATTCATCATAAACATGTTTCCACACAGCTGTTTTCTTAGTTACAACATCTTGATGATGTTCTTTAATTAAATTGCCTGCGGCATCATAAAACCACTGTAAGTTAGTTTCAGCATTTTTAGCCTGAACTAAATTACCTAAACCATCATAAGAAAATTCTTCTGTTTGCTTTTCTTCAAGCTCTTGCCCATGATAACCATATCCTGCTGTACGTTGTTCTAAACGTCCCATGCTATCAAAAATAAATTGCTGAATACGGTCTTTAGGTGCAGCACGATCTTTGAAATCTTGACCATAGGCAGAAGCGACTTCAATACTACTAGTTAAACGACCATTATATTCATCGTACGTATAAACAGTTTCTTTGCCATCAAAATCAATTTCTTTTACTAATCGACCCGCAACATCATAAATAAATTCATAACTTGCGCCATTTTCATTAATTAACCGTTTTAAGCGACTCAAGCGGTCCCATTGATATTTTAAGGTTTGATTTAATGGGTCAATACGCTTAGTAATTAAACCAGCCGCATCATATTCATAACGTGTCTGCTGGCCTTTAGGGTCAATATGAACTAATAATCGACCTTCTTCATCATGAATAAAATGCTCTTCAGCTCCATCAGCGTGTTTAATTTTCTCGAGTTGTCCAAAAGCATTCAGCGGTAAGCCTTTTGCTAGAGGCTGTCTTGGTTCAGCAGTTAATTCCGTATAGAAATATTCAACTTTTTGCTTTAAAGCATTTTCAATAAATTTGACACGCCCGCGGTCATCATAGTGCCAGTGAGTTTCTTTACCAGAACAATCTGTATAAGTAACCAAGTTCCCTTGATCATCATATTTAAGAGTCTTCTTACCACCTTTAGCATCTTTAATGGAGGTTACCAATCCCATCGCATTATAGGTATAGGCTGTTTCATGCTTCAGCGGATCAATTTCTTTAATTATATTTCCTGAAGCATCGTATTCTTTAAACCAACGCCCCTGTTCAGCGTCAACAAAACCAGTCAGATTATCTTTTTCGTCGTATTCATAATAAAAGGTTGAGCCATCGGCCTGAACCATACTTAAGACATTACCGCGTTCGTCGTAGGTATACGATGTTTCTGTTCCATCTGTGGCAATATGCGATGTTATATTTTTTGCTTGGTCTCTAAAGAACCATTCTTGCAAATTGTCTGGATAAATAATTCGATAGGTGTAACCCGTAACACCATAATAGTATTCAGTCACGTTACCATCGATATCCATGACTGAAGTTACGCGAATGTTTTCATCCCAATCTAATTTAGTAGCGGAACTATAGTCATCGGCCCATTCTTCAATCGCTTTTGAGCTAGGTAAAACGCCATCCCACTTTAAGTTCATTCCTCTTTGAGTAAGATCAGTATAACGAGTCAATAAGTGAGCTTGGTATTGATAATCATAAGAAGCAGCAAACTCATTGGTTGCCTTAATTAAATCGCCTTGCTCGTTATATTGATATGCTGATAGTTGTCTAATGAGTTGACCATCTTCAACTAACCAAGCTGCAACAACTTTTTGCACATCATTAATTTGTAATGCTACATGCGCCAAAGTTTGTTGTTGCTGTTTAAATATAATGTCGGATAAATAGCTATCACTATTTTCTAATTCATAGTCATAACGTAGCCCGATACTAAATCCATTTTGACGTTCTATGGAGACTAAACGAAACTCATTTTTATATTTTTGATAGAAGCGAGTTTCTGAAACACCATATGAAATTGCTCTAACTTCAGGTGAGACAACTGTATAAGTGAAAGTTTCTACTTCATCATAGTAACTCTGCCCAACTTTTAGCTCTGGTAAGCGAACAGGACGGCCATCGCTGCCAATATACTCCCAACCTTCTTGCTCAATTGGTTCTTTAGGTTCATTTATGTTGTAACTAGAACAACGAGCAATCTTGGTTGTAAAAGGTGTAATCCACCGCGCTCCGAAAATCGATTGATCATACTGATATAAGTTCGAAACGTACGTTCTCGAAAATTGCTCTACCAATAATGGATGAATTTGGGCATCTGTATGATTTAAAAACTCAGTCCCCATGGCAAAAGTAATCGATCGTTTAGTCGCACCACCTTTACAGTTTTTACATGCATTCGCATTATGAGTCGCGTCGGGTTCAGTATTCGCCTTTTCTAATTTATTATTTTTCTTGTCATGTTTAACTTGTGTGGTTTGAGTTGGCTTAACTTGAGCTGCTTTCTTTTTCCTAAATTTAGAAGCACTCATTCTTAATACATCAAATAGCCACCCAATTGTTTGCGGCTGCGCTACATTTCCCAAGCCTTTAATTTTAGTATTGGCAGTAATACCAATTTTATTAATCGTTGCGCCTACATTTAATATCGGCTGCTTTAGATGTGCAGGAACTAAAGAAGTAACAACTTTAGCATTGGAGTTTGCTCCTGTTTTAATAAGAGCTTTCCCCAAGTTTTCAGTCATGTAAACCAAGTTTTTTCCAGCTCGCGTTAAATCACCACTTTTTATTCCCTTAATAACACCAGCAGCTTGCTGTTGAGCTCGGTTTGAATTTGATCCAGCATTTGTAAATACTTGGCCTTTTGTTACAACTCGAACAATTCCGCCATTAATTTGTGTAGTTGTATTTTGGACCGTTTTTCCACATTCAGACAAAATTGAATTTAGCTGTTGCAAACCCGTTTTACAAAATTTTTCTATCTCTCCTGCAACCTGATCATTTAAATGATTAGAGATCACTACAATTACTGCTTCACCTAAAGCAGCTTTACCTACACGTTTAACTTCTTGACGGACTAGAAACAAGGCTGGGCGAGCAGAGGTACGGATTGCTGTTGTTCCCGGAATAGGTACAATCCCAATCAGGTCAATACCCATTGTCGTCCAATCCATAATATCGGCATTTTGAAAACCTTTATCGTAGATATAGCAAATGTCAGAAACCACATCTATAGCAGCCATGACATTGCCAATAATTGGAATTGTTCCCATTACACTGGCTAGCAAGTCTAATGTCACAATTTGATGAGTATGACTTTTTAACCAGTCATCTATTTTTTGTTTTGAGTGACTAACATCTTTAATAGCAACTTCTGATAAGGGTTTAACAACTTCTGTTTTTCCAGACATTTTATTTCTCTACGAATTCTTTTTAAAAGGGCTTTGCAAATATTGAGGAAGAGCATTAGTCACCAAGCTACTGCCATCAACAGAACTTAATTTGCTGAAGTCATTTATTTTTTGAATTGATGCAAGATCAATGTTGTTACCTATTTTTTGGCCTACTTCTGAAATGGGTAAAAAGCTTTTTACTTGATCAGTCACTAATCCCTGCGCCTCTGTTTTTAACATTGGCATTAAAGCCTTTGCTCCTTCAGATTTTATGCTTTGTGCAGTTTGAATATTTTTCATAATATTCGCAGGATTGGTTAATTGTTTAGATAATTCACCGAGTCTGGACTGGGCTGTTTTACTCATTTGTGCAATTAATGAATCTGATTGTTCAGTATCCGCATCATTCTTATTTGGCCACTCAACTGGACGTTTAAAGTCACTTGCTGCATCCCAAGGATCACGGTGATCTGGTTCAAAGAAGACTTTTACTGCACCTGTTGCTAAGCCAGAAACTCTTGCAAATCCCTTATCATCTAACTTGCCAGTGACTTCTTTTCCTAAGTTATCAACAACCGTATAACTTCCACCTTTAACAAACTCACCATGCGCATAATCATGGATGAGCTCTAAATTTCCTGGGCTACGTTTGGGCGGAGACGGTAGTGAAGAACTAAAATTCGCACTTCCCCCCCCCATAAACAAATGCTGCCCAGCCTTCACCTCAAACTTACCGCCAGTGACAGGGAAAATTCCCGAGCCATTAATCTTGATTTGAGATCCACCCGCCGTAATAACGATTTCTTTAGAAGCACTAATTTCAATTTTGTCTTCAGTCGAAATCACCTGAACAGCTTTACGGGCAATTAAATCTGCACCATCGCCTTGTGCTTGTATCTCAACTTTGCCTTTGCCTGCATAGAGTCTTGCGCCTTCTTGCGCTGCAAAAAGGCTAATCTTGTTTTGAGCATGTGCGATTAAATTCTTTTGTGTAGACAGATTAATACTATCACCAGCAGTTTGACTTAACTGAGCATCTGCGCTGAGATGAATGTCTTCATTACTGGCTAGAGCAATACTATTAGGTGCCGTTAAAATCATCAAAGCTTGCTTAAAAGCAGCAGCTTTGTCTTGATCTTTTTCTTCAATTTGCTCTATGAACGTTTTTAAGTTCTCAAGAACTTCCAATGGATCAGTTTGCTGATTTTTAGCAACTTCACTGAGTGCCTTGGCATTGTTCAGACCGCCTTCGATTTGTTGTTTGGCCTCATTTGCATCTAGGTGTACATCTTGAGCTTGGTCTTGTTTATGGGTAATAATCAGTAACCCACTTCCCGCTCGCACCGCACCCCACTGGTCAGTTCTGAGTTCAAAGCCTTCACCACGACCTTCACTTTCCGCCTTGTCTTTTGGATGGCTTAAGTTACCCAAGTTGAGCTGGCTGGCTGCATGGCTACTTTGTAGCTGGGCACTGATTTGCCCTGTGGTGTCATCAAAACGGAGTTGGTTAAAACCTTTACCATCCACTTCTTCGGAGCGAATACCACTGAGTTTTTTAGTGTCGGGTAACTGGCCTTTCTGGTCGAACTGGGTCGGGTGACGTTCAGCTTCATGAATACGCCCCACCACAAATGGGCGGTCAATATTGCCGTCAAAGAAATCGATGGCAACAATCTCACCGACACGTGGTAAGAAGCGTGCGCCATAGCCTGCGCCCGCCCATGGAGTCAGCACATCAACCCAAGCGGAGTCAGTGTCATTGTCGTTACTTCCTGCCCCACCGTCATGGCTATGGTCGTCAGTTCGGGTAAACAGGAAACGGACTTTAATACGTCCCCACTGGTCGACATGAATGCTTTCACCCTCTAAACCCACCACTCTAGCGCGCTGCGGGTGAGCGGCTGGTCGGTGTTCTAGCGGGTTATATTCAGGCACAGCTTTAATGTTGCGTCGAACCACGTTCAGCTCAGCAAAGTGGCGCTGCTCAGGGTTTTGGCTATCGAGTTGAGCTGCCTTGAGCTTGTCTTTTGGCAACAGACGCTCAAGTTGCTGTTGTAATTCTTTCGGTAAATTATTCTGGTTGTAGTAGTGCTTGCTTAAAATTAAGAATTCTTTATCGGCACTGTCATGTTGGTCGAGTTCTGGGTGATCATTGAGTTCAAACCAGTAACCGACCTGTGCATCACGGACATTACCCGAAACGGTAAACTGTTTCGAACTTAGGTGATGGTAAGCATTGATGTGCTGGTTAAGCTGTTCAATCTGGCTATTGCCTGAAGCTGTAGCTTGGTCTTCGCCTTTTAGGTCCTGCATCCAAGCAGGGCTAACATGCCATGCATCTTCAAGGTTTAGGCTGGCATTGTCATAGTGTTCGCTGTGCTTTTGCGTGCCTTGTACGCTGCCACTACCTTCTTCTTGTTGTAGGGCATCGGCTTGCCAGCGTTGCACATGAACCGAGGTTGGTTGTAAGCGGCGCTCTGCCTTGACTTGGGTAATGGTATCGAACTGTTCTGTCGCACTGCTGCGTTGGTAGCGGAGGCTACGACGTTCAAGGGCTTGATAGTTTTGGTTATCGTCAATTAAACGTAAGACTTGTGGCTGAATGGAAGCATTCGGGTCAGCGACAAAAAGCTGTGATTCATCAATCAGCCAGTTAATGCCTTCACTACGCCACAAGCGAGTTAAAAAGTCATAGTCACTTTCGTTTGACTGCATCACAAATGGACGCACATCGTAGTCTTTGCTTAAACCAGATGTATCAAGGGTTAAGCTTGAGGCAAACAATGGGCTTTTGCCCTGCCATTCTTTAAACAGAATTTCACTAATATCCCGCACGCTTTTATTCATAAATACGCGGCTATTACGGCGTTTATGCCAGAGTGCTGTTGGGTCTTTTAAGGTGAGGTTATAAATGGTGAGTGAACCGTCGCTTTGCCCTTGGCTGGCTTGGGTAATAATGCCCGTAGTTCTAAAGAACTGGCCTGTATCTGTCACCTGATCGATGGCAACCTGACAGCCAATAAATTGTTTTAATGCAATATGCGCGTTTGTCGACAGACACAGTAACTCAGCAACGCTACCTTGGTTGAGCGTATGCTCGCCTTCAATACGTTGTAAGAAAACTTGATTGTTTAATGATGCGTTGGAAAATTGCACATGAAGAACGCGGTTCTGTGCGACCAACCCTAAACTATCTAAAATTTGAAATATTTTATGGGACATCATTATTATAAAAACTGAGTCATAATCATCGATATTTTATAAAAAACAGACAGAATTGTCTATTTATATAAAATAGCTTATCTTCCATGACTTAGATACTTTTTAGTTTATCTAAAAGAAAGATGGGCCACCAAAAAGTCTATAAATGCTCTCGTTTTGGCCGATAAATTAGAAGTGTTAGGATAAAGTAATTGAATACTTTGTAGCGGTAGTGAGAAATCGGGAAATAATCGAATTAAGCGATTTTGTTGAATATCTTCATCAACTAACCATGCAGGGCAAATCGCAATACCTAAAGATGAGAGAACCATTTGATGAATGGCTGTTACCGAGTTTGATTCATACTGACTTCGAATAAAAGGTAATGAATACTGATCACCTAAACTATTTTCCAAAATATATTGTGAATCTTGCCAGTTCAATAATGTGTGACCAATCCACGGAACATTTGCTAAATCAGATATATTTTCTACAGGATGGTTTTGTATAAATTGTGGAGTAGCAACAATATAAATTGGATATTCTCCGATTTTTCGAGTTTTTAGAGATGAGTTTTTTAAATTCCCTAGTCGAATAACCAGATCTAATTTTTCAGTCACTAAATCATCGAGAGATGAATTAAACGAATACTGTAAACGTAAATGTGGGTAAAGCCGACAAAACTCAGGAAGTAAAGGCAAAATGAAACGTTGGCCAAATTCATTGGTAGACGAAAACCGTAAAGTGCCTGTAATGCTTGTACCTAAGTGTTGGCTTCGCTCAAATGCTTCATCAATCTGAAGTTGGATTTGTTTAAAATCTTCATAAAAATGCTGACCAATTTCAGTTAATGCAATATTACGGGTGTTGCGAATTAATAGGCTTGTATTTAGCTGCTTTTCTAATTGTTTTATATCAATACTCACCATTGACCGGCTTAAGCCTAAAATTTCAGCAGCCTTGGTAAAAGAACCGGAATCAACGACTTGTAAAAAACTGGTAATTTGCTTGAGGTTTTTTTGCACAATTAAGCCAATTGTTTAAAATTATCAAACAATGATTTTACTTCGCTTGCATCGACAATAAAAGAGCTGGATCTTACCCTGCCTGCACGGAGGTAGGTATGTCTTATCGATATAAAATAGCAACAGTGTTTTTACTTGGGTTCTTTATTGATTGCATTAACATTTTTATGTCTGCAATTGCATTACCTCATATTGCATCGTCATTTTCAGTTAGCCAATCTATGGTCGCTTGGGTAACAAATGCTTATATTCTCGGCCTCATTTTAATTATGCCCATGAGTTTATGGTTAGCCACCAAGTTAGGAAACCAAAAGTTATTGTGTTATTCGATGCTGTTATTTTCGATAAGCAACTGTTTTATTGGCTTTAGTGAATCGATTTATAGCTTAATCTTTTGGCGATTTATTCAAGGTATCGCTGGAGGTTTATTAATTCCAGTCGGCCAAGCTCTCGTATATGCCCTATTCCCCAATCAAGAGCGCCAACGCATTTCTACAATGATTATGGCAATTGCCTTAATTGCTCCAGCTTTTTCACCTGCGATTGGCGGTGTGATTATTGATTCATTGAATTGGCGATGGGTATTCTTATCTAACCTTCCTTTTTCTTTACTTGCATCAGCCCTAGCATGGTTCTGGATTAAAAAAACAGAGAATGTGTCGAGTGAAAAACCAGACATAAAAGGCTTGTTTATTTTTAATATAAGCTTGTTATGTTTGTTATTCTCATTTTCATTCTATGGGGATTATCACAATCTCACGTCGGCTGTAAGCAGTTTTCTAATTTCGGTCGGAATGCTTATTTTTTATATTCGACATGCGAAAAGAATTTCCCATCCTATTCTTAATCTTCAATTATTAAAAAATAAAAATTTACGTAATGCATTTATTGTCTATTACGCCGTTCCGGGTATTTTTACAGGCGTTAATTTACTCAATATTTTTAATTTACAACTTAACTTCGGCTTTAATGCAAAACAAACTGGTTTATTCATGTTGCTCTATGCAACTGGGGCACTCGCAGCCATGATTAGTGGTGGCCTGCTCTATCAAGGGTTAGGAAAAAAGTCTTTTCTTATTATTGGAATAACCCTACATAGCTTTGGCATATTTCTTTTGTTTTGTATTTCAAACACAAGCCCTTTAAGCTTTTTAGTGATTTCTTATTTATTGATGGGTATGGGGGGCGGTCTAAGCGCCAACATTTCCCAAATTAGCTCACTAATTGATTTTTCAGGCCAAGATTTATTACAAGGAAGTGTGCTCTGGAATATTAATCGACAAGTTTCATTTAGTGTCGGTACTGTTGTACTGATTTCAATATATAACTTGATGTCTAGCTCAAGCGATCTGCTTCGCTATCAACATACTTTTTTAATTGCAGCTTTACTCTGCTTACTTTCACTCATTCCCGTTTTAAAGGAGAAAACCTATGTCTAAACAAATGGATCAGGCTATTCAAAGTGTCATTGACCTACATGTTTTGATCGAAAATGTATTTACAGGAAAAAATGCAGAGCAAAGTCTGAGCCCGCTTTTAGATAGCTTTGATCAAAATTTTAAGATGGTCACGGTTCAAGGTCAGAGTATTGGTTTAGCCGAAGTTAAAAACTTATTTAGTCAAAATATTGGAAAGAAACCCTCTTTAAAAATCGACATTATTAAGAGTACAGCTTTATACGAATTTGAAAATTATTGTTGGGTGCAATATCAGGAACATCAGCAAACTGATGGAATCGAGACAGTACGCACTTCGACGGCCTGCATTAAAGTAGAAGATAAAAAATGTTATTGGCTGTATTTACATGAAACTTTAGTTCCTTCATCTTCTTAACTCATCTAAAGTAGCTTAAAGATGGCACCTATTTTGCTTATTTGTGAGTAATTTTTGGGTATAAAAAGCCCCATGCAAAGGGATGGGGCTAATATTTACATTTTTAAGAAAGTTAATTTTTTAATCTTATTCCTGATTAATCATCGTATGTGCCCATGCCGATAAAGACTCTAAAACAGGCTTAAAAGATTGACCCAACTCAGTCATTTCATAGACTACTTTAATCGGTGCTTTTTCACCATAAACAGTTCTGGAGATTAAGCCACTTTGCTCTAATTGTTTAAGTTGAAGACTTAAAGTCATTTCTGTGATTGTTGGCATTAATTGATTGATTTCATTAAAACGTTTTGGCCCATCTTTTAAGTAATACAAAATAACGCCTTTCCATTTTCCACCCACCAAGTCCATAGCCATACTGATATGACATGGATAAGTTTTTCCATTCATACTGATTTCACATTTATTTTTAGTATTTGCCATTTTTAATGCCACCTATCAACTTTGATAGTTATTGTACACCCATACTATAAAAATTATAGTGACTATGATTTTTATAGCTACAAGGCATTATTATGGCTTTACTTATTTTGGCCCATCCCTACTACGCTCAATCAATTGCAAATAAAACAATTGTGAATGAACTTATAAAAACCTATCCGGACCTTGAAGTGCGAGATATTTTCCAGCTTTATCCAGACTATAAAATTGACGTGAGTGCTGAACAAGAAGCGTTATTACGCCACGACACCATCATTCTGCAATATCCGATGTTCTGGTTTAATATGCCAGCAATCTTAAAGTTATGGTTTGATGAAGTTTTTACTTATCAGTTCGCTTATGGCTCTCAGGGCGACAAATTAAAAGACAAAAAAGTCATTATTAGTATGACGGTTGGGCAAAAAGAAGCTGATATGGTGAATGTCCAAGAAAATTTAATCGATAGCTTTTTAAAAGCGGTTCAATATTCAGTTCAATATACGCAAATGCAATTAAGTGGCACTTATTTGCTTTATGACGTATCACCTTTATCGGGTAATTCGGAGTCTAAAATTCAGTTAAAATCGGTTGAGCATGGCCATAAAGTATTAAAGCATTTAACTGAAGCATAATGTCAAAAGAGAGCATCAATATCGATGCTCTCTTTTAGTTTAAGCTACAGGTGCAAAGGTAAATAGTTTTTACAGTTTGTCCTTGTAATGATTTCAACCGTCATCTACAACTAGCCACCCAGTCCCTTCGTACCGTATAAGCACATATAAGTTCCAATAATTAAGGCCCCTTTCACTAAGAGGCTTAAGAATGAATTATAAGATTGAGAATGTTAAGGAAGCAGAATCACCTTACGGCAGTCCTCTTCTCTTTCATTAAAAATGCGGTATCCCTCTGCGGCATCTTCTAATTTCATTCGGTGGGTAATAATCGTTTCAGGTGTTAATTCGCCGCGCTCAATCAGTTCTAAAAGTTGCGGTAAATATTGATGCACATGGGTTTGACCCATTTTAAAAGTTAGTCCTTTATCAAAAGCATCGCCAAATAAGAAACCATGAATTGGGCCTGCATATACACCCGGTACGCTGACCACCCCACCACGGCGAACTGCCGCAATGCATTGACGCAGTGCTGCACCACTTGAACCTTCAAGCTTTAAATTGGTCAGGACTGTTTCAATCACACTGCCTTTTGCCTCGAAGCCAATGGCATCAATCACAGCATCGACACCACGGTAATTGTCGGTATGTTGAATAATAAATTCAGCAGCATCGACTTCGTCAAAATTCACTGGAATAGCGCCGTATGTTGCCGCTGCATAGTTCAATCGATAGTCATTGTGATCGACCATAAATATCTTTTCAGCACCGAGCATCTTGGCACAAGCAGCACTTAACAGTCCGACTGGACCAGCCCCATAAATTGCAACGGTTGAGCCACGTTTCACTTGGGCATTGGACACGGCTTGCCAAGCAGTCGGTAAAATATCGGTCAAGAAAAGTACTTTTTCATCTGACAATGAGGTTGGCACTTTAAAAGGGCCTTTATTGGCTTTTGGCACACGCACATATTCCGCTTGCCCGCCCGGTACACCGCCATAAAGATGACTATAGCCAAATAAAGCGGCACCTGGTGGAATCTGCTTTTTATTAATAATTGCGCCGCGCCCTGTATTCGTGGTTTCGCAAGCAGCAGTTAGGTCAAGTTGGCAAAAGAAACATTCACCACAGGCAATCACAAAAGGAACAATGACACGATCACCCTTTTTTACTGCGGTGACGGCTGGACCGACCTCTTCAACCACACCCATAAATTCGTGCCCAAAGATATCGCCCTGCTCGGTTCTAGGAATTTTGCCTCGATATAAATGTAAGTCAGAGCCACATATCGCTGTGGCTGTCACGCGTAAAATAATGTCATCTGGTTCTTGAATAATAGGGTCTGCTACTGTTTCTACTCGAACGTCTTCTGCACCGTGGTAAGTTAAAGCGCGCATATTGTTATTCCTCTATTTTCTATCATGTCCTTTGATTATGAGGAGGCTTTCTTTACGGTTTGCAACGATTCTTACTTTTCACGTAAGACATATAGTTCAAATGCAACGCGATAGGAATTTCAGTAACATTTAATGAATCTAAGATTGTTTCAGCTAGGGATGTTTTTGTTATTTACCCCAAACAAAAAAGCCAATCATCTCTGCAATAAAATGATTGGCTCTATTCTAATATTTTGAATTAATCTAACTTAAGTTGTTGTCTGAGCTTTAAGATATCGACCAGACCTTTATCTCTGGTTTGATATAAATCGATATCTTTATATTGTGTTAATAGCTGGTTGGTTTGTGTTTCCAATAACTCTGTTGTCTCGTCTGAATGTTGAAATGCATGCATATCATTCCACCATTCTGTCATTGGTGGGCCTAAATGATGAATTGCTTCTTTAAAGCCCTTTTGATTGGCAAGCTGCATATTAATGTAGGGACCAAATAACGCCCATCTTAAACCCGGCCCACTGGTAATCGCGACATCGACATCTTCGGCAGAACACACACCTTGTTCAACCAATGAAAAAGCTTCTCGCCATAACGTAGCCTGCAAACGGTTTGCGACATGCCCTTTTACTTCTTTATTTAAAACAATTGGATTCTTGCCCAACTGTTTATAGAACTCAGAAGCCTGTTTTAAAATTTGAGGATCAGTCAAATTACCGCCAACGATCTCGACCAAAGGTAAGAGATGAGGCGGATTAAAAGGATGACCTAATAAAATACGTTCAGGATGTTGCGCCTCTTTTTGAAAATCAGACACTTTTAAGCCCGATGAACTTGAAGCAATAATGGTATGTTCAGGGCAATATGCCGTGATTTCTTGATATAGCTGTTGTTTCACATCGAGACGTTCAGGGGCATTTTCCTGAATAAAATCTACGTCTGAAACTGCATCTTTTAAACTATTAAAAATTTCCAGATGAAGCAGTACATCTTGCGGAGAATAACTGTGTTCAGCGTTTTGGTCTAAAGCCAATAAATCATTTAAATTTGCAGATATTCTTTTTTTAAAGACCGCTTCATCGATCGGATACGGGTCGTAAACATTAACTTTAAATCCTTTATATAAAAATAAGGCCGTCCAACTCGCACCTATTACACCAGCTCCAACAACACCAACCGTTTTAATGACTTCCATATTTTCCTCGTACAAATGTTGTTTTATCCGAAATTTCTTTACTCAAATGAATGCTTAAATAAACATAGCAGATTCAACCAATCAATAAATTTAATTGTTTATATTTTATATAATTTGTCCTATATTCCTTAGCTTGAAAATTTATTCCTTTCATCTATATAGCTTCATCTTTTACCATTTTTTAACCGTTATTTATTGAATTTTATGTCAAAAAATCTAGCAACATTGATTGGTTTAAGCGCCATTCTCATGTGGGCATCTCTGGTCGGCTTAATGAAACAAGTCAGTGCCGCCATTGGGCCTGAGCTAGGTGTTACCTTTATTTATTCTTTAAGTGCGCTACTGTTGCTTGCCATTTTCAAAGTTCCAGATTTTAAGCAGATCTCTAAAAAATACTTAATATTTGGCACAATTCTGTTCGTGGCTTATGAAGTGTGCTTCTCATTTGCAATTGCTTATTCTCAGACAGCACGGCAAGCAATTGAAATTAGTATTGTTAACTATCTGTGGCCGAGTTTAACGGTTTTAGCTTTTGTTATTTTTAAGGAATTAAAGTTTAATTTCCTTATTATTTTAGGTCTAATGCTTTCAATTTTCGGCATTATTTTTATTCAAACTGGAAGCGGTGATTTTAGTCTAAATAGTCTTGTCGATAATTTTCATAGCAACCCACTGAGCTATATTTTGGCATTTGCAGGCGCCATCATTTGGGCTTTTTACTGTGTACTCACTAAAAAATTAAGTAATGGGCAAAATCCAATTTCCATTTTCTTTGTTGGTGTCGCGCTCACGCTATGGTTCAAGCTGCTTGTATCGGGGCAATTCGCTATTCCGTCAATGGATATTCCAACCGTCATCACCCTTTTAGTAGCGTCTGCTGCCATGGGTTTTGGTTATGCCGCGTGGAATATTGGCATCATTCATGGAAACATTACCGTGCTTGTGGTGGCCTCTTATTTCACCCCGATCATTTCGTCTATTTTGGCGATGTTTGTTTTACAAACTCAACTTTCAATGAGCTTTTGGCAAGGAACAGCAATGGTGACGGCCGGTTCCTTTATTTGCTGGGTTTCAACCAACTGGTCTGTGATTCAGCCCTTCTTTAAAAAATTAAGAAAAGGCCAAAAAGCATTGTAGATGTACCAAAGTGAATTTTTTAAGTATGCGATAACTCCGACGAAGAAGAATTCCCCCATTGCCCAAAGCGTGCTAACATCCAAATTCTGACAATTACCAATGTCAAAATAATTTCTAGAGGGAATAAGATGTTAAAAACTCAAAAAATCAACATCGTACAAGAATTTGATGCACCCGTAGACAAGGTCTTCGCGACTTTAAGTGAGCATGAAAACCTAAGTAAACTTTTCGCTCCTGCTAAAGTGACTCGTATAAGCGACGGAAAAGACGCTCGTAATGGTGTTGGCTCTGCGCGCAAAATGTCTATTCCATTGACCCCTTCATTTGTAGAAACCAATTTAGTTTATAAAGAAAATGAACTGATCGAATATGCAATTACGAGCGGCATTAGCCCAATTAAAGCTCACCGTGGTGTAATGAAATTTACTGATTTGGGAAATAATCGTAGTCGTTTGGATTACACCATTAGCTTTAAAGGCCGCGTACCATTTATTGGCCCTATTATTAAAGCCGCTCTACAAAATGGTGTGAGTCGCGGGCTTAAAAAACTTAAGTTTTAATCGACTAATATCCACAAAAAAAGCCCAATCACGGGCTTTTTGTTTTAAGGTTTAAGTTGAATACTCAGATAGCATAAATAAAAAGTAATCTAATAATTTATCCCGTTCATCTACGCTATTGGCACTTAACAACTGAACCATTGCTCCATCAATCGCAAATAGAAACATGTGGGCGTCTTTTATTGAAGCGGTAGTTTTTACAGTAAGAAGCAGCTTATAAAGCTCATTTATAAACCAGTTTCTATAATCAACAACCACTCGATAAGCCGTTGCATAACACTTTTCAATTTCAAAAATTGCTTTAAATGGTAAACGGTAAAACCCATCTAAATTGGCATGTAAAAAGTAAATTTGCTTGATTTTATCGAACACCATAAGTCCGCTGTATGAATTGATAATTGAAAGGACTTTTACTTTGAGCGCATCCGTTTGAAAGGTTAAACACATCTCGATCAGTCGTGCTTTTGAATGAAAGATGTTATAGAAAGTCGCTTTGGGAATTTTGGCCTCAGCAATAATTCGGTCAACTCCGACCTTGTTAAACCCATTTTGAGTAAATAAATCTTTTGCTGTGTGCAGCACTCGTAGTGCTCTAAATGAAGCTTCTAAATTTGGCATAGTTATACCGTTTAAAATAATTTTTTGTTGTATGTAAAAGAGATAGAAATACCGTCACTCTTAAATTGAGTGCTAAAAACAGGCATGTAAAAGCCGCACAATAATGGTGTGCTCGCCTACCTCGGTTTTATTGTTGCTATGTTTTAGTCGTAACAATGTTTAGGCGTAAAAACCTAGAGTCGATTAAACCGATTTATAAACTGTTTAAGCGGTATGGCTAGAGAGAGTTTGGCAAAGGCCAATAAATGAGAAGAATTAGTACGCATAGCGGACTCCTAGATGAAATAGAAGTTCTACCTAATCACTGTCAAATGATTATGGTGGCAGAACGAAGGCGGGTTGACAGACCAGTCATCTAGGAACTGGCACGCACAAGGCGTCCCTCCTCCGTCCTACCGCTACGAAGGGGGACGAACGAGTTCAACACCAAAAAATTACTTTTTTGATGTTCTAGATGATGACGGCCTGTCAAAGCCGACTGGCAATGTAGGCCAGCCCGCAAAGGATAGTATTCGCTTTTGTTGGCGTCAAGCGTGGGAAATGACATTTGTATTAAAGTAGAGCGGTTAAGTTTTAAATTATTTTCAAGTTTTGAAGATTTAAAAAACTAATTAAATATTGATATTTAGGATCTGTTTGTCTAGTTATAAAAATTAAATAAAAACTCAAGAATGAAATAACTATCTCTGCTAAATAATTATGGTAGCAGAACGAAAAAGAGTTAGCAGACTGGTGCCAAAGAGACCAGCACATCCTAAGATGTCCTCTTTCCGTCCTACTAGAAAGAAAGGATATTATTCACTTTTGTTGTCGTCAAGCGTACGAAATGACAATTGTATCAAAGTAGAATGATTGGGAAGAATAAAAGTTATTTAGTGGACAAGAATATAATTTAGCTTATTATGAAATTTCTAATATTTTTAGTATGATATATTTTCATTATAAAAATGATTAGAGTTATCTAATGACATTAAAGTCTTTATATATCGAGTTTTATTATGGAGAACATACTGCTCAAGAAAAAACGGAAAAGACTAATAAATATATTGAAGAAAATGAAAATTTTCAAATAGATTACTTTACCGAATTACTACTACCATTTAATGATTATAATTCTTTATTACTTCGAATAATAAACTTAACAGACCCTAGTTTTTCATATAATTGTATTGAAGCAGAAATATTAGCAGCTAGATTTTTTTTAAATATTTTAAATAATTATCAGCAATATAATTTAAGCCCAGTTCAACTATGTACTATTTTCAATAATTTAGAAACAGGTTTTATGGGTGCTCCAAGAAATCTTCCAGATAACATCATTTATTACCCTACTTGGCTACAATCTTTTTACGATGCTTGCGATTGGTGTGATGAAACATGGACTTTAGAGAATTCTCCTCACCTAATTGAAGCCACAAAACAGCAAATCCATGTTATAGAAAAATGGCTATTCCTCAAATAGTGACAAGGCATCTTTATTGCCATTTTCTGCTGCTTTTCTTAGCCACTTTTCGGCTAATTCATTGTTTTGTTGTACGCCTTCACCTTTATAGTACATCATCCCTACTGTAAATTGCGCTTCGTCATTTTCCTGTTGAGCAGCTTTGCTATACCATTCGAATGCTTTCTTATAATCTTGTTTTACACCTATCCCAAGAGCATATATCGCTCCCAAGTTATTTTGTGCTTTTTCATTTCCTTGCTCAGCCGCTTTGCTATATAACTCAAAGGCTTTTTTATTATTTAGCTCTACGCCCTTGCCCAAGAGCATACATTGCTCCCAAATTATCCTGTGCCTCTGCATTTCCTTGATTAGCAGCTTTGCTGTACCATTCAAATGCCTTTTTATAATCTTGAGGAACAACTTCTCCCTCTACATATAATTCACCAAGTTTTGCTTGAGCTCCTGCATCGCCTTTTTCTGCTAAATGCGAAATATCTTTAAAATCTGGTTGATGACTACAAGCTAATAAGTTGATTGCTACGAAAATAATGCCGATTTTTTGAAGTTTTTTTCTTAAAATAAAAAACATAATAAATATTAAATTTCTTGTGATGATAAATATATTGAATGAATTTTAGCATAAATCCTCAAGTACAATTGACTCAAAACCCAATCAAACCCTACCTATAAAATACTCCCTAATCCATCAATTTCTTACGACGATACAACCCACAATTCCCAGAAAATAACGCCGCCAACAAACAAGTAATAATGGCATAAGTGGCAACATTCATTCCAAATAGCTCAACAGCTAAAATAATAGATGTTAGCGGTGCTTTACTTGCTCCAGAAAACAGGCTCACTAAACCTAAGCCTGCAAGCAATGAAATTGGTAGGTCTAAAATCGCCCCTAAAGCATTCCCTAACGTCGCACCTACATAAAACAACGGCGTAATTTCACCACCTTTAAAGCCAGATCCTAAAGTGATGGCTGTAAAAATAGTCTTGTTAAAAAAGTCGTAAAACTCAATCGGTACATAAAAAGATGAAATGATTTTATCTGTACCCAAACCGTTGTATTGCTGATGCGCGGTGAACAAAGTAAGTAGCATAATGACGATACCGCCCACCATCGTTCTTAA
This sequence comes from Acinetobacter sp. WU_MDCI_Abxd143, assembly GCF_025514195.1. Lineage (NCBI taxonomy): Bacteria > Pseudomonadati > Pseudomonadota > Gammaproteobacteria > Moraxellales > Moraxellaceae > Acinetobacter > Acinetobacter sp. WU_MDCI_Abxd143. Next base: position 185,889 of record NZ_JAHPTH010000002.1, read on the forward strand.
AGGCAAATAACGAACATATTTATAAAAGACGTCACTCGCAAAATGGATGGCTGCGATAAAGAAACGTGCGACTAAACCAAAGATCAGACCTGCCACAATTAAGTTCATGAGCGTGCCAAAATGAATGGCTGGAAACTCACTAATCACATAAAAAATATGCGGATGAACAATATCAAATAGCTCAGGGATGGCCGATGCAATCAGCGCCGATACAAAACATGGAAAAATAGCTGAGTATCTTAAATTACCTAATGCAGTAATTTCTAACCCATAGATTGCACCCGCCAGAGGCAAACCAAACACCCCTGCAAAGCCTGCACCAATACTGGCGATTAAACAGATTTTTCGGTTATCTTCCGAGACTTTTAATATATGACTCAAATGATCAATTAAGGCACCCGAAAGCTGAACCGCAGGCGCTTCACGTCCTGCCGAACCACCAAATAACTGCGTTAAAATTGAAGTAATAAAAATGATGGGGCTCATTCGTTTTGGAATAAACGACTTAGGCTGGTGAATTTCATCTATGAGTAAATGGGTTCCCCGTTCAATCGGTGATCCATATTTTTTAATAAGATAACCAATGCCAAAACCTACAAAAGGCAAAAAGTAGATGAGCCAGTGATGCAAACTTCGGACTTTGTTTGAAATATCAAAAGCCACAAAAATTAAAGTCGAGGCCAACCCCGCGACGACTCCAATCACAATCGAGATGACGAGCCAATAGACACTGTATTTTAGAATTTGATCATATTCAGATGAAGGTAGAATTTTCATTCGCTTTCTTCAATTCGCCTTTAAGTGAGTGCCAAATTCTCAAATTATTTTTATGCTGCCAGCTCATTAAGTGAGAAATGCTTAAACTGGGCTAAAAATTAAAGCCCGCATAAGCGAGCTTTCAATACAGTGATTAATTTTCACATCACTAAACTGTGATAAATATCTCACAATTAGGGCTGATTTTCAAGCTGAAAATGGTTAACGAGTACTGTGAAAAATAACGAACTGAGTGAATAAATAAGCATTGGATTTGACCCAATTAAACTAATGCTTAAGTGAGCCAAATCATTTATTGAAAACTTAATTAATACTCGCAATCACAGTTTCTGCATGACAGGTCACGCCCTTCTCTGCGCCAATTTGAATAACACCACTGCGATGTGCCAGTACCTGTACTTCCATTTTCATGGCCTCCATAATGGCAACCACTTGGCCTTCGGTGACTTGCTCACCATTTTCAACTTTCCAAGCGCTAATCACACCATTAATTGGAGCAAGTAAATGCTCGGCACTGACTTCTGGCTCGGCTGTTTGTGCTTGAACGGCGGTTGTTGGACCTTGTGCAAACATGCCTGCTGGTAAACCTAGACGGTGTAACTTACCATCAATTTCAATGTAGCTAAGCAGCATTGGCTGTTGATGGTTTGGAATGCCACGTTTGGTTGGCTTTAATTCTTGTTTAAAGTCATTTTCAATCCAGCGCGTATGTACATTAAATTCCTCGGTAAAGTCAGGTTCATTAAGTACCGCACGGTGAAAGTCTAAAACCGAAGCTACACCTTCAATTTTAAATTGTTTTAAAGCACGTTTAGCGCGGGCAATTGCAACTTCACGTGTTGGGCCAGTCACAATCAGTTTTGCCATGAGTGAGTCAAAGTGGCTAGACACTAATGAACCTGTTCGAACACCTGTATCAACCCGTACACCATGACCAAACGGCGCTTCAAATAAACTCAACACACCAAAGGCCGGAATAAAACCACGTGCTGGGTCTTCGGCATTAATACGAAACTCGATGGCATGACCTTGTGCTTTTGGGGTTTCTTTAATAGAAAGCTCACGGCCCTGTGCAACACGAATTTGCTCAACCACCAAATCAACTTTTGAGGTTTCTTCGGTCACTGGATGCTCAACTTGCAAACGGGTATTTACTTCTAAGAATGAAAGCTTGCCATCACGACTCAGTAAATATTCAACTGTTCCCGCACCCACATAGTTTGCAGCCTGACAAATGTTTTTTGCCGAGGTTAAAATTTGCTGGTAAATCTCCTCGCTAATAAATGGTGCTGGTGCTTCTTCAACTAACTTTTGGTTACGGCGTTGCAATGAACAATCACGTGTGCCGAGCACCACAATGTTGCCATGTTGGTCAGCAATCACTTGTGCTTCTACATGGCGCGGTTTATCGAGATATTGCTCGACAAAACATTCACCACGACCAAAAGCAGCTTTTGCCTCTCGTACTGCCGATTCATAAAGCTCTTTCACTTCTTCGAGTTTCCACGCGACTTTTAAGCCACGGCCACCACCACCAAACGCAGCTTTAATGGCAATTGGTAGACCATATTGTTTGGCAAACTCTAAAGCTTCATCTGCATTATTAAGTGGGTCTTGCGTACCCTGAACCAAGGGCGCACCGACTGAAGCAGCAATTTTACGTGCTTCGATTTTATCGCCCAGCTTTTCAATGGCACTTGGTGATGGCCCGACCCATTTTAAGCCCGCATCAATCACGGCTTGGGCAAATTCAGCACGTTCGGATAAAAAGCCATAACCCGGATGGACCATGGTTACTTTCGATTTCTTTGCAATTTCGATAATGGCAGGAATATTTAGGTAAGTCTCGCTAGCAGTAGCACCCGCCAAGCCCCATGCTTCATCGGCAAGTTCGACATGCATGCTACCAATATCGTCATCTGCATATAACGCGACTGATGAAATTCCCATATCACGGCAAGCATGGATAATACGAACGGCAATTTCACCACGGTTAGCAATCAATAATTTTTCTGTATTCATCTTTCATTCTCAAAATCTGTAAATTCGGCAATTTTTTTAAATTTGATGCGGCAACCTGCCGGAATCTGTGCCACCAAATCCCAATGGTGTTTAGCAACAGCGGCAATGACCGGATATCCGCCCGTTAAAGGGTGATCATTCATAAACAAAACGGGTTGGCCACTCGGTGGAATCTGCAAAGCACCAATACATGTGCCTTCACTTTCCAACTCGTAGGTAATTTTGCGAGTTAAAGGCTGTGCACCTGAAAGTCTTAGCCCAACTCGGTTGCTTTCATTGGTCACCAGCCACTCTTGCTGACACAGTAGTTCAATACTGTCTTGTTCAAACCAGTCTGTACGCGGCCCCATTACAATATCTAGCTCAACGACTTCACCAGCTTGTGGCAAGTCGCATTTACCCACTTCATTTACGCTAATGTTGGTTGCCTTTACTTGCCCTTGATAAATGGTATCTCCAAGCTTTAAAGGTTCTGGTCCTAACACTGCCAAGCTGTCAAACGAAGCACTATTGAGTACTGGTTGAACGTCTATACCACCGCGAACTGCCAGATAATTTCTTAAACCTGCTGTTGGTGGCTGAATTTGAAACTCATCGCCTTCGTCTAAATCAATCGGTTGATAACTTGCAAAATCTGCAGTTTGACCGTCAGCAAATTTCACACGAATGTTTGAGATCGCACCCGCCACCGCAATAACACCTGCATGCTGCATTTTGGCTTTTAGGCCGCCATTTAAAACTTCAATGACGGGTGTATCGGTTGGGTTACCTACAATACGGTTAGCACTATGCATGGCAGATAAATCCATTGCACCTGCAACCCCAACACCAATATTGGTCTGGTTTAAGCGCCCTTCATCTTGAATGAGCATCTGTAAACTTGGTGCAGTAATCTTAAACAGTGGCAGAGATTGTTTCGGCTCAGCTGTACGGATAATTTGCTGTGGTATATTTACGGTTGTCGGGCTATGCGTCACATCTTCAAAATGTACGGTCATGCCCGGTAACAGCAATGCAGGATTTTTACGCTCTAAATCCCACATTTTTTCCGATGTGGTTCCAATTAACTGCCAACCACCTGGACTGTCTTTTGGATAAATACCAGAGTATTTTCCAGCCAAGCCCAAAGAACCTGACTGTATTTTTTTACGCGGAACCGTTAAGCGTGGAATATCGGTAAAAGGCTTATCGGGACTGCTCATATAAGCAAAGCCCGGCGCAAACCCAATAAAAGCAACATTCCACACACTTTGGTGATGTTTTCTAATCACATCTGCAACAGTCAGCCCTTGTAACTCGGCAACTTGAACAAGGTCTTCGCCGTTATAGCAAATCGGTACAATCACTTCTTGGCCGCTACGCTCAAATCCAGAATCAACTTTGAGACTCTGAATTGAAGCAACCAGCGTTTTAAAGTTGGTTTCGATCTCATTAAAGAAAACCAAAATTGTTTTTGCAGCGGGGACTAAGTCTTTAATTCCATTCAATTGCGTATTTTGCAATTTATTGTACAACGCTAAAGTTTCCTCTAAGCTCGCAAGCTCAATTAGAAAACAATCGGCGTTTACCGATAAAAAACGCATTTGCTTATCCTTTTAATTCTTCTTTAGTCCAATTAGCCAATCCAAGCACGGTCAGGAATGTCGGTAATAAACATGTAACCCGGTGCATGACTAATTGCAAAAGGAATTTTCGAGTTCATGACCGCCGCTTGCGGCGTTACTCCACACGCCCAAAACACTGGAATTTCACCCGCTTCAATACGAGAAGCATCGCCAAAGTCTGGCTTATTTACATCCTTAATGCCTAAGCTTTCAGGGTGACCAATATGTACAGGCGCGCCATGTACACTCGGCATACGTGCTGTAATTTTTACCGCTTCACTAATTTGATGCGATGGAATTGGTCGCATTGAAACCACCATATTTCCTGAAATACGGCCTGCTGGTTCGCACTTTATATTGCTCAAATACATCGGCACATTGGTGTCGTCATGAATATGACGAACTTCAATACCCGCTTCTTGCAAAGCTGTTTCAAATGAAAAACTGCAACCAATTAAGAAAGTCACCAAATCAGGATGAGCGTTATAAATCTCTCTTGCATCGGTCACTTCATCGACCATTTCGCCATCTTTCCAAATGCGATAACGCGGAAAGTCAGTGCGGATGTCTGAGTCTGCGGCAAGCTTAGTTGCATAGATGCCTTCTTCGAGCACATCAAGCACTGGGCAACTTTGAGGGTTACGGTGTGCATAGAGCAAAAAGTCATATGCCCACTCTTTTGGCACCGAGATCATGTTGACCTGCGTCATACCTGCAGCCATCCCTGCTGTCGGTTTATCAAAACCTGCACGGATTTTTAAACGTGCATGTAATGCGGCTTCAAGCTGAGCTGGGTCGACTTTAATATCCTTATACATGGCGCTCTTCCTTATGCTTTATTTACAAATGGGCGAATTACAATATTATTTTTTACAAGCTCGGCTTTAATGGCTGCCGACATCTCTAGCGCACCGTCGGTATCGCCATGTAGGCAAATGGTGTCGGCTTGAATTGGGGTAAATACACCATCAATTGACTCAACTCCACCATTTTTAAGCATAGACACCACACGGCTCGCAACAAATGCCGAGTCGTGTAAAACCGCACCTTCTAGACGGCGGGAAACCAATGAGCCATCGCTGTTATATGCACGGTCTGCAAATGCTTCAGACACAACTTTTAAACCCGCAGCTCGTGCCTGTTCGACTAAGTTAGAACCTGCCAAAGCCACTAAAACCAATTCGGGGTTATACATTTTAATAGCATCAATCACGGCTGCTGCCTGAGCTTGGTCATGTGCAATGGTGTTGTAGAGCGCGCCATGTGGTTTAACGTATTGCACTTTTGAGCCTGCTACTTTCGCCAAACCATCGAGTGCAGAAATTTGGTAAAGCACATCGGCAATCAATTCGTCACGTGACAAATCCATATTACGGCGGCCAAAGCCTACAAGGTCTGGATAAGACACGTGAGCACCAATGGTCACACCAAGCTCAACGGCTTTACGAACCGTTTTTAAAATGCCGAGCGGGTCGCCTGCATGAAAGCCACAAGCAATATTGGCACTGGTCACGACAGGTAAAATCTGGTCATCATTACCCATTTTCCATGAGCCAAAGCTTTCACCCAAATCACTATTTAAATCTACAAACATGGCATTATTCCTTTATTACTTAACAACGTCTGGCTTAAAGCTTGGTCAAATAGTTAAACACAGTCGTAAACGACATGTAGCCCATCCACCACGTTAACAGACATGTTAATCCACCCAAAATAAGCAACCATTTTGGATAGTTATAATTACCCATTAAATCTTTACGGCACGCGGCAACATACACAAAAATTGTAAGGCCAATTGGCAACACCAATCCGTTAAAACCACCTACGAAAATGAGTAGGCCTGCCGGAGTTGCACCCAATAACACATAGAGCAATAAAGCCAATGCAATAAAGGTAATGGTCGTATAGTTGGTTTGTTTTGGGGTTAAGTTCTTTTTAAATGCAGTAAAGAATGACACTGAAGTATATGCTGCGCCAATGGTGCTACTAATGCCGGCTGCCCAGAAAATTAAGCCGAATAATTTAAAACCGAATGTACCCGCTGCATATTGGAATGCTTGAGCTGCCGGATTGGCGTCATGGCTGGCTAAATCAATGGTTGCCCCGCTCACCACCACACCTAAAAAAGCCAAGAACAACACATAGCGCATGATGCCGACTACAACAATGCCCTTTGTCGCAGCTTTAGCAACTTCATCAATATTTTCTGGGCCAACAGCGCCTTTATCGAGTAAACGGTGTGCACCTGCATAGCAGATATAGCCACCAACCGTACCGCCGACAATGGTGGTAATAATGGCAAAGTCGATCTGATCTGGAGCAAAGGTTTGATGTACAGCTTGCCCAACAGGAGGCATTACTATAACGGCCACAATAATAATCAGGAGGATTTTAAGCAATCCCAACACGATCATGCTTTTATCCATGGCAAGCGTTGCTTTTCTAGAGGCAAAAATCAAAATGGCTAACGCACCACTTAAAATACCGCCCCACTTTGTGTCTAGGCCAAAAAGCGCATTTAAACCCAAAGCTGCACCGGCAATATTACCGACACTAAAGAAAAACCCGCCCAAAATCACCAAAAATGCTAGTAAATAACCACTACCCGGCAATGCTTTATTGGCAATATCAGATGCACGCATTTGAGTGAGTGTGACCACTCGCCAAATATTTTGTTGAACCACATAATCAATCAGAATGGAAACTAAAATGGCAAAGCCAAATGCCGCGCCTAATTTGACTGTAAATACAGCAGTTTGGGTTAAAAATCCGGGCCCCATTGCAGAGGTCGCCATCATAAAGATCGAGGCCACAATGGCCCATTGGCGATCTGATAAAAAAGAAGATTTCAGTAAAGACATATTAATGCGTTCCTCATCCATTTGAGCTTAACAACGCTATTTTCAAGTTGAACCAAGAACACCATTTTTTGTCCCAAACGATATTCTTTAATCCTTTAAAATGACAAAGATTCCCTGCTCCCCAATCAACACAATCGGTGATCAAATCTTGTGTCTAAAATAAAAACATAGCTAATCCCTACGGACAATAAGACTTTTTACATTAAGGTAAAAATTTAAATGATTGATTTTAAATGATTTATTAGGTGTTAGAAAATCAAGATAAGCTCTACTTATTGAAGTTAATAAGCTGCCTTTATTGTTTTACATACAAAACAGCTTATTTTTTTATTTGCTCATTGAGTCTTTTCATAGCGCATTCAGAAACCTTAACCGCAACTTCGGTTAATTTCTCTTTTAAGGCAACATCGTTCCCTTGAATGTAGATCGAGGTGAAATGAAAGGTCTTTAACTGAATAGGCGTATTTAATATTTCTAGTCGGCCATCAGTTATTTCTTTTAACGCCGTTAAGGTCGGCACCACAGCAATACCTAAACCCTGTTCGGCTAAACGCAACAACGTTGCCAATGAATAACTGGTAATTGAAAGTGGTTCATCAATCCCTTGCTCTTTCATTCTTGCTTTTAATTCTTTATAGGGATAGGTAATTTTTGGATAAGTTAAAATGGTATGTGACATGAGAGTTTTAAAAGACATTTGAGCAACTCCGCCTTTAAATGACGGTGATGCCAAGAAGCTTAGTTCAAAATCACACAAAGTCTGTTCAATACATTCAAAAGCTAAAGTTGGCCCAAGCAAAAAAGCCATGTCTAAGTCGCCTGTCCGAACGCCTTCTTGTAAGTTAGGCGTAAGATCTACCACAATTTCTACTGAAATTTTTGGGAACTCTTGTTGAACCTTTTCGATATATTCAACCAACCATGTATAAACAATAGTTTCGGAAACTCCCAAACGAATAGTACCCGTTAGGTGCTGGTTTTCTGTCAGTTCTGCGACCAGATCGGTCTCTAGTCGCATAAATTTTTCGGCATACTTAAATAAAGTTAAGCCTTTATGAGTCGGCTTAAACTGCCGATAGTTTCGATCTAAAACTTTAAAACCTAATTCATTTTCAAGAGCTGTGATTTTTTGAGATACCGCAGGCTGTGTGGTTTGTAATTTAGTCGCCGCTTTATTGAAGCTATTTAAAGTCACCACCCAATAAAATGCTTCAAGATTCTTTAAATTCACGTGTCATCCTGTCTTAAAAAACTCCTTTACTTTTATAGTATGGGAGTTGTTAGCGTGATTACGCTACCCATTTCTGCATTTTTATTTGAGTTTGGCCTATTTCACTCTCACAAAAATAATATCTAGATCTTTTTTAGGTACAAACTTGGTTTTGATCATTTGAAATTGAGTTGGACTAATTTTTTTAACTGGCCCATCCCAACAAAATGACACTAGTTCATCTTTATCTCGCTCAATGGTGAGCTTAAAGTTCTCAATCGGCTTTGCCCAATTTGCACCCGTCGTCAAAATATAGCCCAGGGCACTAAACGGCGAATTTTCTGCGCTGGCTTTTTTTAAGCCTAGCTTAAATTGTTTATCCATACAAAATTGCTGGTTATATTCATCTGGATAAAGAGCAACAGAACCACCGACCAACGGTTTATATACATGGTGAATTTTAGTCAAACTATTGGCTTTAAAAGTCTGCTTCCAACTATAAATCACTTGAGATGACCAAGGAATTACATCATCTTTTTTAAAATTGGCTAAAATTTTCTGTATCTGTGGTTTATTACATTCTTTTAGCTTGTCTACATAATATTCATAATCATAGTTAGTGCGAGTCCATGGGTTTAACATCTCTTTTTCACTGAAACCGCATTGCTTAAACTCTTCTGTCGTATCAATCACAGGTGATTTTTCATCTTTTTGAATAAACGTTCTGACATGCATCTCGGGTTTTATATTTTTACCATCTACCACAATCTTAAAACTTTTTAAAAGCTGTTCGGTATGGGCAAAATCAGATTCAAAAAAGTTATCAATACGCGGTAGCGGAAATAAGATCGTTTCTGTTACATCCTTATTGCTTAAATTTTTATAGACGTAATCGACCTTAACCAGTTTTTTACTGATAAAGAGATCTTCGCTGTGCATGGCAATCTGCGAATTTTTGAGATATTGAATCCCACCTGTACCTACGTAACCCGTAGAATCATTGGCTAAACCATAGGTCGATAACTGAACCAAAACAGCAAAGGTTATTGCAAACTTTTTCATTCTAAGTGCTCTATGTCATTTTCTAATTATGAAATGTTGATCTGCAATAAAGCATAACTGTTTAAGCGTAGAAGCTGTTAGTCTTTTAGTGATGACTCATATATCTCTATAAACTCTAATTTTTTAGTGAAAACTTAATTTCTGCCTCGTCATCTTTTTAGGCACACTAATTTTCCCAATAAAGTTGGTTAGCCATAAAATGCATTCGTCACGGTATTCAAAATGAGGAATTAAACTGAGGTCAATTTTTATATCTCTATCGGCTACAGGCAAACTCAGACAATATTCAAAGTCGATCGAATTATATTTTAACTTCAGATCTTTTTCTTCGGCCTGTTTTTTTATTTCCGCCATAATGCGGTTGAGATTAACAATCAAATTATTTGAAACTTGATTATTCTCATAGACACGTTCATAGACATTCTCAGCAACGTCTATATATTTTATAAGCTCTGCGTTTTCATTCATTTCGTTCATGCTCTCTTTTTTTAAAGATTATGAACAGCTAAATGTTTCATTGCGTTACATGGAACGTTGCTTATGTGAAAAATGTATATTTTTCTTTACCAAAAGATATAAGCAAACCTTTGTTATTTATACAAAATAAGTAAATGTTTGAATATTTATATACATTTAAAAATTACTTAATTATGGCTTTAGCTAAAATAATAAATTGTGTGATAACTCTTCTTAGGCAAAAAAAACCGCCCCAGAAGGCGGTCGCTGAGTTAAAACCAGCAGGTATATAGAAGCAAGGTGGACATTTGCTTCTATATTCTTTTATGAAGGAGTTTTATTGGTTTTAATAAAATCCTCAGATTTAAAATAATTGATAATCATGTCTGCATGCTCTTCTTTTTGAGGAGTAACAGTCATAGCAAATGATGCATCTTTCGACATTTTAAAACCTGGTGGTAAAAAGTGTGAAATTGGCGGTAATTTAGGTTTTCCACCTTCTGTGATTCGCTCAATAAAACCAGCTAACCAAAGAAGATATTCACCTTCATTTGCGAACTTTGGCATAACACTCAGATCAATTTTAACTTTGCACTCACTTAACGGTTTGGTTAAGTTTTCTTCAAAGTCTATATAGTTGAACTTGAGCTTAAACTCAGTTCCCTTTATGGCTTTTCGAATCTGACTAATTAAACAGTTAAGGTTCTGAGTAATGTCATCAGTGAATAAGCCATCTTTTTTAATATTTTTATAAACCTTTTCGGCTACAGCTAAATACTTTGGCATTAACCTCTCTCCGTACTATTGTTATAAAGTGCTGATCTATGAATGTTTTATGAGTTTGATTATGCTTAAAGATGTGTAAGTAAAGGTAATCTTATTAGATTTGATTGTAAGTAATTGGATCTTTATGTAAATTGCACCAAAAAAACACCGAAAAAAAATATGGTTTTGATAACTCATCCACAAAATAAAAGCTTGAATAGAGATACTTTGAAATATTTTCTTTCATATTGATTTTTACCATTTGGTAAAATTAATATGTTTTCATCTGCTTATCGCGTCGAACTAAACCAAGCACCGCTCTACGCACTCTTATTTCCTCTTCGGAAAAAGGGAGATGGACTGTAAGTTCGTAAATTGAGAGAGAGTTATTTTCTATCAAGAAGCAGTCTTGCTCTGTTGTCCAATGAGAAGTGGTCGTTGGAGTTTGTTTAAGATAACGTTTCATATTTCCTAGCAGATCTGTTTGCACATACAAAAAGCCTGCCTTTGGGGCAAGCTTAGTTTAAATTTTGTGATGATCATTATTATAGCAGTCTGTAGATAATATGGTCAGTTAATATTGTAGCTACCCTAACTAAATATTATAAAAAAAGCCCACACACTGTGGGCTTCCTCTAGGTTATTTAGCGGCATTTACCCCAACAATAAACTGACTACAATGAGAACCTTCAGATGCATTACCTAATTGCTTTTCAGAGAATTTAAATTTAGCGGCAACTGACTCATAATCTTTTTTAAGGCTTTGGCCTGTAAGCTCACCGAGCTGTTTGACTTGCTCTGGTTTCAAGATTTCATGTTCAACTGCTTGATTTACCATGACACAAGCTGTGGTCATTGCGTCATAACGTGCAGCAGTTTTAGAGTAACCTAGAACGCCTATTACGCCACCAACAATTAAACCAACAATTACCGCTAAAGTTACATGCATTTTATTCATTTTTTAAATACCTAAAAAACTAACTAAACTAAAAAGGAACACTTCAAAAGATTGTGCTCAAGTCTAATTAGGATAGTGGCATTTACAGGTTTTAAAAAGTTAGATTCTGTCACATTTATTGATAGGTTAAGTGAATTGTGTTTTATCAATTCAAAAGAAAAATATCAGACCCTCCTAGTTCACTTTTGTTTTTCGCTTGGCACTTCTAAAGGAATAGCCACCTTACCTGTACCTAACCCGCGAAAAAAATAATTAATAATATATAAGAATAACAGGCCAAAATAAAAAATCGGAAAAGTACTAAAGGCGGTACTTATGATTTCCCAAAACATAACCCCCACTCTATAGTTATAACAAAATGATATGAGTCCACCTCTACGTCTAGGCCTTTGCTGAGTAATATCATCCTCAATGAAATGAATAATTCCCATGACAAAACACCCAGCAAATGTACTTGAGACTAAAGTCTTTTTAATTAGAGGCTTTTCTAGCCAGGGGTATTTTTTTGAAGATTCAAATTCGGCTTTGAAAAAGAATTTATAAATTTCTTCTTGATAAGCTTTATTAATCCCATATTTTTTAATAAAAAAATAGCAGATCACACAACCAACAAAGAACATGACTATGGTTATATAAAGGCTATAAAGAATCGTAAAAAACGGTAATGGGCCTTTTGTACCAATAGTCACATGCATATTTTGTGTGATGTATTGATATACCTCGTACTGCCATTCGTTTTTAGGATAAGCAGGAAATACAAATAAAGGAATAATAAAAAGAATAGAACATAGGGCTATATTTCCTCTGTTTTCTTTACTTTTCCGTGCAAGCGTAGAAAGAAAATTTTTAGAAGCCATATCTATATCTTACAATTTGGAACCATGTGTTTAGCTTTATAAAAATCATTAAAAGCTTTTATAGTATTCATGAAAAGTTATTCATTTTACTTAATAACTTGCGAGCGAACTTTACTTTATGTTTTATAGAAAATCAAAATAAATAAATTTCCTTTTTTATCATACCTATATTGTTACTCTATTTGTGTTATGACAAGATCAATATAAGTTAGCTAATTTAAAAAAAGAAAATGAAAATACTTTTTAACTTAATACTATTACCACTTTTATTAATTGGATGTGTAACTGTATCCCCTATTAATTCTGTACCAATGCACCCTAAAGGCTTAACACCTGAAGAGGCTAGAGCAATATATAATGCTCAGATGAATGTAGATCAGTCAGATTATCCTTATAGTATATCTAACAGGTCAGAAGCTGAGTCGAGAACTAAACCAGTTCTTTATCCTAAACAAAAATCACCTAGATCTACTCCAGCTCCGAGTTCAAAAAGAACTAATACTGATTCGATCCCACTTAAATGTGGGTCATATCCTCGTACTTGTGGTCAAATGAAAAGTTGTTCTCAAGCACGTCAAGCACTGCAATGTGGAATGCATAGCTTAGATCGAGACAATGACGGTATTCCTTGCGAAAAGATCTGCGGCTAAAAGTTATTTTCAAAAAGTATAGAATTTTAAAAACCTGTTAAGTCCAGTTTTTTTTAATTAGCTTCCTCAGATTAAGAATATGAGCTTATTATTAGAAATGAATTACTTAAAACAATTCATTTCTAAAACTAGATGATCAACTCTCCAAAGGATACTGTTTATACTAATTTCTCTCTCACCTAAACCCCAACAAAAAATACTCAAGCAACCGCTCTCTTTCATCTGGTTTGTTTGGATCTAAAAGCTGAACCATTGCCCCGTCAATCACAAACAAGAACATGTGTGCATCTTGTTTTGAAGCGTTTTCATTAGTCGTTAAAAGCAAATTATAGATTTCATTAATGAACCAATTCCGATAATCAATTACGAGTTGATATGCTTTGGGATAAGTTTTCGAAATTTCAAAAATAGCTTTGAATGGCAAATGATAAAGACCATCTAAGTCGGCATGTAAAAAGTAAATTTTGCGAAGTTTTTCAACTATAGTTAATTCTTTTTGGACGTAGATAATCGAAATGACTTCATGTTTAAGGCCATCTTTTTGAAAAGTTAGGCTCATTTCAATAAGACGCTTTTTTGAGTGAAAATAATTATAAAAAGTCGCTTTGGGAATTTTTGCCGAATCAATAATTCGGTCGACTCCGACATTATGAAAGCCGTATTTATTAAAAAAATAGCGGGAAGTGTGCAGTACGCTTAAAGCTCGAAATGGAAGATCTGAATGTGACATAGTTTTACCGTTATAAAAAATTATTGTTGTATATAAATGAGATATAAAAACCGCTGCCGTTTTTGGGAGAAAAAAAGGCATAGCAAAGCCCATAAAGACTGTGCTTGGCACATCTCAAGTTTTATTGTTGATTAAGTTTTTAGGCGCAGTGAATTAAAGTCTGAAAAGCCGAATAGCCATCAAACTGCTCTAAAAGTTTAAGTTGTGTCGTTATAGCTTTTGGCAAAGGCTGCCAAGAAATAATGAATGTGCAAAGCCAACTCCTTTTTAATTGGATTTCTGCCAAAGCATTATAAATTATGGTGGCAGAACGAAAGAGGGTTAGCAGACTGGTGAAAGATTTAACCAGCACACCCGAAGGTGTCCCTCTCCCGTCCTACCGCTACAGGAGGAGACGAGGAGTTTACGCATAAGACTATCCCTCAGAAGAAATAATCCTGATGCGATCTTTCATCACGGTCTGCTAAAACCGACTGGCAATGTAGGCCAGCAGGCAAAGGATAAGCTTCACATTTATTGCAGTCAAGCACACAAAATGACATTTGTTTTAAATTAGATCATTAAAAAGTAAGGATAAATAATTAAAATTTATTGTTAAAATTTGGTTTATAAAACGCTTATCATTCAAAGCTCTAACGATGTCTTAAAAGATACAACTTGCAAAAAAACATCTATGGCAATATTTTAGAGTAATAACTCCAAAAAAATCTAAGATTAAAAGTATAAGTATTGGTTCTTATACATAGATTCAAACTGCAAATAGTTAATCCAAATTTTTGCTAGTTTATCAGTTAAAAAATATTTTTAATTTTAGACACTTAAGGTGAATTTGTGTTTTCTGATCTTGGTATTATAAATTTTTGGACTTATTTTCTAGGGGTAATATTAATAATTCTTGCTCCCGGTCCTGAAACAATGTTTGTCATTAAGACAAGTATTAAAAGCGGAGTAAGAAAAGGGTTCGCGGCAATTCTATCCATTGTTCTGAGCGATGTATTATTAGTATTAATGGCTTGGGCCGGTCTTGCGGCCGTTATTAGCTCTACTCCCTTTTTATTTAACACAATAAAATATGCTGGAGCCGCATATCTCTTTTATTTAGGCGCACAAACACTTTATTCTGTTATAAAGCCAAAAGAAAAAAATGAAATAGAAGAAACAGAACTAAAAGGTAATAGTGGGATAATAGGCCAAGGAATGCTGGTAACTCTCCTCAACCCGAAAACACTTCTATTTCATATTTCCTTTTTTTCCCAATTCATCAATATTAGTGCTCCACATATATGGATGGCTTTTATTGTTCTCACCGCCATAATGCTTGCAATTACATTGATTTATCTTAGTTTTTTAGTATTTTGTGGTGCATATTTAATTAGCCGTTTGAAAGGAAATAGAATACTTTCTACTTTGGGAAATATGTTTATTGGTTTTTTCTTCATAGGTTTTGCTGCAAAGCTATTATATTCAAGCTATTGATATAGTTCCCGCCCAATCTTAAAGCACACTTCCCTTAACTCTTTGCCAGACTAACCACACCATATTTTAAATTCTGCAAAAACATTCTAAATAAATGCTTAATTAATTAAGTATTTACAACATATTGTTTAATTGAACCACTCTTTAAAATTGTTTAATTACTCTTTTGGAGTGGCCCAACGTTCTTCTAACTATGGATATGGGTTATCCAAGTTTCACTTATGACACCGTAAACTTAACACTGTTATTTTGATAAATTGGCGTAATATCTTTGCCATTGAGTGTCACTTTTTTATAGGTGCCTTGGACTTTTTTAGCCGATAACACCGTATAAGTTCCCGCCGCTAAATTGTCTTTTGTGACGAGCTGCAATGTTCCATTTAAAGTAAGCGTATTTGCCACCTGAACTGCTGGAAGTGCATTCGATTTAAACGTGATGTTGAATGTGGTTCCTGCAAGCTGAGTTAGATTACCCGCAATGGTAACTGTTTTAGCTGAGTTGGTTTTTAATAGGCTATTTTCACGCATATAAATATCGCCTTGACCAGCACCATGCTCAGACAATATTTCTAAACCACCCTGCTTTAAATCAATACCGCCAGTAAACGAGTTATTTCCTGTCAGTGCTAAAGTTCCTGTGCCTGATTTGGTCAGTTTACCCGCACCCGCAATATCATTACTCCATTGATCATATTGGTTAAAGCCACCTAAACTCGCATCCATGGTCAGATTAACATCGCCATCAAAACTGCCATAACCGGCACCCGCTCTAAACAGGTTTAAGCGACCATAGCCTTCAACGTCATCCATAACTGGATAACCCGAGGCAAGTGCAGTTGATTTCAAAACCACACGACGCTGATCGGCAGTTAAATAAGGAAGTCGAGTTTCCAACAAAACCTCTGCACCTTTAGGCACTGTTGCTATTTTTGTTTTATCGCCAATTTGGTTAAAACCATAGGTCATCCAGTGATTAACCTGCTGTTTTAATTTTTCAAGATCAGCAAAACGGTCATTCGTGTCATAAGGTGTTTTCGCCAAACTATAAAATGATTCAAATGTTGAGCTATTGGTTTCTTTCATGAGCTGTGTTTGAGCTTGTAAATAAGCTTCTTTTCGTTGCTCTACAGTCATAGCATTTAAGTTGGCAACATCTGCGGCAATCGACTGGAGTCGTCCGCCAATCACGTCCATTGCTGAATGCATGCCCGCAATAATACGTGAATCACCAAGGTCCATACCACGAGCAATCAGTTCTTGATAACGCTGAGGTACTAAATACGCCATCGCAATTGCATTTCGGCCAGCTTCGGCGGTGTGGCCACTTGGGAAACCACCATCAGTTGCAGGTGTGCTACTTTTTGCAGGTTCTAAACTAGGCACAACAATGACTTCAGAGCTCCAACGCCACGGACGTGCATATTTATAAAAACGCTTTGCTGACTCTGTCGATGAGTTATTCCCCATCGCTTGAACAAACTCAACCACTTTTCCGAAATTGGCATTGCCATCGGCAGTGGTAAGTCCACTATTATTGCCTTTGTCATCGTATTTTATTTGTGCCGCATCGGCTGGAACTGAATTGATTGTGGTGGTCTGCCCAGTGAGTTTTCTCCACGGATCGGTTAATGCTCCCATCCCTGTCGTTACGCTATAACTTTTTCCACGTCTATCATCTAAATAGGCTCGGATAGCTTCTTCGTCTGTACGTCTATGCGTGGTTTGAATTGAATAATTAATATTGTAGTTCAATACATCTGCATTCTTTTTTGTACCATCGGTACTGTCGCCTGGTAAACCCGTCCAGTTCGATTCGACTACTGCTGGAAAGCCATCTCTTGCTTCGGCAGATTGGCCTGCATCTACAAATAAACTAGATGGCGTCCATACATCTAAAAAGCCGCTCAACACACGTACCCCAGCATTTGTTTCAACCGTGGCATATCGTGCATCACCACGTTGATTGGTCGTCCACGAATCTACAATGGTCGTGATATTTGATGGGACTGGAGCAGTATCTTCAAAGCCTACACCCTTTGGTGCGGCTGGTATTTCTTGATTTGCTGTCGAATTATCATCTGAACTATTGCTGTCATTACAACCCGTAAAAAAGACCGAACAAGAAATAAGAGAAAGTAAAAGTGTATTTATTTTAAAGCTAGACATGATATGACCCGTTTAATAAATATCCGTATCTTTCACTATCAATGTTTAGCCGATATTACATATTTAAAATTAATTTAAATTTTTCTAAATAATATAGAGCCTCTTTTTAATTTCTACATCTACATGCTGAAATAGAGCTTTTGCCTATTTTTTAAAATGTGGCAACTGTTTCATAAAATCATTTAAAGATTTCGGGCATCCCCATAAATAACCTTGAAACTCAGTGCATCCACTGTCTTTAAAAGCATTAAATTGTTCAGTCGTTTCGATGCCTTCTACCAACACTCGGAGGTTCAGATCTAATCCAATTTTAATAATGCCTGTGACTAACTTATTACTACGCTTATCCTCCAAAGCTGCTTGCACAAAGCTACGATCAATCTTAATTTGTTTAATCGGCATCTTCTGTAAATAGCTTAAAGATGAATAACCTGTACCAAAATCATCAAGTGAAAGTTGAATTCCATTTTTTGATAGGAAATGCATTTTTTCGATGAGGCTTACACAATTATTTAAAGCAATATTCTCAGTAATTTCTAAAATGAGCCGAGATGGATTTATGCCGTATTGTAGAACCAAATCAATCAAAGTTTGCTCAAAGGTGGGCTGCATAAAATGATCAGCACTAATATTAATTGAAAGCGTAAGATCTTTAGTCTCGGTTTTTTTACTCCAATCTTGTAAAACTTTACAGCCTTGAGCTAATACCCACTCCCCAATCTCTGGCATTAATCCATAAGTTTCAGCTGCTGGAATAAAGTCTTGTGTTGGAACATGACCCAAAACAGGATGACGCCATCTGAGCAGAGCTTCCGCGCCAATTAGCGTTTCAGATGAATCTATTTGTGGTTGATAGAAAAGCTCAAATTGTTCCTTTGCAAGCGCTAAACGTAAGTCTTGCACCATGGTATTTTCGGTTTGTATCTCTAATTGCATGGTGTAAATTGAAATACAAATCATCAGTGTCGCCACACAAGTCGCAATCCACCCACCGTGGTCACGAATATCTTCAGATAGCGGTATAGCACTCTCAAGATTAAAAGAGCTGCCGCTAAAAAATATAAAACATCCGACCGACAATAGAATTAAAACGATTTGTAAATAGCTTGGATTTCTACGGTAATTTAAATACCCCAATATCGCTCCAGCAGGTAAAAACAATTGGGCCACCTGCGGACGGTCAGTGGTTGCCACATCAAAAAATAAGCAAAAAATGACTGGAAAAACAAGCAGAACGACTTGAGATAAAAGAATACCCGCTGAAATACGATTTATATAAATAAGAAAAAGGCTAAAAATGGAGATCAGCGTAAAAAAGATATCCATATAAACAATTAACCACATTTGTGCAAATGCGAAATATATGGTCCAAAACAAACAAAAAATAATACAAATAAAGATATTGGCTTTTGCTGCGATTGTAAGCTGCTGATCCTTTACGGTGCGGTAATTTTTTCTGCGTTTTTTAAAGTAAGACGAAGCTATCATAAATAAATCAACCGTAAAAATATTACTTCATAAACCCCAATCTTGATCAGTGATATGTCCTGTCAATTTTCACCAATAAAACCTAATGTTTTATTTACTTTTATAGGACTTCTCTTGAGACCATTGTTGTTTTAATTGTGGTGGTACAGCCCGGTTATTTAATTGAATAATTTTGCTTTCAATCACCTTATTATTTTAAAGTATTATTCCCTAACGATACATGCTTCTAGCTAGCTGGCACAAGGCTTGAATATTAAAAGAAATTACCGCAACTCTTTTTCCTAGACCCAAATTGTTTCCTCTTACTGCTCTAAAGTGGAATATTTTAAACAAAGCTCAGTGTATATTATGCGACTCGGCTTCTGGTTTATTTAATTCTCCTATGCAAAACGCGTTTTCTGACAGCAAACAAATTAGAAAAGTTTCTAGCTTCTCTGAACTTGTAAATACACATTTTCAAGGAGAGACAAATGCGATTTGTTGGCACAGAAATTTGGTGGGCGACTTTAAAGAAATTGTGAATAAACTTCAGTTAAAAGAAAATATTACAGAAGTTTCTGTTGAAGACTTGTTAGCCCTACAACTTTCAGAAAAAGGTAATTTGGCCAGAAAAATTATTTTAGAAGATATAGAGCTGTTAACTGAATTTGGCGCATCACCTGTACTTAATTTGCTTAAAAACTATGAGCGCGATGAAGAGCTAGATTTCATTTCAACAGATGTATATTCATTTCATGTTGATCGCTCCCCCATTGAAACCGATACATTCTTATGTACCTATCACGGCGCTGCCAGTGATATTGTGCCCAATGATCAAGTTGAACAAAAAATTTTAATTCCAGAAGTTAGAGAAAAGCTCAAAAAATTACATGATGGTCATGATGCTGATTTTGAAGCTTTTTTGACAGAGTATTTTTTTGATTTGCATTATCAGCCTAAACCCGATGCCCAACCTGTAAATTTAGGCACGGGACATATTTGGCGTTTAGCAGTAGATCATCCAACTCAAAAGGTTTTACCGTGTGTGCATAGAGCACCAGTTGAAAATGATGGTGAATATCGGTTGCTATTGATTTGCTAAATATATTGCCCCTCCATGACTGAAATGACTTGAAGTCATTTTTATCCAAAAAAACTGGCTTATCTAATCTTGCTTAAGACACCCCAACAATGAATAAAATAAATTTGAAGAGTGAATAAAGAAAAAAGAATCAAAAAATATGATTTAAAGTAGTTGACCCTCACGTAACGTAAGCCTCTAGCATAAAACACGCCTAAGGAAGAAGGAGCTAAAAAGATGCTGTTAAAAGTTGGTGAATTGGCTAAGCAAACAGGACTTACTGTCCGTGCTCTTCATCACTATGACGATATCGGTTTGCTCCAGCCTTCGGTCCGTTCCGATGCTGGTTATCGACTATACACCCGTAAAGACATTGCTCGTTTGCATCAGATTCAAGCACTACGAGGACTGGGAATGTCGTTAGCCGAAATCCATACGGTTCTTGAAGACCCCAATCTTGCGCTTTTACCGATTATTGATCAGCAGATTCAAGCTATTGATCAGAGACTGACCGAGCAACAGAAATTGCGAAATCAGCTCAGTAAACTTAAATCTCAGATCATAAATGGTGAAGAGCTTGGTTTGGAGGATTGGCTAAAAACACTGGAGCTTATAGCAATGTATGAGAAATACTTTACAAAAGAAGAGCTTGAAAAACTGACTTTCTTACAAGCAGGTACTAAAAGCCACCAAGAATGGCAAGAGTTAACTCAGGCAGCAAATATACTATTTAATGCTGGTGCACCATCCAACAGCGAAGCAGTTCAAGATCTAGCTCGAAAGTGGATGAAAACTCTTGAGCACAATACGCGAGCTAATCCTGAATGGCTGGTTAAATTAAATACCATAAATTCAGCCGAGCCTGAATTTCAGGAAAAATTGGGAGTAACGCCAGAAGTTGTTGAGTTTTTACTTAAAGCTTTTTCTGAGAGTAAGCTGAGTATTTTTGCCCGTTATTTATCTGATGATGAGTTTGCTTTTCTAAAAGAAAATTACATTCGTGAGATGAAAAAATGGCCTCAATTATTAGTCGATATTGAAAAATTGATTGATGCTGAGGTCCCACCAGATAGTGAAGGAGCAAAGCGTTTGGCACAGCAATGGCTTTCTATGCTACAAGGCTATGCTGGCAAAAATCCAAGTACTCAAGAAAAAATCCGTACAGCAATGCACAATGAACCAAGCCTTGCTGACGGAACTTGGCTCAAACCAATTACCCTACAATTTCTGGAAAAAGCGGTAGCAGCATTAATGCGTGGTGCTTAATTTTATCGAAGCAGCTAGCTACACCATAATTTGGTGTAGCTTTAAACAAATCTCCCTATCTCTGAAATAATGATTTTTTATCCCTTACTTCGAATTATTGATAATCTGCTCTTGAGATTCTGTTTAATCATTCTGTCAATTATCGCAATTGCATAAATAAATTGATCAAAATAATATTCCAACAAATAGATTATAACTTTACATATTGTTTAGCTTATAGATTCAATATTAAGAAGACTGTGAAGTTAAATTTAAAATGAATAATTCAGACCTTTAAAACCATCAAATTTTAATTTGAGAAAATATTGATATGAAAAAATATTTATACTTACTTTTACTCAGCTTTTATTCAATTCATTCATTTGCTTCGGACAAACTACATGGCAGTGTTTGGAAAACAATTGATGACGCAACCAATCAACCAAGAGCACTGGTAAAATTTAGCGAAGATAAAAACGGCAACCTCTCTGCCAATATCGAAAAAATACTTGTTCCAAGTGAAGCCAAAAAATGTACGATGTGTGAAGGCACTTATAAAAATAAATCTTTAATCGGTTTAACCATCGTCAAAAACCTAAAATATGTCGGCCAGAATAAATATGACAAGGGATCTATTCTTGACCCACAGTCAGATAAGACATATCGCTTTAGTGTGACAGTATCACCAAGTGGCGAAAAACTTACCGCTCGTGGATATATTGGTATCTCTGCAATTGGCCGAAATCAAACGTGGTATCGCGTTAAATAAGCTTCCAGAACTTTAAAACTCTTTATTTATAAATCGCATGGTTTTGATGTAATTCATTTATCTCAATGGCCATGCAATTTTCTAAATTAATTTCAACCTCATCTTTTATAGTGTTCAAATTTAGTCTGAGTTCCATTTTTATCCGGCCCTATAAAATTGACACATTGATGATCTGTTACCCTTCTCACACACTTGTTATCACTTATGATTTCACCAATTTTAGGTCTATATACGTGGAGTTTCTCCACAATAAAAGATGCGCTGTAAGAGTTATATAGATTTCTCAAAAATTAAAAATTCATTCTACACTTATGTTTAATGAAAATTTTTTAAATTATAGGTATTAAAAAACCCGCTCCTCAATAAGAGAAACGGGTCACAAAAATAAAAACTTTCAGCGCAGTAATATATAAAATATATATTAAAAGTTTAAACATATAAATTCAATACATGTTTCATATTTTTTTTAAAAAATAATTCCTTCTCACAGAAAACTACACATAATTCAGAGAACCTTTTAAACCTCATCTTTATAGAAATATTCCCGAAGAATACTTTCTATAAATTCCAGCACAGCTTTAAGATCAGATCCATTTGGTACTTCACTCCAAGTAACAAAGTTCTCGACAGTACTACTCAATGATTCCGATTTAAAAGAAATACCTTTTAAATCACTGACCACTGTTATAGTTGGTCCGTTATCACCAAATTCACTCCAACCTTCAATAAGTGGTAATAAAATTTTTTCTATATCAAATGATTTTTCTTTGTTCAAAATAAAGTGATGAGCCACCAAAATTTTTGCAATGTCTATAATTGCTTTATCTGCCATTTATTAACCTTTCATTATTTATATTTAATTTTCATTATTGAAAAAACCGCCCCAAGTGGCGGTAGCTGAATCAAATCAGCAGAATATAGAAGTATCATGAACTGACACTTCTATAATTTATGAAGGCACTTTATTTGATTTAATAAAGTCCTCAGATTTGAAATAACTAATAATCATGTCCGCATGTTCTTCCTTTTGAACAGCCTTCGCGACAGGTATTGAATCATGAGAGAACTTGAAACCCGGCGGTACAAACTGTGAAATAGGAGGTAATTTAGTTTTGCCTCCTTCTGTAATTCGTTCTATAAAACCAGCCAACCAAAGAAGATATTCACCTTCATTTTCAAATCTTGGCATAACGCTTAGATCAAGTTGAACTTTACACTCACTTAATGGCTTGGTTAAAAGTTCATCAAAATCAATATAGTTATATTTGAGCTTAAACTCTGTTCCTTTAATGGCTTTTCTAATTTGGCTGATAAGACAATTAAGGTTCTCGGCAATGTCATTAGTGTATAAGCCATCATTTTTAATCTTCTTATATACTTTCTCTGCTACAGCTAAATACTTTGGCATTACTTATCTCCGTACTATTGTTATAAGGTGCTAAATTATGAATAGTCGTTGTTCTATGAGTATGATTATGGCCCAAGAAATGTATCAGCAAGTAAGTGTATAAAAGCAGATTGTAAGTAATTAAAGCTTTAAGTAAGTTTTCTAAAAAAACACATAAAAAAATTATGGTTTTGATAACTAATCCGCAAAATTTATGGATGAATAGAGATAAAATGAAATATCTTTTAACAAGTTAATTTTACTTTTTGGTAAAAATAAAAATCTTTGACTTAAATTTTTACTTAAAATTTCCTATAACCCAATAGACATAAAAAAGCCCATCTTCTGATGAGCTTCTTTTTAACTACAAATGTGGTATGTAATATGCATAAAATATTTTTGAAACTATAGATAAGTGAATTATAGATAAAAATAAGCGATTATTACTTTTAATAAATTAGCTATTAGATGGGCTGGAAGGTTGCCTTCTTTTTGTTGCTTATTTCTTCATTCATTTTAGGAATCCTTTTTGTCAAACAGTCTCAATTTGTTAAGATGGCAACCGTGAGAGTTTAAGTTAAGCTCTCACACACTGTTGACTCAATTTTGACATAAAAAGATACACGAAAAGGTGTACTTTTTTCTTACATTAGGTCAGTTTTGCACAGAAGTTGTTAGAATTGGTTGGACAGCCAAACTTTCAAAATTAACTTATTTATTATTTAAATTTAAGGATTTAACATACATGAATAGCGCTGAAATCATGGCTGACTTATCTTCTCATACACCTATGATGCAGCAATATCTCAAAGTTAAAACGGACTATCAACATGCGTTGCTGTTCTACCGTATGGGTGACTTTTATGAACTCTTCTTTGAAGATGCTCATTTAGCTGCCAAACTTTTAGGTATCACTTTAACCCATCGTGGTAAAGCCAGTGGTCGACCTATTCCAATGGCAGGTGTTCCCTATCACTCGGCAGAAGGTTATCTTGCTCGCCTTGTCAAAGCTGGGCGCACTGTCGCTATTTGCGAACAAGTTGGAGAAGTGACAGGTAAAGGCCCTGTTGAACGTAAAGTTGTTCGTATTCTGACTCCTGGTACATTAACTGATGACGCATTACTCAGCAGTTATCAATCATCTAATCTCGTTTCCTTATGCATTCATCAAAACCAGATTGGTTTTGCTTTACTCGACTTGAGCGCGGGTATTTTTAAAGTTCAACAACAAGATTACAAGCCAGAACAATTACCTATTGAACTTGCGCGTTTAATGCCAAGTGAAATCTTGATTGATGAAGACTTGGTCGACACCAATATTATCGAACAAATTAAAAAGCACTTAGATTGCCCTGTTACTAAACGTCCGAATGTAGATTTTAATCTAAATAATGCACAAAAAACTTTATGTGATCAGTTTACGGTATCAACACTTTCAGGTTTTGGTTTAGACCCATTACCTTTAGCCAAGGCTGCTGCCGCTGCGCTTATTCACTATGCAAAAGAAACCCAAAAAACTGCATTACCGCATATTCGTTCAATTCAGCTTGAACAAAGTACTGACTTTATTGCGCTCGACCCAATTACACGTCGCAACTTAGAAATTATTGAGCCATTATTTGAACACGGAACATCATTATTCCAATTGGTAAATGACTGCCAAACTGCAATGGGTGGCCGTCTATTAAGCCGCACACTCATGCAACCTGTGCGTGATACTGCATTGCTTGATGCTCGTTTAGATGCGATTGAACAACTCATTCAGGGGTATCACGAAAACCCAGTTCGTTTAGTGCTTAAAGAAATTGGTGATATTGAACGTGTGCTTAGCCGTGTTGCATTAGGTAGTGCGCGACCACGTGATTTGGTGCAACTTCGTCATGCATGCGCACAAATTCCAGCTTTAAGAATGGCATTAACTCCAGTCATTCAAGCAAAAAAATCTAAGTTATTAGTTCAACTAGATGAAGAACTTGGCGATTTTAAAGCGCTTCATCAACACTTGATGGCAGCGATTGTAGAAAACCCACCGGTATTACTTCGTGATGGCAACGTAATTGCAGAAGGATATGATGCTGAGCTCGACGAATTACGTCAAATTCGCGATCATGCAGGTCAATTCTTAATTGACTTAGAAATTAAAGAGCGTGAACGCACTGGCATTAATACCCTTAAAATTGGTTATAACCGTGTAAGTGGTTATTACATCGAACTCACTCGTGCTCAAGCAGAACAAGCGCCAGCCGACTATATCCGTCGTCAAACTTTAAAGAATGCTGAACGCTACATTACCCCTGAGCTAAAGAGTTTTGAAGATAAAGTCCTATCGAGTGAGTCACGTGCACTCTCTCGTGAAAAAGCATTATTCGAAGCTTTGCTTGAAAACCTTCGTGAAAATATTGCCCATCTACAAATGATGAGTTCAGCAATAGCTCAAATTGATGTCATTGCAAACTTTGCTCATCAAGCACGTTTAAACAATTGGGCGCGCCCTGAATTTACCCCGGAAACGGGCATTAAAATTCAGGCTGGTCGTCATCCTGTCGTTGAAGCATTAAATAAAGCACCATTTACCCCAAATGATACTTTCCTTGATGCCCAGCACCGTATGGCCATTATTACCGGTCCAAACATGGGCGGTAAATCAACCTTCATGCGTCAAACGGCATTAATCAGTTTACTTGCTTATTGCGGTAGCTATGTTCCGGCTAAAGCCGCCAAACTTGGTCCAATTGACCGAATTTTTACCCGTATTGGCTCAGCCGATGATTTATCTACAGGTAAATCTACCTTTATGGTCGAGATGACAGAAACTTCGCAAATTCTGCACCATGCTACAAATCAGTCGTTGGTATTAATGGATGAGGTGGGTCGCGGAACCAGTACCTATGACGGTTTATCTTTAGCCTGGGCATGCGTGGTCGATTTAACCAAGCGCGTAAAATGTTTATGTTTATTTGCCACTCATTATTTCGAATTAACCGAACTGGGTAGTGAAGCAGGAATCGATAACTATCATGTGACAGCGCAAGAGCTTAATGGCAATCTGATTTTATTGCATAAGGTTCAGCAAGGCCCTGCGAGTCAAAGTCATGGTTTACAAGTTGCAAAATTAGCGGGTATTCCTGCCAATGTTATTAAAGAAGCGCAGAAGCGTTTGCGTATCTTAGAGAAACAGCAGCAACAACATCTACAAACTAGTTTTCAAAATGATTTGTTTGCTCCACCAGATGCAAGCTCTGGTTCACAAATCATAGAGAAAGTTGTCGAGATCGAAGTTTCATCCCCTGCTCTAGATTTACTTAAGCAAATTGAAGTCGATAATTTATCGCCTCGTCAGGCACTTGAACAACTCTACGAGCTGAAAGCTGCACTCAAATCTTAATAAAGCACTTCCGAATAAGCAGGCTTAGGTCTGCTTATTCATATCGGAGAATAATATTTATATGATCTTAAGATCTTTACAAAGTTCAGAAATTGATCTTATTTGGCAGCAGATTAGCCGCCGTGAATTAATTACTCAAAACTACATACAAAAACAGCAACAGCTAGAATTGGTTGATTGTTTTTTTGAGGTACAAAATTGGGACTCATACCATCTAGAAAATGACCCGCCTAAACTCAAACAACTCTTTGCACAAGGTTCAATATTTGTAGGTGCTTTTGACGTCTCTGAAAAACTCGTTGGTGTGAGCGTAGTCTCAAACCAAGTTATAGCGGATTACCCTCACGCTAAATTACTCCACTATTTCTACGTCGATGCAGACCAGCAAGGTCAAGGTATTGGTACCAAACTGATGCAAGCCGCAAAAGAATCGGCCAAGCAACTCGGTGCAAACCAACTCTATATTTCAGCAACTCCAAGTCGGCGCACTGTAGACTTCTATATAAAGCATCGCGCGCAACCATTAAGTGCTCCAGATCAACAACTTTGGCAGCTTGAACCCGAAGATATCCATTTACTGTGTAACGTTTAGCACTAAAAATTTAAGGGTTTTTCAACAAAAAAGCCGTAAATCAAAATTTGTAAAAGAAAAAATGAAAAGTTAAGGCATTTAATAAAATAGATGCCTTGACTTAAATGACATCTAAATAATTAAATAAAATATTTTTTAAGTTATTGTTTTATAAAATATATTGTTATTTTAATTTTATAGATTACGCTCTGCTATGTTTACAAGATATGTTTGATTATCAACGTATTAACTTATCTTCATATGCATGAATAAAGAATATCAATAAAAGCAATTGTTTGTTTACCCCTTTTTTGCCTAAAATAAGCTATTCGAAATGAAACCATATTTTTTAGGTAGCTGTCGCCATGACCTTTGTTGTCACTGAAAATTGTATTAAATGTAAATACCAAGATTGCGTAGAAGTTTGTCCTGTAGACTGTTTTTACGAAGGTCCGAATTTCCTAGTGATTAATCCGGATGAATGTATTGACTGTGCATTATGTGAACCAGAGTGCCCGGCAAATGCAATTTTCTCTGAAGATGAGTTACCTGAAGGTCAAGAAGTGTTTATTGAATTAAATGCTGAACTTTCTCAAAAATGGCCTAACATTACTCAAATTGGCGATCAACCAGCTGACCGTGAAGAATGGAACGGTAAACCTGATAAATTACAATATCTTGAAAAGTAATTTAAAAAAAGATCAGCAACCGCTGATCTTTTTTATACCCTATTCAAACATTTCATTGCAAATTCATCGTAATTTGTGCACTGTTTTGCATTAAAATAGCCGCAATATTTATAAGTGCTTAATTTTTCTTATGCGGAAGTTTTTGCAGAGTTTGGTACCCTTATGCATAATCCCAGCGGTTATGGTAGGTTGTGTCAGCTCTCCCCAACACACAACAACAGGCAAAACCTCTCCAAGTGGTAAACGAATCTTTATTCCACAAGAGCGCGTTATTATCGAGCGCCCAATTCCCCCTAAAGTTGAGCCTGCATCTTATCGAAACTGGTTAAGTTCGGGTGAAAATTACCAGCGTGTGCGTGAGTACGAAAATTTCTTAACCCGAAACAATGTCGCAGGTATTGTGCCAAGCTTTGAGTTATTACGCTCAGCACGTGATTGGCAAAAATGTGGACGTTCAGAATATGCTGTACCTAACCGCGAGCTATGGGGAAATTCTTTATCGACCCTACGCGTATTTAAATATTTAGTTGCAGCAAAAGTTCTAACCGACTTTGAAGTGACCTCGGTTTACCGAGATTTACCTTTAAATGAATGCGCGGGTGGTGCAAGCTCATCTAAACATTTATTTAACTCGGCAATCGATTTCCGTATTGGTCCTGAGTTCCCACAAGCTCAAGATTATGCATTTATCGAAAATACCAAGTTTAAACTTTGTCAGTTCTGGGCTCAGCATGGTCAAAGCTTAAATATGGGTATTGGCTTATATAGCTCAGGACAGATTCATATCGATACTCAAGGCTATCGTACTTGGGGCCCTGACCTCACCCGAAACAGTTCAATGTGTAATTTCTAATAAAAAAAACTCCTTTCAACCGAAAGGAGTTTTTTTTATTGTTCATTTCCCAATCAACCAAAATTTCTTGAACTGAAGATTTTTGCACTCTAGGCATAAACGTTTAAAATAGCCCGATCAACATATAGGTAAATTTGATTATGCAGCAGATGTGGACAGACATTGACCAATATATCGATTCACATTTAATTCCCGAAGACCCGCGACTCGAATATGCATTAAAGAATACCGATGAACACGGCTTTTCAAATCATCTTGCAGTGGCTCCTAACCAAGGAATGTTCTTGCAGATGCTTATTCAAATGAATAAATGCAAACGAGTCTTAGAAATCGGAACTTTTGCTGCATACAGTACAATTTGGTTAGGCCGTGCTTTACCTGAAGATGGTTATTTACTCACAATAGAAGGCCGTGCTACTCATGCAGAAATGGCTCAAAAAAATATCGACAACGCTAATCTTCCGGTAAAAGTCGATCTTCGAGCTGGCCGTGCTGCAGATATCCTTTCTGCGATTGATCCTCAATCTATCGAGCCTTTTGATTTTATTTTCATTGATGCTGATAAACAGGGTTATCCTGAATATTTAGAATTGAGTCTGAAATTCTCAAGATCAGGTACGATTATCGTGCTCGACAATGTAATTCGCGCAGGTGATATTTTAGATCCTGACAATAAAAAACCGAGTATTGAAGGCATCCGTGAAATGTTTAAAGCCTTAGAAAACCATCCGCAAATATTGTCTTGTACAGCCTTACAAACAGTTGGCTCAAAAGGTCATGATGGCTTCGCAATTGCAATTGTGAAATAATGGTTAAAAAATCATCTTTTTTATTTTATTATTTATAATCAATTAATTACTTTTATTACTGTTGCTTTTCCATATAGTTATCCACAAGATTTGCGGATAACTATATGCAAATCTCATCATTTAGCCACAAGTAATGGCACAGTCGCGTTTCGGAATATGGTTGTCGCAATACTTCCCAAGAAGAACTGGTGAATTTTGCTATGGCTAAATGCCCCTAACACAATGATCTGAATACCGTGCTCTTGTTGGTACTCTAGAATGTTTTGTGCAACATCGCCATAACGGTAAACGGTGACTACATCTAGGCCCGCTTGTTTAAGATAATGTTCTGGTTCATTTAATATTTCTGGATGATCACCTACATACACCAAATGACATTGCAGTGTTCGCAATAAGTCACTTTGGGCAATACGGCGCATCATTTTTTGACAAGTTGGCGAATATTCATAAGCAAAGATAAATCGGGTTGGGACTTTAAAGTTTTCACCAATCGTCAAAACTGTACAGTTCGCACCGCGGATGAAGTTCTCGACATTACTACCAATTGGTTTATGTTTTTCGGCGGCTCTTTCCCCGACTCGACCTAAAATGACAATATCATTTTCATGTAAGAGATTAAAACTTTGTTCTAAAAAATCACCTTTTTCTTGAATTTTTGAACTGGTAATTCCGTGTTTTTCTTGAATAAGATCAGAAATATGGCGGAGTAAATTATTACTATAATCTAACGCGAGTTCACTTTGTTTTTGCTCTAGCTCAGCTAACTCTTTTAGCAGCATTGCATTGCTTTCAAAGCCGATTACCCCACTAATTTCACCAAGATGATAACTGGCTGGGTAATAGTCCAGAATTTGTAATAATACAAGTTCCCGTCCGGTTGCTTTAGCAACCCATGCTGCTGCATCGGCAATAGCATTAATACACGGTGATGAGTCAATACACGCAATAACACGGTTCATGTTAGCCTCTCTTCTTCAGGTCTATTGCCTTGGAGATTATTATTAAAACTTAGCTTTAACTTAACATAGATAAAAATTGGTATGTTAAGGTTTATGTATAAAAACCAACTTTTTTGTTTAAAGATCAAACATTTTATTACATTCTTAAAACTGCATTATTCTCTTAAGCGAATAAATTTTGCGGGATTCCCACCGATAATATGGTAGGGCTCAACATCTTTGGTCACCATACTATTCATCCCGACCACAGCATGTTTACCGATTTTTATACCATCTTTGATCCCCACATGTGCACCCAACCAAACGTCCTGCTCAATTTCAATTCCTTTAGAAGTAACCGGCTGTTGGTAAAGCGGACGGTCTAACTGCATCCCATGATCAAAGGCATATAAATGACAATATGCTGCAATTCGGACTTGGTCATGTAACTTTATACCCGCTCGCCCACCATCTAAAATACAATGATGGTTAATCGCGACTTCATTGCCGATTTCCAGTGGTCCATGCAATGTGCAATCAGCCGCAATAAAACTATTATCCCCAATAATAATTTTGCGGCCTGGTTCAGCAAAAATGTGTGCTAAGGGTGAAATAAAACAGTTTTCACCAATCTCAACGGTTTCCATATCCATTAAATAAGCTTGATATTCTTTTTGCCATTCTTCGGCCCAAGCACGATGTTTCGGTTTTAAACTCCAATATAACCATGGCATATAGTTTAAGCGGTGCTTATGTTGCTCACGATATTTCAGTAAGGAATCAGTCATCTGTTAATTCCTCTTCAATTTTTAATTCTTCACGACCACGTGTTACGTCTCTGAGTTTTAAGGCAAGTGGTTCAATTTGATGTATCTGTAGTCTCGCTTCGATATCTACGCCTGTTACCGTATAGGTTTCCTGATATTCAATCTGTTGTTGAGTCAGTTCATATTGAAATATCGCCCACTCACTAAAATGACAAGAAAAGTGAATCGTCTTCTTTGCAATGAGTTCAATACGTTCAGCCAATAATAAACATTGCCCAGCACAGCCACCGTATGCTCTAACAAGGCCACCCGTTCCCAGTTTTATACCGCCATACCAGCGGTTAACCATCACAATAATATTCGTCAGGTCATTCCCTTCAATAGTCGCCAAGATTGGACGGCCTGCTGTTCCTGACGGTTCACCATCATCGTTAAAGCGTACGTTATGCCCAATTTTCCATGCCCAACATTGGTGAGTGGTCGAGATATCTTTGTTGTGTTCTAAAAATTCTTTAACTCGCTGTTCATTTTCGACTGGCGCAGCGATGGCCTGAAATCTGCTTTTTTTAATTTCTTCTTCAAATGTAATCTGTGATGCAATCGTAAAAGCCATAAATTAAATAAAGCATAATAAAAACCAAATTATAACGTGAATTTAAAAGAATCAAACCCATGAAAAAGCCCCGAATCTCGGGGCTTTTTTATTATCTTTCTCGTAATGCTTCTTTGGCTTTATTAAATGGTTTAAGTAAGTAATCCAGTACTGTTTTTTCACCAGTACGAATATCTACTGTTGCCACCATACCCGGCGTAATTCCAAAAGCCTTACCTTCTTTATTATAAAGCTTGTCAGAATCAGTGCGGATATAAACACGGTAATAGAATTGGTCTTGTTTAACCTCATCACGAATCGTGTCGGGTGAAATAACCGTAACTTTACCTTTTAGACCACCATAAATTGAGTAATCGTAGGCAGTAATCTTAACCAGAGCTTCTTGTCCTGGACGAATAAAGGCAATGTCTCGCGGCAAAATACGCGCTTCAATCAGCAGTTGTTCATCGATTGGTACAATCGTCATCAATTTACCGTTTTGTGGAATAACCCCACCATGCGTAGTCACCGCAATTTCTTTTACAACCCCACGTACTGGTGCTCTAAACACTGCACGATCTAAACTATCACTACGGCCCAGTACGATTTGTTGCTGTGTTTTACTATCAGTCGTAGCCTTAGATAGCTCTTCACGCGCTTTCACATAATACTGGTTCTGCGCATCATTCATTTTGTTTTGCAGATCATTTGCTTCACGACGTAGACGTAAAACCTCGACCTCACTTGCTGCACCTTTTGCAACTAACGGCTCTGTCATTGCCAGTTCTTGTTGTACCAGTTGTAAAGCCTGTCTTAAACCTGCAAGCGTTTGCTCAAGATCAGCGCGACGCGAGCGATATAGCGCTGTTTCTTCTTGTACAAGCTTTGGTTCTTTCATCACAATTTCAGGAAAAACCAAAGGCGTACCATTTACTTCCGCACGCAAACGCGCTGCTGTCGCTTGAGCAGAGATTAGTAAAGATCTTGACTCACCGACATTAGACGCAAAACGGGTTGGATCAAGCTGCGCAAGAATTTGTCCTTTTTGAACAATGTCGCCTTCTTGTACATTAAGCTTGGTTAAAATACCACCTTCTAAAGACTGGATCACCTGCTCTTTAGATGATGGAATCACTTTACCCGTACCGGTAGAAACTTCTTCAAGTTTAAATACCCATGCCCAGATAAAGAAAATAACTAAACCGATCCCCACAATCCAGATCACTAAACTGGCACGTGGTAATGGGGGCTCACTATAAGAGACATTCATTGAACGGGTGAGTTCTTGTTGTTGTTCGCTCATGAATTACCCCCTTGGCTTACTTGTTTTTGTTGGGCTGTTGATTGATTAAGGACCTGATCTCTTGGACCATCCATCACGATTTTGCCTTCGTTAACGACAATAATACGGTCCACCAGATCTAAAACAGCTCGGCGGTGGGTCGCAACGACCAAAGTACGATGTGCTAGCCAAACTTTTAAATGATCAATCAGTTGTTTCTCTGCCACATCATCAATCGCTGCTGTCGGTTCATCCAACAGTAAAATGTTAGGTTGACGAATCAACAGACGTGCCAGTAACAATGCTTGTTTCTGACCACCAGAGAAACCAACACCACCTTCTAAAATCAGGTGATCTAGCCCTTCTTTTTTCTCTTGAACAAAAGGTAATGCGCCCGTCACCACCAAAGCACGAAGAATATCTTCATCTGTTGCAAGTGGCGCACCTAAAGTGAGGTTTTCACGAATCGTACCGTAGAAAAGATGGGCATTTTGGTTGAGCAGGCCCATATCACGGCGTACATCAGATGGGTCAATTAAAGAAAGATCAAGACCATCTAAGTGCACTGCACCTTGAGTTGGAACTTGCATACCAGATAGAAGCTGAAGCAGTGTCGATTTACCTGCACCATTACGACCTAAGATTGCAATTTTTTCACCAGCACGAATTTTTAAATGACGAATGGCCAAACTTGGTTTCGGGTCTTCTTCTCCATATTGGAATAAGACATTTTTTAATTCGTAGTCACCATTTAAAACAGCCTTGTGTACCAGATGCGAACGGTCCGCCTGATCGATCGGGCGTTGCATGAGTTCATCAAGACTTTGTTTTGCAACTTTTGCTTGCTGTAAACGACCTAACACACCTGTAATTTGTGCAACTGGGCCTAACATACGTGAAGATAAAATTGAACAAGCAACTAAAGCACCCGTAGTCATTTCACCTTCCATCACGGCAAAACATCCGACTAACACCACAATTGCATAGGTCAAGCCTTGTAGCATTTGAGTCCATGCCATTAAGGTCCCAACAATTTTACGCTGTCTCATCCCGATATCGGCTGAAACTTCGTTCATGTGGTTCCACTGGTTTTGGAAACGAGACTCAGCACGTAATAACTTGATATCTTCAATACCTTGCACCGCTTCAACAAGAATCGCGTTACGGATTGAGGATTCTCTCATACCCTCTTGTGCGAGTTGCGCCAGTTTCTTCTGCGCCAGAATACCTGGCAAAAGCATAAGAGGTACAACCAGCAACATCACCCAAAACAGTTTTCCACCAATAATGGCAAAGATGATTAGGAACAGGAAAAAGAATGGGAAATCGGCAATGGCACTAATGGTAGTTGATGTCACCAACTCGCGAACGCCTTCGAGCTCACGAATCTGGGAAATAAAACTACCAGTAGATTTTGAACGATCTTTATTTTTGATGCGTAAGGCATGACCAAATACACGGTCAGAAACACGTAAGTCGGCACGTTTACCAATAATATCGGATAAATACACTCGCGATATACGTAAGGTAAACTCAAAAAGAGCTGCTATCAGTACACCACCTGCCAGCACCCATAAAGTCGGAATAGACTGAGAAGGTACAACGCGGTCATACACTTGCATTGAGAAAATAATGGTTGCCAGTGCCAATACGTTGGCAATGAGTGAGGCAAACATAATATCAACGTAGCGTTTCCAGTCTCTTAGAACAATTGACCAGAACCAACTTGCTTCATACGGTTTGATATATTCATCAATACGCGCATCGGGAATAGATGATTCAGGGCGCAGAATATAGACATTCTTAATTGTAGTTTTTAAAACATCTAAGCTTAAATTTTGAGAAAGGCCATGATCTCCACTAAATTGGATACTGACATTTCCTTGAGTATCAGCTTTATCAATTACACCGACTTGTCCGTCATTGAACTCGACCATGACAGGTAAACGCCATGGATTGAGCAACTCTAAAGAAAATGGCACCTTACGTAAATTGAGTCCAACTTGACGTGTAATGAGCTGTAAAACATCATCAAGGTTTTGATTTTGGTTCCAGTCAAGTTGTAAACGTATTCTTTCTTCTGAAGGCTCTATTCTATAATGTTTAGCAATCGTTAAGACTGCCTGTAACCAGGGCTGGTAGTTTATTTTTGTCATCATGGTTGTACTTCGAACCCCTGAATTGAAATATTATTTAAGTCATAAGCTTGGCGCGAACGTCCTGTTGCTGCAATGTATTGAACAATACTGCTGTAGATATCATAACGAGCTGTTTCGAGTTCTGAATTAGCACTATGAATCGCTTGTTCGGCATTTAATAAGTCAACCAATGAACGTGTACCGAGTTTGTACTGCTCTTGATAAAGCTCACGTGTACGAACCGTCGTCGCTTGGCGATTTGCTAAAACCTGCATTTGTCGTTGTTTATTTTCAATTTGCTCACGGCTGGTTCTGATCTGATCGAGAACATCCAGATAAACAGAATTCACTTTAGATTTAGCGGCTTCTTCTGCATAACTCGCCATTTTTACCTGAGAAGAAACTGCCCCACCTTGATAAAACTGACTGGTTGCTTCAAGCATGACAGAACTATATAGACCGTCATCTTCATCATTATTTGGATTTTTGCCATTAATGGCCTGACTCAAAGAACCTTTAACTGCCAAAGTTGGATAACGTGTTAAACGGGTCTGCTCTTTTTGCGCTTTAGCAACTTCAATACCCGCTTGAGCTGCGATCATTTTTGGAATGGTATTAAACTGAGGCTCACCATATAAATCAGACACTTTCACCAAATCATCTGAAATAATCCATCCCGTTCGAGAAACATCGCCACCCAATAACGTTCTTAAATGCTGCTAATATTGACGTAACAATGATTGCTGAGCAATCAGACCAGACTGAGCAGCTTGCAAATAAGATTGGGCTTGAATTGGATCGGCTTGACTACTAATACCGGCATTTGCACGTAAATTAGCGATTTCCTGAATTCGCTGAATACCTGCAATTTGCTGTTCGGCAATTTTATTTAATTGAAGATAGCGCTGAATATTAATAATCGACTGTGCGACATCAAGTGCAATATCATCAATGCTGACCAAAACATTGGCCTGCTCGACTTGCAGCTTAGCCTTCTCAACCGATACACCTGATTTCACTTTACCAAAATCATAGAGCATTTGAGTTGCATTTAAAGTTAATAACTGCCGACCACGCTCACCACTGCTCAAGTCACCTGTGGTAATACCACCTGAAATTTGAGGGTAATAACCCGCCTTTGCAACGTCAATACCGGCGTTTTGGCCAGCTAAAGTTGAAATGGCTTGGGAAATATCAGGGTTACGCTGGATTGCGATTCTCACCGCTTCCTGCAGAGTCATTTTCCTTGATGGTAGAGTTGAATAAGATGAAGCTGCTCGATCATTGAGTTGAACAGTCGGAAACTCCTGAACTCTAGAACGATCTAACTTAAAATTACTCAGCTCTTGCATTTTAGCAACTTTAAATTCATCACTACTTTTAGGGGTAAAAAGCTGCGATAAGTTGTTTTTCAATGTGTGATATTGCTCACTTGGTTTAGCGGCATATATCACCATAGGTACATGCAATGTAGTTAAAAGCATCAACCCTTTCAGGAAAGCCGGCTTTTTACATGTCCTTTTTACTCTTCTCTGGTTATATCCAATCATGCTTGTCTTGTTGATCTTGTTTGTTATCGTTTAAAAGCTTCTACATTCTACATATTTTTTTGCATAAAGAAGCATAAATGAAGGAATAATTCACACATTATTTTTTCCTCAATTGTTTAGACTAATTTATTGTTTTTAAAATATAAATATAAAAAAACCAAAAAGAGGCACTGACCTCTTTTTAGCCAAACAGATTAACTTTTTTGATTAAACTGTAAAATCATCACCTAAGTAGACTTTACGTACCTGTTCGTTATCCAGAATTTCTTGTGGCGTGCCTTCAGCGATTACAGCCCCTTCACTCACAATATATGCACGTTCACAAATTGCTAGAGTTTCACGTACGTTATGGTCAGTAATGAGTACACCAATACCACGATCTTTTAAAGTCTGGATAATATCTTTAATATCACCTACCGAAATTGGATCGACACCGGCAAACGGTTCATCAAGTAACATAAATTTAGGATCAGCAGCCAATGCACGTGCAATTTCAGCACGGCGGCGCTCACCGCCCGACACACTCATACCCAATGAATCTTTAATATGACTGATTTTAAAGTCATTTAATAATTCAGTAAGACGTTGCTGGCGCTGCTGTTTATTTAAGTCTTTGCGTGTTTCTAAAATAGACATAATATTTTCAGCAATTGTGAGCTTTCTAAAGATAGAAGCTTCTTGCGGAAGATATCCGATGCCTTTACGTGCCCGTTCATGCATTGCCAAATCGGACATATCAAGATCATCAAGGTGAATTTCACCTTTGTCCATACGCACTAGCCCAACAACCATATAGAAGCTTGTTGTTTTTCCTGCGCCGTTAGGGCCAAGCAAACCAACAATCTGTCCACTTTGCATACTAAAAGATACGTCTTTGACGACCCAACGTTTACTATAGTTTTTTGCTAAGTGCTTAATACACAAAGTTTGGGGTTGTTGAAGAGCTTGTTGCATTAGTCACGCGCTCCTGGGAAACTTTTTGAAGTTGATGGTGGAATAATAATTTGAACACGGTTTGATGATGAACCTTGTGCTTCAACATCGCCTTTGTTCATACTATATTTCAGTGAGTTACCACGGATGCTTGAACCATCTTGATATAGATATGCACCACCAGTCAAAGTAATAATGCCTGTATCTGCATTATAAACAATGGTTTGACCCTCGCCTCGTGCAACGCCTTTGTCAGCACTAATTTGCTGCTGGAATTTAGACGGTCTACCTTTGGCAGTAATCGTTTGAATTTCACGTTTAGAGTTTAGAGTAGCCACAATTGAGTCGGCTTGAAGCTTCATCGTACCTTGCTCAATTACGACATTACCCGTATAAGTCGTTAAACCCGTTTTCTCATTATAAGTTGCACGGTCTGCCACTAACGAAATTTGTTGATTACGGTCAGACGGCAAAGCAAAAGTCGAAGCAGATGATAGAGCAACGAATGTAATTACCGCAGCTTGTTTTAGGAAAGCTGAAGAACGTTTTAAATTAAGACTTTGGTGCATACTTTCCTCGAATATTAAAAAATTCGTACTGACCATTATTCAAATTGGCTTTTAGCCCTTTGCTGACAAACTCGGCTTGCGGAGATTGAACAACCACTTGATGATTCGTTTCAATTTCTCTGGTTTTTGGATATCCAGTTAACTCATCAGTATGGAACTCAATCTTCCCCTGTGGTGCCAGTTTAGTTGCGACCACATCACCCGATAAAATAACTTTACGGTTATCATCGTAACCATTTGCCTGTTTTGCAAAGAACGTTGCATCAACTTTGCCATCTTTATACATTGAGGCATTAAGTTGATCCAACTTTGATGTTTTTTGTTGCATATCCTGTTCAAGCTGACGAACTTCAGCACGAATATACAAATTGCCTTGATCATCAGTTTGAGTCAAATGGACGCCCTGCGCTGAATATGTCATATTCTTCGCAGAACCAATGTCTAGTTTTTTTGCCTTGCCACTATAGTAGTAATAACCACCACTTATAGCAGCAACCACTACAGCAACAATTGATAAAACTCTGGTATCCATGAGCAGGAATAGCCTACCTTTTTAAGTAATCTTATTATTAATGCGGTACTGCAAGATATTTTTCAAGAAGTTCTTGGTAAATGCCTTTTGCGATCAGCAACATATCACAGACTTCACGCACAGCACCACGCCCACCCATCGATTGCGTAACCAAATGCGCACGGCGACGTACTTCTTCGTGACCATTTGGCACAGTAACACTCATGCCTGCAATCGCAAAAGCCGACAAATCAGGCCAATCATCGCCCATATATAAGCAATCTGAAGGCAAAATATTAAACTGTGCACATGCTTCACGCAGCGCAGAACCTTTGTCTTCACGCCCTTGAAAAACGAGATCCACCCCTAAGTCAGACATACGCTTTTCAACAATATTACTTTTTCGGCCTGTAATAATAATGACTTTCATGTTCGCTTGCTGCACAAGCTTCATGCCTAAACCATCACGAATATCGAATGATTTAATTTCATCGCCACTATTGGTTAAGGTTACGAAGCCATCACTCAAAATACCATCGACATCCAGAACCAATGCCTGTAAATGACGTGCTTGTTCTAACAATGCATAAGATGCCATTGATTAATTTACCCCTGCCTGAATAAGGTCATGCATACTAATTACACCAATCACTTTGTTTTGGTCATCTACCACCACAAACTGACTAATTTTTTTCAGGTTCAGCTGTTGTAGAGCTTCTACCGCACGTGCTTCTTGAGAAATCGTTGATGGTTTTTTTGTCATTACTTCAGAAACAGGTAAATTCACATCGAAACCTTGCTGTTTATCAATTAAACGACGCAAGTCACCATCGGTGAAAATACCAAGCAAATGTTCTTGTTCATCTACAATTGTCGTCAAGCCTAAACGTTTATTAGAGATTTCATAAAGCACTTGATTCATTGGTGTATCTGGTGAAACTTTTGGCAGTTCATCGCCTGTATGCATCAGATGTTTTACATGTAAAAGTAAGCGTTTACCCAACGCACCTGCTGGATGCGAACGAGCAAAATCATCTGCGGTAAAACCACGTGCTTCAAGTAAAGCAACAGCCAGTGCATCACCCAATACTAAAGTTGCTGTCGTACTCGACGTAGGCGCTAAACCTAATGGGCATGCCTCGTCAGACTCACCTAAAGTTAAAGCGATATCGGCGTTTTGCGGCATTGGGCCTTTATCATCACGGCTAATGGTAATAAGAGGAACGCCAAGATGTTTGATAAGTGGCATCAACATCATGATTTCATCGCTTTTTCCAGAATTGGAAATCGCAATTAAAACATCGCCACGAACCAGCATTCCCAAATCGCCATGCCCAGCTTCGCCCGGATGCATAAAGAAAGATGGTGTACCAGTTGAGGCGAAAGTTGCAGCCATTTTACGGCCAATATGCCCTGACTTACCCATGCCAGTGATCACAACACGACCTTTACACTGTAACAATATTTCACAAGCTCGGTTAAAACTGTCACCAATTTGTGTTGCTAACACGTCTAAAGCTTGTTGCTCAATACGCAATGTTGCTAATGCGCTGCTTTGGAAATCTGTAGGATTGGGCATACGAGTTTGACTCAAAATAATTGATCTGATCTCTTGTGAAGATCGGTGATTTTAATCAAAAGATTTGGGGGCATTCTAACATAACTCAATCATCTACACGTTTTTAAATGTATAAGATTTCACAAGCTTATAAAATTCTTGCATAAACCTTTGTGAAAAATGATGCATCAGTTATGATGTAACACTGTTTTTGTTGAGTGTTTGAAAACCCTTATGCAACCGTTTGTTTTATATAACTCTGAGCAACGAAAAAAAGTTGAATTTGTACCTCGCAAAGAAGGTCACATCGATATGTACGTCTGCGGTATGACCGTTTACGACTACTGTCATATCGGGCATGCTCGAGTTATGGTTGCATTTGACTACATTATTCGTTTCTTACGTAGTCAAGGCTGGAATGTTCGCTACATTCGCAACATTACCGACATTGACGACAAAATCATCAAACGTGCGAATGAGAATGGTGAAACAATCCAACAACTCACCACGCGTTTCATCGATGCAATGAATGAAGATGCAGCGAACTTAGGTTGTTTAGCACCAGATGAAGCACCTAAAGCAACTGAATATATCGACCAGA
Source organism: Acinetobacter sp. WU_MDCI_Abxd143 (assembly GCF_025514195.1). Taxonomy (NCBI): domain Bacteria; kingdom Pseudomonadati; phylum Pseudomonadota; class Gammaproteobacteria; order Moraxellales; family Moraxellaceae; genus Acinetobacter; species Acinetobacter sp. WU_MDCI_Abxd143. The sequence continues at coordinate 227,178 of NZ_JAHPTH010000002.1, forward strand.
TGCAAAATATGATTGGCAATTTAGTCAATAAAGGTTCTGCTTACCCTGCTTCAAACGGCGATGTTTATTTTGAAGTGACCAAATTTGAAAAATATGGTCGCCTCTCTGGCCGTAAGCTTGATGACATGCAAGCTGGTGCAAGTGAGCGTGTTGATGTAGAAGTTGAAAAGAAACATCCGTTTGACTTTGTACTTTGGAAACATGCAAAAGAAAATGAACCATCTTGGGCATCTCCTTGGGGTAATGGCCGTCCGGGTTGGCACATTGAATGTTCTGCAATGTCGACTTGCTGCTTAGGCAATCACTTTGACATTCATGGTGGTGGTTCAGATTTAATGTTCCCGCACCATGAAAATGAAATTGCGCAAAGTGAAGCTTCGACTGGTGAGCAATATGTAAACTACTGGATGCATGTTGGCTTCATTAACGTTGACGGCGAAAAGATGTCTAAGTCTTTAGGCAACTTCTTTACGATTCGTGACGTGATGGAGAAATTCCACCCTGAAGTGATCCGCTATTTTATTGTGTCTTCACACTATCGTAGTCCTGTGAACTTCTCTGATGTGGCACTCAAAGAAGCAAAAACGTCTTTAACTCGTTTCTATCATTCATTTAAAGCTTACCAACAAGTGTATGGTCAAACGACAACTGAAACGCTTGATCAAAGCTTTATTGAACGTTTTAACAATGCAATGTGTGATGACTTCAACACTGCCGAAGCAATGGCCGTATTGTTTGAACTCAATAAAGAGTTAAACCGTGCTGTAAAAGAAGAGCAAGCTGACCAAGCGACTGTGCTTTATTCGACATTACGTCACCTCACCAACATTTTAGGTTTGGTACAACACAATGTAGATGATTTCTTAAAATCTGATATTGGACAAGAAGCGCTTGCTTTGTCTGATGCTGAAATTGAAGATTTCATTCAACAACGTGTTGATGCGAAAAAAGCAAAAGACTTTGCTAAAGCAGATGGTATTCGTCAGTCTTTACTCGACCAAGGTGTTGTATTAGAAGATACGCGTCAAGGTACAGTTTGGCGTCGTGCTGATTAAATGTTCAATTAAATCACAAGAGTGTTGACACTTTAGTGAAACAATCTATAATGTGCTCACATTGCGGGAATAGCTCAGTTGGTAGAGCATAACCTTGCCAAGGTTGGGGTCGCGAGTTCGAGTCTCGTTTCCCGCTCCAAAATTTAAAACCACTTAATTCGAAAGAGTTAGGTGGTTTTTTTATTGCTTTTCAGTTAACTAAAATCAGGCTACATCTGATTGTTTAATATCAAAGTGACCTTAATAAAAAAATTCAAATTTCAATTAATTTCTATTTAATTCTTAATATCTAAGTCATGCTTTAAATCTTCAGAAAATTTGCTTGTATTTTAATCCATTTAGATTAATATATTTAATCTAAATAGATTAATTTTTAGTGCAAAAAAGCACTAAATCCAGTTAACACGGTAAAAAGTTAACAATTTAAATAGCTTCAAAGGGAATGAGATATGAATAAAACTAAAAAACTAGGCTAGGATTTACACTACTTATGCTAGTAAGTGCTTTAAGTATAACCGCATGTAATGATAGCGATGATAATGAGCTTAGCAGCAATCCTTCAAATCCAGATTCGTCACTAACTGATTGCATGTGGCAAGACGGTCCGAACAGCAAGACTAATTCTGGTGAAGACCCTCTTAATTTTGCCTATCCGGATACAAATGTATCTTATTGGTCTTCAGAGTTTACTGTACCTGAAGGTGCAAAAATTCTTATTGATGGTGAATTTCCGTATTCTCGTCATTTTTCATTAGTAAGCTATACATCAGTTGGTGAGCGGGTCAATTCTCTATTAGATAGAGCAATTAAACCTGATGATGGTTCTACCAATACCTTTTTAGTTGGAAATGACCGTTTCGCAAAAGCAAGATCTTATAGTGTAAAACTTGAATTAGGAGATTTGCCTGCAAATCCTGCAGCAAATACATTATATGCTCCAAAAACCGCAGATAATAAAGTGGCCATTTTATATCGGGTGTATGTTCCTAATAAAAATATGAATGTAAAAGGCAATGTGTCTTTCCCTAGAATTAAAGTACAACTTGCAAATAATGATATAAAACAAGGCAAAGAAGTCTGCGATATATTAAAAGTTAAAAAGGGTCCTATTGATCGAGTAACTACTCTACCTCTACAAGGAATGATAAGCGCCTTTAATCAGAATTTATATGATGGCTTTCCTGCACAAAAAGAACCTAAGTGGTATAAGGCGTTTAGTGGCTTAGATAACTTCAAATGTATTTATAAATATGATCCAGTTACTAAACAACCTATTTCTCAATGTGAAGGTTTGCCTGTTACTCCTAAACTAAACTATTGGGCTACCCCAGATAATGAATATGTCTTCGCTACTACCAGTAGACGTTTAGGCAAAGTGATTGAGCTAAAAGGAAAACTCCCGAATACGGAAAAAACTTTTGATAATGAGCCTTTTGTTCAAAAATCTGATGTCCGCTATGTATCAATTTGCACGAATGAACTCATTACTACAGCAACAAACTACTGTATTTATGACGAGCAAATTAAAAAAGTAAATTCAGATGGCTTCTACACCATTATTGCGTCTTTACCTGAAGACAGACCTTCAAATGCAAGAGAAGAATGCGGCGTTTACTATTTACCATTAAGTCCACGTGGTACGGGTTACACAGCTCAAGATGGCGTGACATTCGGGCATCCTGATTTCACACTTTTAATTATGAGAAATTTGCTACCAGATTCAAGTTTCGCTCATGCAATTCAGAATGTAAAAGCATGGGGTGAAGAAAAAACAGTTCTCGGAGATTACTTACCTGATATTCGATATACCAGTAAAGAAGACTTTGAATCAAAAGGTTGTTCATAACTTTTAATGATAATTTCATAAACCAATCCATTGAGTGATTGGTTTATGATTTTTCAAAAGGTAAGATAACTCAATTCATCCCTCACCTCTATTTCCAAAGCGCGAATGAGCATAAAGACCAAAGAGAAACTAATTGAGGCGGCTATTTTTCTGTTTTCACAGAATAATATTGAAGCTTTGTCAGTACAGAAAATTAATGAAGCTGCCAAAGTAGCTAACAAATCTGCTTTGTACTATCACTTCAATTCAAAATGGGGATTAGTAGAGGCTGCATTAGATTATGTGATGCAACCCTATGTAGAGGAGAGCCTGAAGATGCTGAACTCTATACATCCAGAAAATGTTAAAGTTTCAGAGGTTGTCGATTCATTAATGAACCCAATGGTTAAAATCTTATTAAAAGAAAATGGGATTCACCATATCAAGTTTTTCTCGAGAACAATCAGTGCAGGCAATGAAGGAAGAGCATTAGTTGCTAAAACATTAGTCCCTATCTCTGATAAAGCCGTTAATTTATTAAAGCTTGCTTTACCTGAAGCTGATACCGAAGCTTTAACTCTAAAAGTTTTATTTACCTTTAATACAGTTTTAAATATTATCAGTGATGTTGGGCTTGAGCATTATTGGCCCACTAGTATTAAAGATCCAAAAATCATTGGAAAATATTTAAAAGATTATATCGAAGGTGGAATCAGGTTTAATGTAGATAAACCCGCTTCATCTTTGGGCTAATATCGCAAAGTCTCCCCCATTGAGGAGACTTTCTAAGTATTAAATGACTTAAGGATGAATTTTTTTCAATCCATCTTCTACAGCAAATTTAGCTTCCTCCCACTGTAAACGTGAACTGCCTTTAACTTGTTCCCATTTAGTTTTCAATTTAGATTCAACCTCGGAAAAATTAATTTCTGCATTATTATCTACACGATTTTCATAACCTAAACGATAAGCCGCTCGATAATCACGATCATATTCTAGATTCTTGTCTTCAGTATAATATGGCATTTTTTTATAGTTTTCTCGCCAATAATTATCTTCTTCTTGCCAAGAATTACTATCATCTTTTTGATTATTTGTTTGAGCTATATCATTACCTGCTATTCCCCCTACTACACCACCAATAATCCCACCAACAACAGCACCTGGAGGACCTCCAACAACACCAAATGCAGAACCTACCGCCGCTCCTCCCAAGGTTCCTGCACTTACAGCTGCCAAATCTTCTCCCCCTTCATTCATATCAGGTACATGATTGTTATTGGTCGGTGGTGAGTTTAAATCTGGACGAGCATTATCATTTGTGGATGAAGTATCTTGTATTGGTTTGCTATTTGATACATTACTATTGGAAGATGGCTCTTTTTGAGTCGTATGATTACCATCTAAATTTGATTGTTTTATATTTACCATTTTCTTACTCCCTATATTAAAATCTAGTGTCTTTCAAAAGAGCTAGAATATTAAAAGAACTTTTGAAATATGCTTGACAATTATTATAACTCACCTTTAGGTTATTTATGTTTCATAAACACCCCTATTAAGTAAGGAGATGTTATTAATTAAAGAAATTATTTCTCATCAATAAAAATTCTTATTCAAATAGTCTTCACAATTATATCACCCTTTAGCCCATAATCATTATATTTCGCTAGATTAAATATTACCTATAACATTCTAGTTTTACAGTGTCCTGCAGGAAATTATGATTTTATGTATATACAATTTAAAAAACCTAGTTAATTAATACTAGGCTTTTTAAATGTATTTTTAAAAGATATTAACTATATATTATTTCATATTTTTAAATATGTCTTCAGCTGCTTTTAGGTGTTTCGCAACAGTATCACGTGTTTGTACGAGCATATTTTTTAATTCAGAACTTTTCGTGTTTGGTATTAACTGCTTATCAATTATTGTCAAAACTTTACGGTGAACTTTAACTTGACTCATCATATAATTTTTATCAGTATCTGATGTTATTTGATTAAGCTTACTAACAATTTTATCACTATCATTTTGCAATGATTTACTAAGATTACTGGTTTGTGAAATCAACTGCAACCGATTTGCCAACGCTTGTGCATTTTTTTCATTGGCTGAATGTTCTTTAATCATCATTTCAGCATATTTCTTAGCTTCATCCATTTTTAGTTTTGGCAATGCAGTTTTTGCCTGCTTAATTTCACCATTATTAGCTGTACTTAATATCTTGAAAATTTGACTATCAGTCAAATTTTCATGGTTTTCATTTAATATTTTAGAGTGATTCTTCCCATCATTTATAGTTTGTTGATTCGCTGCCATAATCTCAAATGCACTGAAACTTAAAACACCACTAATTGCGATACAGCTAATAATTTTCTTCGTTAAAATAGCTTTCATACCAATATCCTTTAACTTAATTCATAAGTATTTCTACCTATGGGTAGCTTTTTCACATTTCCAATCTATATCCCTACTTGTAAATTCAAAGTTGGGATTATTTATTCATTATTTCAATCAACCATATTTATACCGCTCGCTGAATATTCTTCGCAAAGGGTAAATAGCTTATTTAAAGTAGAGGATATAAATTTAATAATGAATCATGCATCTGTATCCAATCTTATTAACGTAAACATAAAATATATATAATTTTAAAAAACATTAACTTAAAAACAATTTTATTTTTTATTTTTACGAAAATAACAATAAAGCTCGTTATATTAACTTATAGATACTAAAGCTAAAATTAAATATATTTAAAGAAAATTTAAACCAATTTAATTTATTCGCACATCTATAAAAAAGCGTTCTCCTAAAGACTTTAATTCACACACTGCACACAAACAGTGACATGCACTTTTGTAGATATCGTATGAGCTGTGCATCCTGAAAGTAGAATACACAGCGAAATCAGTACCTTCATAGTGAAACGCGGTTAGCGATCCAACCATAAAAGAATTGCTCTTGGGTAGGATTTCGTTCACAGATTTCAATGTAACGTTGGCCTTGCATGATATTAAGAACTCGCATCAATACTTTCTCGCCTTCTTTTCCACGCTTAGCCAGTGTTAGTGAAGAGGTAAGTAAGAAATAAAGTTCTATCTTCCAACCTAAGCTAGCCATTTCCCCTTAACACTCACATATTTTTAGCTAATTCTTTTGCCAAACATTGTTCATGCCAAGTGGTTTGAAAGTTCTCAACAGCTTTTGACTTAATGAGAGGGTCTTCAAATAGCTTTGAAGAATATGCAGATTTGATAAGCTCTTGATAAAGTTGTTTGGCTTGTTGCTCTTCAAGATGATTGGCGATGTCATGTAACTCTTTAGCTGGCACTTCATGTTGTCTAGCATCCATCACGCCACTCGCTGCTTTTTTCACAGTTTCACAGTAATGAAGTTCCATCGCTTCCGATGCTGCATAACATTGAATTGAAATTGCGCTTATAAAGAGGAATATAAATCTCATAATCTCACCTTAATTTGACGCGCAAGGTTATCAACTAATCTGCCCAAATTTAAGTTAAAAAAGGTTATTTTTGTTTTCTCTTATTTTATTTCACCTTTTGCACTTGAGTATTTGAAGCTCTCAGCACTGTTCCATCTGCCGCGACTGGTGTCATAAATGGAATTTGCTGACCTGTATTTTTATCAATTAGCAGCGAATGGCGCTCACCACTTTCAAATAAGTTGTGCTCTCCCCATTGACGTAGAGCAACAATCACAGGAAATAAACTCTCCCCTTTAGTGGTCAACACATATTCCTGATAAGCCGTACCATCTGAAGCATCTTGCATTTCAAGAACACCAACATCCACCAACTTTCTCAGCCGGTCAGAAAGAATATTACGCGCAACACCTAAGCTCCGCTGGAAATCTCCAAAACGGCGCATTCCATCAAATGCATCGCGCACAATAAGCAGTGACCAGCGATCTCCTATCAGATTGACGCAACGTGCAACAGGACAAGGTTCATCTTTTATCAATGTAGAGTTCACCATTGAGTTTCCTTACCAATCATCAGTAACAAGTCTTCTAGTTGCATTTTAAAACTAGTCAATCTAACATTCAACTAGTTGCATTTTAAAACTAGATTAAATGGATTTAGGACAATGAAAGCTTCTCTTGCATCTTCAACTTCATCCGCCGAAAGTGATAAACCGCTTTCAAGTATGCCTCGTGGCGTAATTTTGCTATTTGCGATTGCTAGTGGTGCAAGCGTAGCAAATGTCTATTATGCCCAGCCCTTGCTCGACATTTTGGCGAGTGACTTTAATGTTAGTCATGCCGCCATTGGTAGTGTGGTGACGGCCACACAAATAGGTTGTGCCCTGGCCTTAATCTTTTTAGTGCCGTTGGGTGATTTGGTAAATCGACGTCGCTTAATGACTCTACAGCTACTAGCCTTAATATCTGCATTGTTAGCAGTTGCCTTTGCTCATTCTACAATTATTCTTTTGGCAGGAATGCTTGCGGTGGGTTTACTCGGCACAGCCATGACACAAGGGCTTATTGCCTATGCTGCGAGTGCTGCTCTCCCACATGAGCAAGGCCATGTGGTCGGTACTGCACAAAGTGGTGTGTTCATTGGTTTACTGCTTGCCCGTGTATTTTCAGGAGGCATTAGTGATGTGACGGGTTGGCGCGGCGTGTACTTTTGTGCAGCCATCATCATGCTCATGATTGCTTTGCCCCTTTGGAAACGTCTGCCTCATTTAAATATTCAACCCAGTGCCATGCGCTACCCGCAGCTTCTGGCTTCTATGCTCAAGTTACTGCGCCAAGAAAAAGTACTCCACGTGCGCGGTGTGTTAGCTTTACTCATGTTCGCGGCATTTAATATTTTCTGGAGTGCATTGGTACTACCGTTAAGTGAGCCGCCTTACAGTTTCTCGCATACTATTATTGGGTCTTTTGGACTCGTTGGAGTGGTCGGTGCTTTGGCTGCTGCACGTGCAGGTTACTGGGTCGACCGTGGATATGCTCAGCGCACAAGCTTGGCAGCACTGTTAATATTACTGCTCGCTTGGGGTCCACTTTCACTCATGGCTCACTCGCTCTGGGCACTTGTAATTGGCATCGTATTGCTAGACTTAGGCGGGCAAGCTCTGCATGTGACCAACCAGAGTATGATTTTCCGCACTCGTCCAGAAGCACCTAGCCGTCTTGTTGGTCTATACATGCTCTTTTATGCAGTGGGTAGCGGATTGGGTGCAATCAGCACAACAGTCACTTATGCTTATGCTGGTTGGCTTGGTGTATGTGCACTCGGTGCAGGTGTTAGCCTTCTGGCATTATTATTTTGGAGGGTGACACGTCATATCGTGCCTCAAAGCACAAATGAAAAAGATAACAATATATAAATAAACAAACTATAATAATCCAAAGTTTTATAACCCCATGAATAAGAATGTTTAGTCTTTAAATCTTAAGTTCGAACGGTAATAGAATGAAATCTTCATTAACAATCTAAAGATTGATATGCAACTTTAGACACTTACTATCAAATATATGCAAATCCCTATAGGAACAAAATTGGGTATTAATAATAAATTGCTTTACACGGTTATATTTGCCCTTGTTGCAGGATGCCACCAACAAGAAGCAAACGACAGTACCAATGCTGTGAAACTCCCAGCCTATCAGTACGATGGTTTCTCTGGTTCAGCACGCTTAAAAGGAAACTTGGAGTTAAAGCAAGGATGTCTTTATGTGAAAGATATACTCATTGTCTTTCCAGAACATAGCGCTCAGTGGGATGCTGAAAAAAGCACTTTAAGTTATAAAGGTCAGCAGATCGGCTTAGGGGGCATATTAGATATTGCTGGAGGTATTGGTAATTTTGAGCAAGACAATCTACGTATTAAGCATTTGAGTCCCATGTGTGATCATCAGAATATTTGGTTTGCCGGATAATAATGAGGAGCACTAATTCAATTTTCGCTCCCCTTAACGTCTAGCTCTTAAATTGAATGATTTAACTTACTATCAGACTTATATATTTTTCTAACAGGCCACCAGAAATAAATATAAATTAAGAGCAGAACCCACCCCAACAATACATCTCCAATCAAATGTGGAGTTTCATGTGTTATCACCAAACCCATAACAAGCATTGCGCCGAAATGAGCAATATTTGCAAACATGGTAAATTCAAAAAATAGATAGTTTTTTAGTGGTTCATTCGCTGCTTTTAAAAGAAACCAGCCCCATACAATATAGATAGCTGAGATCATCAACTCGTAATGCTCAGCTCCACCATGTAACGATCCCCAGCGGACCAGCCGCACAAGAAATTTCCCCCATTCAAACTGAAGTAAAATTGCAGGAATATTTAAAAAGATAAGAAGCGCTGCTCCTACAAAAAATAGCAAAAAGCTAATTCCCGTAAATTTTGCGACTAGGCTAAATCTCGATATTTTTATCTGATGAGTTGTTGGCATTACTGATGTCCTCATTGATATAAACGTTAATTTATAATTTTAAGAAGCTCGTAATCGACGAGTTTTGAAAATCCCCAAGCCTTTATCTTTAATATCCCAAATAAAAGATTTGAGTCCATTTTCATTTGGAATTGGCAAACGCCCTCGACCTAATCGATGCATTTGACGGGTATACCAAGTAATTTCCAACGATCCTAAGTTATCAATAAATTTAATGCCCGTAGTTAAAGGTTTAACTTGGTTTATTGTTTCAAGCCCACTTAATAAACGTTTAGCTGCCAATGGTTCAATTGCAAAAATTCGCCCAAGGCCAACAAAATCTAAATCCTTATTTGATAAAGCGCTCTCAATCCCTTGCAGACTTCTAAAGCCACCCGTCACCATAAGTGGCACTTTACTGAGTCCACGAACTTTTTTAGCAAAGTCTAAAAAGTAAGCTTCACGAGAGATGGTTGATTCTTTCGGTGTACCCAACTGCATGATCGGTTTTTCATAGGTTCCGCCAGAAATTTCGATTAAGTCGATGCCCACCTCATCAAGTGCTTGAATGGCTGTGAGTGATTCTTCTTCAGTAAAACCGCCTCTTTGAAAATCGGCTGAGTTCAATTTAATACTTACCGGATAGTCAGGCCCGACCCGATTTCGAATTGCTTTATAGACCTCAAGAACAAATCTACGTCGATTTTCGGCACTCCCACCCCACTGATCTGTACGGCGGTTATGGTGCGGAGAAAGGAACTGGCTAATTAAATAACCATGTGCACCATGTAACTGAACACCGCTAAAACCTGCTTTCTTGGCAATCTCAGCAGTGTTTGCATAGCGTTGAATAAGATCTTCAATTTCGTTTTGGGTCAGCTCTCGCGGTGTAGCAAAAACTGCTGCCATTTTGGGACTAAAAGGTACAGCTGACGGTGAAACAGTTTCTTTATTCAACCCTCGAATTGCTTGTTTACCCGGATGATTGATTTGCATCCAGACTTCACTACCGCCCGATTTAGCAACCTCTGCCCATTCTTTGATTAAGGCAAAATCTTTTTCGTCTTCAATAATCACATTACCCGGTTCACCAATTGCTCTAGAGTCAATCATCACATTACCCGTGATCAAAACCCCAGCTCCTGATTGAGACCAAGTTTGGTATAGCTGAATTAGCTCTTTACTTGGTCGCCCATCTGTATGTGCCAGCCCTTCACTTAAAGCCGATTTAATCAGCCTATTCTTGAGTGTAAAGCCATCTTTTAAAGTAAATGGTGATGCCAGTTTTAATTCGTTTTTCATTTTAGACCTCTAATCTTATTTTATTTACTAAAATATTGAATTTATTTAAAAATAAGATTTACATTTAAATCTCATGACCTGTCCTTTAAATTAAGAGGATGTATTTTTCTCTTCCTCAAGATAGCTACACATTAAGTTCCAAAATAGAACTTGTTAATATCATTAAAGGACAATTCCTATGTCAAAACGGTCAAGAAGTAACTATTAATCTTTTAAAATAATGCTTAAGAATGAGAAAAAACAAAAAAGCCCCCATATGGGAGCCTTTTCAAAAATACTTTAGATGCCGTGATTTACGACTTTAAACTTAACTCGGATTAATCTCTGACGTTAATCTTTGCAAATCATGACCCGATGGTGCTTGGTAAACACGTAAACCAAATTCAGGAAGAATCGCAATTAAGTGATCGAAAATATCCGACTGAATGGCCTCATAAGAAACCCATGCAATCGTGTTGGTAAATGCATAAATCTCTAACGGCAAACCTTGGCTGGTCGGTTGTAACTGGCGAACCATAATTGTTTGATTTTGAGCAATGCCCTTGTGCTGGCGCAAGTAAAATTCGACATAGGCTCTAAATGTACCGATGTTGGTTAAACGGCGCTTGTTGTAACGAGATTGATTGCTTAATTGCTTATTAAACTCTTCAATTTCAGATTGCTTCGCATCAAGATATTGGTCTAACAGTAAAAACTCTTTGAGCTTTTGTTGCTCGTCATCACTCATAAAATGCACACTGCTTTGATCAAGAAAGAGTGAGCGTTTCATCCGACGGCAGCCTGAGTTACTCATGCCTCGCCAGTTTTTAAAAGTATCGGTAACGAGTTTATTGGTTGGTATGGTGGTATAGGTTTTATCAAAATTTTGAACAGTTACTGTATGCAATGAAATATCAATCACATCACCATCAGCATTGAGTGATGGCATTTCAATCCAGTCGCCAATACGTACCATGTCATAAGAAGCGATTTGGACACTCGCTACTAATGACAAAATGGTGTTTTGGAAAACCAGCATTAATACCGCGGCCATCGCACCGAAGCCTGCAAGTAAAGTGAACACATCCTTTTTAAGGAATGTTCCCAAAATCATAAGGCCACAAACCACAAATAAAATGAGTTTAACGAGCTGTAAATAACCTTTAATCGGTTTGTTTCTAGATTTTGGATTACGCTGGTAAATAAGGTTAAAGATATTTAATATTTCACTGACCGTAAGCGCTAGAGTTAGGAAAATAAATGCTTGCGCAGCCATCTCTACAAAAGTAATAAATTTTGGAGATAGATGAGGCACTGTTGCAATACCATTCATAATCACAACGGCAGGAATAATATTTGCAAATCTCTTTATAACGCTATGCTGAGCAAAAATAGACTGATTTGGTGATTTTAGCTTTGTAACTAAATGACGAACGCCCCGAACAATAATGCGTTTAGCAATAAAATTTGCGATTGCTGCAAATAAAATCAAAATAGTGAGTGAAACTAACATTTCTAGCCAAGGATATTGGCTTAACTCACCCCGAATATCACGAAAAAAATTAAAAAAATCCAAACCTCTACACCTTAAAACTTTATTTTCAGTAATTTTAAGGGCTAAGGCATTTGATCATAAGGTTTGTTTACATATGTAGTCATAAATACAACAACTAAGTTATATACCCTGCTCAAATTTAATTATGATCTGTTAGTTTTAAAGCCTCATCTGTTTATGTTTCAGACCAATATATAAAGTAGATCGAACTTATCAGTTCATTTAGAATAATCCGTTAAACGAATAATTCTGGTTTGAGTGAGTGAAATTTTCTGATTTTTTAACTTTTATTGGAACAGTCTGGTTCAGCTTATTCTTTATCTATATTGCTTGGACCTTTTTTCTTAAAAGTCAGGTTCAAAGATTTTTAATTTATAAACGAGGAAGGATTGCTTCTGCCGAGGTCGTATATTTTCAAGACTCATTAGCTAAGGTGCAATATCGCCCTTTATGTTATATCAAATTGAAATTCCAAACTGAGCAAGGCCAAATCATTACTGAAAATCTAAAGGTGCTTATTGCTAAGCAAGATCACTATAAATATAAACTGGGTAGTATTATCAAAATTAAATATGACCCTAAAAATTTAAAGAATATTTCGATATTGGGTGAAGTGATGATTTAGGTCATTAGAGATTATTTAAAAAGTAGGATAAACCTTGAGGTGCGCGTCCATTTAAACGACTACTTGTAGTTACTCGAACCAGATTGCTCCAAGTAATATTGCAACAATGCTTGATCAATTTTTTAATTAAAGACACGTCTTCATGACATGAAATAGGCTCAAAGCCACCAACCAAAAGATAGACCTCTGCACTAAAACTTAAATTTGCCCCGTGAATATGCGCGTGATCCATTTCATCTTTATAGTGCGCTAAATATTTCTGCTGTTTCGTTATAGAGAGATGACTAAAATCATCGAGCGTTACAGTGCCGCAAATTGCATCTGTGGGTTGGTGCTGGATTTGATAGCGCAGCCAATCAGGACTGACAACGGTGTCTGCATCCGTACATGCAATCCATGTAACCCCTCTTTCGATTAAATGACGAATACCTAAGTCTCTCGCTTGCCCAACACATGCATAGTCGCATTCAATCCAATTGATTTGATGGCTTTGTACGATCAAACGCGACTGATCTGTACAGCTATCGAGTACAACAAGCACTTCTACGTCATAACCACCGATGTTATCGATCGCCACCTGAATAGACTGTAGACAGGCAGATAAATAGTACTCTTCGTTATGCGCTGGAATGACGATACCTATTTTCATCTTAGTTTTTCCTGCTGTGCTAAAGAGGAAGTGTTCGCCGTCCATAGATCAATCATAAAATCTGGATCGTTTAAGCTGAGATAGTGATGAAATGGGAAATATTGCTGAAAAGCTTGATGGACTTGCTCAGCATTTAACTCAAAATCTTGAATTTTATGACGCCAGTGGCAACACAGAATTTCACCGTCATCATTTAAACTATGTTTTAACTTTTCAATAAACTGATGCAATTCATCTGCCGATAAGTAATAGGCCATCTCACTAATTAAAATCAGATCATATTTTTGAATTGAGTAGTCTTCGGGTATTTTTCTATTTTCAACAATAACATGCTCAAATTCTTTTAAACGCTCGGAAGCTAAGCGAACAGCACATTCAGAGACATCTATACACAGCAGTTGCTCAGCTCTTTGTGCTAAATGAAAACTTAAATGTCCGTTTGAACAGCCAACTTCTAGCACCTTTGGATAGCGAGGCTTTGTCAGCAGCGCGAGACAAATTTGTCTTTTTCGGGCTTCATACCAGTGAGCGTCATAGCCCCATGGATCACTGTTATGACGATATAAATCTTCAAAGTACATGCGAGAATGAATCACTCAAATAAACCTCATAAGGCATTAAAATACGATTAATCGCACTTGGAGATAGCACTGCGGCGTTCCCCGTGCTTTCATCTGCTTCTAGTTGGGTTTTAAACTGCAAAATTGCTTGATGTTTTTTAGTTAGCTGTTCTTGTGTTAAGGAATACGCTTTTGCTCGGTGCCAATCAATGCGTGGGTCTAACGGTTTTGCCCAATGCCAAGCCCAGATTAATACGTGTAAACATAGGAGTTGCTTAGCAGTTGCATAGGTTTGTACGGTTTTACCTACTGCCTCATGGTCTGGATGTCCATCAAATTCATAACTACAAATTAGAATATCGTCGGCTTGAACCATCTGATCTAGACTCTGCCAGAGTTGATCGGTTTGCAAATGAATCTGACCATCTAACAAATTAAGCTCTACATGTTCGGTTGACTCTGCTACGTCTAGACAATTTAAGGCGGCCAAGCTTTCTTGCGGACGAAGAATATTGAGCTGATCTGGAGGATATTTTGTAGAGTTAGGATGGCTTTGTGTGCCGTTACTCACAGCTAAAACCACTATTTTACAATTCAATGTGATCAGTTGCTGCATTAACCCGCCACAGCCAAGCACTTCATCATCAGGATGTGGAGCGACAATCACCACTCTTTTTGAGCGAAATAACTCAAGGTCTAAAGGCGCTAGCGGATGATCTTTAAATACATTTAACCATTGCCCTTTGGCCGTGCCCTCACCAAAAATAACACGGTCTTCAACCAAAGGATGTTTTAAAGTTCCCATAGGCTTTGCTCCGACACACAGAGTTCTGCAATTTGCTCATAGTCAAAAGCAGCATGACTTTGCCTGATAAACACAGGCAGATCAGCCATGAGCTGAGCAAATGTAGCATCTTCACAAAAAGGACGAGCACCCAAAGCTTTCCCTACTCGCTCAATAACGCTCAGGCAGCATTGTTCTGCTTGAGCACGTAATATGCGTATTTCGCGTTCATGACTTAGCGTTGGTTTATGGTCTATGAGCTTGGCCACATATTGAAAATATTGTTTAGTGATTTCTAATTGCTGAGCGACCTCGCCTAAATACAATTTTTTATACGGATTAGGATTTGCCTGACAACTTTCTTGCAAATAACCCGCTAAGCGCACGGCGGCACCATACCAACACGCAGCAACACCTGCTGCACCATGCCAAAAACCTGGACGTTTTAAATAACTATTTGGCTGACCTATTGCTTTAACAGGTGTATTTTCAAAACTAACTTGCGCGGTCTGTGTGGCATGCATGCCTACAGCATGCCAGTGGCTTAAATCGGTCGTGATGGATGGATGACTTAAGTCGGCAATACAAAGCTGCGCCTGCCCCTGCTGATCTTTATAACTCATTAAAGCTTTTTGGATAAACTCCGCGCCAGAGCACCACGGTTTAATGCCATTACAAAGGTCATTAGTTACTTGCAAAGGCGCTGGTCCACCATCGGCTGCCCAAACCGCCCAAGTCTTGTTATCTATTTCTTGTTGATAACCCAATTCATTTAAAATGCTTAAAGCATCGCAATGAGACTCAAAAAGCTTAGCTAGACTTAAATCAACCCCAGCAATCTGCCCAAAAAGTTGCCAACGTTGATAAGTCTGCCCCGAAGCTGGATGAGGTAAATTTTTTGCTACATTGATTAATTGATAGAGCAAACTAATACGCAGCTTACTTTTAACTTCAGCCGAGGCAGTTTCAAATTCATTCAAGATACTCAAAATTGTCATGTTTATAGGTATTTTGATATTCATTGCAAATAATTATTTATAAGACTTAACTCAACCATAACTAAACATTTCTGTTTAAATAAACACGTAAATTGTAATAAAAAGAAAAATAATATTAGTTTTATATCCAATTATTTCATTGTTATCCAAATATTCCTATTAAGTGAACTTATAATCCGATCATGTAAGGTTTATTAAAAACCCAACATTTAATCGATTATTTAAAGTAGTTTAGTTCTTACCGTTTTTCTATTTCCAAAGAAGAGGTCTAAAATGAATACTTTAAATATTAATGATATTAAAAAACATGCTGATGTCATTGCTTCATGTGGCACAAAAGTAGGAACTGTCGACCATCTTGATGGTGAGAACCAACTCAAACTCACCCGAGATGAAAGTGGCCAACATCACCTTATCCCTACTGGATGGATTGGGGAAGTAAAAGAAAACCAAGTCATTCTGAATAAAAATTCAGAAGAAGTTAAAGAGCAATGGCAAGCGATCTAGGCTTGAAGCACGGCGAGTTATTCACCGTGGTCATTTATAATTAAAATATTTTAGTATAAAAATAAATGAGTAGGCTTAAATTATTTTAGGCCTAAATGATAAAAATGAAGGCTCCTTTTTACTAAGGAGCCTTTTTTTATTGCATAAACTTCAAAAACACGAAGTGACATTGCTTTTTATCTGAACAAACCATTCAAGAGATATTTTTGTCCCTTAAGCACATGGTGATTAAGTTGACTGAATGCTAAAAATGACCCATTCGCATTAAATAAACAATTATGAATAGGGTGACGGATATGCTCACAGGGAATCATCAGCTTAAAGCAAGAAAGGTACATTTCGATTTTACCGAATCTTCGGTCTGTTGGATGCCAAATGATCCTCTATGCTCTCATGTCGCTAATGGTATTAACATGCTCTTGCCGGCTGGTGAATTTTGGTTTTGCCGTGTGTTTAATAAAACCCTGCCCTTGATTACCGATGAAACATTAAAACAAGAAGTGATTGGATTTGTCCGCCAAGAAGCGGCCCATGCACGTGCGCATGAAAAAGCTCAAGACTTCTTACGTGAAAATGGTTACGACATTCAAGAAACACTCAACCGTGCCCATTTTGTTTTTAACATTTTGTTGGGTGACAAACCTTTAGGCATGCCTTTTTTAAAAGGTGAAAAGCTAGATGAATATTGGCTACTTTTTCGGGTAGGTGTGATCGCCGCAATCGAGCACTTTACCGGTACCATTGGTCAATGGACGCTGGATAGTAAATCTTGGGACCGAGCAGACCCTGCTATGGCAGATTTGTTCCGTTGGCATTTGGCTGAAGAAGTAGAACATCGATGTGTTGCTTACGATTTATTTGAGCATCTCTTAACAAACAAATTTGGTTTTTATGTGTCGCGCCAAGTGATTATGGCGGCGGTTTTCCCACTGTTTATTTACTTCCTTGCTGACTTTGCCCGTAGTCTAGGTAAGCAAGATTTAGAGCATGAAGATATTCAAAAATTGATGCGCCGTGGCTACTTCAAAATTATTCGTGAATTTGAGAAAACTGCGACTCGCTCAGACAACTTACCGACCATAAAATATTTATGGAAAGCGACCTTAAGATGGGTTTCTCCAAAATTTAACCCGCTTCATGAGGGAGACACCGCACAAGCTTTAGCTTATATGGCTCGCTCGCCTGCAGTTCAATATTTTGAAGGAATGCATTCTGCAAAATCTGTGTCATTAAGTTAAACATTCTGAAATAAAAGCCCCTGAGTTGGGGCTTTTTTTTAAGGTTTTATCTGATTAAGCCAAGTTTAAAAAGAAATAATCTAATAACCGTGCTCTGTCATCTACACTATTTGTGCCTAAAAGCTGAACCATCGCGCCATCAATCATAAATAAAAACATATAAGCATCTTGGACTGAAGCGGTCGATTTGAGTGTTAAAAGCAGCTTATATATTTCCTCAATAAACCAGTTTCTGTAGTCAACCACAATTTTATAGGCAACTGGATAAAGCTTTTCAATTTCAAAAATTGCCTTAAATGGCAAACGGTAAAAACCCTCTAAATTGGCATGTAGAAAGTAAATCTCCTTAAGTTTATCGAGCACCATTTGTCCATTGTAGGAATAGAGAATTGAAAATACTTTATCTTTTAGCGCATCTTTCTGGAAAGTAAGACTCATCTCAATGAGACGTTCTTTTGAATGGAAGATTTTATAAAACGTAGTTTTAGACACTTGTGCTTCAGCAATAATTCGATCAACACCGATTTTTTGAAACCCATCTTGATTAAATAAGTCTTTTGCTACGTGAAGCACTTTTAATGCTGTAAAGGAAGATTGTAAATTTGGCATAGATATACCGCTTAAAATAATTTTTTGTTGTATGTAAATGAGATAGAAATGCCGTCACTCTTAAAATGAGTGCTAAAAACAGACATGAATAAGCAGCACCAAAACGGCGTGCTCACCTATCTCGGGTTTTATTGTTGCTATGATTTTTAGTCGTAACGATTCTTAAGGCGTAGAAAACCTAGAGTCGATTGAACCGCTTTATAGATTGCTCGAGTGGTATGAATAGAGAGACTTTGGCAAAAGCCATTAAAGAAGAAATAGTACGCATAGCGGACTCCTTTGGGTAATAAAGAAGCTTCACCACATTACTGTCAAATAATGGTGGCGAAACGAGAGAAGGTTGACAGACTGATACCCAAAAGATCAGCACACCCGAAGGTGTCCCCCTCCCGTTCCGCCGCAGAGGGGGCACGCAGGGATACCCACAAAAAAGAAAGACTTTTTCGTGTGCTTTGGGTATACGGCCTGTCAAAGCCGACTGGCAATGTGGCCAGCAGGCAAAGGATAATCGGAGGGGTTTTAGGTGTCAACGTGATATTGGCTAGAAAATGAATAAATAATTTTTTGTTTTTCATTAGATTAGATTCATTAATCTATTGAATAGAATATATTATATTTGCTTAACGCACATTAACTTATAAATATGAATACGATCTCAGCTACTCTTTTATATGAACACCCAATTGAGGGATGCATTAAAGATGCAAATGGCAATTTAAAACCATTTCCTATTCTTGCAATTGATAATATTCCATTAAATATATGGATGCATCAAAATGCGCGCATTATTGACGAAATGAATGATTTAGTTCCAGCCCAAGGGTGGTTGTATGATCATGATAGTGAGTTAGCATTAAGTAACGCATGGAAACTTCTTAAACCAGAAGCTTATGAAAATGTAGCTATTTCAACAGTGGTTCCAATCTTAATTTGCCCTGATGATTTAGATCTAACATGTAGCGTAATTATGGTTGAACAAATTGTTTCAGCAGATCAAGTCGTATGGGCTCGTTTTGGTTACGCATTTAACCATATTCACGATGTTGTGACATCCGTAGTCTGGAAAACCTCGACTTCTGTTCCTCAATTAAGTTTTCCATTGAGCGAATTTGAAAAAGCATATAATGATTTAAAAGAATTAGACAAAAAATGGAGTGAAGGTTTTATCTAGTTTTTTTAAATATGACCGCATATTGAAAGATGCTGCTCTTACTTTCTCTAAATATCATCTAATAAATTTAGGTTAAATAAATGTCTAATAGTTATAAATTTCAATTAAAAATGGAGCTAGATCTAAAATTAATCACACCTGAAGAGATTCAGAACTGGGCCATGCATGCACTAGAAGATGATCCAACAAATGAGCTAGCTTTAGACATCTGTTTTTTATCAAATACTGAGCAAGTTTTACAATACTTCAGACTAACTGAAAGAAATGAATTTAGTGAAACTTTAATAGATAAAGTAACAACGAAAGTTTTGGAAAATTATATTTTTAAGCATATAAATACCGTGAATCATAAAGACCAGATATATTCCTTTTTTCAAAATATTTTTTCCATAAATCTTTACTTAGAAAAAGAAGACTTGCGTTTCTTAATTTACTCATACGAGGGTCAACTAGAGATGGCATTAGAAGGCTATTCAGAATTAGAGACTGACGTACTATGGGAAAATTTTAAAATAGAGTTAAAGAGATATTTTTCATCTGCTACTAATTTTCATAACTAAAATATGATCGCTAATAGAGCCAAAATTAGATATTTTTTATATTACAGAGCTTCTTAAAATTTATTTTAATCTAATTGGCAGATTATATTTAGTAATACACCGATAAAATGAATAATTAAATCCATTTTATCGGCTTGCTAGAATCGGTTTTTAAAACCTTATTTTTTATTGTTTAATATATTTTGGAAACTCTTTTAAAACCTTATGACAAAAGTGGCCCTGTGTATCCGCTTTCTTACGTTCTTCAAACTCCTTCATACCAAATTTCATAACCTCTCTACCGTATTTTTCACCAAGATCATGTTTAGTACATTTTGCGGCAGCATCCTTTAACTCTTCTGAGTAATAGTGATAATTACAGTCGAGTTGAGCACGGCTTAAAAAACCATGTAGTTCCACTGCTTTCTCACACTGAGTTTGCTCTAGAAGATTTCTAGACTCTTGAGCAGCATAAATTGATGTTGCTACGAATAAAGTGAAAATCGTTACTAAAAAATTACGCATTATTTCCCCGAAAAAGTTATTAAAAGTATTAGTGATAATATTGCGGGCGTATTAAATAATAATTATTTATAAGTGTCTATTAATAATAAAGAAAATAGGATAAAACCCCTTCTCTTTTGAATACTTAATCACCTTAATAAAATTGGGTGATTAATTTTTATCAAAAAATAATATTAAATTTGTTTTATAGCGATCTTTAATATAACCCAAGTTATTCAAAAAAAGAGTTCTAGTGATATTTAATCCATTTCTACACTACTAAAACCCTTACTCATTTCAGCGCTTTAAAACCCTAACTTCTTAAAGACAAAATAACCCACATGGCTTTCAAAGCTACCGTCATTTTGAATTTTGAAATATTTCTTCACAAGGTCAGATGAACCTTCCTGCAAATAACGTAAAGTTTTGATTTGATCTTCAGGCGTTTTCATTCGCTTTACCCAACTATCAAAGTCTAACGCAAGCGTTTGTTTATCTAAACCCACCAAATCAAAGCCTGCATCTTCAATAAAATAGACCCACTCTTTCACACTATAGTTTCGTACATGACTTGGGTCTCGGATAGTCTCAATGGTCTGTAAAAACGTATCTAATATTGGCGAACTAGAACTAATAATGTCTACAAAAATAACAATACCATCAGGCTTAAGCACGCGGTTTATTTCTTTCATGGCAGTCGGAACATGTTGCCAGTGATGAGCAGAATATCGGCTAATGACCACATCAAACTGCTGATCACTAAAAGGCATGTCTTCAGCAATGCCCTGCTGCACAAAGATATTTTTTAATTTACGTTGGCTAGCAGCCTTAGACACGGTGTCTAACATTTCATGAGATAAATCGTAAGCAAAAACAAGGTCAGCGTGTGGAGCAACGTTATATGAGACATGACCACCACCACAGCCTAAATCAAGAACTACAGCCTTTTCAATTTTCTGAACTTCATTAATAAATTTATTAAATTCAATCCCTTCAGAATGAGCTTGGCTGTTTAAATAATCGAGAGATTTATTTTGATATTGTTTTTGATTTATATCGTGCTGGGTGATCATAACCTTGCTCCTCCTTTGTAATAGAATCACATTAAAGGAAAATTTAGATAAAAAATAATGATTAGTTTTTCTTATATTGATAAATAAAAGTTATTATTTGATTTATTTTGATATGTCATGCCATTTAATAAAAATAGATTTAAAGATTAATAAGAAATCCGCAAAGAGCACTGTTTAGTCACCCTTACTGAAACAGTGCTCTTTGCTCCATCCCAACCTCTATCCAGAAAGGTTCGATGCATAGAAATAGTGTATGTACCTTTGACTCAAAATGTTTCCTGTATTTTTTAAAATTTTTAAACATTCACAGCATAAAAATAAAGTATATTGAATTTTATCAGAAGATTCTTCTTTGGTTTATATTTTGAACAGAACAGAATACACACTAGATCGTATAGATCGGAAAATTTTATCTGCATTACGCGGAAATGGCCGTTTAACCGTTGCTCAATTGGCCGAAGAAGTTGGTCTTTCATCTTCTCCATGCTGGACACGACTAAAACGTCTGGAAACTTTAAAAATTATTGAAGGATATACGGTAAACGTAAACCAAAAAGCGATTGGTATTCATGAAGTATTCTTTATAGAAATTACTTTAGAGCGCCACGACGACGAAATGCTAGAGAATTTCAGCGAAGCATTAGCAGATATACCTGAAGTAGTTGAAGCGCACCTCGTTACAGGTGACTATGATTATTTGGTGAAAGTAGCAGTCAAAGATGCTGACCATTACGAACGGTTTTTAAGGAAGAAACTTTACTCGATTAAAGGAATTCGACACACCCGTTCGACCTTTGCCCTACGACCTCTCAAATCTGCTAATACAGCAGATTTAATGTTAATTGAATAAAAGGGTTAAACACTTTCAGGTAATTTTTTAATTTATTGATTCTAAAATTTTTATTAATTTAAATGCTAAAAAATATAACAGATCATAGCTCTGTTATATTTTTTTTAAAAAATTCTGTATCTATGATTACAGCTTTCAATTCTTCAAAATGTAATTAATCTGAATTGGAGGCATCGCCATGAACATTTTGAAGAAAAAAAATAAGGCCAGTTTTGTATTCTTTATTATTACTCTCTACTCGTTTATTGGGTTTGGCTTAGGTTTCATTATTTGGGAATACTTTTTAAAGGCCTAAGTTGCGCAAAAAGAGTTAATTAACTTCTGTAATAATTTCAGAAGTAATTTCTTTACTACGATGATATGCAGCCTTCATTGCTAAACGTATATCATCGGATAGGTTCCCTAGCTCAAACATTCTTAGAGCTGATTCTGTAATTCCGTTAGCCAAAGTCACTTTCCCACACAAATCCGCAGGTGGAACATTACTTTTACGTACCATTTCAACTGCACCGCTGGCCGCTTGGAGTGCTAAATCTAGGGCAAATTGCTTATCAAGACCTAAAGAAACCCCTGTCTTTATCATGCTATCTAAAATATAGAAAAAGTAAGCTGGTCCCGAACCAGAAAGCGCAATAATTGCATCGGTTTGTGTTTCAGAGGGCGCCCAAAAGGTCTGTCCCGTTGCAGAGTATAATGACTCGATTAAGTCTTTATCGAGTTGGTCCATTTGCTCTGAAGCAATAAGTACATGCGTACCCGTATGCGTAAGTACCGGTGGATTTGAAATCACACGGACAATTTTTTTTGAACCCGTAAAACGGGCCAAGTTTGCAATATCAATCCCTGCCATCATTGAAACAATGATTTTATTTGCTAACACTTTTTTAAGAGGTACTAGTATCTCTTTTAACTGTTTAGGTTCTAATAGCAATACAACAATTTCAGCTTTTTTTAATCCATTTTCATTTTGCTTTAAAGCATTTGTAGGATTAATATTTTTCTCTTCAATCAGATGTATTTTTTCTTTTTTAAATCCTTTTAAAACTAACCCTCCTATTAAAGCTAAAGCTAAATTACTACTACCAACAAAGCAAATATTAGGGTGTACTGCATTTAACATTTAAAATGTTTTCCTTTCTTAAGAGAGGCTTATAACAATAAATATTTCTATTAATTATGAATATTAAATTTAAGTTGACCGTCTGAATTCTGTATAAAGAACCCATTTTAATAAAATATATTATTAAAATGGGTTTTGTTTTATTTGCGCAATAAATAAAACAACTTTAGCTTAAGCCTAATGTAGTAGCTTTATAAGCAAAGACCACTCAAGAATTGTTCAAAATATGTAACTATTACTATAGTATTGTAAATAAGCTATATCTCTGTAAGAGAATAAAATTTTTCAATTGAGCTTATTAAGTAGAATATCTTTTATTTACAATAATATTGTAGGTCTATTTTTTTAACTTTAATTAAATCTTTTCTTTTTTTTCTACAATTTGCTCTGCTCTTCTTGTTGCTTGCGCTAAATCTATATCTTCACACACCCAGAAAGAAAGAATTTTTCCAAATAAATGAAAGTGTTGTTTAACATATTGAGAACTATGATCTGAATAATGATCTTCCACTTTGAAAGTATCTTTATTATTTTCTATTTTTTGACCGTCAAAAATACCGCCAATACAAATATCCATTTTAATACCAAAAATTTAATAAATCATATTATAACATAAAATTAATGAAGCTATTCCAAACAAGTATTTGATACTTCTCTTTTATTTTAAATACAATTTGAGTTTTAAATTATAAAAACCCACAAATTTAAGTGGGTTTTCGCAAAATACTATATGTTTAAATATAATTTATTTAAAAATGTATTTAAATTCAATAAAGTATTTTTATTTAATTATGAGTTTTGAAGAATAACAATATTTGAAGCCTGTGGCCCTTTTTTACCTTGTACTACAGTGAACTCAACACGTTGCCCTTCGAGAAGAACTTTAAAACCTTGTGTTTGAATATCGGTAAAATGAGCAAAAATATCTTTGCCTTCATCAGTTGCAATAAAACCAAAACCTTTAGTTTCATTGAACCACTTTACTGTACCAGTAGAATTAGACATGTTTTAATCCTGAATCTTTAAAATATTATAACTTATTATTGGGGGAAACCAATTTAACTAAAAAATAGACGTGAAAACTTAAACAACTGAAAACCGAAGGATTATAAATAAAACTACGAAAATAGAAATTTATGATGACAAGAATATTTTTTAGTTATGCTCGATAATACACGCTTCAAAATCATTTGCAATCGATATTCAACATAATTAAAGCAACAAAAATTCTATGCCTCTTTATCCCTAGTAAAACTTCTGTTCACCAGCAGGACGTGTCTTAAAACGTCGGTGAAACCACATGTATTGTGTAGGGGCAATACGAATTTGATTCTCAATAATCTTGTTTACTCTTTCAGCATCACTGACTTCACAGCCACTTGGGAAGTTTTCTAATTTTGGCTCTACCAACACATGGTATTGAGGGTTACGAATATTACCACTTCGATAAAAATATAAAGGCACTGCAGCTGCTTTTGAGATATCCATTAGTCTGCGATGAGCTGTAACTGTAGCGGCTTGAATACCGAAAAATGATGCCATGACCCCTTGTTTTAAGCCAAAATCCTGATCTGGGCTATACCATATCGCATGACCATGTTTAAGGTTTTGGATGAGTCCACGCATGTTATCTCGAGCAATCTGGTTCTTATACACTCTTGCACGACTACGATGAATCAGAAAATCTAAAAATGGATTATTCTGAGGTCGGTAAACTACGTCCATATTAAAAAATAAGGTACACGCGGCTCCTCCTGCATCTAAAAGCGTACTATGAGTACCCAATAGCAGTACGCCATTTTCCTGATTATTGGTTAAATTTTCTAAACCATCTATGTGAACACGGCTTTTAAACCAGTTCGGGCAATACCAAGCATTTAATGCTTCAAATACTCCCGTTAAGGTATCAACAAAAACCTGTTTAGCTTTTGCCTCAATTTGAAGAGATGTTTTTTCAGGAAAGCAAGCTTCCAGATTTCGTAGCGTGGTTTTGCGTCTTGAACCTAGAGATTTCCAAGCGATTTTTGAAAGAAGATCTGCGAGACGCCACTGAATAGCCCAAGGTAACATCGCAAATAACATCAGAATAAAAGCTAAAAACCATATACCCCAATATTTAAACGATAAAAAGGAAAATTGAAATTCGCCAGATTTAAACTGCCGTTCATTTTTCGACATACTATAGATTTCTTGAGGTATAGACTTAGCATACTAACATGCTCAATTTTTAACGTTGTGTGTTTATGTTGCTTTCACTTTTATAGTTTGATCGACCCTATTTATTTATATAAATCTATATTTTAAATATTTAATCTATTTAAGACTTAAATATACATAACCTTCTGTATACATCGATTATTTTCTCATTTAAAGTAACCGCACAATCTTGCCTCAATTGATAAATAGGATATATCAGCGTGAGCGGTCTTTTAGTATTTATAACAATAGCATTTCTTACCCTATTAAGCCCAGGACCAGGAGTTTTATTTACTGTCACAAATTCAATTAACTATGGTGTTAAAACTGCTTTGTTTGGAATAAGTGGTTTAATTATTGGTATGTTTGTGATTGCTGTAATTTCTGCCAGCGGTGTAGGACTTATTATCACCAGTAACCCTACTATTTTTACGGTTTTAAAATTTATTGGTGCATTTTATTTAATGTATCTAGGATATAAAAACTTTACTAAAAAGCCTCCTTCACAAGAGTTAATGACTGCTCAACAAAATAGTAAAGTTATAAGTAAATCTAAACTATTTTATGAAGGTCTGCTCGCCTCTTTACTTAATCCAAAAACAATCGTATTTTTTATTGCACTCTTCCCTCAATTTATTGATATCAAGAAAGAAATTTTAAATCAGTTTTTAATTCTCTCTTTAACCTTTTGTTTTATCGGTTTTTTAATTCATTTGGTCTACGCAAATTTTTCTTCTATTTTTAAAGAGAAAATGTTGGCGGGCAATAATTTCTCGATCCTCAATAAAATTAGTGGTGCTATTTTCTTTGTTCTCGCAGTTTTACTCATCGCCCAATAAATTATTACTCAATATATTATGTTTTAAAAAGCCTAAACTCATGGTTAGGCTTTTCAAGTCTTTTGATCTTTAAACATATTTTTATCTAATTACAATTTTTAGACCGCTACTCTGTTTAATATCCAACCATAAAAAAAATCTTCATACTTAGGGTTATTCTCTGTAATTTCGATATAACGCTGCCCTTGCATAATATTTAAAACACGGACTAACACCTTTTCACCTTCTTTATGTCGGTTATTTAAATACATCTTAAGAGCTTGAAAAGTGAGAGGACCATATTGACCATCTATAACAAGATTTGGCCAACCTTCTTTTCCCTCTTTATTCAGCAGATTTAAAGCACGTTGTAATAAAGGCTTTGCAAAATTGACCCCACAGTTGATAGCTGTATCGAGTAACTCTTCGGCAATAGCGGGGCTAATCGTATCAATTTGGTCAAACTGAGGTTCAAGCCAATATTGTTGTTTATAGATAGATTTAGCCACGGTTAATGGTAAATCTTGCATATAGCCTTGATATCCATTTGATCGAGCGACGGCTTCTGTAATACCAAATTTGGTGGCATGGCCGTGATCAGATGGATGGTTAACATAGCCGCCTTCTCGGCTGATGAGTGATTCTAAGTATTGATCAATATTCATTTTATTTTACCTATATGATTGAATCCGTCTTAACTATTTTGAAGATCATCTTTCGCCTTTTTTAGGTCTTTCATGACCTCCACAATCGTTTTACCTTCTTGTTTATTGATAAAGTTAAATATCCATCTCACAATAGCCCAGCCCGGTAATCCGCAAATGAAGAAGAATCCACATAGCGTGATCATTCCCCAAATATCGGATACCCATTCATGTAAATTCCATTTCATAATAATGAAGGAACCGCCTGTCAGACTTGAAACTACGGTACAGATGAGACCCACAATCCATTCTTGTGGTGAACGCGGAAAACGCATCATTAATACAACTGCGACAACTAAGCTGACTGCAAAAGCCACCATAATGGCAATGCTATAAATATTTAAAAAAGTGGCTAACCCACTGGTTGAAACTGTTTCCATGACTTTGTCCTGCTTTAAAGGGTAAAACTTAAAAAATCAACATAATCATTAGCTTGTTGTTTTTTATGTTTTATAGTTACCCTTAGTTTTCTTTATTACAGTCAATAAAAAACACTAACGCTTTTAAACCGCGCCAAATCGCAAGACGAACTTATCCTTGACCCCATATTTCAGGGGCTCAAGAAAGAATGTTTGTATGCTAAAGCCTGTTAGTGTGCACTGCTTAAGGCCTGTTCAATCAACTCAATTACTGTGATTGCACCTAGCGCTTTTTGCATAGAGACTTGATCATCAAATATGAATGCTTCATCTTCAAGTTCATTGACAATCTGCTTTGCCTCCTCGAGTGCTCTTTTTATTTTTTGTACCTTATATTTGTTTACGTCTTTTGCAATTGTTGGGACATACCCTCCACGTTTTGCATTTTTAAGTTGTTTAGCTCTGTTCTGCATTGCTGTAGTCATTCACTATCTCCAACTCAACTCACTCGTTTAGTAAGGCGTCTTTATCGTTTGTTATTCTTAAAGTTTTCATACATTCTCTCAGCAATATAGCCAAGCTATTACTACAAATATGTGTCCGAAACGTTTCTTCTGGTACAACAATCATAAAGACCTAAACGTTATATATTTAAAGGCGTAATTTACAAATAAATATTTCCTTTTCGAAAAATGTAAAAAAGTATTAAAGCTTCTACAATTAAACATTTTCCATACTTTAATTTTTTGACCAAAAAGTTCATATAAGGCTTTGCCGTATATCGGAAACTTTTGTTAGAGCTCACAATCTTTGTTAAATTCTTCATGTTCTTGATACCCTTTATCGACGAACATTAAGCCTGATCCACGGAATCGGGCTTTTTTTATTCAATTTTTGTTTTGATAGCCTCTTAGCAAATAATTATTGAGCTATCTCCCTTTTATTCTGCTACTTATAGAAACAAAATAAATTTAGCTTTGATCTCAACGCCCTGATAAAGCTAAAAATAGTCACTTAAACACAATTTAAACTTTATCTATGCATCTGAAGATATAACTGATATTATAACCATAGTTATTATTAGTCAATAACTATAGTTGTTTTACTCGATATAACTTTAGTTATATATTTGTTATAAGTTTGCTGGTGTGACCATTATGGCTCTTAAAGACCGTTTAAAAGATTCTAGAATTAAAGCCAAAAAAACTCAGGCTGAAGTGGCAGAAGCAGTAAAAATGTCTCAGCCAGCCTATCAGGCTTTAGAATCTGGGAAAAATTTGAAATCTGCGTTTCTTCCTTTAATTGCTCAGTTTTTAGGTGTGGATGGTTATTGGTTAACGACTGGGAATACAGAAGATTCGTTTAGAGAAAGCGACGTATTTAGCCCTACTGTGGTGAGTGCAGAATCTACCGATCAATATGTTTGGATTGAGGTGGTAGAAGCTAACTTTTCTTGCGGGACCGGCGAATCTATTGAATTTCACTTTGATGCGATTAATGGAAAAATTCCTTTCCCCGCTTCATTCTTTAAAGAAAAACGTGTTGCACAAGAATGCATGCGTATTATTAAAGCAAAGGGCGATAGCATGACAGACTACATTAAAGATGGAGATTTGGTCGGTATTGATATCTCACAGACTGAAGTCATTGATGGCGAGATTTATGCGGTTTACTTTGCTGGCGAAGGAATGATTAAACAAATTTTTAAAGAAGCAGACGGTTCTTTAATTTTGCATAGCTTAAATGAAAAATTTAGAGACCGACGTGTAACAGAAGAGAACGGTAAAAACTTTAAGGTTATGGGTCGCCAGTTTTGGCGAGCAGGCTAATTGAGCTATTAAATATAGCTAAAATAATAATTTGATTGCTTTAATAGCGTTTACCTTTATATAACTTTAATTATTTATATAACATGTAGACATAAAAAAACCTATCTCCATTAAAAGAGATAGGTTTTTTGCTTTAACGCCTAACATGATCAACAATACGTATTACTTAAACGATAAAGTTGATTAAATCCAGCGTAGAAGCTTTTACCATCTTGGTTTAACTCAATTTCTTCACCAGATTGAAGTTGAATTTTTTTACCAACTTCGACCCAACGATATCCATCGAGAGAGTTTTGTTTACGCACATGAGGAACAATCCTCACATTAATTTCGTTGCCATTTACGGCTGTGGCAATTAGCCACTCATTTACTATATTCACAATCATTCACTCATCACTGAGCTCATGTGATTTAACGGTATTTAATTAGAACGCTAGATTTAAGGTATGGACAGTCAGTCTAGAATTTAATATTTAGCTTTATATAGGGTTATTTATAAGCTAATTGCTTTTCATAATTTTTGTATTATGAAAAGTGGTACATCACAGAGCATAATATTTTGGTTGCGGGGGCCGGATTTGAACCAACGACCTTCGGGTTATGAGCCCGACGAGCTACCAGACTGCTCCACCCCGCAATTGGAAGTAAGCTTTATACGCTCATATATTTTATAAAGCAAACCTTATTTTTTAATCGGTTGTAATTATTAAGAATTATCTTTTTATTAATTTTTCATTTTAACCATTCGGTCTAAATAGCCATATCGATTTCCAGCATTTAGTTGTTTAAATTGTTGTATTTATTTTAAACAGAACCTCATATTCATAAACAGCAATTGCCTTGGATGGGTGGCTTTTATACTATCTAGTTTGGCCCTTTAATCTTTAATTCCTATGTCTGAACCTCAGTTTTCCCTTAGTGAATATCTCGGCACAGTTCAGGAAGTTATCCGTCTGGCCTTTGATGAACCAGTTTGGGTAAAAGCAGAAATTCGAAATTTAAATGTTAAAGGTGGCCATTATTATCTAGAACTCGCAGAAAAAGATGCCGAGACAGATAAAGTCATTGCTAGTTGTAAAGCCACAATCTGGAAATTTTCAGCAAGTAAAATTGTTTTAAAGTTTGAACGTGAAACTGGTATCGAAATCTCAAGTGACTTAAATGTGCTTATCAAAATTAGAGCACGTTTTGATCCTCAATATGGGTTTTCGGTCAATATTGAAGAGATTGACTCAAGCTTTACATTGGGTGAAATTGCTAAACGTTATCAGCAAATTATTGAACGACTCACTCAAGAAGGCTTAATTCATAAAAATAAACTCCTCCCTACTCCTTTTGATATACAAAATGTTTTAGTGATTGCCCCTCAAAATGCAGCGGGCCTCGGCGACTTTAAAAAAGATGCGGATGCTCTAGAGAGAAATGGGGTTTGCCATTTTGTGTATCACAGCGCGACATTTCAAGGAAATACGGCTGCAACCAGTTTGATTGAGTCTTTAGGTTCAGGTTTAAGACAATGGGCCAGCACATTTACATTTCCACCAGATTTGATTGTGATTATTCGTGGTGGAGGTGCTGTTAATGACTTGGCTTATTTAAATGATTATGAGCTTGCCGCTCTGCTCTGCAAACGCAGTGTACCGATTTGGGTGGGAATTGGTCATGAAAAAGACCGTACTATCTTAGATGAGATTGCACACCGTTCGTTTGATACACCAAGTAAAGTGATTGCTGGTATTCGCAACCATATTGTTGAGCGTGTACAAGAAGCAGTAGATAGTCTACAAACCATCAAGCTGCTTTCTCAGCATCAAATCACGACCTATCAAAGCAAAAATGACCAACTGCTTCATCACATAAAATCTTCGGCACAGAGTCAGCTTAGCTCGGCACATCGTTTGCTTGACCAGATGAAAGAACGTATTCAGTTTAGCTCACAGCAACAAGTTAAATTTTCATTAGCCCAAATCGAATCTTTGATGAAAGAAATCCTTTTGCAAAACCCGAAACAGGTTCAAGCCAAAGGCTATGCAATTGTTAGATCAGAAGGAAAAGCGATTCGCTCTATCCATCAAATTTCAAGCCCTGCCATTGCTATTGAAATGCAAGATGGTGTGGTTGAAGCCAACATTACACAGGTAATTCCAAATGAAGAATGAAGAGTTAACGTTTAAGGACGGCCATGACATTTTGAAGAAAAATGCCGAATTATTAGAATCTCAAGAAAGCCCAGATATTGATAATTTAATGAAAATCGTTGAAGAATCGATTACTGCTTATAAAGCGTGTAAGTCACGTATAGAAGCTGTTCAGCAAGCTTTAGATGAAACATTTAAAGAATAAATTGAATAGAAAAAGCCCATTCCTACTTCTCATTGAAGGAATGGGCTTAGTGAAATCCACTTAATCCTGAAATACAAAAATGTGGATTAGGTCACACTTTTGCATAAGCATAGTCCCATAACCATTTTAGATGTTCAATATTTTAATTGTGTCTGTAGGTTAGTTTGACTTAATTTTCACCAAATCTTAACTAAACTTCTATTATTAAGATCAAACCAGACACAAGCTCTACTCATGATTATCGTTAAACTTAATTTAAGACCTATTCCTCGCTAAAAGGTCCAATTAATTGATAAATTTTGCCGTCTTTTGGATTTTCATAGAGCAAATCCATATTAGGCAAAATAATATCGTCATTAATTTCAATATGTTCAACGCTCTTATGAAGTTCGAGCGCGTGATCATTCATTGGCCTAACTTTTGCCAAAGCAATTGATTCTTTATCAAACTGATCCTTGATAATTACTTTTAATCTTGTCATGAAAATCTCCTGAAAATTAAATTTTTTAATATAAATAATGGGTTAAGTTTAAAATGAGCTAATCGCAGAATAGCCGATTGGCATAGCAAAAAAAGTTAAGATAAATGCAGCCGTACGTTGTAAATTACGTTGGTTTAACCAAGTTACTTTGTTTGAAATTAATACGGTTCCAAAAGCAATCCATAAAAATGCAATGGGTGTAATTAATGATAAAAAAATAGCAATATGCACAAAATAAACGTGAAGCACTTCCCATGCTGCATGTGGAAAAATAGCAGAAGCAAAGAGTAAAGCTTTAGGATTTAAAAGTGTTGCAACAAATAAAGCCTTAGGCGTAATCAGTGGGTTGTCTAATTTGATGTCATTTGTTGATGTTATCCAAAGTTTAAATGCAAGGTAGAGAATAAAAGTTGCACTTATTAACTTTAATAAGGCAGGAAGCCAAGGGATAAAATGTGAAACTGACTCAAGCAAAACACCCCATGAAGTAATTGCAATGAGATAACCCATCACTTCAGCAGGAATAAGTTTAAGAGACTGCTTCACCCCTGCTTGTATTCCAGCCGAAGCTAACAATGTATTTGTTGGGCCTGGAGTCAACAAAATGGTGACCACAAGTCCAATAAACATAAATGACACCATAGGCAACGAACTCTTTAGTTATGCTAGGCGAAATATGTCAAAAAGGAATATCTATTGTCGACATAATGGTTGTAACAAGAAATATTAATATTTAATTATTTATTTTTAAAACAATTAATTAAGTTAAACTGACCTTAAATTCACTTACAGTTTCAACAATTTTAAATATGCAAAATTGATCACAGAAATAGAGAATAACGAGCTATTTTTACAAGCTCATCAAAAAAAATAACTCGAGATTTTCACTCAAAAAAATAAGTTGTTATTTTTAATATATTGCACTCATTTAGTTTACTTAATAATCGTTTTTCTTACTTGAAATTTGAAAATTGATCAATATATAAACAACTAGAAATCGTGATTTTACTGAATATGATGTCCCGTTCCCCATCAATTCATTGATCGCCGCTTTCATCACATAAATCAGATGATGGAGGATGCATGATGAATGCTTATGTTCGCCCTCATCCAGATGGTTTTAAATCTTATTTAGGAAAGAATCAGAAAACCGGACTCTACATTGTACGAGTGGGTTGGACGGTTTATGAAATGAATGGCAATGGCTCTGTTGTGTACATTGTCAAAAATGAAGATATGATTCCATTGGATGTAGAAAAGTTTAAAACTGACCGTCCCAAAATTTATGCTGCTCTTCTAAGTGAAGTTCAGTTTCAACGCAAGAAACAACTTGCGATTGATCTCCAACAATCCAACATCCCTTCTTATGACCGTAAAGCCTACAAAAAACGCCGTGGCTTTATCAACTCCTAAACTTATTTTCCTCTGTAAACGCATATAGAAAAAGCACCCTCGGGTGCTTTTTCCTTTAACGACCTGTTGCGATTAATACAAACATACTCAGTATTAGTGTGCTTAATGATCGTTTGCAATGTATGTGGACTTCATGCTCAGCTCCGTGAGCGTATTGATTAACGTTTTCCATTTCGTGTGCCCTTAAAGTTCACACTGATAATTTGCACAAATTTCAAACAATAAGAAATTAGCCAAAAGTATTATATCGAATCAAATTTTAAACCTAATTTTTTATCGGTATTTTGCGTTTTATAAATCAACTCAAACCGATCTACATACAGGAGATGTAACATTCTTATACGAGGTTAACTCCCTATTGAGTGTTTGTAGACCTTTCATTTCAAACTCACCTGCCAAAGAAATGATTTTATAAAATGAAAAAAGATAACAATATTCTGTTTTTTAATAATAGTCTTCGACAGGAGAACTCTTATGGAAATGCAACAAGAAACCAATCCTTCTTTATTTTGTGATACCTCTACCTCAATCCAAGCATGCATTGAATGTATGATTGCCTGCAAAACCTGTGCAGCAGCCTGTTTACAAGAAGAACATGTAAGTATGATGCGTGAATGTATTAAGCATTGCATGACATGCGTAGAGATTTGCCAGCTTTGTACGTCGTTAGAACTAAGAAACTCAGAACTAGCGGAGCCAGCAATGCAACTTTGCGCAAATGCATGTCAACTTTGTGCAGCGGAATGCAGCAAACATGAGCATGAACATTGTCAGATCTGTGCGAAAGCATGTTTAGCCTGTGCTCAAGCTTGTCTTGCCTATCGTGCTTAAATAATTTTCCAGATGTAAAGCCTACGCGTCTTTAGAGCGTAGGCTGATTAAAATATTTTAAATAACAACAAATTATATATTTATTATTTAAGGAATACTTTTTTATAGGCATAAAAAAAACCCGCATCTTGGGGAAAATGCAGGCTCTTAGATCTCCCACAACGACCATGAGTTCATTATTAAACTTGAACTTTAAACCGTTAACTAAATGTACAGCGAATAAAAATAAAAAGCAATGCAGAATAGTCTGTATATTTGAAATATTTTATTATTTTTACATTACTTTTTCATAAATAAGTTAAAAATATAAGCTATCTCTACATAAGAAATAGTTTTTACAGGCATTAAAAAAGCCCGTTTCACGGGCTTTTCTGCAACGGTGAGCAATCTAAGATTTGTGTCTATCCATCTCTTGGTTTGCTCTTTGCTAGCTATATGTAAGGTCTTATCGTATCTTTTGCCCTGTCCCAAGTTTCCCTGTGGATCGAGGAGATATTACGATTACCTTAGGTACAGTTATAGCACATTATTTATTCATGGCTAGTCTTGTTCACGTTTTTTTACAAATGAATAAAATACGTTCTAACCTTAATATTTAAGGGTTTTCTACCCCATTTTGGTATTGGCGAGCATTATCGCAAATTGGATACCACTTCACTTTTGAAGAGACGAAAGCATGAGAGATGACTGACGTCGATATTTCCTCATTAATCAGACCTACCCTTAAACGCACCACATCAGGTTTATCTAGACGTTCACTCCAGATCGGTGAACCACAAGTTTTACAGAACACTCTCTTTTTTGTTTGGAGAAGCAAAATAAGCCTGTAAAAGCTTTTCACCTTGCACAATATTTAAGTCACTTTTTTGTACTTGGGTAATGGCAGCAAAAGCAGCTCCTTGTGCTTTTTGACATTGTGTACAATGACAAACCATGATGGGTGCTAATTCGCTATTAATTTGCAGTTGAATCCCATTACAAAGACAAGAAGCTGTATAAGCCATCATTTTTCCTTTTTTTATTTTAATGAAACTTAGCTTACACCCACACCTTTTTCAATATGATCTAAGATGGCACAAGAAGCTTGTTGGTTACCGCAGCAATCATCGGCTGAAGCCTGCAAAATATTAACCATTTCTTGTAGATGGGCAATTTTCTGTTTTAATTCGGCAATGTGTTTTATGGTTAAGGCTTTCACCTCAGCACTCTGCCGATCTGTGTTTTTCCAAAGCGAAATAAGCTCTTTCATCTGTTCTGATGAAAAACCTAACTCTCTCGCGTGTTTTAAAAAGTTTAAAGTTTTAAGGTCTGTTTCTGAGTAAATACGATAGCCAGAAGCAGAACGCTGAGCTGCTTCAAGTAAACCGATTTCTTCATAGTAGCGAATCATTTTCGCCGAAATGCCCGAATGTTTGGATGCCTGACCGATATTCATCTCACACCTCAAATATTAAATTTGGTTTAAGACCTGATGTCATGATCTTAAACCAAAAGTTGATTTTCAGCACGCTTACTCTACTGGCGCATGAAAGCGTTTTAAGCGTAACGCATTGCCTAAAACAAAGACTGAAGAAAGTGCCATCGCGCCTGCTGCAAACATAGGTGAAAGTAACACACCAAATGCTGGATATAGGGCACCTGCTGCAATTGGAATTAAAGCAACGTTATATACAAATGCCCAGAACAGGTTTTGACGTATGTTTCGCATGGTTGCTTTACTTAGCGCAATTGCGTTCGGTACGCCTTTTAAACTGCCTGACATCAGCACCACATCGGCAGCTTCAATAGCAACATCAGTTCCTGTACCAATGGCTAAGCCCACGTCTGCTTGCGCCAAGGCTGGTGCGTCGTTAATACCATCACCGACAAAAGCTAAGCGACCATATTGTTTTTGCAGTTGGCGAACTGTGTCCACTTTGCCTTCGGGTAAAACCTCTGCCACAACTTCATCAATATTCAGCTTTTTGGCAATGGCTTGTGCCGTATGACGGTTGTCTCCTGTAATCATGGCAACCTTGAGACCTAATTGATGCAAGGCCTCAATCGCAGCATAGGTTGTTTCTTTAATTGGGTCTGCCACGGCAATAATTGCTGCAAGTTGCTGGTCAATGGCAACATAGAGTGGTGTTTTGCCTTCTTCACCTAACTGAGCAGCAATCGCTTGGAATGAGCTGGTATCTAAACCAAGTTGGTGCATATAACGATCTGCGCCAATTTGTACTTTTTGGCCTGAAACTTCCGCTTCAATACCTGAACCTGTAATCGAATTAAAAGCGGTTACGGGTAATAGGTTTAGGCCTTCACTTTCTGCTGCTTGAACAATCGCGAGAGCAATCGGGTGTTCAGACTTGGCTTCGACAGAGGCAACTAAAGTCAGCACTTGTTTACGTTCAAAACCTGATTGCACATTAAAGTCTGTCAGTGTCGGTTTGCCTTCGGTGAGCGTACCCGTTTTATCAACTGCAACGACCTGCGCTTCTTGTAAAAGCTGCAAAGCTTCACCTTTACGGAACAAGACACCTAACTCAGCACCACGTCCAGTACCGACCATAATAGAAGTTGGTGTTGCAAGTCCCATGGCACAAGGACACGCAATAATGAGTACTGCAACCGCATTCACTAAACCAAAAGTGAGCGCAGGCTCTGGCCCCCAAATAAACCAAACCAAGAAAGTAATTGCAGCAATTAACATGACTACAGGCACAAACCACATAGTGACTTTATCGACTAAACCCTGAATCGGAAGTTTAGAACCTTGGGCTTGTTCAACCATGCGAATAATTTGTGAAAGTACAGACGAGCTACCCACTGCGGTTGCCCGAATGTTTAGAGTACCGTTCTGGTTGACTGTACCACCGACCACCTGATGCCCTACTATTTTTTCAACAGGGACTGGCTCACCCGTAATCATAGATTCATTAATATAGCTGTGCCCTTCAACCACTTCACCATCGACAGGCACACGTTCACCCGGGCGAATTTCTACAATAGTTCCACTGACCACTTCAGCAACAGCAACTTCAACCATTTGACCATCACGCTGAATACGCGCTGTTTTAGGTTGCATTCCCACTAAATGTTGAATGGCTTGCGAGGTTCGTCCTTTGGCTTTGGCTTCAAAATATCGCCCGAGTAAAATTAAACTAACAATAACGGCAGCCGCTTCAAAGTAAATATTGACCGTGCCTTGGGGTAATACGTGTGGCATAAAGGTTGCCACGACTGAAAAACTGTAGGCAGCCAAGGTTCCAACAGCAACCAGCGAGTTCATATCTGGCGCTAAACGCCATAAGGCTGGAATACCTTTTTGGTAAAAACGGCGACCAGGAAAAACGAGAACTAATGTGGTTAAAGCAAACTGTAAAAGCCAGCTATTGTATTGACCAATGGTGTGCATGACCCACATGTGAAAAGCTGGAATGAGATGTGAACCCATTTCCAAAATAAACACAGGTAAGGCCAACACAATCGAAATGATCAAATCTTTTTTAAGCTGATCTAACTCTGATGCTTTTTTATCGAGTTGCTCATCTTGATTTTTTTCAGATGCTTTTGCGTCGTAACCTGCTTTTTTAACAGCGCGAATTAAGTCTTCAACATTGACTGATGCATCTGCCTGCACCCAAGCCTGCTCTGTTGCTAAGTTGACCGTAGCTTCTTGAACGCCGTCTACTTTTTTAAGGGCTTTTTCAACACGTGCAACACAAGATGCACAGGTCATACCCTCAATAGACAACTCTACTGGTGCAGCTTTTGGAACATCATAACCTGCTCGTTCAACTGCTTTAACCAGTGCTTCACGCTGAATCGGTTGATTTGAATAAACAACGGCTTTTTCTGTTGCCAAATTAACGTTGGCAATCTCTACATTTTCAACTTTCTTAAGTGCTTTTTCGACACGACCTACACACGAGGCACAGGTCATGCCTTCGATTGGAAGTGTTTCACTATATGCTGGCAATTTTGTGTTTTTTGAGTCCATCAAACACCTCTGCAAATCTGCAAAATTTAATAATCTGTATTGAGCATACAGATTCCCACCATGGGAAGGTCAAGCATATTTTTTTAAAAAATTGGTCTTGACCTTACAATCATGACAAGGTTTAGACTCAGTGTTATCCAAACAAACATCTCATTCTTGATGGAGTATGAACATGAAACTACTTATTGAAAATATGACTTGTGGTGGCTGCGCTCGTGGCGTGACTGCGACGATTCAAGATATCGACCCAAATGCAAAAGTAGATGTAGATTTAGCGACCAAAATCGTGACTGTTGAAAGCAGTGAAAGCGTCGATAAAATTACCGAAGCACTTGAAGAAGATGGTTTCCCAGCTCAAGTGCAATAATGAATAAGGCCTAACGTTTAAAGTTAGGCCTTTATTTTTGAGCTTATTGATATTGACTCAAAGCTGAAATTTTTTAATTCGATAGTCTAGTGCTGCCCGAGTTAGTCCCAATAAGCGTGCCGCTTCTGACACATTATGATTTGCCTTTTTTAAAGCCGTTAAAATTAACTGCTTCTCGTGTTCTTCTAAATTAAACTCTGCCTTTAATAATTGCTCAAAGTCGGTTTCAACAGCTACAGCCTGCTCTGGGTCATGCTTGATCTGTGGAAAAATGGCATTTAACTTAATCAGTTGCTGATCGTCCGTTAATAAAACCGCCCTTTCTAATAAGTTTTCCAACTCGCGAATATTACCCGGCCATTCATATTGCTGCATAAAAACTTTAGTCTTTTCACTTACACCTTGAATGGTTTTACTGTACATTTTTTCAAAGCGATGAAGAAAGTGTTCAACCAGTAAAGGAATGTCTTCACGGCGCTCCCGCAAAGGTGGAATCTGCACTGGAAAAATATTTAAGCGATAGTACAAATCTGCCCGAAAGCGCCCTGTTTTTACAGCCTGCTCAAGATCTTCATTGGTTGCTGTAATTACACGAACATCTAAAATACGTGTCTGTGAATCTCCTATTCGCTCAAATTCACCTTCTTGCAAAATGCGTAATAGTGCTGCTTGTGCACGAGGAGAAAGTTCAATCACTTCATCTAAAAAAATCGTACCGCCATTGGCTCGTTCAAACTTACCCAACCGAGATTGATGCGCACCCGTATAGGCCCCTTTTTCTACCCCAAATAACTCAGACTCAATTAACTCTGGTGGAATTGCTGCACAGTTTACCGCAATAAAGGGCTGGTCTTTTCTTTGGCTATTTGCATGGACACCTCGTGCAAAAGCCTCTTTACCAACGCCGGTTTCACCTTGCAGCAAAATAGAAACTTTCGAACCCGCAGCTTTTGTTAATAATGCACAGACCTGTTTATAAGATGCTGACTTACCCACAGAACTAAATAATTGGTAATCGGCTTCACTGTCGCTATAAATTGATTTTTTAAGTTCAAAAAGTTCAGCCTGCAACGCAATCAATTCTTTTTCCATGGGTTCGGGTGACATGAACTGAATCAGCTCATCAGCATTTTCCCACTCTTCTAAAGGCTTACCGATAATACGGCAATGCTCATCGCCACAAGCTTTACACTCTATTTCTTGATAAATAATGGTCATGCCCGTCGCAAAACTACTGTAGCCGCACGCATAACCCAGAAGCATCCAGCACGCAGGTTCATCACTTGGGCCAAAATGCTCTAAATGCACATCGGCTTCAAAAGAGTTGAGCCAATTTAAATCAGCATAAAACTGTTTTTTATCGTGGCTTAAATTGAGCTGGTTGGCCTGTACTTGCACCATTCCACGAATCGCATGCATTTGTGGACCCGCCATAAAAGCATCGTGTTCATTTAAATCGGGACGCATTTTTGTTGTAACTTCTGCATCTTTTAACCCAGCTTGATACCCTAATCGAATAAAGAAACGCTTAGTCCGCTCAAGGCCTATCATGTGTGCTAAGTCTTTACGCAAATACCCCATAATGCTGGTGTGTAAAAGCAGCATCCGATATTCATCAAACCAGATTTGGCCGTGGGCAGTATCAAAGTGCAGTTTAGACAGCAAATCATGAATTTCTTGCGGATGATCTGCGTATCGTCCCGTTGTATCGTATTTTACTCGAGCCATGAGTGATCTGTTTTAATCCATTAAACACATTTGGGTTTTATCTCATCTTATCGAAGAACCAGATAAATGTCCTAGTACCTTAAAGACATAACTTCATACTAAAAAAGTATTTCTAAATCTCTCCATTTAAAGCCTCAAACAATCTAAAAAGAAATTTTTACGACCCTTTTCATCAAATCATGAATATCTCTATTTCACCATTCAAAAAAATTCATGAAATAGTGAATTTTAAAAATGCCCCACTTTTAATAAAAATACTAAACAATTGTTTTTAATCATAAAAATAAAGTTGGCATAGCTTTTGTAAAGCTTATAGCGAGAGCAAGGAGCATTCATCAATTTCAAGACCATGTCTTGATGGAGTACAGCATGACGCAACCTCAAGTCGAAGCATTAACCAAATATATTCGGGTCACTGGCGACTTAAACGCAGAGTTTATCGAATTCGATTTTGCCATTCACGACCCAAGTCTATTTGTGGAACTGGTTTTGCCTAAACATGCATTTAATGATTTTTGTAAGACCAATCAAGTGGTTGAAATGACCCAAGAGCAACAAGCTTTTAATGATGCTCAGGAAGAAAAATGGCGCTATGGCACTGAAGCAACCTTAGTCGGCACGCAACGTAATAGCAACGATCACGATGATCAGATGTAAAAATATAAGGAGATAAAGCCATGACTTTAGAAATCAAAACGTCAAATGTCGAACCTATCCGCCCGAACTATGCCTATATCGAAAGACGATTTGGTACTAAGCCAGCCACTCGATATCAAGAAGTAAGTTTTGATGTACAGGCAGAAACTAACTTTCACTATCGTCCTTTGTGGAAACCTGAAAAGACCTTAAATGATAAAACCCATACGACCCTGCAAATGCAAGACTGGTACGCATTTAAAGATCCACGTCAATTCTATTATGGAACTTATGTTCAACACCGTGCACGTTTACAAGACACAGCCGAAAGTAATTTTGCTTTTTTTGAAAAACGTCAGCTTGCAGAGCATTTGTCTGACGAAGTCAAAGCTAAGGTTATTGAATGCCTATTGCCATTTCGCCACGTTGAACAAACTGCAAACTTACACATGATGTCTGGCAGTGCCTATGGTTATGGCACCGTGCTTACCCAAGCTTGTATTTATGCCGCGATGGATCATTTAGGAATTGCGCAGTACATCTCGCGTATTGGCTTAGCTTTAGATGGCAACAGCGGCGACTCACTACAGCAGGCAAAACAGGCTTGGATGCAACATCCTGCATGGCAAGGCTTACGCCGTCTGTGTGAAGAAAGCCTCACCGAGCAAGACTACTTCAAACTTTTCTTATTACAAAATCTTGTGATTGACTGCTTTGTGACAGAGCTTGTCTATCAACAGTTTGATCAGTGGTTAGTCACTCAAAATGCTCGTGACTTAGCCATGCTGACTGAGTTTATGAAAGACACTTTAGGTGATTTACGTAAGTGGTCAGACACCGTCATTAAAACTGCCGCAGCAGAATCCGATCATAACAAACAGCTATTAAATGAATGGTTCACTGAGTCTCTAGCTCAAGTGAAAGCAGCCTTTACACCTTGGGCAACAGCAGCCTTAACAGTAGAGGCAGTTGATCAAGCAGAACAAGCCGTTATTGAACGTGCAAAAAAACTCGGCCTATAACCACTTACAAATGCTTAAGGAGAAGCAACATGTCTAAAGTCTATCTCGCATTACAAGACAACGATACTTCACGCTACATCATTGAGGCGATTGAAGAAGATAACCCTGAAGCTTCAATTCAGTATTTACCAGCCATGATTCGAATTGAAAGTGAAACTGATTTGGTGATTAAAGCCGAAACCGTATCTGAAAAACTAGGCCAAGATTGGGATATCCAATCGTTACAACTCAACATGATTACGCTGGGCGGCAATGTCGAAGAAGATGACGATACTTTCCGCCTTCATTGGAATTAATCACAACATAGATGTTGTTTAACAAAGATTTAAGGATGATCAATCATGACAACTCAAACGAAAGAAACCAGCAAAAAGTTAAATGCTAAAGATCGTTATCGTGCATTAACCCGTGATCTGGACTGGGACTTTTCCTATGCTGACCGTAAAGAGGCCTTCCCTTATGAAGAATTTGAAGGTATCAAAATTACGGACTGGTCTAAATGGGAAGATCCATTCCGTTTAACTATGGATGCTTACTGGAAGTATCAGGCAGAAAAAGAGAAAAAACTTTATGCCATTTTTGATGCCTTTGCTCAAAACAATGGTCAGATGAATGTCAGCAATGAACGCTACTTAAATGCGATCAAGCTCTTTTTAACGGCGGTGACCCCACTTGAATATCAGGCTTATCAAGGCTATGCCCATGTAGGTCGCCAATTTAGTGGTATTGGCGCACGTATTGCTTCTCAGATGCAGTCGATTGATGAGTTGCGTCATGTACAGACTCAAATTCATGCCATGAGCCATTACAACAAGTTCTTTGATGGCTTCCAAGACTGGGCGCATATGCATGACCGCGTTTGGTATTTGTCTGTGCCTAAATCATTTTTTGAAGATGCCCGTTCTGCCGGACCTTTCGAGTTTTTATTAGCGATTAGTTTTGCTTTTGAATATGTACTTACTAATTTGCTATTTGTTCCGTTTATGTCGGGAGCAGCTTATAACGGCGATATGGCAACCGTGACCTTTGGTTTTAGTGCGCAGTCAGATGAAGCGCGTCATATGACGCTTGGTCTTGAAATCGTAAAATTCTTGCTCGAACAGCATGAAGACAATGTACCGATTGTGCAGGAATGGATTGATAAATGGTTCTGGCGTGGAACTCGTTTGCTTTCAATTGTAGGCATGATGATGGATTACATGCTGCCAAACAAAGTGATGTCTTGGAAAGAAGCTTGGGAAGTTTATTTTGAACAGGCAGGCGGCGCGCTATTTAAAGATTTAAGCCGTTATGGCATTCGTATGCCGAAATATAGCGATGTGATTGTGAAAGAAAAAGAGCATGTCTCACATCAGGCATGGTGGATTTTCTACAACTTTGGTCATGCTGCTGGTTTCCATACATGGATTCCAACCGACGAAGAAATGGATTGGTTATCTGCTAAATATCCAGACACTTTCGATAAATACTACCGTCCAAAATGGGAGTTGGCTCGCAAAATGGAAGCTGAAGGTAAACGCTTCTACAGCGCAGGTTTACCACAGCTTTGTCAGGTTTGTCAGATTCCAATGACTTTTACCGAAATGGGCGATGACCCGACTCAATTTAGTTATCGCCATAGCATCTACCAAGGCGAACGTTACCACACCTGTTCAGATGGCTGTCATGACATTTTCGAGCGCGAGCCTGAGAAATATATACAAGCATGGTTACCTGTAAATCAAATTTTGCAAGGCAACTGTGGTGGCGGTGACCTCGAAACCATGCTCCGCGATTATTACCGCATGAATGTGGGCGCCGACAATCTGGATATTGAAGGTTCACCAGACCAACAGCGCTGGAAAAAATGGAAAGGCAACGCAGCTTAAGCACAAGGAATTGTTCAGGCAGTCATCAAGCTGCCTGATAGGAAATAAGGAGATTGAACATGACTGTTCGCGCGATACACAACAACTATCAATTTGAACCGCTTGATCTGCAAAAAAATTATGGCGATCAATTCTTACTTTACGTGGGTTGGGATCATCACACCCTCTTTTGCTCGGCACATGCCATGCTTGCCTCACCTCAACAAACTTTTGGACAGTTGATTGAGCAACAAATTACAGGTGGTTTTGCCCAACATCCAGATTTTGCCAAAATTGATTGGTCAAAAGTGCAATACACCTTAGATGGTCAAACAATCGAACCAGAGAGTACAAAAACTTTGGCAG
The DNA here is from genome assembly GCF_025514195.1 of Acinetobacter sp. WU_MDCI_Abxd143. Lineage (NCBI taxonomy): Bacteria > Pseudomonadati > Pseudomonadota > Gammaproteobacteria > Moraxellales > Moraxellaceae > Acinetobacter > Acinetobacter sp. WU_MDCI_Abxd143. Next base: position 271,468 of record NZ_JAHPTH010000002.1, read on the forward strand.
AGCTTGGTTTTGGGCATAAGTCATTACTTCGTTTCGTTACGCCAGAGTTAAATGGCTATAACGACAGCTACGTTTAATTCGGAGGTGTGTCATGAGTTATCAAGTCACCATTGAACCGATCGGAACAACGATTGAAGTAGAAGAAGACCAAACCATTTTAGATGCCGCTTTACGTCAAGGCGTTTGGTTACCCTTTGCCTGTGGTCATGGCACTTGCGGGACATGTAAGGTTCAAGTCACCGACGGTTTTTATGATGTCGGTGAAGCCTCGCCATTTGCGCTCATGGATATTGAACGTGATGAAAACAAGGTGCTTGCCTGCTGCTGTAAACCACAATCCGACATGGTTATTGAGGCCGATGTCGATGAAGACCCAGATTTCTTAGGTCATTTGGTTCAAGATTATCAAGCGACAGTCATTGAAATAAAAGATCTATCGCCGACCATCAAAGGAATCCGACTACAACTAGATCGCCCAATCGAATTCCAAGCGGGCCAATATATCAATGTCCAGTTCCCAGATATTGAAGGAACTCGTGCATTTTCAATTGCCAATTCACCAAGTGAAGTCGGCATTGTTGAGCTGCATATTCGTAAAGTTGAAGGCGGTGCAGCGACGACTTATGTGCATGAACAACTTGCCACGGGCGATCAGCTTGATATTTCAGGTCCTTATGGTCAATTTTTCGTACGCAAGTCAGATGATCAAAATGCTATTTTCATTGCAGGTGGTTCAGGTCTTTCCAGTCCACAATCGATGATTTTAGATTTACTTGAGTCTGGAGATAGTCGTACGATTTACCTCTTCCAAGGAGCACGAGACTTGGCAGAGCTATACAACCGAGAATTGTTTGAACAGCTCGTAAAAGACTATCCGAACTTCCGCTATATCCCTGCTCTCAATGCACCAAAAGTAGAAGATCAATGGACTGGATTTACCGGATTCGTGCATGAGGCTGTTGCCGATTACTTTGAAAATCGATGTGGTGGACACAAAGCGTATTTGTGCGGCCCACCCATCATGATCGACTCGGCAATTTCAACACTCATGCAAAGTCGCTTATTCGAACGGGACATTCACACTGAACGGTTCTTAAGTGCAGCCGATGGCGCTGCTGGACAATCGCGTTCAGCTTTATTCAAACATATTTAAAGATAAACCTTTAAGCACTCGGCTTTTTCAAATGAGCTTTGTATTTGTAATTTAGAAAGCAAATACAAGGCTCACAGGAGTTCTGCATCCCAAATTTTTAGATTAAAAAGACTTAAGTTTGTAAAGACCGTTAAGGAATAACGTTTTTTAGTGACAAACCAAACAACACAGAATAGGACATTCTATGTATAACAAAATTGCTGCAATCATATGTGGTGTAATCAGCGCCATTTACCTTCCTTCTGCATTTGCAACAGAAAATGGCTCGGACTCTTTTGCATTAGGTGCCGAAGGTATGATGGCGGGTGCCTTACCACCTGCTGGGATCTATCTACTCAGTTATTATCAAAATTATCACGCATCAGAGTTTCAAAATGGTCCCGATCAGTTCCATGTTGATGTCAACGCCGTAGTTCCACGGTTGGTCTGGATGACCGATCAAAAAATTCTGGATGGACAACTCGGGTTTTATGCAGCCCAGCCATTGGTTGATCTACGGCTTAAAGTAAATGGAATGGCTGACTCAAACCAAGGTCTCGGAGACTTGATTTTGGGTGGTATGCTCGGCTGGCATCAAGGAAATCATCACTGGATTGCAGCCCTAGAAACCGTACTGGGAACAGGTGAATACGAAACTCCAAGTACGACACATCCAGTTGAAGCCAATCTCGGGAAAAACTACCATACCATTCGACCTATTCTTGCCTATAGTTATGCCAACGCAGCCGGTTTAGATCTTTCAACTAAATTGTCTTATAGCTGGAATACACGTAACGACGCGACCGACTATAAGTCTGGACAATACATTGCGGGTGACTATAGCTTAGGTTACTGGATTAACCCCAAACTCAAAGTTGCAGTTGAAGGCTATGCTTTTAAACAAACTACAGATGACAAAGTAAACGGAAGTGACATTGGGTTTAAAGGACAAGCTTTTGCAATTGGGCCAGGCATTCAATATGCCGATAAAAACTGGTCTATCGAAGCCAAATTTTTAAAAGAAACCGAAGTCGAATATCGTCCCCAAGGCCATACCAGCTGGCTAAAACTGATTTGGGCTTTTTAGAACCATTTAACGCATAGCTTCAACCTTTGAGGCTATGCCCTGCTTTATTTAAAAGTCGATACCATCTGAATCATCTATCGGATTCTGATCGAGCGTGAAAACGGTACGTTTATATGGAATACCTTCAAGATCATACACCTGATAAATACAATCAAATAAGAGCTGTAAGTCTTCACTTCGGTCCATTGCACGAGCAGTAATAAAAATCGGACTGACTGCGCCGTTATCTAAAATCGGAATGTAATTTAAATGAGGAAAACGAATAGTATCGGCACTGGCAGGAATAATACACAAACCTTCTCCCGCTGCCACCAACCCCAAAGCCAGTTGAATTTCCCGTATCTCATGCATATTTTTCGGAACCAAACTATGCTCGGCAAAAATATTTAAAAGCTGGGTCGAAAAATTAGGTTTCGGCGACGTGGGGTACATAAACATCTTTTCATCAATGAGATCGGCCAGATATACCCCTTCGGTACGCTGAGCAATCGGATGACTCGTATGTGCAGCAACCACCAAACGCTCTTTACGTAGCAGAATACGTCTTACCGCAGGATCACTAATTCTTAGGCGTCCAAATCCAACATCAATGCGCCCTTCTTTTAATGCCTGTAGTTGCTCAGTCGTACTTAACTCCATGAGCTGAATATTCAAATGAGGTTGTTGTTGCCGAAATAAATAAATGATTCGAGGCAGTAAACCATAGAGTAAAGACCCGACAAAACCAATCGTCACACTACGTTCAATGAGACCAATACGTTTGGTCATACTTTTTATTTCTTCAGCATTCGACAAAAGTTTAAGGGCATGCTGATAAAAGAAATGTCCGGCTGGGGTTGTCTGTAAAGGACGGCTTCCGCGCTCAAACAGTTGAATTCCAAGCTCACTTTCCAAATTTTGAATCTGTCGACTCAAAGGTGGTTGCGCAATAAATAGTTTTTCGGCTGCCTTTGTAAAGCTCTGCTCTTCAACAACCGCAACAAAATACCGTAAATGTCTTAGTTCCATAAGGTTTCCATACCTTTAAGATATAAAAAAATGCAAATTCAGTCTTAGACACAGTTTAACCATTCTTTTAAGGTATATACAAGCAACAAACCGATGAAGTGATGAATTGCTTTGTGAACAAGCCTTTTGCCAATCTTCCAGTTATTCATCTTCATCAATTCACGGTTAAACACTCAGCGCACTCATGCGCTTCATTGAAAATATTAGGATATCAAGACCTTGTAGATCGTAGCTAAGGCCTTGGTGACTTCCACACTTTTGGAAAGTCGGAGAACGGACATGCCACGTATTCCTGTAATCAATACTAGCCATCTTGACCGTATTGATGAATTACTTGTCGATAACATCGATACAGGCGAATTTAAACTTCATCGCTCAGTGTTTACTGACGAAGCTCTTTTTGACCTCGAAATGAAATATATCTTCGAAGGCAATTGGGTTTACTTAGCGCACGAAAGCCAAATTCCAAATAATAATGACTACTACACCACTCACATTGGTCGTCAGCCAGTCATTATTGCACGTAACCGTAACGGCGAACTCAATGCCATGATCAATGCGTGTTCACATCGCGGAGCACAACTTTGCCGTTACAAGCGTGGTAACAAAGCAACGTATACTTGCCCTTTCCACGGCTGGACGTTTAACAACTCAGGTAAATTACTCAAGGTTAAAGATCCAAGCGAAGCTGGTTACTCTGACTGCTTTAACCAAGACGGCTCACACGACCTTAAAAAAGTGGCTCGTTTTGAGAGCTACAAAGGCTTCTTATTTGGTAGCTTAAATCCTGACGTTCCTTCACTTGAAGAATTCTTGGGTGAAACCACCAAAATCATCGACATGATTGTTGACCAGTCTGAACATGGTTTAGAAGTTTTACGTGGTTCATCTACCTATACATACGAAGGTAACTGGAAACTCACCGCTGAAAATGGTGCCGATGGTTATCACGTTTCTGCTGTGCACTGGAACTACGCAGCAACAACTCAGCACCGTAAAGAAACTCAAGCTGCCGATAATATCCGTGCGATGAGTGCAGGTTCTTGGGGTAAACAAGGCGGTGGCTCCTATGGCTTTGAAAATGGCCACATGTTGCTTTGGACACAATGGGCAAACCCAGAAGACCGTCCAAACTTCCCGAAAGCAGATGAATACACCGAAAAATACGGTGAAGCGATGTCGAAATGGATGATCGAGCGCTCACGTAACTTGTGTCTCTATCCAAACGTTTATTTGATGGATCAGTTCGGTTCGCAAATTCGTGTACTTCGCCCACTTTCGGTCAATAGAACCGAAGTCACCATTTACTGTATCGCGCCTAAAGGCGAAGCACCCGAAGCTCGCGCACGTCGTATCCGCCAATATGAAGATTTCTTTAATGCTTCAGGCATGGCAACACCAGATGATTTAGAAGAGTTCCGTGCTTGTCAGGCAGGCTATGCAGGTATTGCACTTGAGTGGAATGACATGTGCCGTGGTTCAAAACACTGGATTTATGGACCAGACGATGCAGCGAATGAAATCGGTTTAAAACCCATGTTAAGTGGGATAAAAACTGAAGATGAGGGACTTTATCTTGCCCAACATCAATATTGGTTACAAACCATGAAACACGCGATTGCATCAGAGAAAGAAATTGCTGATCAGGGAGAAACAGCATGAGTGCTCAAGACAAAGCAACTTTAGAAAATATTGCTCAGTTTCTCTATCGTGAAGCTCGTTTTTTAGATGATGAACAATGGGATGACTGGCTTGAATGTTACGCATCGGAAGCTTCTTTCTGGATGCCAGCTTGGGACGACGACGATAGATTAACTGAAGATCCGCAATCTGAAATTTCACTTATTTATTATCCAGATCGTCAAGGTTTAGAAGATCGTGTGTTCCGTATTAAAACTGAGCGCTCATCTGCAACCATGCCAGATACTCGCACAAGCCACAATATTGCCAACGTTGAAGTCGTTGAGCGCGACGGCGACAAAGTTACTGTTCGCTTTAACTGGAATACCTTGAGTTTCCGTTACAAGACAAATTATAGCTATTTCGGTATGTCACGTTATGTGATCGATTTTTCAGGTGATCAACCAAAAATCTTGAGCAAGTATGTCGTTTTGAAAAATGACTACATCAATCAAGTGATTGATATTTACCATCTTTAAGACATACCCCCTCAGTTAAACGGACTGTTGGCTGAGGGTAAAAGTTTCAAATATTTTGTAGGATACATGCCATGTCAAACCACAATATCGCACTTCAATTTGAAGATGGTGTTACACGTTTCATTAACGTAGCTCAAGGCGAAACCCTATCTGACGCAGCCTATCGCCAAAAAATTAATATTCCTTTGGATTGCCGTGATGGTGCATGTGGAACTTGCCGCGCATTTTGCGAATCCGGTAGTTATGACATGCCAGAAGAAACCTATATTGAAGATGCATTAACCCCTGAAGAAGCTGAGCAAGGCTATATTCTTGCTTGCCAATGTCGCCCAACTTCCGATGCTGTATTTCAGATTCAGGCGTCATCAGATGTCTGCAAAACAGAAATTCATAGCTTCCAAGGTACCCTAGCCCGCGTTGAAAACTTATCAGATTCAACCATCACTTTTGACATTCAACTTGATGAAGGTCAACCGGATATTCATTTCCTTGCAGGTCAGTATGTCAATGTTGCAATTCCAGAAACTGGCGAAACACGTTCATATTCATTTAGCTCAAAACCGGGCAATCGCTTAACAGGCTTTGTGGTACGTAATGTACCAAATGGCAAGATGAGTGAATTCTTAAGCAAGAATGCTAAAGCTGGCGACAAAATGACATTTACAGGTCCATTCGGTAGCTTCTACTTACGTAATGTAGCGCGTCCAGTGCTAATGCTTGCAGGCGGTACTGGTATTGCCCCATTTATGTCGATGTTACAAGTGCTTGAAGAAAAAGGTTCAGAACAACCAGTTCGTTTAGTCTTTGGCGTGACCAATGACTTTGATTTGGTTGCTCTAGAAAAACTCAATGAGTTGCAGGCGAAATTCCCATGGTTTGAATATCGAACTGTGGTCGCAAGCCCTGAGAGTAACCATGAACGCAAAGGCTATGTCACTGGTCATATTGAAAGTGAATGGTTAAACGGTGGCGATGTCGATGTTTATCTATGTGGTCCAGTGCCAATGGTAGAAGCGGTACGTGGTTGGTTAGAAACTGAAAATATCAAACCTGCTAATTTCTTGTTTGAAAAGTTCTCTGCGAATTAATAGGTGGAGAAGTTATCTATGTCAAACCGTCAAAGATTTACTAATAAAGTCGTGATTGTTACGGGTAGTGCTCAAGGCATTGGTCGTGGCGTGGCACTGCAAGTTGCAGCTGAAGGCGGCCAAGTAATCATGGCTGACCGCTCTGAATACGTTGAAGACGTTCTCAAAGAAATTCAGAGTACAGGTGGTGATGCTGTTACGATTAATGCTGACCTAGAAACCTATGCAGGCGCGCAAGCGGTTGTTGCAAAAGCCATTGAACATTATGGTCGGGTAGATATCCTGATTAATAACGTAGGTGGCGCGATCTGGATGAAACCTTTTGAAGAGTTTTCCGAAGAAGAGATCATTAAGGAAGTAAATCGTTCATTGTTTCCAACGTTATGGTGCTGCCGTGCTGTGTTACCCGCTATGATTAAGCAACAGTCGGGTGTTATTGTAAATGTCTCTTCAATTGCAACCCGTGGTATTAACCGTATTCCCTACTCGGCATCTAAAGGTGGCGTAAATGCTTTAACGGCATCGCTTGCTTTTGAACATGCTAAAGACGGAATTCGAGTCAATGCCGTTGCGACGGGTGGAACCGAAGCACCGCCTCGCAAAGTACCACGTAACGTCAACCCGTTAAGTCAAAATGAAAAAGACTGGATGCAGCAAGTGGTTGATCAAACCATAGATCGAACATTTATGGGCCGTTATGGCACAATTCAAGAACAAGTCAATGCAATTTTATTTCTTGCATCAGACGACGCATCGTATATGACGGGATCGGTCATTCCGGTCGGAGGTGGAGATCAGGGTTAATCCTGATCTTTTTATATGTTTGGGTAAATAACATGATTTGCATGGAGGCAATCACACATGGCAACCCTGTTCAAGACATTAAAAAATGACTGGTCCATATCAGCAACAGTTGCGGGCTTTCTCGCGGTTTTAATTTCTTACTCAGGCCCACTAATTATTTTTTTCCAAGCTGCTCAGCGTGCTCATGTGTCCACCGACATGATGGTGTCATGGATTTGGGGAATCTCAATTGGTGCTGCCGTTTCAGGTATTTATCTTTCGATTAAATATAAAACGCCTGTCATAACCGCATGGTCAGCACCAGGTACTGCCCTGTTAGTTACCCTATTTCCACACGTCTCGTTGAATGAAGCAGTAGCCGCCTATATTACTTCTGCTATCGTTATTTTTTTAATTGGCGTTACAGGTTACTTCGACAAATTACTAAAATGGATTCCGCAAGACGTCGCTGCCGGCATGATGGCTGGTATTCTTTTTCAATTTGGTATTGGTCTATTTACCGCGTCTGATAGCATGCCGTTTATTGTTTTTAGCATGCTTATTGTCTTTTTAATTGCCAAACGTTTAATGCCGCGCTACACCATGATTTGGGTGTTAGCTGCCGGAGTTTTATTAAGCCTCATTTTAGGCAAAATGAATCCGGTTGATGTGAGTTTTAGTTTAGCTATTCCGGAGTGGATTAGCCCAGAATGGACATGGAACTCAACACTCAACCTCGCCGTTCCTCTTATTTTAGTCAGTCTAACCGGCCAATTTTTACCGGGTATGGCGATTATGAAACTTAGCGGTTACGACACACCAGCCAAGCCCATTATTACGGCCACCAGTATTGCCTCGTTAGCTGTTGCCTGTGTCGGCGGTATTACGATTGTGCTTGCCTCAATTACCGCAGCTTTATGCATGGGCAAAGATGCACATGAACTGAAAGAAAAACGTTACATCGCAGGAATCGCCAACGGGATTTTTTATATTTTAGGTGGCTTATTTGCTGGCAGTATTGTCATGCTATTTAGCTTACTTCCTAAAGAGTTGGTTGCAGCACTGGCAGGTTTAGCCTTACTTGGTGCCATTGCCACCAATATTTCTGTTGCCATGAAAAATGATAGTCAACGTGATGCTGCACTTATTACCTTTTTAGCCACCGCATCAGGCATGCATTTTCTTGGCTTAAGCTCAGTCTTTTGGGGTATTTGCATTGGTGTAATCGCCCATTTCATTCTCACACCCCGATCAACTCCAGCCACAAATTAAGTTTTTATCTAAATACCCCCAGCTAAAATAAAGCCTCAATCGCCACATCAGGATGCAAATAATTTGCTAATTCTGATGTGGCGATTTTTATTGAATATAAATTAAATTTCATTTTTAAGATGAATCTCTAAAATAATTAAATAATAGACTTTAGTATTTTGTATTTATATTTTCACTTCAAATCTTAATATAAATTTAACAATATTTTTAGCTGTGATTATCATCAATAAAATCCATAAAAAAATATCTATAAAATCCTTAGAATTCTCATAATACAATATTCAACTCCATTTTAAATATTGTAATAAGACCAAATTAACAACCTAAAATAAATTATATTTTTCAAGCAATTAAATCAATGAAAGCATAATACCTTAAAGACATAAAGATATATCAATTAGGTTTTTGACTCTAATCCAATAACAAAATAGTTTATTAAAAAATAACGCGATGCTTCACAAATTGGAGGTGAAGAAAATGGATACGAGCAAGGTTAATATTAATGAGTTAATTGATAAAGCCAGTTTTACATCTTTTCATTGGAAAGTTTTAATCTGGTGCTTACTTATTATTATTTTTGATGGATATGATTTAGTTATTTATGGGGTTGCTCTTCCTCTGTTAATGCAGCAATGGTCATTAACTGCGGTAGAAGCTGGTTTACTCGCCAGTGCTGCTCTATTCGGGATGATGTTTGGTGCCATGATTTTCGGCACACTTTCAGACAAACTAGGGCGAAAAAAAACCATCCTGATTTGTGTCACCTTATTTAGCGGATTTACCTTTATGGGTGCCTTTGCCAAAGGACCAACAGAGTTTGCTATTTTGCGCTTTATTGCAGGTCTTGGAATTGGTGGCGTTATGCCAAACGTCGTCGCGCTTATGACTGAATACGCACCCAAAAAAATCCGCAGTACATTAGTCGCAATCATGTTTAGTGGCTATGCTATTGGCGGCATGACATCTGCTCTACTCGGTGCATGGCTAGTAAAAGATATGGGCTGGCAAATCATGTTTTTAATTGCGGGTATTCCTCTGTTGCTGCTCCCACTCATCTGGAAATTTTTGCCAGAATCTCTCGCCTTTTTAGTGAAATCTAACCATAGCGAACAGGCAAAAAGTATTGTGAGTAAAATTGCGCCAGAAACGCAGGTAAACGCCAATACTCAACTGGTGTTAAATGAAAGTACAACTACAGATGCACCTGTGCGTGCACTTTTCCAACAAGGTCGTACTTTCAGCACATTTATGTTCTGGATTGCTTTCTTTATGTGCTTACTCATGGTGTATGCCTTAGGAAGCTGGTTACCTAAACTCATGCTGCAAGCGGGCTACTCGTTAGGTGCAAGCATGTTGTTCCTATTTGCACTCAATATTGGCGGTATGGTCGGTGCAATTGGTGGTGGTGCTTTAGCAGACAGATTCCATTTAAAACCTGTTATTACCATTATGTTTATTGTGGGATCGGCAGCTTTAATTCTGCTTGGCATTAATAGTCCACAATTTATTTTATATAGCCTAATTGCGATTGCTGGCGCTGCCACAATTGGTTCGCAAATCTTACTCTACACTTTCGTTGCACAGTTCTATCCGACAGCACTTCGTTCAACTGGCATGGGCTGGGCATCTGGAATTGGCCGTATTGGCGCGATTATCGGACCAGTTTTAACCGGAGCGCTACTCACACTTGAGCTTCCTCACCAAATGAATTTCTTAGCGATTGCAATTCCGGGTGTGATTGCTGCACTTGCAATATTTATGGTCAATCTAAAAGCCTCTGTTGCCGCACAAACGCCTTCAACTTTTAACCCTCAAAACACGCTTACCCAGCAGTAAACATAAATGCGCCGAGGACTGGCGCATCTTTTTGGAAATGGATTATGGAATTATTACACCGCTTTAAGCCATGTGCTTTAACTTTTGCGACCTTAGTGTTGATGTGTGGCAATTCATTCGCTGCAAATCCAAATCAGCAGCCCGAAGATGAATGGAAGTTCACGCTAAAGAATGCCTATATCAATCGTAATTTTGATAATGATGCACTCAAAGATACTGGCAGTTGGTCTCAGGCAGCATCGCTATTTTATAAATCGAAAATGCATGACACTCCGTTAATCATAGCAGACAAGCCTATTATGATTGGAGCTGATGCTTCTGTTCAATACGCCGTGCGCTTAAGTTCAGACAAACATGTTGCGGACACAGTTTTGCCTTTTAATAAGGAAACACAATCTCAAGCATCCGACTTTTTAAAATACGGCGCCACTTTAAAACTGGGATATGACAAAACCCTTTTAAGTGTCGGTGAACTCTGGCTCGATTTACCTGTAACGGCTGTGGATGCAAGCCGACAATTACTTGCCTCTTATTGGGGAACCAATCTTAAGTCACAATTTTCAGATCAGCTTTATGCAGAAATTGGCCGAGTTGAAAAAGTCTCTCCACGAAATGAAGAAGATTTTAAAAAGTTTTCATTCACGGCGAATGGAATTACTAAAGAATCTGATGGCTTAAATTATATTGACCTGCGCTATCAATTCACGCCGTCTTTAAAGGGTGAATATTACTTTGGTAATTTGGAAGACCTCTACAACAAACACTATGTTGGACTTGAGCATAATTGGAAACAACCTAATTTTGCGCTTACGTCTAAGTTTAAATACTTCAATGCAAAAGATGATGGCAATACTTTTGATATTGATGCGCAAAACATTGGGGTGTTAGAAACGCTCAAAGTAAAAAACCATACCTTTGGTTTGGGTTATCAACAGATTATCGGTGAGTCGGCTTACCCTCTACCGGATGGTTTTTTACCAGAGACCTATTTCATTAACTGGAACGCTACTGGTTTCTTTAAAGAAGACGAAAAGTCTTATCATGTAATGTATGGCTACGACTTTAAAGATTATGTTCCGGGCTTAAATGCAATGGTGAAATATGTTTACGGCCATGATTTTAAAGCAGCCAATGGTGAGAAAAACCACGAAACCGAGTCAAATGTGATTTTAAATTATGCGTTTCAGCAGCCATTCTTAAAAGGCGTCGCTCTGCAATACATTCGCATTGATTACAACGTAAAACATGGCAATGACTTTGGTGAAGATCGCCTGTTTGTAAACTACACCAAAAAGTTTTAATCATTTTTGATTCAATTGAAGCGGGCTAATTTTGGTCCGCTTTTTTATATGATTTCACTCATAAAAAAACGCTCTTACGAGCGTTTTTAATTACCTTTGCAACTTAAGCAACGTGCTTTTGTACAACGATCGAACCGACTGAATAACCGGCACCGAAAGATGAAATCACGCCATATTCACCATCATCCACTTCATGGCCTGTACGGTGTAAAGCAATAATCACACCTGCTGAAGAGGTATTGGCAAACTCATCTAGAATAATTGGCGCACGGCTTAAATCTGCCTCTTTACCAGCCACATATTTCAAGATTAGTTCATTCATGTTGGCATTGGCTTGATGTAACCAGAAGCGCTTAATATCATTTGCAGTTAACTGCATTTTTTCCAACTGCGCATTAATGATTTTTGCCACTAACGGACAAACATCTTTAAAGACTTTGCGGCCATCTTGACGGAATAACTTGTCGTCAACTACTGCATCTTCGCTGCGGTTTAAGAAACCAAAGTTATTGCGAATGTTGTTTGAAAATTGAGTAAATAAATGAATATCTAAGATTTCAAAACCAGTTTTAGTCGTGGTTTCTTCAATAATAGAAGCGGTTGCAACATCACCAAAAATGAAGTGACAATCACGGTTACGGTAGTCTAGGTGACCCGATGTAATCTCAACATTCACTAATAAAACACGACGAGCACCTGAACGGATTGCATCTGCCGCTTGTTTCAAACCAAAAGTGGCAGCTGAACATGCAACGTTCATGTCATAGGCATAACCTTGAATACCGAGTGCTGACTGGATTTCAATTGCAACTGCTGGATAAGCACGCTGCATGTTTGAACATGCCAGAATTACAACATCGATATCTTCAGCAGTTACGCCTGCATTTTCCATTGCCTGTTTTGCAGCAATAACGCCCCACTCTGCTTGAAGTGAAAGTTCGTCATTTGAACGCTCAGACAAACGAGGACGCAAGCGATTTGGATCGAGAATACCCGATTTTTCAATCACGTAACGGCGCTTAATACCAGATGCTTTTTCAATAAATTCAGCACTTGAACCACGTAACTCTTCTAGCTCACCTGCTGCAATTTTCTCTGCATTCTCTTGGTTATATTGTTCCACATAAGCATTTAAACTGTCGGCCAGTTCTTCATTAGAAATGATTTCTGTTGGGTGAAATAACCCAGTACCTGTGATACGAATGCCCATGTAAAACTCCTAAAAAAATGAATAGGGTCTGTTAATCTTTCATTTATAAATTGCGTTGTAGGCTAAACAACAACATAAACAGACCCCGATCTATCTTAACTGATTCCCAAACGATCCCATAACTTTTGCAGTCGAGTTGGCGAAATAGGCATCTTAGTTTTCATCGGTTGAGAAAATAAAGAAATGCGGAATTCTTCCAACATCAAATACAATTCTTTGATTTTTGGATCGTTTTTGAATTTAAATACCTTGTCCATCCATGGATCGACATCGTCAATAGCAGCATGATCTCGCTGTAGATTATTTGGCAATCGATCTAAACGTAATAGCAATGCTTTTAAATAACGCGGGTATTCCTGCCAAAGATCAACCGGTTGGCGGTAAACAAAATTGCCAAGTGACATGAGATCTAGCTGATCTTCAATATCATCAATACTGCGTCCAAACACATCTGGATCAAGCACTAAAAGCTGACGACGGATTTGTTGCCATTGAATATAAATATCACTTAATTGCTCAAGTGCTTGCTGACCATAACTCAAAAATTGCTTTTTGACCTGATCTAGCAGCTTATTAAATTCATCAGCGTTAATGGGCAAAGTCGTAATTGCCATTTGCAAGGTTGCATAGACCAACATCTGCTCAAGCTTAGCTTTATCTCCTAAAGGTGAATAAGCCAACGCGAGCGGTTTTGAAATCTGCTTTTTCAACTGGCGAACCAAGTCACCAAGCTGCATATGAACCAGACGAATAATCCCTTCACGATGCTGTTTAATCGCCTCAGCTTGATCGTTAAACGTTTGAATAACAATGCCTGACTCATCTTTAGCTTCGAGCTCAGCAAAAGCCTTAGTCGGTACTAAAGCCTGATATTGTTTGACTACAACGCCCGTAACTTTATGAGAAGCCTCGAAAGTAAAGTTTTCAGGAAAGTCTTTAAACTCACCTTTTTGCTGTTTAACTGGACGATGTGTTTCCACGCGGCAACGCGCTTTTAACTCAGGTAAATCACGACCTTTAGCAATGAGCTTGCCTTTTTCATCAATCACTTTAATGAAAGGCACCAAATATGGGTCAATACGTTCAAACGAGAAATCTTTTTCGGTAATTTGCTCACCACGCAAGGCAAAAGCTAAATAACTGAAAATATGTTCACGTAAATGTACTGCATCTACCCCTTGCATGAGCTTACGGGCTGTATCAGGAATTGGCACCACATTACGACGCTTGTCTTTTGGTAAAGCTTTAAGTAGAGCCTCTATTAAATCTTGGCGCCACCCCGGAATTCCCCAAGACCAAATATTTTCATCAACCTGAGGCAGCGCCTGTACAGGAATTTGAACAGTTGCACCATCTTCGTCATGGCTCGGGTCAAAATGATATGTGGTTGCTAAACGTAGCTGACCATTGTGCAAATGATCTGGAAATTGCTGCGTTGTTGGTCGGTCATTGAGCCAAAGCGCGTCATCGTCAATAAATAAATAACGTGGATTATTTGCTTCTACTGTGGCACGCCAGTCTTCAAAGCTACGACGGCTCGCAATTTCTTCCGGAATTTTAGACGCATAAAACTGATAAATCGTTTCTTCATCCACCACTAAATCACGACGACGCAATTTATCTTCAACTCGCTCTACTTCTTCAAGCTTAAGTAAGTTGTGTTTTAAAAATGGTGGAATCGTACCCAAGTTACCCGTGGTTAATGCATCGCGTAAGAAAATCTCATGAGCAGCAGGCTGATCAACTTTCTCAAAATTAATTAAGCGTTTCGGCTCAATAATTAAACCAAACAGAGAAATTTGTGCATATGCATTTACGATTCCCGCTTTCTTAGACCAATGCGGCTCAAAATAGTGATATTTCAATAAGTCGCGTGCAGCAAGCAAAATCCATTCAGGGTCAATTTTGGCTAAAGTACGTAAGTACACTTGAGAGGTTTCGACCATCTCAAAAGCCATCACCCAAGAGGTATTGGTTTTGTGCAGCGTACTTGCAGGGAAAACTTTAGCCTTTTGCTGACGCACTGCCATAAAGGTATTTCGTTCATCAGTTTTATTGGCAATGAACGATAATAGACCTGTCAGCAACGCACGGTGCAAGTTTTCATAATTTGCAGGCTTTTCATTAAAGCTAAGTTTTAAGCCTTCGGCTAACTCAACCAATTGCTGGTGTGTCTGTTTCCATTCACGTAAACGCAACCAGCTTAAGAAATGCTGCTTGGCAAATTGACGCCGTTTATTTTCAGACATCCCTGCTTCGCCTTTAGGATTTAAAGTCTCCCAAAGTTTTAAATAAAACAGAAAATCTGAATCTGCCTCGCGGAATAATGCATGCTTTTGGTCAGCTTGCATTTGTTTATCTGCCGGACGCTCACGCGGGTCCTGAACAGCTAAAGCACTCACTACAATTAAGATTTCTTTGAGTACGCCAAAATGAGCACCACCAATAATCATACGAGCGAGTCGTGGGTCAATTGGCATACGTGCCATCATTTGCCCGACTTTAGTCAGCTCATTTTTCTTCTCGTTAAGGGCGCCTAACTCAATCAGCAACTTCCGTCCATCATTTACGAGTCGGAAATCTGGTGGCTCAATAAAATCAAAGTTTTCTAGCTCACCTAACCCTAAGCTCTGCATTTGCAAAATAACAGACGCTAAGTTGGTTCGTTTAATTTCAGGTTCGGTAAACTCAGGGCGACTTAAAAAATCTTCTTCGCTATATAAACGAATACACACACCTGGAGCAATACGACCACAACGCCCTTTACGCTGATTGGCTGCGGCTTGAGAAATTGCTTCAATGGGTAAGCGTTGTACACGTGAACGGTAGTTATAACGCGATATACGAGCAAAACCACTATCAATCACATAACGAATATTTGGAACCGTAAGTGCAGTTTCGGCTACGTTCGTCGCAATAATAATACGACGACCTTTTCCACCCGGACTAAAAATCTTTTGTTGTTCAGAAACAGCTAAGCGTGCATACAACGGTAAAATTTCGGTATGTTTTGGTCCGTACTTTTGCAAGGTTTCCTGCAACTCGCGAATTTCTTGCTCTGTGCTTGAGAAAATCAGAATATCTGCATGTTCTGGATGACCTTTTGCTTCTGCATCTGCAAAGCATTCTTCTACCGCTTGTACAACTGCGCGTGGAAGGTTTTCTTCAAAATCATCAAACTCATCGTCATCACTGCCACCAATATTCATTTCTGAAATTGGGCGATAAAGCACTTCGACAGGATAACTACGCCCTTCTACTTCAAAAATAGGCGCTTCATTAAAGTAATTACTAAAGCGATTTACATCTAAAGTTGCCGAAGTCACAATAACTTTTAGATCTGGGCGTTTTGGCAGTAACTGCTTTAAATAACCCATAATAAAATCAATATTGAGTGAGCGTTCATGCGCTTCATCAATAATGATCGTGTCATATTTAGACAAGAAGCGGTCATTGCCTAACTCAGCAAGCAAAATACCATCGGTCATTAACCGTACAATTGAATCTTGCGAACCTTGTTCATTAAAACGGATTTTAAAACCAATCGATTCACCAAGCTTTTCGCCGACTTCTTCTGCAATACGCTGAGAAACACTACGTGCAGCTAAACGACGTGGCTGGGTATGACCAATCATGCCTGTTAAGCCACGGCCTGCTAACATTGCAATCTGAGGAAGCTGTGTGGTTTTACCTGAACCCGTCTCACCTGCCACAATAATGACCTGATGCTTTTGAATTGCATCAATTAAACGGTCTGCATATTGAGAAACAGGTAAATCCTGATTCAGTTTAATTTTAGGGAGACGTTCAAATCGTTGCCTTACTTTGGCATTCGATTGTTCAAATAATTTTTCAATCTCTGCTGCATTGGCTTTTTTATCTTTACGCAAACGATTTAAACGGTAACGATCTCTTGCCATCACCCACTGATCAATATTTAAATCATTCTGCACAGACAAATTTTCCTGAAAATACAACAATCCTCTATTTTACGCTCTAATGACCATAAGGTAAAACAGTTGGGTTTTTATATATTTTTAATTTTTTAAAATTTTGCCCTTGAATTTTGACTAAGTAGACTTCATGTTGTTAGGCAAGTTTCTTTTACGATAACTGTCATTTGATTTACATGTTTTTGCAGTCAAATCGAATACAGTGTTTGGGGACTTAAAAATCGTAAATTTATCACTTATTCAATTTTCCGATTTTAGTCATGTAAAAATACTATTTCCCCAATAAAGAATTTTTATTTATTCTAGATCTCGTAAACAAGTTTAAATATAAACCTCAATCATGGAGACAATGATGAGCTTGATTAATACTGAAGTTAAACCATTCCAAGCAACTGCTTACCACAACGGCCAATTTGTTGAAGTTAACGAAACTAACCTTAAAGGCAAATGGTCTGTTGTATTCTTCTATCCAGCTGACTTCACTTTCGTTTGTCCAACTGAACTTGGTGACTTAGCTGACAACTACGCTGAATTCCAAAAACTTGGTGTTGAAATTTATGCTGTATCTACTGATACACACTTCACTCACAAAGCTTGGCACGACACTTCTGAAGAAATCAAAAAAATCCAATACCCATTAGTTGGTGACCCAACTTGGACTCTTTCTAAAAACTTTGACGTTCTTATCGAATCTGAAGGTTTAGCTGACCGTGGTACTTTCGTTATCGATCCAGAAGGTAAAATCCAAATCGTTGAACTCAACGCTGGTGGTATCGGCCGTGACGCATCTGAACTTCTTCGTAAAGTAAAAGCTGCTCAATACGTACACGCTCACCCAGGTGAAGTTTGCCCAGCTAAATGGAAAGAAGGCGAAGCTACTCTTGCTCCATCTATCGATCTAGTTGGTAAAATCTAATCTCTTATTAGATTTTAAAAACTCAAAGAACCATCCCTCATCGGATGGTTCTTTTGTTTTGAATAAGCACATCACATTTTCTACTGATACTTTTACAATTATGCCCTTCCCCATTACATGAAGTTTGAGTAATGTCGAATAAATAACCGATATTTTTTGAGCTTAAATCATATGAAATAAAAGGGGAAAAATTTATGGCGAATACTGTGGCAGTCACTTCATGGAAATACAATGCGACTTCACGTCATCTAAAAATATTTTATAGCGATGGTTCAGGCGAACTTTATCATCCTGTACCAGAATTTATTTATGACAACTTATTGCGATCAACAGACAAAGCTGCTTTTGTACATAAATATTTAGAATTCGATTTACACTTTACTCGCCTATCTTTAGTGAATGCTTCATAACATAATAAAATAAGGCCTGCTTTGAACAGGCCTTTATGAATGAATAAATCATATTTTCAAATGGTTTATCTTGCCACCACAATACATAAACCAGCGCCTACGGGTAAAATACTACTCATAAAATTTTCATCTTTTTTAATTAATGCTAAGAATGAACTGACTTCAGCCGCATGTGAAATAACATTATCAATAATAAGTACGCCACCTTTTGGCTTCATCAACCGTTTTAAATCTGGCCAATATTTCTCATAAGCAGGACGCTCAGCGTCTAACAAAATAAAATCGAAAGTTTCCTGAGTTTCTTTTAGGTAGTCGGCTGCATCTCCCACCCAGAAATCAACCAATTCATCTAATGCCAGTTCAGTCGCATGGCGTTTCGCCTCATTACTTCGATTGGCATCAATTTCAAGCGTGGTTACTTTACCGTGAGTTGCTTGTGCCGCCTCGGCAAGCCATAAAGTAGAATAACCTGTTGAAGTCCCGATTTCTAAAATTGATTTGGCTTGCTGCATTCGAATAAATTGCGATAGCAGTTTTGCAGACTCAGCCTCAATATTGCGATACCTCAGCAAACGATCTGCCTGCTGGGCATCATGTCGTTTAAAGGTGTCATATAAATCGGCAACTCTTTGTAAGAAAAAAGTATTTGGCATATATTCACCCTTTAAAATCGTTATTTTATATGATAGCCGTTTGAGTTAAGTGCTTTGAATTAACTTAAAGCGCGGCACGATATTTCCATCAGCTATTTGAACCGTTTCAATAAACATATCTAGAGGACGTACCCAAGTTGAATAGTCACCATAAAGACACTGATAAACGACTAACTCTTCTTCAGTCTCGCTGTGTTTTGCCACAGAAAAAACTTGATAGAGATTACCTTTATAATGCTGATAAATGCCGCGTTGCAATGACATGAAAGTACCTTTTAATGTTATGACATAAAATCTTTACAGCCATATAACATATATAAATTTTTAAATACTTTCACTTTAAAACACTACAAAAGATAAAAAAGAATATTTTAGAGATAAATTATTGATCTTATCTATGAATGTTTTCAATAATTCAAAAAACCGATTGAATACATAAAAACATACTGTTTTACCTATTTTATGTTTTAACGTACTATGCATCTATTGAAAGAATTTGGATGCATTGGAGTAAAAAACAGATGTTAGATCAAAACATTAAAACTCAATTAAAAGCTTATTTAGAACGTTTAGAAAGTCCAATCGAATTAGTTGCTGCTTTAGATGAATCAGATAAAGCGGCTCAAATTAAAGAGCTGGTAAGTGAAATCGCCGAGCTTTCTGACAAGGTAACTGCCCGTTTTGATGGCAACAATACACGCCGTCCAAGCTTTGGTGTGGCTAAAGCAGGTGAACAGCCTCGTGTGTTCTTTGCAGGCTTACCAATGGGCCATGAGTTTACGTCTTTGATCTTGGCACTGTTACAGGTGTCTGGTTATGCACCTAAAGTGTCTGATGAAGTACTTAACCAGATTAAAGGTTTAAACCTCAAAGCAAACTTTGATGTGTTTGTATCGCTAAGCTGTCATAACTGTCCGGACGTGGTACAGGCACTTAACCTGATTGCGATTTACAACCCGAATACAACAGCAACCATGATTGACGGTTCATTCTTCCAAGATGAAGTCGAACAACGCAAAATCATGGCTGTGCCAATGGTATTCCAAGACAACGAACACATTGGTCAAGGTCGTATGACCCTTGAAGAGATTGTAGCGAAACTTGATACCAACTCGGCTGAAAAAGACGCAGCAGCACTCAATGCCAAAGATGCATTTGATGTATTGGTGATTGGCGGTGGTCCTGCAGGTGCAACAGCTGCGATCTATGCGGCACGTAAAGGTATTAACACAGGTATCGTGGCTGAACGTTTTGGTGGTCAGGTCATGGATACCATGGACATTGAAAACTTCACGTCTGTACAAAAGACTCAAGGTCCTAAGTTTGCTGCCGAGATGGAAGCACATGTTCGTGAATACGATGTCGATATCATGAACCTGCAACGTGTCAGCAAAATCACAGGTGCCAACCAAACTGAAAATGGCTTGGTTGAAGTTGAACTTGAAAACGGTGCGAAACTTGAATCGAAAACCGTGATCCTTTCAACAGGTGCACGTTGGAGAGAAATGAATGTACCGGGTGAGCAAGAATACCGTACCCGTGGTGTCGCATACTGCCCACACTGTGATGGCCCATTGTTCAAAGGCAAACGTGTTGCGGTGATTGGCGGTGGTAACTCAGGTGTTGAAGCTGCGATTGACCTTGCAGGTATTGTTGAGCATGTAACTCTGGTTGAGTTTGACACTAAACTTCGTGCTGACCAAGTGTTGCAAAACAAATTGCATAGCTTGCCGAACACAACTGTGATTATGAATGCCTTAAGTACAGAAGTGTTAGGCGACGGTTCACAAGTGACTGGCCTTAAATATAAAGACCGTGCGACTGATGAAGAGCATGTGGTAGAGCTTGCAGGGATCTTTGTACAGATTGGTTTACTGCCAAACACTGACTTCTTGAAAGACAGTGAAGTTGAGTTAACCAACCGTGGCGAGATCATTGTGAATGACCGCAACGAAACCAATGTTCAAGGTGTGTTTGCTGCGGGTGACTGTACGACTGTACCTTACAAGCAAATCATTATTGCTACAGGTGAAGGCGCTAAAGCATCACTCTCTGCGTTTGATTACATCATCCGTTCTGGGCAATAAAAACAGTCAAATCATTATTGTTTAGTTCAAGTCTAGCATTACAAAATGCTAGGCTTTTTTAATAATAGAGTTACAACTTCTTAACAATTTTCGATCTTTATTAATCATTTACTTTATGTTTATATTTTAGACATCCATATTTGGATGCCATGAATTAGAAGGAAAAACACAATGAATAAATTACTTGTTGCTTTAGGTCTTGCTGCGACTGTTGCCCTTGTTGGTTGTAATAAAGATAAAGCTCCAGAAACTGGCGCGACTACAGGTGAACACTTAGAAAATGCTGCTCAACAAGCAAGTGCTGATATTAAGTCTGCTGGTGATAAAGCTGCTGATGATATTGCAACTGCAACAGACAACGCTTCAGACAAAATTGATGCTGCTGCTGACCACGCTGCTGATACAACCGCTGATGCTGCTGCGCAAACTGAAGCGACTGCTCGTAAGGCAACTGCTGATACAGCTCAAGCTGTTGAAAATACCGCTGCTGAAGTGAAAAAAGACGCTCAACACTAATCGTCTTTAGTATAAAAAAGCCCCTATTGATTAGGGGCTTTTTCATGTCTTTAAAATCTATTATGAAATTAAGCCTTCATCACGCATCGCAATTTGTACAGATTGACGTTCTGCAACTTTATTACGTAATGCAATAATGTGCTTATATGGTGTTAAATCATGCTCAATTGAGTTTGACCAATTTGTTAAAACAAATAGATAAGCATCTGCTGGACCGAAATTATCATTTACTAAATAATCGTAATCAGATTCAGACAAATAGTTATCGATATATTTTAAAAGACGGTCGATTTCAGCATAAGCTTTGGTTTTTTCATCGCTCGTTAAAGGTGCCCCAAAGAAAACTGCATAAGCATCATGCAATTCAGAGTTCAAATAACCCAACCATTCCAATACTTTCGCACGGCCCATACCCGATGGAGGAATTAAATCCTGCTTAGGATCGTGCTGAGCAAGGAAAGGTAAAATCGCAACGTTCTCAGTTAACATTAAACCAGGGTTAATTTCTAAAGCTGGTACATATCCTTTTGGATTAATCTCGTAATAATCTGCACCTTTTTCTGTTTTATGTGTTTTTAAATTTACTCGTTCTAAGTCAAAATCAACATTAATTTCATTTAAAATAATATGTGCAGCTAAAGAACATGCGCCTGGCGAATAATATAATTTCATATCTGATCCTTGTTATCTCATATTAACGTTTTAAATTGCTTCTAGAAAACCTGCAAGGTTTGCACAATTCCTTAATTGTAAAAAAGCGTAAACTTATAAAATACTTACACCATCTAATATTCTTGAAAAATTTATTCCTTGCAAGTTGTCTTGCGTGACGATTGTTTAAAATATGATAAAACACATTTGCGTCACGCAATTTTTCCGTTAATTACGCTTAAAAAGCTGACTAAGCCAATTCATTAATTCAGTTAAAAAATCAAAAATACCGTTTTTCTTATCATCATCAGGCTGGCTTGAATCTTTTCCATTTAAATCTAGATCGACAATTACAGGGTCATGATCTGAAGAACGATAAGCATCTTCACCATAGAACAATGTCTTTTGCTCATCAGTTTTATATTCTTCGTTGTAGTCTAAAGCTGTTGGCTCATCTGCATTGATATGCCATGCAAAGGTTCTGACCACTTTGGGATATAAAGAGGCATCTGCAATTGCATGGTCTAAGTTACCTGCTCCACCATTACCATTGGCATCACTCGCAACACCAAACACATAGCTATATGCCTGAGTACCTTGTCCTACCTTGGTGTCATTCAGCAAAACTTTATAGTTCGCTTTTTCAAATGACAAAATAGGTTCTTCTTTTGCGTAGCTATTCATATCACCTACAAGTAAAGCATTTTGCTTTTGCACTTGAGTTGGATTTTTCGCTAACCATTGCACGATTTGATCTACTGCTTTCACACGAGTCGGGTTCCAACAGCCTTGACCATCTTTTTGGTCTGCATCAATAGAGCTAGCATCCACCCCACTACAGCTTTTCGATTTCAAGTGATTTGGAATAACGGTAAAGGTTTTATTACCACGAACGGCTTGGAAACTTTGCGCCAATGTTGTTCGGTTCTTGTCGCCTAAATCAAGCACGACAGGCTTATTTAAAGGTTTAACACGCTTGCTGTTATAAATAATAGCAACCGCAATCGCATCACCGCCTAAACGATCTAAGTTTTCAGGAACAACGTATTTCCAATCACTACCTAAAGCACTGGTTAAATGAGCAATTGCACTGTTCGGCCCATAACCATTGTTCGCAATTTCCATTAAACCGTACACATCAGCATCAATCGCTTTGAGAGCATTCACAATTTTACGGTGCTGTTTATCAAACTCAGCTTGTGTGGTTGCACCACGCTCTGTTGGGAAACCAGTTGCACCATTGTCATAGTTCAAAACGTTAAATGAAGCTACACGAATGTGATTAGCATTTTTGGTAATGACATTTTGACGCGGGTTTGTTTGAGTAATTACTTCAGGTTGATTACGTCCAAGCACTGGTTGCACACGCCAACCATTAAAACGGTATTCCAAAATACCTTCAGCATTCTTAAGTTGATAACCCGAACGTAGCGTATTGGCAGCACTAAAATTTGTCGGTAACCACGGAGTACGGTTTTGGTTGTTATAGCCGTCATCAAAAATAATTTTCGACAATAAATTTTTCTGAGCAAGAGCTTTGGCTTCAGGAGATAACGCTGGATATAAATTGGTTGGAATATATAAGCGGCCTAAGCTTAGAGATAATTCACCATAACGGCCATAATTGTAATTCTCACTCACCGTTAAAGTCTGAGGTAGTTTGACCAACATACCTTGATAACGCTGCGGAGAATGGGTTGAACCACCTGTTAAGCTAGCAAATGGAAGTTCAAGGCTAATCGGCTGAACTTGATTTGCCATATTACTATTACAAGTTTGAATATCTTGTTGTAATTGATCTAATTGCAACTGGTTTTGATAAGTCGTTAAACGACCACGCAAAATAACCTCATCGCCAACTTGTCCGCCTTTTACCGCACTACTATTTGGAATATATACAAAAATAGCATTGCTGACATTTGCACGTGCTTTCGTATCTGGGGTCTGAATATAGAAACCAGAGAAACCATTGGCATAACGATAATCGGCAGTAATTACCCCACGTACGGTATAGCTCTGGTTTTGTGCTGCGGTTGATAAATCAGCAATAGGTGTATCCGAGCTTGAACAACTTACTGATTCAAGAGGAGGCTGAGTTGTAGAACTTGATAAATTTGAAAAGTCATTTCGATTTGTCCAAGCCGACCATGAACGATCCAAATCAAATGCTGCGGTTGCATCAATACTTAAAGCTGGGTTCTCTGTTTCAATACGCTTAAAACTATTTCCCAAGCTTGAAATGGCTGTTCCCCATCCAGCTTCTGGTCGCTCACCAATACGCCCAAAACGGTCTACAGGTGTGCCTTTGTACACAAGCACAACGGCATCATCCCCATTAAAAGATAACGCAGCGACCTGATTTACTTTACTTCCAAGTTCAGCCTGCAACTCAGAACGACCTACCAAAAACTTTTGCTTACTGGTTAACGATCCTTGTAAACGGAAAGTTGCTGTTTTTGCGGTTCCACCATTATTAAATTGTTGAATTTCATAGTCGGCTAAATTAACTGTAGCACCATCTGGATTATAAATTTCCAAACCTTTGCGGTTACTACTGCCGTCAACATATTGGCTAAACATGAGCTGTGCTTGTGCCCAAGGACTATATGTAAAAGCACCAAGTGCCCCTAATAGCACAGAAAGTGTGCGTAATTGAAAAGTTTTCATGAGTAAATATGTTCATTTGAAATTTATATAGATTCTTAGATTAAATATTGAACATGACATCTACATGAAGAAAAACACCGAAACATTTGACTTGACCACATGAAGACTTAAAATACCGCATTTGAATTTCAATATTGCCAAGGTTATGTCGATCGATCAGTTAGAAACGCAAATTGCAGACTTAGACAATTTGCCTGAACACCGTGAAATTGTGACGTTTATGCGTCGTTCAGCACCACTTAATACGTCTCAACGCACGGCATTAGAACAACATCGCGATTTAATTTTGGAATATCCTGTTGGTGACTTACGCCAACACTTCGAATATCCAGAACGTCCTTTAACTGTTGAAATCGGTTTTGGTATGGGTCGTTCATTAGTGCTTATGGCAAAAGCCAACCCTGAACGCAACTATGTGGGTATTGAAGTCCACGTACCTGGTATTGCTCAATGTCTTTATGAAGCAGGTATGGCGGAACTTAAAAACTTACGTGTACTTGATGCAGACGCGATTCAGGTTTTACGTGAAATGCCAGACAACAGCATTAACTGCGTACAACTTTACTTCCCAGACCCTTGGCAAAAGAAACGTCATTTCAAACGTCGTTTTGTTATTCATGAGCGTATGCAATTGGTTGAACAGAAACTTGAGCTGGGTGGTACATTCCACGCAGCAACAGACTGGGAACCGTATGCTGAATGGATGCTTGATATTTTAGATAACCGTCCAGACCTTGAAAACTTGGCGGGTAAAGGCAACAGCTACCCTCGTCCAGACTGGCGCCCAGTGACTAAGTTTGAACGCCGTGGTATTGAGTCAGGACATAAGATTAATGACTTTATCTTTAAGAAGATAAAGTAAATAATAAAAAAGGCCTAGTTTATTACTAGGCCTTTTTTATTTTAAAACCAATCTAGTGAATAAGTAGAATTAAAAATTAACTGAGTATAAAAATTTAAATGAAAATAAATTTTGAATTATTAGTTATATAAATATAATAATAACCACCATTTTAACTAGACAGAAAATAACAATGAAGCTTTTCGCATTTCTAATTTGTGCAATTGTATCAAGTGGTTGCTTTGCCTCAACTCAAGAAGACTTTGAACTTACATATTACAAGTTAATGGAACGATACATTCAAACACAATCGGACAGAAATCAAGTCATTTCCACAGAGGCAAAAACTGAGCAAGAAGATCTAGTTAGGTCTAATAAACTCAAAACTCTAGATTGCAAAGGATGGAAAGAAAATATTGAACTTTTTGACTTTATTTTAAGTAGGTTTAAAGAATATGAATCAGCCTCAGAAGAAGTTCGAATAATGGGATATACTAAAGAAAACCTAATAGAAGATTCTGAATGGCTGCGCGAGCAATTAGACAAGCCAGAGAACAAATGTAAATAAACAAAATTCAAAGAACCGCCGAAATGAAGTGCGGTTTTTTATTAACTGCTAAAAGTGGATACAGACAACGTAACAACCGGATACTCATTTTGTTTCCAAGTACCAGCATCTCCCTCTTGAGGTATATTTTATCTTCCTTTATTAACTCCCCTAAAATAAAAGCTCTCACATAATATAATTTTATTTAAATATCACTTTAGCTATTCTCTAGACTTATTAATATTCATAAATCATGTTAAAAATATAAAAATGAACGCTTCACTAACTAATTACTTAAACTCACGAAAAGTCAGAAAACACTATGTTAAAAATTTTAGGGCGCGATAACTCCATTAATGTTCGCAAAGTCTTATGGCTGTGTGAAGAACTAAATCTTGAATATGAAAGAGAAGATTGGGGTCGAGGCTTTCGCTCTGCTCAATCACCTGAATATTTACAATTAAATCCAAATGGTCAAATTCCTGTTGTTTTAGATGGCGATTTAGTACTTTGGCAGTCCAACAGCATTATCCGTTATCTCGCCAATGCTTACGATAAAGAACATCAGCTTTACCCTATTCAAGCGAAAGAAAGATTCTTTGTTGACCAGTGGATTGATTGGCAGGCGATTGAGCTGAATAACAGCTGGACTTATACCATTATGTCTCTCTTGAGACATTCACCAGATCATCAAGATCCAAACTTATTACAACAAGGTATTGATGACTGGAATCATCATATGCAGATTCTCGATCAACAACTTGAAAAAACTCAGGCCTATGTTGCTGGTTCACAATTTAGCTTAGCTGATATTCCAATTGGTCTATCTGTACAGCGCTGGAAGGCCACTCCTTTTGACCATCCAACACTTAAGCATGTCGACCAATATTTTGAACGTTTAAATCAACGTGCGGGTTTCTTAAAATGGGGCAATAACGGCGAACCTTAATTTTGAGCAAGCTTTAGTCCGAGTGATGGCGCTTCACGATGCCATCACTTAAAAGTTGATAGACCTGTTTTAAATCATCCCGCTCTGCTTGAGCCAATAAGTCTTGATGCATTGCCAAGATATTCTGATCTCCTCTTACAGCAGGCCCAGTTTGCATTTGCTTAGGATCATTTTCAGTCGCTTTTTTAGCTGTTTCTATAATTAAAGGATAGAGCAAGCTAAAGTCGACCTGCTCTTTATCTACTACCTGCTTTGCCATATCAAAACAATAGTTACTAAAGTTACAAGCGAATACAGCCGCTAAATGCAAAGTTAAACGTTGTTTTGAGGTATATTGATATACTCGACTGCTTAGGCTATTTGCTAAATCTACAAGTATTGCTTGATCCGCATCTGTTACCGCTTCAACAAATAATGGTGTGGCTTGCCAATCGACGTCTCTTTCAAAGCTAAATGTCTGTAATGGATAAAATACCCCTGCTTTTTTATGCACATGACTGATAACTTCAATATCTGTGCTACCAGAGGTGTGAACCATAAGTGTTTCAGGAAACAATTCATGAATCTGCTTTGCAAGCTCTGCAATCGCACTATCTGAAACCGCTAAAATGATAAGATCAGTCGGTTGAAATTCTCGAAGAGACTGACAGGCTTTTGCTTGGATTTTCTCTGCAAATTTCTGGGTCTTCTCAAAATCACGCGCATAGACTTGTACGATCTGATGACCTTGAGCCAAAAGTACTTTTGCCAAATGAAAGGCAACTCGCCCACTTCCCACCAAACTGATTTTCATATCAATCCAACACTATTTATTTCAACAAAAAAGCTTCTCAAAATGAGAAGCTTTTTTCAAATTAAAATAACTAATTTTTAATTCATCAGAGCATTATTGAGCTACTGAGAACTCGATACGACGGTTTTTAAAACGCCCTTCTTCTGTCGTGTTCTCTGCAACTGGTTGATCAGAGCCATGACCTTGTGCAACTAATTTAGACCCGTCTACACCTTTAGATGTTAAATAGTCGACTACTGCTTGAGCACGGCGTTGTGATAAAGCTTTATTTGCTACTGCATTACCCGTCGAGTCAGTGTGACCACCCACATTTAATTTCACTCCATTGACTTTATTTAAAAGTGTTGCAGCTTGATCAAGAATAGCTTTATTATCTGCCGGAATGTCACTAGAACCACTCGCAAAATTAATGATTTGCAAGTTAAGCGCTTTCACTAAAGCATTTACATCGACATTATTCGGATCAATTGAGCCTAGAGCAGTTTGCGAAGCAGTTAAGCTATTACTTACAGACTGTTCAGCTGTTTCTGGTGCTGTAGAAACGACTTCAGTGTGAGGAACAAGTGCTTTTACTTTTGCGGTTAATGCTGCTAACGCTGCTGCATCACCTGCTTTCAAAGTAATTTTGTCACCTATCCATTCTAAAGATGCATTTGGCACACCTTTTAATGCACCAAGTACGCCCGCAAGCGCATCTTTATCTGTAAATCCAGCCGCATAAGTTTGACTAGTATCCACATTACAATCTTGAGTTGATGAGAAAACTTGCTTAACTTGGGTTTGTAGTGTTGCTAAGAATCCTTGATCACCAATACCTGCCTGACACTGGCTCACAGCGCCTTTATCATCTGTACTTAAAGTTAAACTCGCAGGTGCGGCTGCAGTAGTTGCTTCAACACCGCTAGCAGCCGTAGGTTCAGGTGCTGGTACAGCTTCTTTATGCTGGCAAGAACGCCATAACCAAGCAATGATAAGACCCAAAATAATTAAGGCAATAATAGGGAGGAACCCACGAGATTTGCCTGTTTTTTCACTGGCTGCAGTTAATGGTGGGGCTGCTGAAGTTGCATGTGGAACTGAAGATAAACCTGCACCAAGTCCTAAAGGAGCTAATAGACCTACTGCCCATCCCGGTAAATGCGAACGAATGGTTTCTGCGTGCTGACGTAAATAATTCACAATACTCTGTTGATCATTTCCGGCAACATCCGAAATTGCATTAAGGCTAGGTTTAATTGCACTGTTGAGTGTGCTTTCGATTTCATTATTTGGTGCTGTACCACTTAAATGAGTCAGTACAGTATTCTTGATTTGATCATTATGAGAAAAAAGGTCTGATAACGAAGGAGCCAAACTGTTTTTTAAATGTCCAATAAGATCAGGTTTAGCAGCTAATAAGGAAAGTAAAATTGGATAAAACTTAGATAAAGCATTCGATTTTTCGCCTAGGTATCCGTCCTGGTTATTTAATAATGTTGTTGATACTTTTTCTTTAAGCAGTTCTATAGGGTTTATCGACATTGATTATTCTCCCGAATCTTATAAGTCGTAACCAGCAACTTTTGATTATTCAAATACTTCTCTTTGCTGATAGTTTTTTATTTTAATCCGTGCTCAATCTTTTGTTGTTTTTTAAATAATTTATATACAAATTACCATCTATTATTTACAAAACAGGTAAACCTCATTGGTCTACCTGTTTATATTTTAAATTTAATTTAACTAAGCGTTTGATCAGTTAGCAAAAGTTTGAAGTACTTTACCCGTAAGGTTTTGACCCAATAATGGGGTGTTTTTTCCTTGTGATAAAATAGTTTCTTTGCTTACCGTCCAGCTTAAAGTCGGATCTACTAATACCCATCCTGCTTCATCTTTCCAACGCGTAGTCATATTAGCAACCTGCGCAGGCACGCTGGTCACTTTTTCAACCCACTCTAAAGGTTCGAATAAACCTTCATTAATAAGCTGAATGCCTAAAGATACATAGGTATCAAAAGCGGTAATGCCTGGTTGAGTTTCAGCAAATGGCGCCATTTTTGCAGAACTGCTTAAAGGCTCATGATGCGTACAAATTGCATCAATCACGCCTTCTTTTAAGCCTTGACGTAAAAGTTCTTTATCTTGCTCAGAACGCAATGGTGGACGGACATGCGCAAGTGAATTGAAACCATCAGTTAAGTGTTCAGTTAAATGCAACTGATGCATTGCCACATCGGCAGTCACAGGTAAACCTTTTGCTTTAGCTGCGCGAATTAATTCAACCGATGCACCGCAAGATAACAAACCAAAGTGAGCTTTTACGCCAGTTGCTTCAATCATAAGCAAATATTTCGCAATCGCCACAGTTTCAGCAATTGCCGGAATCATTGGCAAACCTTGGCGAGAAGCAATAAAGCCTTCGTGTGCACAACCGTCTTTAGCAATTTGAGGTTCTTCAGCATAAAACACGACTGTTAAACCAAGACCCGCTGCATATTCCAAGGTACGAATAACTACATCATCATTTTCAAAAGCAGCATTCGCATTAGAAACAGCAGTACAACCACCTTTTTTCAAGCCCGCCATGTTTGCTGGTTGCTTACCATTTAAACCTTGGGTTTGAGCACCAATGATATGCATGTGAATGCCCCCATCATGCCATGCCTTTTCAATCAAGCCATGAATGAGAGCACCATTGTCTTGCACAATCGGCTTTGAATCAGGTGGTGTGATGACATGCAAAATACCATTGCCACGTGCTGCCTTACCTTCCGACTTTAATGTCCCATGCTGTTGTTGACCTGGTTCACGTAAACGCGCGCACAAATCAACCATGGTTGGCATTAACCATTTGCCTTGCCCATCAATGGTTTGTTCAACTTGCTCTACTGGAGCAACCAACTTGCCATTTTCAATATATACAGTTTGTACGCTGTCTGTTTTTTGGATTGGGTCTAACACACGTACATTTTCAATTTTTACAATACTCATGTGATCCATTCCTTACAACGTAATCGCTTCAATTAAACCTTGCTCTTGGAGTTGGCCTTGCATTGATAACGCCAATACAGCCATACGAACTGCAATACCATTGGTTACTTGTTTCAAAATAACCGACTGGTCTCCATCAGCAACACTTGAATCAATTTCTACACCACGGTTCATTGGTCCTGGGTGCATTACAATACAATCCGGTTTAGCTAAACCAAGACGTTCTTTGTTTAAACCATACATTCTGTAAAATTCAGACTGTGAAGATAATGCTGGAGAGTCAATACGCTCATTTTGAATACGTAAAGCAATAATCACATCACAATCTGCAATCCCAGCATCCATGTTGTTGAATAAGCGAACATGCTCGCCATATTCAGAAAAGCCCACTGGCAATAATGTATTCGGTGCAATCACACGAATGTCTTTACAACCTAGAGTTTGTAATGCAGCTACATCCGAACGTGCTACACGAGAGTGTTTAATGTCCCCGATAATAGCAACGCTTAAATCTTCAAATGGTTTTTTAGTTTCACGGCGAATGGTGAGCATATCAAGCATCGCTTGCGTTGGATGCGCATGACGGCCATCCCCTGCATTAATAATCGCGACCTTTGGACATACATCTTTAGCAATGAAATGTGCAGCACCCGAAGATGAATGGCGAACAACAAAAATATCCGCTGCCATTGCTTCAAGGTTCCAGAGCGTATCGCGCAGAGTTTCACCTTTTGAAGTACTTGAACGTGCAATATCAATGTTCAGTACATTGGCAGACAAACGTTTTGCTGCTGCTTCAAAAGTAGTACGGGTACGGGTAGAGTTTTCAAAGAAGAGATTCATAACCGTCAATCCCTCTAAGAGCGGACGGTTAATTAAATTATTATTATCATCTAAAAAGCTTTGTGCGGTATCTAAAATCTTGGTGAGGTTTTCTTTTGAAAGTCCCTCAATCGTTAAAAAATGTTTTAAATTTCCGTCTTGATTGAGCTGAACCTGGCTCGGTTGATGCAACGCTGCAATATGCATAATGGATTCCTATGGGTCGAATCGCGAAAACGTGCATAGTGTAGCTGAATTCCGCTCTTTTCGCAGAAGAACTTTACAGAATAAGGCCCTAAATTGACCAGAAAATTTAGAACCTTATTGGCAATTACCTTAATGCACCAATGTAATGGTGCGGAACTTGTGCCCGATAAATATCTTCGGCGGTAATTTCCGACTCTTCTTCGACTTTCCCAACAGCAATTTTCTCTTTTTGAGAAGGCTCAGATATTGTATCAACCAACGATTTCAATCGCTCTACACATCGTTTTAATTCGTCATCTTCAGTTTCTAGTGCAAGCGCAATGACATATTTTGCATAATCTTTATTTTGAACCATGTACATTGCATCGATTACCCTCCCCGTCACTCTACGCATGCGCACATAAATTTGGGTAGATAGTGTGAAAGCTTCTGCATTCGCTATAAAACCATTCCCCATCTTGTCTTTCATTTATAATTACCCCATCAATTTTAAATAATAAAATGATTAAAAACTGGCTATGTTAGTTAATTAAATAACCATTGATAGGATAGAGTTAGCAAAATACATACCACTTTTACTGTATTAATTATTAAAAATCAGTTTATTGGTTAGATTATGCTAGGTTGCAATAATTTAAAAACCTTTACACATCAAAATAAGTTAAACTTTGCATCGTTAATATTTATATGTTTTGGTCAATCGAGTTTATGAATACCTCTTTACGTTTAAACCACTATTGGATTACTTGTGCTGATGGTTTAGAAGCCCTCTTACAAGAAGAAATAGAACAGCTTGGCACCAAAGTGACAGAACGTAAAGCAGGACGTTTAATCATTGAAGGGACGCTTGAACATGCTTACCGCATCTGTATGTGGTCGCGTCTTGCTTCTCGTGTTTTACTACCTATTCATACTTATGAACTTGAACACACACACGATGCGCGTGATGTAGCAGAAGAGCTTTATGAAGGTGCGATTAGCTTTGACTGGTCACTTATTTTTGCACCACAAAGTACCTTCGCTATTCGCTTACATGCTGAACGTGAAATTAAGGTTAACACTCAATTTGCAACACTTAGAGCAAAAGATGGTGTAGTCGATTCTTTTATGGAAGCTGTAGGTCGTCGTCCGAGCATTGATACTAAACAACCAGAAATTACGCTTTATGTTTTAGCAGGTAAAACTGAACATACCTACTGCCTAGATTTGTCTGGTGATTCATTACATAAACGTGGTTACCGTCGTTATATGACGGATGCGCCAATTAAAGAAAACCTTGCTGCGGCAATCTTACAAAAAGCTCAGCTTCAGCAACGTAAGCCAGAGATTGTGCTCGACCCTATGTGTGGTTCAGGTACATTTATTATTGAAGCATTAATGATTTTAACTGACCGTGCGCCAGGACTTGTACGCCGTTTTGGTTTTAATGGTTGGCATGGTCATGACCGTGAACTTTGGCTTTCACTTAAAGCTGAAGCAGCTGAACGTCACGAAAAGGCGCTTGAATTACCTTTACCTAAGTTTTATGCCTACGATGCAGACTGGGAAGCTGTCAAAGCCACTCGTGAAAATATTATTGCGGCAGGCTTTGAAAAACAGTTAGGTCAAATTCAGATTGAAGAACGTACTTTAGCGGACTGGCCTGATTTTTCAGCTGAAGGCAAAACTGCATTTATTGTAACTAACCCTCCATATGGTGAACGTTTAGGTGATAAAGCATCTAACCGCTCTCTTTACTTAGGTTTATCTGCACTTCTACAAAAACATTTCCCGAATCAATATGCAGCAATTATTGCAGCGCAAATTGAACAAGCCGATGTTTTAGCGTTTGAAGCACCTGAAACCTTACGTTTAATGAATGGTAAGTTACCAATTTACATTCGCTTTGGTTCAATTAAGCCAGAAAAAGTAACTCAGCCATTCTTAGCAACTTGGCAAGCTCAACCTATTGAAATGGAAGAAGCTCAAGATTTTGCTAACCGTTTACAAAAAAATATGACTGCCTTGAAAAAATGGGCAACGAAAGAAAATGTTTATTGCTTACGTTTGTATGATGCGGACTTACCTGACTTTAATGTCGCTGTAGATTTATATGGCGATCGCTTACACGTTCAGGAATATGCACCACCAAAAACAATCGATCCTGAAAAAGCAAAAAAACGTTTTAATTTAGCACTCGCTGCAATTCGTGCTGTTACCGGTTTAAACCGCGATGCCATCTTTATTAAGACACGTGCGCGCCAAACTGGTACAAATCAATATACGAAACAAAGCACAGCTTCAAAACGTTTTATCGTTCAGGAAGGTAAAGCTAAAATTTTAGTGAACCTAACAGATTATCTAGATACAGGTTTATTCCTTGACCACCGTCAAATGCGTTTACGTATTGCTCAAGAAGCTCGTGGTAAGCACTTCTTGAACTTATATAGTTACACGTCTACAGCAAGCTTGCATGCTGCTTTAGGCGGGGCTGCAAGTACGACAAGTGTAGACTTATCTAACACTTACTTAAGCTGGTCAAAAGAAAACTTTGTTTTAAATGGCCTGACTGTAGATCATGCAGATGAACAGCACATGTTCTTTGCGAGTGACTGTTTTGAATGGTTAAAAGAAGGTCATGAACAATACGATCTTATTTTTATTGATCCACCGACATTCTCAAACTCTAAAAAGTTCTACGGTACTTTCGACGTCCAACGCGACCATGTTTCACTGATTAAACGTGCAATGAACCGTCTAAACAGTGAAGGAACGCTCTATTTCTCAAACAACTATCGTGGTTTCGAAATGGATGAAGAGATCGAAGCTATTTTTCAGGTTGAAGAAATCACTTCTGAAACCATTGGTCCTGATTTTAAACGTAATCAGAAAATCCACCGTGCATGGAAAATCCAGCATCCTGGTCTAGATCAATATTAATAAGAGTAGAGGTTATTATTACTTCACGGTAATAATAACCTCACCATGAACATTTTTTGATTCAAAATCATATTTGGTAAATCGGTCTGCTCTTTCCGGTAATGCAATCATTTCCAGTTTCTTCTTTTCTTTACTATCTAGCACATGATTCTGTTTTTGTTCTTGATAAGGAGAAAGTACGCTCGTTCTAAGGGCATCCCATCGAACTTGTTGTAAATAATTATCCCCTAACACCTGACGTGCCTGTTGTTGTTCTATCATTGGTTTCTTAGCATCGTCTTGAGCTTTCGCAATAATTACAGGTAAAGCTGCATTCACCGCTCCAGTCTGTGTCGCTAATGCCCCTTCACTCAGAGGCTGCGCTGCCAAAACATTCATTGGTATCAGCGTAATAAGGCCCAAAACACAAAGCGCAGATCCTTGTTTATTGTTCATCGCATCTATCCCAAATTGTTATTGTTCGTTATATCGAACAAAATTAACAATTTTTTAAACATGTCGCAATCTTATAAATAGACTTCCCGACCATTAACATTGATCAATTTAAAACCTGAAATATTTCACTCATGTTTTGTGAAGATTCACGTTGTTTTATAGATTTTTATCTCAGGCCTGTACGGCAGTGCCAACTCTATAGAAAATAAAAAAAGAGAATATGTTTCCATATTCTCTTTTCGGTTTTAGCAGAAAAAGCTTAGCTGAGTTTCATTTTATCGAAGACCAAATGCCCATTTTCACCTTTCACTAAAATGGTATCACCTGCAACAAAATCACCCGACAAGATTTTTTGAGCTAATGTGTTTTCAATCTGTTGTTGAATCGCACGTTTTAATGGACGCGCGCCATAGACAGGATCGAAACCAGCATCAATCAGTAAATCAAAGGCAGTGTCATCTACAGTTAAACTCATGTCACGATCAACAAGACGTGAACGTAATCGATCCAACTGAATATCGGCAATGCCACGAATTTGTGCTTTTTTGAGTGAATGGAAAATCACAAGCTCATCAATCCGGTTAATAAATTCCGGACGGAAATGCTGACTTACCGCATTCATTACAATAGTACGCACTTCATCGTCTGTTGCACCCTCACCTAGCTCACGTACATCTTGTGAACCTAAGTTCGAAGTCATCACAATTACCGTATTTTTAAAGTCTACTACTCGACCTTGTGAGTCTGTTAAGCGGCCATCGTCCAATACTTGGAGCAAGATATTGAAAACATCTGGATGCGCTTTTTCAACCTCATCAAACAACACCACACTATATGGTTTACGGCGAACAGCTTCAGTTAAAACACCGCCTTCTTCATAACCAACATATCCTGGAGGCGCACCCACCAAACGGCTAACTGAATGTTTCTCCATGAATTCACTCATGTCGATACGAATCATCGCATCATCACTGTCAAACAAGAAGTTAGCTAAAGCTTTAGTCAACTCTGTTTTACCAACACCTGTTGGACCCAAGAACAAGAATGAACCACTTGGACGATTCGGGTCAGACAAACCAGCACGTGAACGACGTACTGCATTCGACACCGCAACAACAGCTTCATCCTGCCCAACTACGCGGTCATGTAAAAACTCTTCCATATTAAGAAGTTTTTCACGCTCGCCTTGCATCATTTTAGCAACCGGGATACCTGTCGCAGCACTAACAACTTCGGCAATTTCATTTTCAGTTACTTTAGTACGAATGAGTTTTGGCTCTTCGTTCTCTTCTGCAACTTCATCTTGCTCCAGTTGTTTTTGCAACTCTGGAATTACGCCATACTGTAAACGTGCTGCCTCAGCCAAATCACCTTCACGCTGAGCTTTCTCAAAAGCAATACGCGCTTTATCAAGTTCCACCTGAGCCTGTTTAGTACCTTCTACCAAAGTTTTTTCAGACTTCCAGATTTCTTCAAGATCGTTGTATTCTTTCTCGACTTCAGCAATCTGTTTTTCAAGATGAGTGACTTCAGCTTTACTGCCGACATCTTCATCTTTTTTCACAGCTTCCAATTGCATTTTCAACTGGATTAAACGGCGATCAAGCTTATCGAGTGCTTCAGGTTTAGAGTCAATCTCCATTTTAATACGAGAAGCTGCTTCATCAATCAAATCAATTGCCTTGTCTGGTAATTGACGATCAGTGATGTAACGATGAGACATTTTCGCCGCAGCAATAATCGCAGAGTCTAAAATTTGCACACCATGGTGAGTGGCATATTTTTCTTTGAGTCCACGTAAAATTGCAATCGTATCTTCAACACTTGGCTCATCAACTAGCACTTTTTGGAAACGACGCTCTAAAGCTGCATCTTTTTCAATATATTGACGATATTCATCTAAGGTCGTCGCACCCACACAGCGCAATTCACCACGAGCCAACGCAGGTTTTAACATATTACCTGCATCCATCGCGCCATCACCTTTACCTGCACCTACGAGTGTATGTAACTCATCAATAAACAGGATGATTTCGCCTTCGTGTTTTGCCAAGTCTTTTAAAACAGCTTTTAAACGTTCTTCAAACTCACCACGATATTTAGCACCAGCCAGTAATGAACCTAAGTCGAGGGATAGAACACGTTTATTCTTTAATCCCTCTGGCACTTCACCATTCACAATACGCTGTGCCAAACCTTCAACAATAGCGGTTTTACCTACGCCCGGCTCACCAATAAGAACAGGATTGTTTTTGGTACGACGCGATAACACCTGAATGGTACGGCGAATTTCATCATCACGCCCAATGACAGGATCAAGTTTTCCAGATAAAGCACGCTCTGTTAAATCAATCGTATATTTATTAAGTGAGTCACGTTGGTCTTCGTGATTATTACTCATGACTTTGTCATTACCTCGAATATGTTCAATTACTTTGCGTAAGCTGTCGGGAGTTACACCTACCGCACTTAAAATATTTTTAGTTTCGCCTGTCTCTGCCAAACCTAATAAAACCCAGTCAGTTGATAAAAATTCATCACCTGCCTTTTGCGCATATCTATCTGCCAAATTAAGTGCTTTAACGGCTTCTGGGTTTAAGTTGACATCACCCGTTGGGTTGGCAATTGTCGGCGCATCTTTTATAGCCTGTTCAAGTTTTTGTTTAAGTTCAGGTAACCGTGCACCTGCTTGTTGCAACAAACTAATATTTGATGGCTCTTCTAACAAGGTAGACAAAATATGAATACCTGCGATAGCGGTATGGTCTTTACCCATCGCTAAAGATTGAGCATCTGAGAGGGCTTGCTGCAAGCGGTTTGTAAATTTCTCAAAACGCATTCTTGTTATTCCTCACAACAAATTTGTACTTGTCTAATAGATGGGAACACTTCTTCGGATTTCAAATAAATTTTTATATATTTTTCATAATGTTAACAAAACAATAATGAGTAAAACTCCATTATAATATGGGATTGTTTTGTATATATTTCAAGTACAGTTCAGCTACATTTTATTAAAATGCTTGAATATTTAGATTCATGCTTATTCTTACTACGCTTTTCACAAAGTCTTCATTGAGAATTTAGTAATTAAGCTTTAGTTTATCTTGCTAGTTTCCTACTCGTTTTGAAATGAAAAATGCACTTTAAACATATTATATTAACAACAACTTGTCTTTTTACTTCGGCACTGGCAATCGCTCAGCTCCCCCAAGACTCTAGACGACC
The DNA here is from genome assembly GCF_025514195.1 of Acinetobacter sp. WU_MDCI_Abxd143. Taxonomy (NCBI): domain Bacteria; kingdom Pseudomonadati; phylum Pseudomonadota; class Gammaproteobacteria; order Moraxellales; family Moraxellaceae; genus Acinetobacter; species Acinetobacter sp. WU_MDCI_Abxd143. The sequence goes on from NZ_JAHPTH010000002.1 coordinate 309,908, forward strand.
CGGTGGAATTGCAGTTGTTTCTCTACCTACTGATATTACTCAGGTCACTTTTCAACAAAAGCCTGTTTTAATTAGCCAAGAAGGTCAGCAGCGTTATGCCGTGGTTGGCATTCCATTATCTACTCCAATCGGCAGTATTCAACTCGACACAAATAAAGCCCCGATTCAAATAGAAGTTAAGTCTTATCCTTACGCTGAGCAACGCATTAAAGTCTCGAACCAAGATTATGTGAACCCTAACCAAAGTCAATTAGACCGCTACGCTCAAGAAGCAAAAGAACAAAATGATGTGTATACCTCATTTACACAGAGCTCATGGCAAACCCTACCCACATTTATACGCCCGACTTCAGGGAAATTTAGCAACTCTTTTGGAAGAAAACGCTTCTTTAACGGCGAGGAACGCGCGCCTCACTCAGGTCTAGATATTCCTGCACCAGTAGGACAAAAAGTTGTTGCTCCCGCAGATGGTGTGGTTATCCAAACTGGATCTTATTTTTTTAATGGACAAACTGTATTGATTGATCATGGCCAAGGCTTAGTCAGCATGTTCTGCCATTTAAGCGCAATTAAAGTAGAAAAAGGCCAACATATCCGCCAAGGAGAAACACTAGGTTTAGTAGGCAAAACAGGACGCGTGACAGGCCCTCATCTGCATTGGGGCATGAGCCTTAATAATGCTCGGGTAGATCCTCAGCTTTTTCTAAATACAGCTCGTTAATTTAAAGTTTTACGAAAATACTTTGGCGCTTCGACATAGCCTTCTCTTAGGTAAAATCGATGTGCCAAAGGTCTTTGCATTCCTGAATGCAGTTCCATTCGATCACACCCTCGGCGTCTGGCTTGTTGCTCAGCCTCCTTTACGAGTAAATGCCCTACACCTTTGCTACGCATATTCTCATCAACACACAGATAGCATATTTTGGCAAAGTCACCTTGTAAGGCAATTTGCGGAATAAAGTAGAGAGATAAAAAACCATAAATTTTACCCCTCTCTTCAGCAATCAAAATTTGTGAATTAGAGTCATTATGGAGTATCTCAAATTTTTCTTGAATAAGAGCAAGAGGCTGTGGGTATCCCATCTGTTTAAGTAGATCACATATGGCTTGAGTATCTTCTGATTTAGCAGAACGAATATTCACCTTTCTTCTCTCTATTATTTTTTAGTTATTTTTGACAATAAAAAAAGCCAACTCTTATGTCAGCTTTTTTTAATTTCTAGTTATCAAAAAAATGCCTTATTCCGCTTCAATAATTTCGAAGTCATGTGTAATTTCAACACCACCATCGGAAAGCATTTTACTTGCTGAACAATATTTCTCGGCAGACAATTCAACTGCTTTTGCAACCTGCTTTTCTTTCACAGCTTTACCAGTTACCACAAAATGTAAGTGGATTTTAGTAAACACAGCCGGAATTGCGTCAGCGCGCTCAGCTTTTAAATTACATACAACATTCGTCACATCTTGGCGAGATTTCTTTAAAATGGTCACAATATCAAACGAAGCACACCCACCAAGTCCCATTAATATCAATTCCATAGGACGTGGACCACGATTTTCACCACCATACTCAGGTGAGCCGTCCATGATGACACTATGCCCACTATCCGATTTCGCTTCAAAAGCAACATTCTCTAGCCAATGTACACTTGTTTGCATTGCAACTACCCAAAAAAAATTATAAATTTAAGCAGGGTCTGTTGACATTTCATCTATGGATTGCGTTATAGCTAAAAATTAATCCAAATAAGACGCAAAACCCAGACAATGGCAATCCTTTGTCCAGTTTTGTAATAAAGTTTGTGAAATTTCAGCCATAATCTGAGTTGCAATTAAAGCAGCGCAGGCATAGCGCAAGACCAAGTTATTTTGTACGTTCCATTGTTAAGATCTATTTATTTAGAATGGCTAAATTTCATAGTTCTTATTTGGTACGTCTAAAAGAATTGTCTTATGTTGCAACCATCTGTGAAATGTCAACAGGCCCTTGTTTTGTACACTAACATAAAATGAGTTGATAAGGAATTTCATCTCTTCTGTGTAATAGCTCATCTCGAGCTTGTGTGAATTGTTTACCCTATTCGGAACATATTAAGCATGACTTCAAATTTTTCACAACTCAGCACAGATGCTTTATCTCCGGGGCAACTACCTGAATCCGTTAAAGCATTGTTAAAACGTGCTCACATCAACAGATATCCAAAACGAACCACAATTGTTGATGCCGGAACAGAGTCAAAATCTTTATATTTAATTTTAAAAGGCTCAGTTTCAATTATTTTGCGTGAAGATGATGAACGTGAAATTGTTGTTGCGTATTTAAATCCGGGCGATTTCTTTGGGGAAATGGGGCTTTTCGAACCGAACCCTCAACGTACAGCCGAAGTTCGTACTCGCGATGTCTGCGAAATTGCAGAAATTTCATATGACAACTTCCACGAACTTAGCAAACAATATCCAGATTTAAGTTATGCTGTTTTTGCACAATTAGTTCGCCGTCTAAAAAATACGACACGTAAAATGACAGATCTTGCGTTCATTGATGTGTCTGGCCGTATTGCACGTTGTTTAATCGATCTATCTTCTCAGCCAGAAGCAATGATTTTGCCAAACGGTCGTCAAATTCGTATTACACGTCAAGAAATTGGCCGTATTGTGGGATGTTCACGTGAGATGGTTGGCCGTGTACTCAAAACCTTAGAAGATCAAGGTATGATCCAAACTGATGGTAAAGCTATTCTTATTTTTGATGCTTCATTAGAAGAAAACACTGTTTCTGATGATGACTACGACGATGAAGAATAATATTCATTAAATTTTTAATAAAAAGCAAACTTCGGTTTGCTTTTTTTATATACAACAATGAGTTAATACACAAAACTTACAAACTATTCTAATTTTATGATTTAAGTTGAATACATATTCTCCGTTAGGCTAACTCAAAATTTCCAAGGATTTCGCTGTATGCAATTTAACCCACTTAGTCGCACAGGCCTTAAACTTCCAGAAATTTGTTTAGGCACCATGACATTTGGTGAGCAAAACTCCCAACAAGAAGCTTTTGAACAACTCAATTACGCCTTGGCCAATGGTCTATATTTTTGGGATACGGCAGAGATGTATTCTGTTCCGCCAAAACCTGAAACTTATGGCGCAACTGAAACGATTATTGGCAATTGGTTTGCCCAACACGGACAACGCGATAAAGTTTTTCTCGCATCTAAAATTGCAGGTCCGGACTTTGGAGGAACACACATCCGAGAAGGCCATACGCGCTTTAACAGCGACCACATTGCCAAAGCCCTAGATGGTTCACTTAAACGCCTCCAAACGGACTATATCGATCTTTATCAACTGCATTGGCCTGAACGTCATACCAACTTTTTCGGTACGCTCGCTTATGGCAATCAGCAAGCTGAAAATGATTACGACACAACACCTCTAGAAGAAACATTACTCGCCCTACAAGAAGAGATTAATCGCGGACGCATTCGCTATATTGGTTTATCAAATGAAACCCCGTGGGGCACTATGAAATTTTTACATTTGGCCGAAAAGCTAGGTGTCAGTAAATTTGTAAGTGTTCAAAACCCCTATAGCCTGCTTAACCGTACTTATGAAATAGGTATGTCAGAAATTGCTAAATATGAAGATGTCGGCTTGCTCGCCTACTCTCCTCTGGCTTTTGGTTACCTAACGGGTAAGTTTAGAAATGGCGCTCGTCCTGCTAACGCTCGTGTAACACTATTTCCGCGTTTTAGCCGCTACAACAACCCTCAAAGCGAATGGGCGACTGAACAATACGCACAGCTAGCAGAAAAGCATGGACTAAGCTTAACTCAGATGGCCTTAGCTTTTATTAAACAACAATTCTTTGTGACCAGTACAATTATTGGTGCTACTAATTTAGATCAACTCAAAGAAAATATTCAGGCATTTGAGATTGACTTACCAAGTGAAGTTCTAAAAGGTATTGAGGCCATCCATACCAAACAGCCCAACCCTGCTCCTTAAATAAAAAACGGATGCTAAAGCATCCGTTTTCTTTATATATATAAAATTTACATCTTATCTGCGACTATTATAAACTGCCATTGCCGCAGGTAGGTTTTTACGCATATCGCCAATACGTTGAGAGTTAGATGGGTGAGTAGACAAGAATGATGAACCACCGCCACCTTCAAGCTTATTCATTTTTTCCCAAAGTGTAATCGCAGCATTTGGATTATAGCCTGCACGCGCCATCAACATTAAACCACCTTGGTCAGCACGACTTTCCAAGCTACGAGAATATGGTAAGCCTACACCCACTTGTGTACCTAACTGAGCGGCAGCAGTACCAAGCTGGCCTACATTATTACCCGCATAGCTTAAACCGATACCAAGAGCTAAATCAGTTAAAGCTTGTGCACCGATTTTACTTTTTGCATGCTCTTCTAAAGCATGTGTCATTTCATGACCCATAACAGCTGCAATTTCAGCATCTGTCAGGTTCAATTTATTCACAATACCTGTATAGAACACTACCTTGCCACCAGGTGCAACGTAAGCGTTAATCGTATCTGATTTCAACACCGCTAACTGCCAGCTAAATGGTTGACCAGTCTGATTCATCTGGTTCGCATATGGTTTTAAACGGTTGAATACAGCATTAATACGGTTATATGTACTAGAGCTTGTATCGAGAGCACCCTTACCACGTGCTTCCTGCACCATCTTATTAAAACCTTGAGCAGATTGAGCATTTAAGGTTGCAGTATCTGCGCCTGCCATGTCTGCTACTGTTGCACAGCCAGAAATGGTTATCACACTTGCCGCGCACAAGCTTAAAAAGAGTTTTTTATTCATAACATGGATCACCTAAATCGATAAAAAGCTGTTTATTCTTTTGCACTTATTATAAGAAATACCACTCATGCTTTGAATGTCTCATTTCTTCATGATCATAGTATTTATGTAACGATCAAGTCGATAAAGTCATCAAATAAATCCAGAAAATTAAACAGATTATATTTAAGCCCAAATAAACATGGCTTAAGGTCTTAACTTTCTCTTCAAGATTAGGACTTTCTCTTTTCCATAGTAAATAACTATTTTGTATGAGTACTACAGGAATTAATACGCATGCAAATAGAACTGACAAGCTCATAAAAGCAGTCATAAAGAAATCTTCATGATATTCTTGGCCATAAATGACCAACATTGCCATTGTGGGTGAACCACCAATAGCAAATAAAAAAGAATAAAAAATTGTTTTTGAAATAGTTGGTTGCAGCTTCATCCTGAGCCCATCATTCCTTATCTATATAGAACGTTTTAATCTGAATCTGATAAAACGAAAACTGCACTTTAGTCGGGTACAAAAAAGCCCCCTGTCAGGAGGCCTTTTTAATCTTTGCTAATTAAGCAGAGAATGGGTGACGTAAAACGATTGTTTCTGCACGGTCTGGACCAGTTGAAACGATATCAATCGGACATTCGATTAATTGTTCAATACGCTTAACATAAGCTAAAGCATTTGCCGGTAATTGATCGATACTAGTTAAACCAACAGTCGACTCGCTCCAACCAGGCATAGTTTCATAGATTGGCTTCAAGCATTCAAAAGAAACTGCATCTGAAGAACCTACACAACCTGAATCTGTATTTTCATAACCCACACAGATTTTCACTTCTTCTAAACCATCTAAAACGTCAAGTTTAGTTAAGCAAATACCTGAAAGAGAGTTTACATCTACAGAACGGCGAAGAATTTCAGCATCAAACCAACCACAACGACGTTGACGGCCAGTAGAAGCACCAAATTCATGACCAACTGTACCTAGGTGTTTACCAATTGGGTCACCAGAATCAGCAGCTGCATCGTAAACTAATTCTGTTGGGAATGGACCAGCACCTACACGTGTTGTATAAGCTTTAGTAATACCTAATACATAATCAAGATGTAAAGGTCCCATACCTGAACCAGAGCTTACGCCACCAGCAGTTGTATTTGAACTTGTAACATACGGATAAGTACCATGGTCGATGTCTAGAAGTGAGCCTTGAGCTCCTTCAAACATTACAGCCTTACCTTCTTTGCGATAGTCATGCAACACTTTAGTAACATCAATCACTAATGGAGCAAGCACTTCACGCCATTGGTTGCAAAGAGCCAATACATCTTCAAATTTAACAGCTTCTACACCGTAGAACTGAGTTAACTGGAAGTTATGTAACTCAAGCATTTCTTGAAGTTTTTCTTCTAATGCCGCGCCACCACGAACAAGGTCAGCAACACGCACTGCACGGCGAGCCACTTTATCTTCGTATGCAGGACCAATACCACGACCTGTAGTACCGATTTTAGCATTACCACGTTTCTTCTCACGTGCCTGATCAAGTGCAATGTGGTTAGGCAAAATGAGTGGACAGTTTGGAGAAATACGTAGACGTTCTTTAACAGGAACACCTTCCGCTTCCAAAATTCCCATTTCTTCAATTAACGCGGCTGGTGAAAGTACTACACCATTACCAATTAAGCACAATACGTTTTCACGTAAAATGCCTGATGGAATGAGGTGCAATACAGTCTTTTTACCACCTACGACAAGAGTATGACCTGCGTTATGTCCGCCTTGATAACGTACTACCGCAGCCGCCTGATCTGTGAGCAGGTCGACGATTTTACCTTTACCTTCGTCGCCCCATTGGGTACCAAGTACCACAACATTTTTGCCCATAATAGCCTCATTACATCATGCTGTTAAAATTGGAAACCACCAGTAAAAAACTTACCGTTGGCAATTAAATCTTTTCAATATTCCATTGTCCATTTTGCGACACGAGTTGATGGGTCGCATATGGAATAGAACTTAAATCATCATTACCTAACAATTGAACTACACGTAAACCTTGAGCGCGTGCATTCGAAATTGCTGAGAGTAAATCCTGTTCTGAGCCTTTTGGAGCAACAACAGTTTCGATTTCGGCGAACTGATTTGCACCTAAGGCATATAAATCACAACTAAAGCCAGTAGCAGGACGTGCACGACCAAAGTGCTCACCAATACCATCGTAACGGCCACCCTGTGCTAAAGGTGCAGCACGGTTCGGTGCATAGACTGCATACATTAAGCCAGTGTGATAGTGATAACTGCGTAGCTCTACAACATCAATACCGATATTGAGATTTGGCCAACGGCCTTTAATTTGCACAAGTGTTGTTTTAAGTGCATCTAATGCTGACTTAAATTCAGCATCTTGTAAGATGTTTGCACTTAAATTCGCCTGTAATGCTTCTAGATCACTAGAATAGCGGCCAAGTGCATAGAAATCAGAACCCATATTAAGGTTTTGAGTAAATTCAGCTAACTCGGGTAATGCTTTTCGTTGATAAAGATCTGAAAGCTCATGCTCTTCATTTTTTGACAGGCCAGCATACTTTACTAAACTACGGAACAACCCTACATGACCCAAATCTAGATGCGCGCCTTGTAAAGTATACATGTTCTCAATCAACCCCAGCATAACATCGACCATTTCGACATCAGCTTCGATACTGTCATGCCCGTATAACTCTGCACCTAATTGTAGAGGTGCACGTGTGGCATTGAAATTTTGTGGTTTAGTATGTAATACAGTCCCTGAATAACAGTAACGTGCAACGCCTTCAATTGGTCTTACATGTGCATCGATACGTGCAACTTGTGGCGTCATATCAGCACGAACACCGAGTAAACGGCCTGAGAGCTGATCAATGACCTTAAAAGTTACTAAATCCAAGTCTTGATTTGATTCTGATAATGAAGACAACGATTCGATGTATTCAATAAATGGTGTATATACCAATTGATAACCTCGTACCGCGAGGAAATCTAAAGCTTCACGGCGAAGTTTTTCAATGACTTGTGCCTGTTCCGGCAATACATCTGCTACCCCGTCAGGCAGCAACCATGTCTCTGAAATGGTCATATTTCAAGCCTAAAATCTGATCAACGTGGAACGACCCCACATAAAAAAATCGGGAACACACCCGATTTCTCTTAGTGTAGCATGATACTTTCTGCCATGCACCTTACAATTTGCATAAATCTTTCTTAATAAACTTTAAAGTCAAAAAGAAGATTTAATGAATTAATAATAATATTCAATACTTTATTGTGCTTCATTCACATCATAGGCAAAAGTTCTTCGACCAAAGAATGGGCCAATATCTGAACTATCACCTGGTTGCCAGTTAACTAAATTTAATCTTTGAATAGCTTGAGCTGCTTGAGTATTAAAAGCAAAACAACCTTTTTCAAGATTTGCGATTTTTAACTTTTGTCTTAAGGCAATTAATGAATGCACATTATTAAGCGAATTATCTTCTATAGAATACAGATGAGACTTTTCATACGCCAAACTTTTATCAGCATTCCATAAATTACTTGATACGAAATCCATAGAAGCAGACTGGTTATTATTATTTCCTAATGCGCTTTGAATATCACCAGTTTCTAAGTTTTCTAAAACAGTTAAGTTATAGCCGTACCACTGCGAATTTAGAAGCCTAAAATACTTTTTATCTGAACCTAGATTATTATATCTTTCGATAATTTTCTGTTTTTTCTCACTAAACAATGGATTTGAATCAAAACCAGATATATCTGAAATATAAGATTGATTCCATTGAGACTCTTTTAAACGATAACAATAACTATTTTTTGGGAACCTAACATTCTTATAATTTTGGTAGAAGTCTATTAAATTTTTATCTAGTTGATTGTGAAGGCCCGTTTCTAAATTTTTATTTTCTTTATAGCCCGGCAATACACGGTCAAAGATATTTTCACCATCCAACTTCACAATTTCAAATTTTAAATTCTTTTTCAAATCAGGTGTTAATTCATAAGTCCAACTGCTAGATGTTAACCTTTTCACAATATTGGTTTGTAAGGTCCCTTTATTTAAAACTTTCTGTTCAGTTAAAAAATCATTTTTTAGTGGTTGGTTGTGAGATTTTGAAAAAAATATTTCATTATTCTTAATTGGATATTGAGTAATTTCAAAAGAATCGCTATAGATACCTGAAGAAATATCAGAAGGTTGATAATAGACTTGGTAAATTTTGTCTTCTTTTTCTAAATTATTTTTAGCTTGATCATGGGTATTTTGATCTGAGCCTTCACCACCACAAGCAGCTAAAATAATAGTAGATGTAAAAATTAAAAAACCACTTATTCTTTTTGAGTTAAATTTCATATGAACTCTATAATTAAAATTTTAATGTTTGCGAATCATACAAATAGATATAATTTTACACAACACTAATATTTAGAATTTTAGTTATTTGAGCTTTTTATACTTCAAATTAATAATTATAAAAAGGATGTTTATTCAAAACATCCTTTATTACTTAAATTCAATATTAGAAAGAATCACACAGATCTAATAATCGGTTTGCATAACCCCATTCATTATCATACCAAGCAAATACTTTAGCTTGATGCCCCACAACCATAGTCTGAGTTAAATCAACAATCAGTGAATAAGGTGAATGATTAAAATCACTTGAAACCAATGGCTCATCTGTTACTGCCATAATTTCTGCATAGTCTGTTTGAGATGCTTTAATGAGTAACTCATTAATATGATGCACAGTAATTGGAAATTGCGCGATAAAAGTTAAGTCAATTGCTGCCACATTAATAGTCGGTACCCGAATTGAATAACCATCAATACGCTCTTCCATTTTAGGCATAACACGTTTTAATGCGCCGAGTGCACTAGACGTGGTTGGAATAATATTTTGGCCTGAAGCTCTAGCACGGCGCAAATCACGATGTGCGTGGTCGAGTACAGATTGGTCTGCCGTTACTGCATGAATTTCGGTCATAAGCGCTGTTTCAATACCAAACGCATCATCAATAATTTTTACTAATGGAACCAAAGCCTGCGTAGTACATGACACACTCGATATAATTTGATCAGTCACTTTGACTTCATTATGGTTCACACCATAAACAATGGCTGCATCGACATGATCAAAAGGTGCTGCCCCAATAATGACACGCTTCGCCCCTGCTTGTAGATGACGTGTTGCATCCGCATGAGAACGGAACAGTCCCGTACACTCAAGTACCACATCAATATCTAAACTAGACCATGGTAAAATTTCGGGTTGTTTCTGCTTTAAAACCTCAACTTTTAACGCTCGTTGATTTGACTGAATATTCAAAAAAACTTTTTCATTTTCAATCAATATATCTACATTTCCATTGAAGCGGCCATGCGTAGAATCATATTTAAATAAATGCACTAATGTCTGAACATCTGCTATATCGTTAATCGCCACGATTTCAAAATGAAATTGTTTTGGGCTTTCGAACCAGGCGCGTAAAACATTACGTCCAATCCGACCAAACCCATTAATGGCGATACGTTGCATGACCTATCCTTATCAATAAAACTACAAACTAAAGAAGGCATATAGTAAAGCACGTCAAGGCCAATTGAATATAGATTTTTAGCCAAATCACAGTTTTGTAAGATATTCCTTTTAAAATCGTTGGTTCGGTGGGGTTTTTCCGCTACAATTTAGCGTTTTTAAAAAATAAGCCCCGTATCACATGCAAGGTTTGGCATAAAACAAACAGGCATTGATACATTTAGCCAAATTCGAAAATATGGAGTGACTTGGTTGTGAGTACTCGTTTAATGACATCTGCTGAAATTCGTGAAGCATTTTTGCGCTACTTTGAAACGCAAGGGCATACACGTGTCGCGTCGAGTTCTCTTGTTCCTGCCAACGACCCAACTTTATTATTTACAAATGCTGGGATGAACCAGTTTAAAGACTGCTTTTTAGGTCTTGAGAAACGTGACTATGTACGTGCAACAACATCTCAAAAATGTGTACGTGCTGGCGGTAAACATAATGACTTAGATAACGTTGGTTATACTGCACGTCACCATACATTCTTTGAAATGTTAGGTAATTTCTCATTTGGTGATTATTTCAAACGTGATGCACTTAAATTCGCATGGGAATTTTTAACCAGCGAACAATGGCTTGCTTTACCAAAAGATAAACTTTATGCCACGGTTTACCACACCGATGACGAAGCTTACGACATCTGGAACAAAGAAATCGGTTTAGCGCCAGAACGTATTATCCGTATTGGTGATAATAAAGGCGAAAAATACGCATCTGACAACTTCTGGGCAATGGGTGATACTGGCCCATGTGGTCCATGTTCTGAAATTTTCTTTGACCATGGTGATCACATTTGGGGTGGTTTACCAGGCACACCTGAAGAAGACGGTGACCGTTTCATTGAAATCTGGAACAACGTTTTCATGCAGTTTAACCGTACTGCTGATGGCGTGCTTCACCCTCTCCCTGCTCCATCTGTTGATACAGGTATGGGACTAGAACGTATTTCTGCTGTATTGCAACATGTTAATTCAAACTACGATATTGACCTGTTCCAACATTTATTAAAAGCTGCTGCCAACATTATTGGTATTGAAGACCAAGGTCAGCCTTCTTTACGTGTTGTTGCAGACCATGCACGTTCATGTTGTTTCCTCATTGCTGATGGTGTAAACCCAAGCAATGAAGGTCGTGGTTATGTACTTCGCCGTATTATCCGCCGTGCTGTTCGTCACGGAAATAAACTTGGTGCAACTGGTACGTTCTTCTACAAAATGTTGCAACCTTTAATTGAAGTTATGGGTGATGCATATCCAGAGCTTGCAGCTCGTAAAGATGTGATTGAAGCAACTTTAATTCGTGAAGAAGAACAGTTTGCAAAAACACTTGAGCAAGGCTTAAAACTACTTGAAGGTGAGCTTGCTCAATTAAAAGATAAGACGATTCCTGGTGCCACTGTATTTAAACTTTACGACACTTACGGCTTCCCGACAGACTTAACTGCTGATATTGCACGTGAACGTGACTTTATTATTGATGAAGCTGGTTTTGAAGTAGAAATGGCAGCACAGCGTCAACGTGCTCGTGATGCTGGTAAGTTCGCAGTTGACTACAACAACATTGTAAAAGTTGAAGGCGAAACTCAGTTTGACGGTTACATCAACACCATTGGTCAAGGTCAAATTGTAGCGATCTATAAAGATGGCGTACAAGTTGACGAAGTTTCTGAAGGTGATGAAGCGCTTATCGTTTTAAACCAAACTCCTTTCTATGCTGAAAGTGGTGGTCAGATTGGCGATACAGGTATCTTCAAAAATGAAACTGGTATTTTTGAAGTTCAAGATACTAAAAAGTCAGGTGGTGCCTTTGTTCATCAAGGTATTGTGACCGTTGGTAGTCTTAAAGCCGCTCAAAACGTTGAAGCGATTGTTAAAGCAGACATTCGTGAAGCAACTGCACGTAACCACTCTGCAACTCACCTATTACATGCTGCCCTTCGTCAAATCTTAGGTTCACATGTACAACAAAAAGGTTCTTTAGTTGCAAGTGATATCTTACGTTTCGACTTTGCTAATGACCAACCTGTAACTTTTGAACAGTTACAACAAGTTGAGCGCTTAGTGAATGCAGAAATTATTGCAAATAGTGCTGTAACAACCGAACTTCTTGATATCGAGGCTGCAAAAGCTAAAGGTGCCATGATGTTGTTCGGTGAAAAATATGGTGATGAAGTACGTGTACTTTCTATGGGTTCAATTATTGATGAGAAAAACTTCTCAATTGAACTTTGTGGTGGTATCCACGTTAAACGTACAGGTGATATTGGTTTATTCAAAATCACTTCTGAAGGTGGTGTAGCTGCTGGTGTACGTCGTATTGAAGCTGTTACAGGTACTAAAGCGCTAGATGTAGTACAAAAAACTGATGCTGATATCCAGCACATTAATGGCTTATTAAAAGCACAGAAAGACCAAACTGTTGAGCGTGTACAAGCCAATGTTGAATTGGTTTCTGCATTACAAAAGCAGATTGAACAGCTCAATCAGAAATTGGCAAACTTCCAAGCGTCAGAATTGATTGATCAGGTACAAACCATTGCTGGTCGTCAAACGCTTATTACCACTGTTCAAGGTGTAGATGCAAAATCACTTCGCAACTTACACGACAGTGTTAAATCGAAATTAGAGAATGCAGTTATTGTGTTAGCTGGTGTAGAGGGTGACAAAGTCAGCCTACTTGCTTCAGTTGCATCACAATACATTGCAACTCTAAAAGCAGGTGACATCATCAAACATCTAGCAACTGAGTTAGGTGGTAAAGGTGGTGGTAAACCTGACTTAGCACAAGGTGGCGCGCCACTTAACGAGAAGTTTGGACAAGTAATCGCAGCATTGCCTGCATGGCTTGAACAAAAATAAGACTTCACTTTTTGTGTAACTGACCCTGAAAAGCCTCTCAGGGTCATGGCTTATATGGAACAACTATGGCATTAATCGTTCAAAAGAATTAATGCCATTTAGCCACTCCGAGACACACTAAGACAAAAACTACAATAAAAGCCTTATTTCTCAATATTTCCTCCATTTTTAATATAGACATACTAAGACATTTTAGGACAGAATAAGTCTCATTAATTATGTACACATACGTGTACATATTCATACTTATCTCTTACTTAATCAAAATTATGTACACAGGTGGACTATGGCTTTAACTGAAGTGTGGCTGAAAGCTAATAACGGCAAGGCACGTGATAAGGTTGAAGAAATAGCAGATCGGGACTCAATGAGTGTTCGAGTATCACCTAAAGGTAAAATTGTTTTTCAGCTTCGGTACCGTTTTGCTGGTAAAGCTGAACGTTTAGACCTGGGCACCTACCCTCATATTTCTCTTAAAGATGCACGTATAAAAGCTAGTGAAATGCGTTCACTATTAGATAAGGGAATGAATCCTAAAGTTGAGGTTCGGGTACAGCAGCAAAAATACATCGATGCAAGCACATTTGAAGATGTCTTTAATGATTGGTATGAAAGTTATTGTCTAAAGAAAAAGACTTCTGCACAGCAAATTAAAAACACCTTTGAACAACATGTCATCTCTGAAATTGGTGACTTACCAGTTGACCGCATTACTCTGCAACAATGGTTAGCCTTACTTGAAGAATTAGCAGATGATGTACCTTCGATTGCTGATCGCGTATTAACGAATGCTAAACAGGTTTTAAAATGGGCAAAAAAAAGACAATTGCTTGAGGTAAATGTCTTATCCGATATCTATGCTAAAGAAGATCTAGGAATTGAAAGAAATAGAGGTACCAGATTTCTTTCGGATGAAGAAATTAAAATGGTATGGCTGGCTATTGAAGAATCAAACATTTTGCCTAAAAACAAAATTTTCTTAAAACTATGTTTAATGTTTGGTTGTCGAAATGGTGAACTCAGAAAAGCCAAAAAGACTGATTTCGATTTAAATAGAAAGGTCTGGATTGTTCCTGTAGTAAACAATAAGACAGGAAAGAAAACTGGTCGTGAAATCGTTCGGCCTATTTTGCCTGAAATGGAGGCATTAATTGTCGAAGCTTTCGACTATAACAACTCTGAGTATTTCTTAACGAATGATAGTGAAGAAACCCCAATGAGCCATGGTTCTTCAAATTCGTTGCCCGGTTATGTAATGGAACGTCTCAGAAGACACCATGATTATCATATGAAGCATTGGTCACTTCATGACCTAAGAAGAACGGCTCGTACTAATTTCAGTGCATTTACATCTCGTGATGTTGCTCAGCTCATGATTGGCCATGTTATGTCTGGTGAACAAGGCACTTACGATTATTATGAATATTTACCACAGCAGACCGAAGCATATGCCAAGTGGATTGAAAAAATTAAATTACTTACTAAAGAATAGAGAATTAACAAATGAAAGATTGGATCTACTTTTACATCGAGCACACAATTAAATATGGTAAACCTTTCTATAAAGAGATAGGATGGTCATTAGGTTTAAGGAATAATTTTATGGTAGTAAGTTTAATACATAGCTGACAACGGATTGATTATATAACTTTAGAGGGATCTATATATGTGCGCCAATTATGAACCTATCAGTAAAGATAGATAAGGTAAAAGCTACTTATGGAGCCCCCACTCATCTTATCTATCTTACATTTACCTATTTACAATTACTTAACATGTCATTCTGCACAGCTATTACCTTGGTTTTGATATCCAATAAACTTAACAAGCTTGGGAATAAATTATCCTGACTTAACTTTTCTTTCGTTTGTTGGCCTAAACAATTCACTTGTGCAAGGTTGTGTTGTTTCCAGCTATCTGAAAACCACATCATCATTGGTACATGCGTTTGTTGGGTCGGTGCAATTGCATACGGTGAACCATGCAAATATAAACCATGTTCACCCGTCGATTCACCATGATCAGATAAATACCATAAACCTGTTTGATATTTCGATAATTCTTTTAGGTTATTAATGATCTGACTTAACACATGGTCTGTATATACAATCGTGTCATCATAACTATTTAATAACTCTGCTTGAGAACAGCCCTGTATCGCATTAGTATCACAAGTCGGTTTAAACGGTTGATATTGAGCAGGCGCACGTTTGTAATAGGCTGGGCCATGACTTCCGACTTGGTGTAAAACAATGAGTCGTGGACGAGTATCTTCTTTAGGAATAGTCGCTAAATACTCATTTAAGCTATCAATTAAAATATCATCATAGCATTCGCCATCTTTACACCATTTTTGCTTTAACTTTTCTGGTATTTTGTACTGCTCAACACGATCACAAGTGCCCTTACAACCAGAGTTATTATCAATCCAAGTCACTTGGTAACCCGCACGTTTAGCAATATCCAATAGACCTTCACGATGACTTGCTAACTGTTCGTCATAGTCAACGCGAGGCATTCCAGAGAACATACATGGAACCGATACAGCAGTTGCTGTACCGCATGAGCTGACTTGAGAAAAATTCAAAATATCTTGTTTAGAAAGCTCTGGATTCGTATTTTTTGAATAACCATTTAATGCAAAACTCTCTGCACGAGCAGTCTCGCCTACCACCAAAACCATTAATTTAGGCAAGTTGTTTTGTACTTGCTGAACTTGATGAGCATCCTCACCATAATGTATAAGTGGCAGGTTCTTTTTAGGCGCCATTTTGTGATAATAAGACATTAAGGAAGAGATACTATTTTGTGGTGAGATCATACCTTTTAAATCACGATGCTCACGAAATATTGCAGCGAAATCGACATAGTAGGTAAAAAGTAAAACACCAACCACTGCAAATGAAGCTACCAGTGAAAATACTTTCTTCAATAACAACCGTGACACTTTTTCTTGTTTAAATTTAACTTGAGTAATTAAAATAATAGGTAAAACCACAAAGAAAATTGTCCAAAGCCCGAAACGTAATGAAATTAAATCAGAAACTTCAGATACATCTGTTTGTATCATATTTTGAATCTGATCTGGTGAGATAATTACACCTAACGTATTTACAAAATAAGAGCTAAAGCCACCAATAAATATCAATAAAATTGCAAAGATTTTGGCAGTCCATTTCCAATTTATTAATTGAAAAATTAAATTATATGCTGCTATTAAAATAACTAATGTCGCCCCTAAGAAAAGAACTGACTTAATACCATTATAAGGTGTAAGTTGATGGATTTTTTTAAAAAAACCTATATTTAGAAATAAACCTAACCAGATAGATAGAAGCAAATTAAAATTTAATAGTGTAATATTATTGCATATCCTTTTGAATTTTAAAAAATTTACTAGCATTTAACAAACCACTAAATATTAAAAACTCGAATCTTAGCTAGTAAAACTTAAATAAAAATTAAAAAATGAGCTTAGTAACCAATATGAATACAAAGCTATATTATTAAAACAAAACTTTAAGCTGATCTTAATTTTAAAAACTTATTGTTTGATAAATTTATCATTTGAGCCTCTTAGATGAATAATTCAAGTCATGAAATGAGTGAGTATATAACTAAAGTCCCCCAGGTTACCCTTCTATTCTGGATTACTAAAATCTTCGCAACTACTTTTGGTGAAACTGGCGGAGATAGTTTTTCAATGTCATTGAAACTTGGGTATTTAACTAGTACTTTTATTTTTGCTATAGTTTTTATTATCTTGTTGATCTGTCAAATTAAGGCAAAAAGTTATAAACCATATTTATATTGGTTTACCATTATTGCGAGTACAACTGTTGGTACAACATTAGCAGACTTTGTCACCCGATCTTTAGGTATTGGTTATAGTGGAGGAAGTAGCTTGCTCCTCGGCTTAGTCATCTTCTCATTATTGGGTTGGTATAAAGTTGAAGGTAGTGTCTCCCCCCATACCGTTAATAAACCTAAATCAGAAGTCTTTTATTGGTTAACAATTACCTTTAGTCAAACTTTGGGTACAGCTCTTGGTGACTGGTCAGCAGATACGATTGGATTAGGCTATAGTGGGGGGATTGCTCTTTTCTCAGCACTTATTTTATTGATAGTGTTTTTATATAAATTCACCTCTGTTTCAAGAACATTTTTATTCTGGAGTACTTTTATTTTAACTCGTCCTTTGGGTGCTGTGGTTGGAGACTTTCTAGATAAGCCCCTTTCCGCTGGAGGATTAGACTTAAGCCGTTTTTCAGCATCCGGAGTAATATTAATTGCTATTTTAATATGTATTTATTTTAGTAAAAATAATCAGTTAAGCAATATCAAAAATGCATAAATTGTAAAAGCTCTCCTTAGAGGGCTTTCACACAAACACCTACATTCACATTACTGTTGACCGTATGAGCTGTGCATCCTGATAACAGAATACACAGCAATAAAGTTTTAAACATCGATTGGTACCATGCCGACAGTTTGGCCAGCGAGCTCATGATGACAATCAGATAAGAATTGAATCTTTCCTTCAGTCAAAAATAAATGACATCGGCTCGCCGGGTAATGATCATTAATAAGTAAAGAAGGTTTAAACGTTGGCTTATCTATATCGCCGTTAAAATCCCAAGTACTTCCATTGTGGTGTGCACCTGCTTTTACATGGAACGGATGTAAATACTTACACCCTGGGCACTTAAACATATAGATACCACTGCTCCAGTACTCAAGATAAGGAGTTAGTTCAGTTACTGTTTCCGCTTGAGTCATCTAGATCACCACTCGATTAGCAATCCAGCCATAGAAAAATTGTTCCTGGCTAGGATTACGTTCACAGATTTCAATATAACGTTGGCCTTGCATGATATTAAGAACTCGTAACAGTACTTTCTCGCCTTCTTTACCTCTTTTTGATAGGTAAGTTTTGAGAGCATTTAATGTAGCTGGACCATAAATCCCATCTACTGATAAATCTGGCCACCCTGCTTTACCCTGGTTATTCAATAAGTTTAGTGCACGCTGTAAAAGTGGTTTTGCAAAGCCGGTACCACAATTAACGCCAGTGTCTAAAAGCTCTTCAGCAACTAACGAGCTAATTAAATTCACCTGGTCAAATCGTGGATCTGTCCAATACTGCTTTTTATAAATGGCTTTGGCCACATCAAGTGGTAAATCTTTCATGTTGCCCTTAAAGCCATTTGTACGGGCTACGGCTTCAGTAATGCCGTACTTTGTTGCACCGCCACGATCCGCTGGATTATTAACATAACCACCTTCACGTTTAATAAGTTCTTCAAGATATTGTTCAATATTCATTTCAATTTCCTTTAGATGTAAAAAAACCGCCCGAAGGCGGCATTTAAAGTTGAATAGTTACTGTTGATTTGAATCTTCAGCTCGGTTTTTCTTTTCTTGATCTGAGCTTCCGAAATAGAATCCACATGCTGTTGTCATTGCCCCCGCAATAAAGCCCAATGCTGTGTTAATCAAGTTGCTATTTTCACGAGGCATATCTTTGAAAAATAATGCAACAACCAACACAAACATTAACGCAACAAGTGAAAATGCCAGATAAGCTCTAGTCTTTTCGCTGTTCATCACTGCCCCCTTCTAAACGTTTTTTAGTCAGCTCGTATTGCTTTGTTTGAAGCTTATGAATCTCGTCCTTACGCTTTTCATCTCGCTTTTTGAAATAAAGATTCGTTAGGTAGGTTGCTATACCGATTAAGATTGAAAAGACAACGGCCCAATCAATTTTGCCTATTACACCGATCAAGCTGCCTCCTAATACATAGCCATAAGTAAATTTTGTTGCAGTCGCGGCAGCCGTACTTGCAGCCGCTTCGACTACACTATTTGTTTGACCGTTCATACATGCCTTCCTCCAGATCATAGGCAATAAAAAAGCACCCGAAATGGGTGCTCTAAGTACTTTCAAAGTATTAAAGGGTTTGTAAGATTTTCCCTCCATTTATCAATTTAGTTGTGAGTGGTGCTACTCCGACAATTGCAGTACCGCCCGCTCCTGGCTGGCCTTCAGTTGTGCCATGGTAATTCCAGTTCGAAGTTCCACTATTTGTCGATTTGGTACCACGTTGCCCCCAGCCCCCGCCATCACCAGATAAAGGCGATACATAGCGGTCGCCATTTGGAGTTCGGTATCCTTTACCGGGTATATCAGCTTCAGCATCGGTAACTTTCACAACCATTAGATAACCACCAGTAAAATACCAGCGCCAATCCTGAGTATCATTATAGATCGGCTGACCTGTCATAACCCGGCCAAACGGTGCACCAGATCCTCCAGGAACACCCTGCACTCCATAACCTAGCTCGGTATAAATACCGCTTGGTGTAGCTCCTCCACCAGAACCGCCTCGAGCTAAAGTTCCTCCGTCAATAATCAGATTCAATTTACTGTGCCGGTTCATTAAACCCGGCGCACCTTGAAATCCATCACGGCGTGTTTTGGTGAAGTTGTAATCAGGATCTGTAGACCAGGCACCAAAAGCCAAATGTGGCAAACCACCATCCCCTCCGCGCCCAACAACTGATCCCTTAATTGTAAGATTTACAATCAGATCAGGTGGAAATTCCCCTGTATCAATCGCTGGAAACTCGGGAGCAGCAGGAACAATAAACTCCTGTTTAGCAGGGCTATCACGGTAATCGAACTTATAAACCATTCGCGTTTCAGGTCGAAGTGAACTGGAACTTGAAACCAATGCACCAGCTTCAACAATAAAGCTAATTTCTCCAGTTGTTGGTAGGTCACCTCTTTGCATCTGGTATAAACGAGCTAGATTTAGGTCTAACTGGTCATAACGAATGTAAATCGGTGAATCATCAACTGGTACATCAATGAAGTCCTTATCATTCAGGTAATACCGCACATCGTAATTAACAGCAGTAACCGTATTTGAGAACTTATCAACCGGATCCTTCTTAGCAACCAAGTAAGGTAATGAGTCCTTTGTATCGTCATTAACAACCGTATAGATCGTATTAACAAAATCATCAGAACTTAGTTTGAGAGCACCATTTGGCAACCGCCCTAAAACTACCTTATTCTTAGCAGATCCAGCAGTAATAGGAAGTAGATCAACGGTACCATCTCCCATTTGCAAATAAATCACGTAGCTCTTGCCAGCTATGAAATCAACATCATGACTCAATGTAAGAATCAATCCCTCTTGCTGAACTACATCACCGCTTTGATGGATACCATTTCGATAATCTGCTACAGCAATACGATCACGTAAAACTAAAAGTTCGGATTCTGGTGTTGCATCAAAGGTGATCGATTTACGCTGAAACCGAAGCTTATTCCAAAGCCGGTACGCATTAAAGTGAGCTTGCCACTTGTTTCGCACACCTACAGATTTCACCTCTTTAGGATTCTTAGCTCCTTTATCAGGTAGATAGATATTTATGCGGGTGTCGTCGGCAGGATCCGTATATTCATAGATCAATCCATCATAGTCATCCATCATGCCCAGCGTCAGATCATGCTTATAACTATCCGGAATGATGTTCCTGAAGTTAAACAGTAATACTGAATTATCAGTCGGTCGTTCAAAGTAGATCTTGAGCTTGTTGTTTTGACGATAAGCAGTACAAAAAACAGCATCACAAAGGTTGGTGACCAATTCTTCAAACGAAAGATTAGTATCGTCAATGGTGGCACAGAACTCTGCCGCTAAAGGTGTACCAAAATAATCGACAATATCGTTATAAGTCCGATAGATGTTTTCAATATCAATCTCATCGATCGTACGACGGCCTATCTTGTCATCGAGCGCCATTGAGACCAAAGCATCTGCAAAACTAGAAGTTGGGAATAACTCTGTTGTCATTGCTCCATTTTTATAGGTTGGTAACATTCGCTGAAGATCAAAATTAATCTTGCGCGACTTAACAGATAAAGCACCGGTCGTTGCATAAGTACGTGCACGAAAAACCGTTTCATGTTCATACATCGTGCTTTGTAATGGGAATGCGCCATATAACGCTTGCCACTTCACCTCGTCAACAACTGTTGTCACTGCTGGGGTTGGTGTTAATCGTCGAGCACGTACACTACAGCGGCCCTGAAATGTGACCATATCCAGCGTTGTACCAACTGTTTGCCGCGACTTAGCTGAACCCTTCAGAATAATCTGCTTTAGCATTGGGTTACCAATTGCAGCACCCGACTCATTCACTGGAGTAACTTCAACTTCAATAGTGACATTGACTGCCGCCTGATTGCCTCCTGAAGAAACTGTATATAGTCCATTGTTGGCTACAAAGTTGAAAATGACGCGACTACGCTCGATGTTGTCCAAGATGAATGGACCGATCCATTTTTCACCAATGGATGAAAGCTTTGGAGATAAAGCACCAGTTTGCTGATTTGATAGTTCTTTTAGCTTTAGCCAATTCGGATTTACTGCTGCCGGGTTAGATAAGGCCATTCGGTCATCAGCAACAGATAAAACGCTATAAGTACCGTTTAAATCGTATGTTTGTCCGTTAAAAGTAAAAGAAGCATTAGTGATTTCAACTCGGTCATTGCTGACAAACTTAGTCGTCAAATCGGTATTGTTTGCAGCTGCTCGAAGTATCTCATTTGGGTAAGCAAATTGAAGATAATTAGTGCCTTCCAGGCTTTGAGTATCAGCTGGTCGCAAGATCTGACCATTCACTGAGTTTTGATGCTGAACAGTTAAAGGCGGTGTTGTAATTTCGCTACCGAGCGAAAAATAAGGCTGTCCAGAAACAATATCAACACCTGGTCGAAAGACCTCTACTGATGCCCCAGCAATATCGACAATATTGGTTTCACCATCGTAAGCGCCTTTGATGTGATAATGGCCACGACCAATACAGCCAACAATATGCTCAACTTCAACATTGTTTTCATAAACCTTATAAGGCACAGCAATCAGATCAGGTGTATTCCATCCAGCGCCATAGTTATCTGTAATACGACCATTTACCCGCATTTTGTTTTCGCGATTTGAAAGTTCGTTATTTGCAGATGAGGATTGGTTGTTATTCTGAGTGGTTTGGGCAATTGACGGCGCGGGCATTAAAAATGCAATTGCCACACTTAAAACAATTGAAACGATAGCAGCAATAAGGGCGGGCATACCTTTCGGGTTTTCAATCACAATGAATGTACCGGGTAGGAAATCGAGCTGTTTTAAGTCGTGAGCATTCTTCGGTGTAACTTCATTTGCAAAAGAGATTTCCGCATGATCCATATTGCTTGATGTATGAAAAATACGGACATGTTCAGGCATATGTTCATATTTTGAAGTTAGCCACTGCCCTATTGTGTGGGCATGTTCAACTGTCTTTTCTTCAGACAATGCATCTTGCTTATAAATAACTTTAATCATAATAACTAACCCGACTAAACCCCATTGCTTTAATGACGTCTTCAGCTAAATAAGTGACTCCACTCTCCATCAGGTGTAAAACCTTCTGCCCACGAAAAAGCCCCACATGCGGGGGCTTATTTCTTTGTTTTGGATGGAAGGCGACTATGCAACCTTCCTTGGGCATGGGCAGCGGATTTAGAAGTTTTAATCGTGAGACTTTAAACTCGATATGACCTTTAGGTTGCATGAACAAATCCAAAGCTTCACTCCGGTCTACTCCATATAGATCTAGTGCGGCTTCATGTGCAAAGTGAACACAGTTGTAGTGCTCTTCGTCGTATTGCTTATCAAGTAAATGATCATGACTTTTCATACAGCCCCCTTTAGTCCACTAAATCTATCCAGTGAGAAAATGTCACCAGTTTTGGAGGTATTTAAACGAGGGGACTCAGCTTTAAATGTCACGGCTTTATTGTTCATTGAAACACCGGCAAGCTGAAGGCCAAGCAAATAATGGATTGGTGTATTCAAATTGTCTGAACTATAGAGCCTATAATTCACAGTAGGTTTAACATCTGCATATTGACCTTCAAGTACTCGCTCAAACTCATCCGGCAATATATCACCAAGCCCTGAAACTGAGACTGTTAAAGTCTGGTCCAGATCACCTAACATCCCGGATCTTTGAATTGTTAATGGTAAATATTCATAGTAAAACTGGCCTGACCCTTCTTTGTGCTGTACATAGACACCGCGATCATCATTACGAACAACACGATAAGTGTTTAGAAAAGATGGGTGTGATAACTCAATACACTCCAGTTGATAGACATCGACTTTACGATTGAGAAAGAACTTTGCGTATTCGTTATCCATTAGACCTCCCAATCCTTAATCAATGCTGCATCAGCTGTTAGGTTCGGCTGGTTTTGAACAACCTCTAGTTGTGCGTTTACACGATATAAGTTGCCGTTCACTTCATTAGACTTGAATGAGTTGGGAATGAAGTTGCATTGGTATTGCTGACGCGTGCCCTGGTCAATGACAAGATCCGCATAAAATGAAGCTGGCTTGTTTTGATATACACGCCAAAAAGCCATCATTTTATTGAAATCGGTTTTACTTAAATTCCAGTTCACATCGACAATGTGGCTATTACGTTTTACATCGATGTAATAGCGTCCACGTCCTCCATCCAGTTGCTGGCGTTTCACATCATCACCTGGTGTTACGCCATAACCGCTGGTCTGAGGATTTAGCTTTAACTTGTACATAACTTTCCTTCAGGCAATAAAAAACCACCTCGAAAGGTGGTTTGATGAAATAAGGTTTAGATATTTAAATTAATTACGAAAACGATTTAACATTAAGAAATCGATTTAATAATAGTTTCTTTACCATCTTCAAAAATCTCTTTCACTACAAACTTGCAGTAGGATCCATCTTGAGATGGTTCAGTCAGTAAAGCTGGATTCACAAAATCTTTGATCTGTTTAAAACGGATCAATTCATAATTTCCATTTCTTTCCAACTGATAGTCCATTTTTACATCACAACTATACATAGTAGTTGACCCAATAACAGAAGTAAGCCTGAAAGTTAACTTCTTATTTGCGGGTACTTTAAACTCAAAAAACTCTTCACCATTATTTAAACTGATTGTGGGTTTAGGCATATTTAATTTTTTGGGCTCATGCATAGAGCCATACTTTGTTAAATTATTTGAAATCTGCTTAGTTATTAGGTTTTTTGAAATTTTTTCACCCTCATTATTTTGAAAAGTAATATAGAACTGCACCATGGGTATATTACTTCTATAAACCCTTAAATTCGCTGTATCACCTGCTATTTCATCTTGATACATATTTGTAGATCTTACGAGATTATTTACCGCAGGAATGGCACATCCCGTAAGGCCTAAAAGTGTTGTAGAGATTACAATTATTTTTTTCATGTCTTAACCATCAATTTTAATGCCAACAGACTCTATCACCTTGAAATTTAAATATTATGAAAATGAACCCTCCGAAAAGGGTTCAAATTATTAAGTACGATTTCTTCTTGCTGTCGTATTCTCAGTCAAAGACCGACTAATAGTTGAGTTTGGATTCCCAATTTGATCACTTACAAGTTTCGGAACCGTTCTTGGAAGCTGCTTATCCAGTTCATCTTTAACAATGATCCTGACTGTTTGCTCGTCCAGTTGCTCAGCTTCAACTGTTGCTCCACTCACCTGATTAATTACTTCAATTTTGAAATTGATTGCCGGTGAAATAGACTCAAATGAAGGCATAATCTCAGCCTGAGGACGTGACGATTGCCCTGAGGTGAAATCCTGAACATCTTCAAGATTTGATTGATCCTGAACTAAACCATTTGAAGAGAAGTAAACTTTTCCATCATGGAATAGATCAGAACGAGCGGAAGCGGTAGGCTTTGAAACAGCTCCTCCAGTAAATCCACCGTTCGCAAAGCCTTTAGTAATAATCTGATTTTCTCGAATAGGTTGATTAAAAATATTCGAGATCGTTTGATTATCATTAAATGCTTTTGAACTGAGGAAAGAACGATTGAATACATTCTCAGTTGAAGAGTTATTCAGAGCATTGTTATTGATAAAAGCTTCAGGGCCTGAGCTCTTACGCATATTCTCAACTAAACCAACACCACCCCATCGTTTAATGTCCTCTTGGGACCATACCACTTCACCTTTGTGAACAATACCAGCAGGTTCATATTTACCACCTGATCCAGTAAAACCACCATCAGAAAAGCCTTGATCTTTGATTGCCCGGATATTAGCGATAATACTGACACCTTGAGCAACTGCTCCAGCTATTAAAGGTAAGTTATACGGGAAACCGACTTTTGAAGCTGCAGCGATATTCTGCTGAATCGCAAGTCCCGCAGCAGCAATGGCATAAGCTTTATCTGCTGCAAACATAAGCTTGTAAGCTTTGGATTGTTCGCCAAACATAGAACCAAACATCGAGGTAACTGAACCCATCATTTGCCCACCAAGGGCAATCTGAGCGTTCAATCGATCTTGTTGATACTTGTCTTCAACGTCCTTAACGTTCTGAACATAATCATTGTAAATTTGACTACGTTGTTCTTGAGCAGCTTGAATGATTGCAGTTTTCTGGTTTTCAAAGTCTTGTTGCTGAATTAATCCAGCTTCCATTTGAGCATTCAGACTATCTAAACCATTTTGCTCATTAAGATCAGTGGCAGCATATTGACTATCTGCAAGATCATTTGCAGCACCCAAACGGCTAAACCGTTCCTGATCCTGCCTATAAAATTCGCTGGTACCATTCATATCAGCCTGAATACCACCCCAGTTTTGAACAGCGTTATTAACTTTGTCGCGTGTCTCTTTGTCCTGTGTGGCTTTAGATAATGCGATTAGCTTTTGCCGCTCTTCAATGGAAAGTTTAGTATTCTTAAGAATTTCCTCTCTTTCCAGTCTATAACGTTCCTGCATGGCCTGAGTTTCGGAAAGCAGAGATAAACGGGCTTGAAGTGATCGCTGCTCTTGGGCTAATTTCATCAATCCTAGTTCTTGCTGATGCTGCTGTTCTAGCAACTCTACTGCTTGCTTTCGTTCAGATTTACTTAATTCAATGTCGTGAGCCGCATTGAACTTTTTGCGATCAAAACTTTCTTTAAGTAAATCAGCCTCGGTTTTCTGGAACTCCTTATAGTCCTCAAGTTTCGTTCTCAGAGCTTGTTTAGCGATAGCGATATCATTATCGGCACGGCGATTTATTTCCGCCTTGATTTCTGCTGTTCGTTCCGGGCTAAAATTAGCTTTATCAACATCTTCCAATCTTGCCTTTCTATTATTGTTAATTCGTCCAACTTCACTCGCTACCTCATTTTCAAGTGACCGTTGCAGATCCTGTTGACGTTCAAGTTGCGATTGAATGTCACCCGAAGCTTTATCACTGCCTTTGCTTGCTCCGCTCTTAACATTGCTTTGCATACTCGGCGATTGATGAAGCAACTTAAGAGAAACACCATCCTCAAAGATCACCTCGCTGACATAGCCACCACCTTTGCTGTCATACCATGTCTTAATATCTTTCACGGCGACATTGGTCGTGATCGGCGTGCCTTCAGGCATTGAAAAATCAATACCTTTATGAAATGAAGAAGCCCCTTTAGTTGGGGCTTTTCGTGGACCGTAATTTGAACTGATCTTGTAAGAAGTTAGAGGTTTACCACCCGCCTGTAATCGTGCCAGATGTTCATTCGATACTTTCTGGCCAGACATTGAACCACCATATCTAACGTCGAGATGAGGGCCTGTACCAATACCCGATTGGCCTGATACACCAACAAGACGTTTAGATAGTTTTTGCTGTTTAGATAGCTCATTCGTAGTTTCCTTTAATGCTTTATTCTTGGCATCGATTACCTTTTTGTTTTCCTCTTCAATAGCAAGTGTTTGCAGCCCTCTCTGATACAACTCATTAGTAATTGTTACACCTTCTTTTCTAGCCCAATTCGCAGTTTCTACCATTTGCTTCACTTGTTCGGGTGTATATCCTTTTGCAAGTAGAGCTTTAGAAAGATAGGCATCGAACTCACGATCATGAAGAGAATCAGCATATTTCTTTTGTGCATTTTTAGCAGCTAGTGCTGCTCTCTCATTTTCATTTAGGGACTTGGTATTTTTATTAACACCGACAATAGCATTTTCAGCTTTATTACCCGCTAGCGCTACTTCTACACCAAATAAGCTATATGTTTGTTTGGTCTTGGCAGCAGTTTCAGCTGCTTCATCATAAGCATTCACTTGCTTAAGCAATGCATCCATTAAATCAGAAGAAATCTTTTCACTCTTTAACTGCTCAATCGCTTCTGTATAAGAAATGGTGCCAAGACGTGCTTTATTTGAAATTTCAGCAACTTTAGCATTACCTACCGCATAGTTCTGGATATTGATTAAAGCTGATCTGACTGCTAATTCTTGTTGTCTCAAGGCTTTGTTCTGATTATCCAATGTTGCTGCTAAATCACCTAATTTCTCTTTACGTTGTTCATCATTAAGGGCCTTGATTTCTTCCTTAGTTAACTTTGCAGCTTCGGCTTGCTCTTTTAACTTTGCTGTGGCTTCAGCTGATTTACTCGAGAAATACATATAAGTAGCAGCCAGTGCTGTTACCCCCAATGTAATTGCTCCGATTGGACCACCAATTAACCCCCATGCTCCGCTCAATAAACCTGCCATAGAAGCACTTTTACCCTGAGCAGCTGAAACCGCTTTGGTTGCTTTTTCGACATTAGTGGCTGCAAGTACATATCTAGCACTGGCCGCACTTGCTCCAAATTTAGCTTGAGTTTCGGCATTTGTTGCTCTTACATTCGCCAAATGTGCCTCAGCTTCAGCCAATGCAGATTTAGCACTTTCTATCGACTTTTGCTTTTGCAATTGAGAAGCTGCATTGTTAGCAACTAATGAACCTAATTTGGTATTTAAAGCTGAAACTTGTGTTGCAATGGCTTTAGTAAGCAATGCCGTACCGCCCAATATCGCAACATAAGAAATTGATTCTAAATTTTCGGCTAAAACTTTAATAGAACCAGATAGTGCTTGAGCAGCACCGCTTCCCTGGCTAGCTTCTCCGACAAATTTTGTTATTTCATTATTAAGAAGAGTTAAAGACTGGCCGATCGTAATATCTGTTTTACCAAATAATGCATCTACATCAGACTCAACATTTCTAAGTGCTTTTACAATTTCTTGAGAAGTGATTTTTCCTTCAGCTGCAACAGATCGCAACTCTCCTACGGTGATCCCCATACCTTGAGCAATAGCCTTTGCTAATGCTGGGGTTTGCTCCATTACAGAATTAAGTTCTTCACCACGCAATGTACCACTGGCAAGTGCTTGCCCGAATTGTACTAATGAAGCATCAGCAGCTTCTGCAGTTGCTCCACTAATGGCCACTGCTTTAGATACTGTTTCAGTTAGTCGAGCAGTGTCATCCATAGTTAGGTTTAAAGTCTTAGCATTATCACTAAAACGCTGATAAACCTGTAACACCGAATCCCAAGTAGAATAAGTTCTTTGAGCAATTTGAAAGGTATCTTCAGTCGCTTTATTAAGCTCAGCTTGGTTATTGGTAACTAATTTCAATCTATTCTGGAGACCAGTATATGCATCCATTTTAGAGATGGCCGCACCAACTGTTACCAAACCTGCCATATAGCCAGCTAATGCACGAGTAGCTACAGATAAACCATCCATTGACTTGGAAACATAATCACCTTTGCGTTCAATGCTATCCAGTTCATTGCCTAGATTACGCGCATTTCGTTCAGCATTTTGCGAATCGATAACAATGACCAAACGGGATTCTTGTGCCATCTTTACTTTCCTCTAGGCAATAAAAAACCCACTCAAGGAGTGGGCCGTTCAAAATTAATAATCTGGTGTATTAGTTAGAAAAAAGCACCTTTGGGTGCTTTTAGCATCTTTAAGTTACTTAGTTAACTGGTTCAGTTATATCTGTCGCTGCCGCCACCGCTTCAGCTGCTGCCTCTTCAGCAGATCCCGAAATCTCCTCTATACCCCAATCTGCTTGAAATTTTGTCTGTTTAATAGTAGGAGGATTCCATTTTAAATTCGATACATCAAACTTAAACTGCTTACTCCCATTTTGATAAAATGGAAGCTCTATAATAAGTTTCTTGGAATTTAAAAGCCTTTTAATGAATAAGTTGGCATCATCGTCATTTCTCACGAATAAAACGTCACTCGCATGATCGGCAGTACTATCTAGCTCTACAGTTTCTACGGTATTATCGTCAAACTTAAATGAAGCATAACAATTGCGTGAAATAGTGTCACAGGCATACTGTCCCTTACTTATTACAAATAACACATCAAGAGGTTGTCCTGTTTTTTCACGCAAAGTAATAAGAAGCTTGGAGCCACCTTCATAAGGTGAAGAAAAATGAACATCATTAATTGAAGTGATACTGGCAAATTTTGATTTGATGCCGCGCATCTCATCATTTGATTCGTCATAAACCCAATTATTCAAAGTATTTTCTTTATCAGTTGGTGTAGCAACTACGTTAGAAGCGGTTGTACTAACCTCATTACTAATGATGGAGTTGGTATTCTCCTTTTTATTACACCCCACCAAACCGAAAACCAAACTTAATAAAATAATCTTTTTCATATATAAACCTATCAAATATCAAAATTTAAAAAATCAGCTAATAATCCAAATAAAAATTATTAAAGCTATAAATAAAATAACTCCACATATTATCCATTCAGATTTAGGGTAACCCCATACATTATCTGGATTATTAAAATCAGGTTCTCTTCTTGATGTTGTTTTCTTAGTGTGACTAGAGAACTTAGAATAAGACAAGCCAGTACCTGGAATACCTACTGTTGTGCGAGTGCCCTTCTTACTCACATTTACACGTGCTCCTTTTCCTCCCACGGAAACACTTGATAGCCCTTTTTTACTAACATTGACACGCACTCCAGGAGCAATTTTTATACTTTTTCTAAAATTCAATCCCATCACATCACCTATCTAGAGCAGATCTTTTTAGAAGCACTTATTGAGCCGTCGTTACAAACAAACTTACTACCATCACAATGACTTACACCACCTTTCTTACCAGAGCATGGTTGTCTGCCTCTACCTGCATCAGCAGCACTTATTGAGCTTAAAACCAATAAAAGACTTAGAATGGCTTGTTTCATACTTTTTACCATTTGTTATAAAGTGTACCAACTTTAACAAAGTGGTTACTAAATGTCACATAAACAAAACCACCCGAAGGTGGCTTATTCATTACTACCATTTAATTGATTTCTTTTGTCAGTAAAATCTTCAGGAGGTAAAATAATATTCATATCAAATTTTATTTTTTCCAAAAGCATTACTGTCTCCAAATATAATTTGTCCCAATCATTGTTGTTAAGGTTAGTTGTAAGCAAACTTTTATAGTTTGTCTGATAAGCTATAAAAGATTCTCTTAGACTATTTCTTATTTTTTGCATTTCTTCATATGAGTGAGGATCTATATACTGAGTATTGTCATTTGTAATATAGCCCATAGTTACTGTTTGTAGTCCAGTGAATGCGGTGGAAGTGACTATGTTAGCTTTTGAAGCTGCATTTAAAGTAGTTGCAACTACGCCTAAAAAGCTCCCAAATGCACCAATTCTTTTCCTCTTAGCATAATTTTGTTTCTGTAAATAAACGGAATATGTAATAGCTCTCTGTAAATCGATCTCCATATTTTTAAATCTAGTGTTCAAATCAGCTAACTTATTGGCTCTAATTTCTTGAGGAGATAAAGCATCCAATTGATTAGATTTGCTCATTTCAGCCAATATCTGGTGGCTCAAAAGACTATTTTTAGTATCTAGGCTCTGGCACCCATGTAAGGTTAAAGAAATAAGGATATATGCACTTAGAATTCTTTTATTCATTTCCACTTCCTTTTGTTATTGTACTTTAAATAAACTTCTCACCATTACTTTCGTCAATTAAAATCAGATCATTATTTATACTTATTTTCTATAATTTAGAATAACTTAACTATCATCATGGATTATTAAAATAACCAAACCGTAGAATGGTTATTTACTAGACTTAGACTTAATTTTCTTATGGGCTTCTTCAATAAATAAATTGTCTAAAGCAAAAATACAGTCGTGAAATATATGAGCATCAACAGGCAAATCATTATGCGCAGCATATACATTGATAGCCTGCTGATCTAAGGATAAAGGAATACCCTGCTCATATCGTCTTGATTTGATAATCGTGCTAAAGGCTGCAAGAATTGAGTCAGCCGCATAAGAATATTCTGGTGTATCCGGAATGTGTCCACCTAAGAACTTGATTTGTTCGATTTCGTGCGGCGTTTTCGACGCATAGGTTTTTTGGTATTTGTAGAGCTCGAGGACTTTCCCAGAATTATAGCTTTGTCCTTATCAGCTTCTTCCTGAATCTTCTGCGCTTGTTCTTTCACGAATAACCAAATTGAAATACCAATATCCCCCAGGTTAAGCAGCTTTGATGCATTCTCAGGTGTATAAGCCATTTCAGTTTCTTCAGTCTTTCCATCAACAACTTGAGCAAACACCACACCTTTCCAGTCTTCGATTAAGTGAGCTGCACAAGCATCCATTAATAACTCGTGATAGAGCTTGGCACTTTCATCTTTTATCATCACATCATAGCCTTTAGACGATATCTGATTTCCTGCTCGTTCAATAGCTACTTGAAAAGGCTTATAAGCGATACCACGCACTTTAAACTCTGCCAATACCTGACCATTAGGACCTTTATATTCACACCACTTCGAAACATCCGAGCTTTTAATAATTCCAACTTTTAAAGCCATACCTACCTCTAGATTTTAGTAAAAAACAAGCCCATGGGATTCCATAGGCTTTGTTAAGAAATAAGTTGAATTACACGAGAGCACGCACAATTGTCGGTGCTGTACGTACTTGAGCAAAGTTGATATCTACAGTGATGATGTCATCACCCCCACCATCTGGGTGATTGGCTTCCATTACTTCTAATTGAGGGAAGTTTAGTGAGTATTTGCTTCCTTTACTATCTTTGATGTCGAAGGTCAGTGTGAACACATCACGGGTTTTGATTGCATCGATCCAAGCTGCAGCTGTAGCCGAAAACATGAATGATCCATTCGCTTCGATATCCATCATCTTTTCAATGTAGAACTCTGGCGTGTACTTTCCTGAGCCGATACAACGAATCGCTTCAAGGTTGTTATTAATAGAAATGGTCAGTGATTGAAGACACGCTTTACCTTGAATAGACTGGCCATTCACAAGCAAGTTTTCAACGTTTGGCATGCTGACCAATGGACGACTTGATGCAGCTATTGGATTAGTAACCGGATTGACCTGTTGACGGGTAAATGAATTACCAACCAAGCCAAAGTTACCTGTAATTTTTCCAGTTGTCTGAATGGTAATTTCACCCGTATTTACTTGAACACCACGATAAATAAAGACCTGACCAACATCTTCAAAGACTTTAACCAAGGTAAATGATTTACGTACGGTGCCGCCAAAGCTAAGCGCATTTGCTGCCCAGTTATTAAATGCAAGAGCACTTAAGAATAAGTCGAATGTACCAACTGACAATTCAAACTCTAACTGACCAGCAACTTCAGCTTCAGTAACCACACCGCCTTGTCGGAAACGTGAGTCTACAACTTCGCTGCTTTCTTCAGTAGAGACATTTTCTGATAAACCGTCACTCACACGGCGTACTGTGTACCAAATCGGATTTGCAGGAGTAGTTCCCAATACTGCTTCTTCACAAGCATATAATCGAATTTTTGCGCCTGAACTCATTTATAGTTCTCCAAAATTTAGGCATTAAAAAACCCGCTTTATCAGCGGGTCGTTTAAAAAATAGGTGTAAAAAAACCGCTAATTCAGCAGTCCTTTAAAGAGTTTCATCAGAGTTTGGGGATGCAGGAGGTTCAACACCACTCATAGCCGCAGCTACTGCTTCGGATAAATTGGTAGGCTGAAATTCAACAGGTGTTTCACTCATAGGTTCTTCAGGAACTTCATGCAATCGGATATCAATCCAACGACCTTCAGGTATATCCATTGGATTATCATGATCAGCAACGACTGCCGCCAGTTCAATATCAAATTTACGTTTGTAGGTTTTAATTGAAATATCACCATTTTCTAAAGTTGAGTATTCAACAGCTACGACTGTATTACCGTTAGCGTCCTTAGGAACCTCGATATACCAACCTTCCTGAGCGAAACCTAAAGTTCCCTTCAACAAGTAATCACCTACATCTACTTTTTCAAATTCGATAAGCTGTCTACTAGCTTCATCATTTAATTCAATAGATCCTGCAAAAAGCTTAACAATTGGTGAGGCTGATTTAACAAAACCATTTGCATCAACAGTCGTATTACCTTCCGTCCAAAATCTATGCCATACAGAAAACTCACCTCCTGCAGATGACTTTTGTCTCACCCGAATATCACTCGTATATGCAGCCGTCCAGAACTGTTTCATAAGACTTGTTGGCCCATTCGACCATAATCTACTTTCAAGCCAGCCAGCACCGGGTGAATTTGCAGCAGTACCTGGAATACTAAAAAACCCAGCTCCAACATTGTTTAGGTCTACAGAAGTGCTGATTACTTGAGGCAGGCCAACACCAAAATCACCAACCTTCATAATTCGGCCAGCTGTCAAATCTGCAGCAGAATTCGTAATAGTACCTGTTGCAGCATTTCCTAACCCCTGCACTTGTGTCCAATCTGGTGTTAGGTTTGGAATACCCGATGCAAAAGGAAGCATAAATTGCCGCTTACCTTGAGATGAGTTATATACAAAAGGTCGGTGGTCCCAACTAAATCTAAATAAAAGATTTGCCATTATGCTGTTACTCCATCAATCACTTGGAATACCAATGTTTCAGTATGTTGAACCACACCACTAACAACGGCTTTGATATCCATCTGACACAATCCCAAAGGCCAAGCAGTTGTATTTGCTCCCGACTTTACGTTAAGCCAACCCTTTTGTGTACTCTGACTCAAAGGAGCACAAGTTAATGTTGCTACAGCTGCGCCTTCTAAAGTTTTGACCTGAGAAGTAAAAGTGTAACCCGTTAGATCAATTGCACGGCGTACATCATTGGCGGGATATTGCAATGCATCATCCATATCAACGAGCTGCAAATTTAAGTTGAATGTGTCACCACGCTTAAAAACAAAATTGCTCATAAGTGATTCCTATAGATATAAAAAAACCACCGATGAGGTGGTAATGAATAAGACATAAAAAACCGCTTGTTAGCGGTCATTTAATTAAAATATTTTTAGGTTTGTAATCTATATCTACTAAAACTCCAATAACAATATTTTTTTTAGGACCTTCAATTGATTGCTCATCAACCAAATCAATATAAATAGTTTGTACAGCTAAGTTGTTTTCTGATTGCCATTTATCAACTTCCTCACCTACTACCTGAGCAATTCTAGTTTCTAATTTCTTTTTCTTTACTTCAATTTCTTGAAGCATTTTAATGTATTCGTTCATAAAACATTTGACCTAAAGATTGATTAAAAAGAAGAATAGTTACTATATCTCCGCAACTAGAGTAATTATTATCAAAACCAGCATAATAAATACGCATCAATTCAGAAACTATTTTACTTTCTTTTATACACCTACCTTAATTTACAAAATTTCTAAATGATACTTTTCAGTTACCATTTTGATTCCTTTGTAGTATCTAATCATTGGATCCTTACTATCTTTGGTTAATCTATCTTGAAATTTTTCATTTTCCATTAAAGCCGCATAGTCTTTATAACCAATGATGACCTTTTTAGGATTTTTACCATTACTCTTAAAATCATCAATCAGGTTATTCAGTTCTTTTAATTTCATTTTCACATCACCAATTCACATATAAATAAAAAATTTACCGATTAAATATGACAAAAGTTTTATTTTAAAATTAAAACAATCTTTTAGCCAACCTTATACCCAATCGACACATTATACTGAATGAAGTCAGCGTCTTGCCTAACAAAAATTGACTGTCCATTTAAACATTCTAGATGATCGATTGAGTAATATTCAAAATGGGCAAGTAATGCATCGCTTAGTTTAGTAATTTCCATTATTCCAGAATTGGGACGAGCAAAACATTGGACCATGATATTACCAGTACGCCGGGTACAAGGACTATCAGCTATGCCCGAAATAAAACTCGGGCCGCCTGCAATAGTTAAACGACACCATATACCTTCTTTTGGAACCATAAAGCTGGGTGCATTAGGATACTGAATTCGTTCCTGAGCTATACCAGTGAAAGCTTGCATATGATCGATTATAGCTTGCCTTGTCTGCTCTAAAGTCATTGCCATTTTAGCCACCGTACTTTTGAGAAATAAAGTTATACGTGAGGCCATAAATACCTTGTGGCGCTTGATCAGACCAACCGTTTTCCAAGCCCTCAGCATAAGGCTGGTTGTTCTGTATATAGACCAAATTGCCCAATTTAATCTTTACAGCTTGAATAGCAGCATCTTGCGTGGCGTTTGTTTCAGGTTCACGTATGCCATAGTCACCAGATCCAATCGAAACAATATGAGAAGCACGGTATGCACCAGTATCGACGGGACTTAAATTAACTAAAGATTGCACAGTATCCATAACAATATGCTTCACATGGTCTTCTGCTGCTTTAGACACATCAAGACTAAAACTAGTCGGCTTTTTCTCCTTCCATCCCATTGCTCACCTCGCTTGCTTCGTACATTTCGAAAAGGTCTTGAGCGATTGCCTGAATTGAATAAGCTTCAAATTCCACACTAGGCTCTCGCTCACCCATTCTCCGTTTTACTATTTGCCAGATATGAACAGCTTCATGTAAAAGCAATCCATAAACTTGAATTTGATCTTTATCCGCCGTATCACCAATTTGGACGATTGCATATGCGCCATCAGAAAAAGTACTAACTTGTGCATCCGCTCCCATATCCAAAAAATGATCGGCTTTATCCATATCTTCAAATAACAAATCCATGTGTAGTTGATTTCGAGCAAGCGTGTACTGCACATGTTGGAAAGGCGAGATATACCATTCAGGAATATAATCAGTATTAACCATTTTAGCCCCTACACTTTTCGAAGCTGACATTTCCAGATTGTACTGGCTGGATCCTGCTGAATATGAATTACCCGGAATGAGCCTAAGGCTGTTAGCCATTCATCATCAATTTTTGGGGCCATAGTCACTTCATTTTGAAGTACGGTCGCTTTTTTATCTGTGGCAAGTACTCCAAGCGTTTGTATTTCATATTGACTGTATGAGCCAAACAGAACACCACGGCCGGAATAGTTTTCTTTAACTTCAACATACGTTTCAGTTTTAGGATCCCAATTCGTTTTTGAAATCCGCTCACATGTAAAGGTATGAACGGCGTCCGCTAGATCATCATTAAATGCTTCAGCAATGTCTGCCTGAATTTCGTCACGTAAGCCCATATCATGCCCTGTAAAGTGGTATGCCAAAGCCATTAAAACTTGCATTTGGATCTTTCAAATCAAGTGAATCAATAAAATCAATTGCTATCTGTTCAAAGCTAGAGATTGCTTCAGATCCGTCTTGATATTCTTTTTCTGACTCAACAGAATCAGCTTTAACTTTCTTTCGTTTAAGCAGCTGCTCTTTACCGTTATAAATTACTTTGGCCAGAATACCCTTAATGATTTCACAAGCAGCGTCTTTAAGAAGTGAATCAATAGGATCCGGCACGAAACCTATACGTTTTTTCATCCAGACATTTGCAAGTTGAACCAGACGAGCTTTATCACTGGCTGGTGCAAAATCGCTGCCCAAAATTGAATTTGCGTCATTTACAGTAATAAAGCTCATTTCATTATTCCTTTGGGATCAACTTAAGTAGTTCTGGTTTTGTTGCAGATGGTTTGTAGCCAATGTCTTTACTAGCCAAATATTCTTTTAATTGATCATTTGACCAATTTTCAAAATCATTTGTCGCCGTTTCTGTTGTTGAATTTTCTGCCGCTTTTCCAGTTTCCAATTCAGCAATACGCGCTTGCATAGCAGTAACATCATTTTTAAAAGCATCAAATTCTGCTTGGATGCTAAATACCTTTCCTTCGGCCGTTTTAGTAGCTTTGTCAGCTTGGAGTGCAGCATCTTTTAAACGTGAGTTTTCAGAAATTAACTCTGTACTATCACCATTAGCTTGTTCCAAGATTTCGATTTTCTGTTTAAGTTGCCCGTTTTCTTCAATAACCTTTTCACAGTCAGCTTTTGCTTGATCAATGACCTCTTGCAGCTCTGGAGTAATTCCAACCGCTACATTTACAGTGGCCAAAGTTGTTTTTGCAGGTTCTTCCAATTTGCGAACTTCAACTGGAATATCCAAAGCTTCATAGTCATTTTGGATTTTTGGATAGTCACCATAAATGATTACCTCTTCAGCACTTCGATTTGGATATTCATAATAGTCAGGGTTTGCAATAGTCCCGACTTCTAAAGCTGCTGCTGCGGCAACACGTGTATAGATTAGCTTCATGACGCTTTACTCTTAATAATAAAAGAGGACTCTATGGCCCTCTCAGATTTAAATTAATGTGTTATTTAGCTTTTTAAGCACCAGATAAATCAAGCAATGTACCAGCGGTCATTTTGTTACTAGTTGCATGTTTCTTCCAGTTAGCACTTGAACCAAGTAAAGTAAGATCAGGGTTTTCACCTTTTGATGTATCCCAGCTGTAACCAAGAATATCTAGGTTAAACGCACCTTCGGCACGCATGCCAATTCCTAAGTTTTCTTCATCATTAATGTCGTACGCTCGGAAGCCAGGTACTTGTGATTCAGTGACAGTAACGGCTCCCATTTGCAAACCAAAGGCATCATCATCACCTACAGCATCAGTAACCAATACCGGCTTACCCAAAGTACCCGGTAAACCACCATAGATAACAATTTCAGATTCGCCATAAATCTGCTTAGTGATTGCATCATCAACAATATCGAAGTAGGTATCTGAGTTCATTACCCACAAACTAATACGGCCAAACTTATCACCAAACTTACGCATACCACGTGTTAGTGCTTTACGGCCATCTACAGCGATACTACCTTTTGCAACCATATCAATGTTGCTAGAAATAGCGGCTTTTAATGAGGCTAAGCTGTACTGTAAACGTCCTGCAACTAATGCATCTGCTAAATCATAACCAAGAATCATTGCGAACTCTTCAGGTGTACGGGCACGGCGCTTGAATGCCTCTTCTGTAGAAGCATAAGGACCATATTTATATGGTACTTTCACACCTACAGACTCACCAGAACCAATTTTCTCAGGAACCACTTTGGCCGTTGAATTCACATCACGATGTTTAATGCTACCACCAACTTTATAGAAGGCTTCTTTATTGAAATCACCTTCAATAATTTCGTTACGGTAGATAATTGCGCCGTTTGAAGCTTGGTTAAAGACATTCAAATTGTCTTGCAAACGCTCTAAATAAGCAGTTTGAGCCAATTGGTTGTAGATGATCATGTCGCTATTAACAGTTGTAGTCATAACTGCTTATCTCCAAAATATTTAATGATTAGTTCGGTAGTTTTAGGAAGGATTCTTGGCCATGTTCTTTGATGTAATCGGCTCTTTGAGATACTGACATCTCGCTGCGCTTCATACCTGCAGGTGCTCCACCTTTGCCCCCGCTCTGAAAGCCACCGCCATTTCCTTTACCACCTTTAAGGATTAAGTCTTTATGCTGGTATCCGCCAACCAAGGACTCTAAAGCTTCATCAACATTTGCAAGTTCACCAGGTCGAACACGTGAATAAATCTTTTCGCCATTCGGATCATATGCGACCACCTTGCCCTCTTCGATTTTGAAGTGATTACCAAAGGTTGCCTGAACCATATCAACTGGAACCGCAATGTTGTCTTGAATGTACTTAGAACGAGCAAAACCACCGCCGATAAGTTCTTTATGTAAAGAAGCTTCTAGAGCATCACGCTGCTGAACAATAGGAGCATATTTTTCTTCAACTGCTTTGATAGCTTCAGCTTTGACTTTCTCAACTTCACCAGCATCCACCAGTTTTTTATCGTCAAGGTTTTGCATTGTCTGAATTGCTTTCTTAGCTGCTGCAGGATCATCGATTCCTTCAAAAGCTTTTAATGCTTTTTCTGCAGCTTCCTTCGCTTCACGATTCGTTTTTGCTTCATTGTTTAGACGTGCAATTGTTGCTACAGAATGAGCAGCATCATGTGGCATTTCTTTGCCATCATCATGAATATAGATAGGTTTATCACCTTCTACTTCCGCATATACCTTACCGTCGATCGTTACTGTTTTAAGTTTCATTGGTCATCCAACCTATATTTTCAAAATGGGCATCCACCCGGATTCGCCGTCTGCATCCACTTTCGGCAGGCAATAAAAAAGCGCCCCGAAGGACGCTTTAATTCAATTTAAAATTTCGAAGCAAACAAACGGTAGCCTTCAAGCTCCCATAATTTGTTTTCTGCATTCTTTTCTGCATTACCTCGGGCCATACGTTCACCAATTTCTGCATCAAAGTTTTCAGCATTCACACATGCACTAAAACCCGAAGCTAGAAAAAACTTTCCATCTAAAAATGCATGAATAAAAGTAGAGGTTGAGCCTCCGGGACATTGCTCAACCGTGTAAGTAACGCGCTCCATTAATGCATCAATTTGAGATTTAGTTACTCGAGGTGCCACGGACTTTTCAACTAACTCTTGCTCTGTTACGTCTTTGGTCATTTTCTTCTCACAAAAAAAACACCCGAAGGTGCTATTGAATTAATAAATTGGTTTAATTAGAAATTGAGGTTTTAATTGTCACACCAGTTAGAAAGTATTTTTCTGAACCACCCAAGCATGTGGCACTAGAAAAATTCGCATAAACATCTTGAACATTTACGCCTGTATCTTTTTCAAATTTACTGATCAATTCAGCAATATGGCCTGTTAGTGTTCTTTCTAACTCTTCTTTTCTCTTTACATATTCAGCAACTGATATTTCAGACATTTTTACCACCTTTCGCTACGTTTACTTTGTTAAAAGTGCTCTTGGCTCATCACCTACTAAGCGGACTCCATTCTCACCATAAGCCTCGAATGTTACGCTAATCGTTGTTGGTCCATCTTGAGCATCACTATTCATATGAACCGCTTTTTGCCCTGCCAGTGGCATTCCAGTTTCTTCATCACACACAACTAAAAAGCCTTTTAAGATTGGGTGACGCTTAAGTACTAAATGTCTAACTTTTGATTCACTCATAAGCCAAACTCCATAAATGACAAAAGCGCCGTTTGGGCGCTTATATGGGTGAAAATTGTGTCTTAAGTGAGTTTAGGATTGCCTGTCATCAGCAATAATTACTCACAGTTAAATCCAGTACCAACAAGGTCTTTTTTCAAATTTGAAACGAGAGTTTGCTGTTCCTGCTGTTGCCCACTAAGATAATTTTTATCTAGAGTCTCTGCACCATCAATAGATTTATAAAGCTCTTTAGATTCCTCTAAATTGTCTTTTAAAAACGTGGTGAGGTTTAGTTTCGCCTGGGCAGCTCTACATAAATTATTTTTAGCTTCTAAATATTGAGTAGCCTGTTTTACTTGACCAGTTGTAGGATCAAAAGAATATGCATTTGCCATTGCTGACTCCAAAGCTTCAGACAAACGATCATATTCTTTAAGATATTTTTGACTTGGTTCAGCTAAACAAGTGATGGAAATTAGAGTTAGACATATAAAAGCTATTGTTTTCATATTGTATAAATTCTGATGTTTTAAAAAATATAACATAAGAAAAAATTACAGATCCAACTTTTTAATAGATTTTTCATCCAACTTTCTTAACTCAGCTAAGCTATACAAACGGCCTTCAGGATCAAAGAACTTTTCAAAATCAAACTTTCCTTCTTTATAAAGCTTGTACCTCTTTGGTCCTAGCCATTCCTTTTGAAAGAAATCATCTGTTTTCTTAAAGAACTCTTTGAATGTGGTGTTTGCGTCCAGTTGCCCTATTAATTGGCTACGCTCATCTTTCGGGATGTCCTTTACTTTGCGCTCATCCATTACAAATGGACGTTCCCCTAGGAGTTTCCCATCTTTCTCAACTGGTACCAAAATACTGCGGCAATGAGGATGCAACGGCGGTACACATTTAGCTGGGTCGTTTATTTCCCAAATTGAGCCATCCAGCGAAGCACACAACTTAGAAGTTCTTCCATCTAGAACACTAACAAATCGTACATATTCAAAGCCTAATTGATTAAAGCTATTTAAATAAGCTTGATTGGCTACATGACTGCGTACAGTTCTAACAGTGCGGTCAATATCAGTTTTGGTGCCATTTAAAATTCCATCCTCATAATTGAGCCGTTTAGTACCGCGAATACGCTGAACAATTTCCTGATTGGTTTTGCCAGAATTGATACCGTCCCGAATCGCATATTCAACTTTTTGGCGGGCACTTTCTGCAATTCGTGATAGAAGGTCGTCAACAAGAGCACCGCCTGTAAGTGGAACCTTTTTGGCAGCAGAATAAAGCTTTTCACCTTCGGGCTTATTTATTTTTTCGCCGAATAACTTTGCCATATAGCTGGCTTCATATACGGCCATTGCAGTAGCTGAAACGGCGAAAGCTTCCGGCAAGCTCGTATTTACACTACTAAACCATTGAGAAATTAAATCTCTTATTTCCCTGAGGTTTGAAGTTGTGTGTTTCCCCCCGGCTAAAGCAACCTTTTCTGAATCACTTAGTTCATCCAATAGGTCACGAAGCTTTGAAAGCATTGCGTTGGTATCATCATTGAATAAACCTAATAATTCATTTACTGATTGCGAAGAAGTACGATAAAGATAAGCCTGGTGTTGAGTGAGTACCTCCAAAAGATTTTTATTATCTTTAGCCATATCACTTTACCTATAGATTCAAGGTCCCGTCTTTTTCACCTTCGACATTGACCAGCTCTTCTTTATACTTTTGTTTTGGGAACATTCCAGTCTGGTTATATTCCCACCAAGATTTAAATGAAGAACGGCCTTGTAAAGCTGCCTCATATAATTGTCGAGCTAGTTCAGCTTGATACCCTTGTTTATTAAATTCCTGACTAATTTCGAACATCAGTTCATCTTTAGTCAGAACATCAACATTAGGCGTTACAAACTTAGCTGCCCATCTTAAAGCCATCGAAAAAGCTTCATTCATATTCACAACACATAATGAAAGAACTGAATGCTGAACGGCGTCATCACTGTTTGATTCAGTAGCTGTCTTTTTAGCTGCCGAACCCTTTTCAATTAAGCGAGCACCCATCTCTTTCATCTGTTCCCATTTATCCTTCATAGCTTCCCGAGCTAAAGTGTTTGGATCTGCTTGTACAATCCCCAAATCGCCGTTTTCAGGTAAAGGTAAAAGGACTTTTGCACCGATATAAATGCCACGCTTTTTAGCCTCGTCGTACCAAGCCCAATTGACTCCCTTTGCATAAAACTGTGGTTGGCCCATATAAAAAACGGACTCTTGAAAGTCCGCACTATCTCTATAATGAGCTAAATTAAGATTAGCTAATGGGAGCAATGGAGGCTTCTTAATCTCTTCGGAGTTATCAATAGCTCCTACAAAAGTGAAAGGAATATATGACCAGGTATCACCGTTATAATCAGTTGGTGACTTCTTTTCTCCCCCCACCCAAGTCCCTTTATCCCCTTTGGTGTAAACCTGAACTGTATAGATGTAATTTCCTTCACTATCAGGTTCTAAACGAAGAACTCGGTATTGCTCCACGTCTGTTTTACTAAAGCCATCATTGCCACGTTCAGAAGTAAATTCACGGATGACCACCAAGCAAAGCTTTTTCTGGTTATCGATCATCATTGAATCCCAATTGATCACATCAATCGCATTCAATAAGTGAATCATCGGATAGGCTTTTTGCTGTTTAAATTCTGCAAGATTTCGTGCCGGTGTAACTGCTGGGTAGTCAACATATAGCGCGCATCTATAATGCTTTAATAAGTGTCGAATACCCGTTTGTGCCAATTGATAAGCACTTAAGCCTGCGCCGTTAGCATTACGCTCTAAATGAGCGAGCTGGGATGGAAACTTAAAGCTTGGATCTGTAGCAAATGCAGCACCCACTAAACTGTTTGATGTTGTACCTGTAACTTCATAAAACACAGCACGTATCAAATAAGCTAAGTAAGCACTCTTATTTGCTGGCGTTTTGTCATGTGCATTAGGCTTAGGTAAATATTTTTCACCTTTAGCCTTAACTGCATCCTCACCTTCACAAACATCATCTAGCTTCTGCCAGTATGGCAAGTTCTTAACATACTCAGGATGTTTAAAAGTTACGTCACTCATCGAGCAAATCCCATATCAGCAAAGAAGGCTTCAAAACCTCCATTCAATTCATTAAATGCATCCGAACCAGCATCAACCTGATCGTCATGCGTTCCATTCGGAAAATTTCGAAGCTCTTCAATAAAGTCTTTATTCCAATCACCTCTCAGCATTCTGACGTTACCCACGTTAACTTGAGCCGCAAAAGGTTGTGCTCGTGTGAGTTTGTCACCCGAAACAGGTTTAGCTTTGACGTCATATCCTGCAAGAAGTTTTACGAATGAACTGGCTTGTGATTTACCAGCTTGTCCAGGATCTTGAGGAATCCTTACCGATACACCCATCCCATCTAACTCTGTGACTTGTTTTAAGCGTTTATTGACATTGTCTGGACCAAGTTGCCCTTTGGTTACATCGACAATATAAGTAAAGCCATCTGCACCTAAAGCTTCTCTCACACCTGCTGTAAAGTCGCCTTCATTCTCAGTTGCACCAAAGTCCCAAGCTCTTACTTGCTTCACAATATCAGCAGGTAAAGCATCAACAATTTCAATATTGTCAGGCTTAAAAAAACCGCCAGCTGGCGGTGAAGGCATTTGACGGTATTGCCCGGCAAAAACATACGGCGCAGCTTTCTCCATTTGCTGCAACTTTTGAATATTATGTTTAGCTGGCCATAAAGCAGAACCATCTTCTTGAATTGCTGAAAGGCAAAGATGATCCCACACCTCACCGTTACCACCCTCAACTGGTAAACCGTCTTCTCTCTTTCCTAACAACCAGCCAGCCAAATCGTCTTCATGCAATCGCTGCATAATCACAATAATCGGTGTTTCTGGTGAGTTAGTACGAGACTCGAGTGTATTTTGGAACCAGTCAATTACACCTTCACGGATAGTTTTTGATTTGGCTTCATCGGCCTTATGCGGGTCATCAATAATGATGCAACCACCAAAGCCTTCACGCATTTTGCCAGCACCAAAACCGGTAATGGTACCGCCCGTACCAGTCGCATAGCAGACACCACCAGCTGCTGTACGCCAGAAATCCTTAGCTTTACTATCATCACGCAATTTAAGATCAGGGAATACCTTTTTATAAGCCTCTTCTTGAACCATATTGCGAGTCTGAAATGCATTATTAGCAGCAAGCATTGCCGAATAGCTGATATGAATAAATTCAGAATCAGGATTCTTTCCAAAACACCAAGCCATAAAATTAATTACAGCAATTTCAGTTTTTGAATATCGAGGTGGCACATTAATAATTAACCGCTTTATCTCTCCGCGATAAACTTTCATTAAAGCTTCG
This sequence comes from Acinetobacter sp. WU_MDCI_Abxd143, assembly GCF_025514195.1. Taxonomy (NCBI): domain Bacteria; kingdom Pseudomonadati; phylum Pseudomonadota; class Gammaproteobacteria; order Moraxellales; family Moraxellaceae; genus Acinetobacter; species Acinetobacter sp. WU_MDCI_Abxd143. The sequence continues at coordinate 354,871 of NZ_JAHPTH010000002.1, forward strand.
CATATTTCTAAGTGATGCCAGTTCTGCATCCATTTATAGTTACGGCGCTCCTTAAACATGTACCTTGTGAAGAAATATAAATCTTCTTGCGCCTCGATCTGAATTGCTTTATCCCGAGCCGCATCAGTACTCATCTAAGACCTCCCTCCGCGCTTTTAAATACTCTTCCATTGGAACAGGCACATCTGAATTAACAGTTTGAACTGGCCCGCTATCTTTGCCTGTTATTTCTTGGCGATTAGTAAATTGTCCACCAATGTCTTTTGCAGCTTGTTCTAGAATTTTTAGCGCTGTTTTAACGTTTCTAGTTCTATCAAGCTGTCTTTGATATTGCTTCAGACGGTAGTACTTATTCACAATAGGAATATCAATTAAGCCTTCATCAAATTTATCTCTGGTCGATTCAAAAAGCTCAACAAATTTCTTACTTAAGTTTCTGCCCGAATATTTAGTTGGGTCATAGCATTCACATTGGCTACGACTAATATCAATACCAAACTCTTGCTTGACCTGTTCAACCACTTCTTGAGGGGTATCACGGCATGCAAGAGCTTGAACTATAAATATTTTCACAGGCTCTTTTAGTGCCGCCATAAATTCCCCTTCGTACAGCTACGTACAGCAAAAAGGACAAAAAAAAGAGCCATTCGGCTCAGTTGATTACGCAGTTTCCGCAGCATTTTGAAATATCAAGATTTGAAACAAACGGCGGATTCTTCGTAGCTTCAACAAGACGTTTTACGCTCTTACTTGCTCCCCACCGTTTGACAACACCAATAAACTCTTCAACATCGTGCCCAGCAAGATAGTGCTTAGGTAAGCCTGTATTGTCGCTATATAGGATCTCGCCATCTTCATCTTTCATAACGCCTATGTGATACAACTCGTGCTCAATCAAATAGCAGAATTCTGTATCATTGGCCCGCTCGCAAAAAGAAGCATCGACAGTAATTAAGTATGTTGGAACAGCCCCGAACCAATCGCGCATTTGTTGTTCCTGGCGAGCTTTCTTCCAACCACCAACATTGAACATGACTTTTTCACATTGCCCCAGCACCATCGCCTGCTTGCTTTTATATGCAGAAGAGGCCCAAGCAAATGCTAAAAATTCTTCATTATCGTGGAGCAGCTCAGCTATGTGATCATGATCGGGATTATGTAAAGGTCCACCAAGCGTAAGAAAATTAGCAACAACCCATTTTTTTAGATCTGGTGCTGGTGTTAGTCTAATTGCTTCTTCTTCATCTGCTTGATCAATAAAATCAGTCGGTGGAAATGGTCTGATCTGCTCCATCTTCAATTCTCGCTAATTCGTCTTTAATCCAGTTAATGACATATCCCGACAAAACAGAGTCTGGATGAAAGCGCTCTATTTTGTAACCCATCTCTTCAGCATGATCATATCGATCAAGACTCCATGCTTTATTTGACAGTTTTCCACCACGCCCACCAGACCAGGGACTACCCTCAATTTCAATGAGCAAACGCAATTTCACAATATGAAAGTCAAAGCGCCAGTGTTTGGTATGGATCGGTTGAAACTTCTGTTCAAATCCAATCGCCAAATCCTCAAGCTCTTCCTTAAGTGTTGCCTCAGCCTCTAAATAATTTTGTTTAGCCTTAGGCAATGGTCTGCTTTTAGGTTTAGCTTTGGGTTCTTTTTTTCTAGTAAGCCAAAAGTATTCTGTAGAATCCATTATTCTTACCCATAAAAAAACCGCCCTTAGGCGGTGGCTAAACTCACTGGTACTTAATGATGATTTTTTTTCTGTCTTTGCATCTTTCTGGGCTCACAAATTTTTCCAATAAAGTTAGTTAACCACAAAATACTTTCTTCACGATCTTCAAAATGAGGTATAAGACTTAAATCTACTTTTATCTTGCGATCAGCTAAAGGCAAACTTAAACAATGTTCAAAGTCTATTGAGCTGTACTTCAATTTGAGTCTTTTTTCTGCAGCTTGATTCTTTATCTCAGCCATAATGCGATTTAGATTAACAATCAAATTATTTGAAATTTTATTATTTTCATATACCCGTTCGTAAACTGTCTCAGCTACATCAATGTAATTTATTAGCTCTACATTCTTATTCATGACATTTGTACTCCGTTTTTTATAATTATCCGTCTAAAATAATGTTTATTTGAGTTACTAAATCCTTCGCCTAGGTAAAGATTGTTTAAATTCTGTCACCTTGATTTTAAGTAAATATTTGAATTTATTATGCAATTACTGAGTTTTATAATATTTATATACATCATTCTTCTTAACGCCCCTCTTTCTATCTTTTGCCCATCAAGTTCACCACCAACACAGATATTCATTTTATTAACCAGTTTATAATCTGACTGGACTATATAGCAAAAAATAAAAAAAATCCGCACCTTGGGGAAGGTACGGACTATAAACTGAATAACTACATAGGAAGTAGAATACCCGTTTAATATAAATAAATTTCACGTTTTTATCAAGTCATATATTAAACTAGTAACTTATAAAAACGTATTGGCAGACCTTTGTAAATCTATTTAATACAGTCATATAAAATTTAAAATAATTCTTTAATCGCATCTTTAGCAATCAAAATCCTTTGATAAAAAAATTACTTTGCTTTCTTCTACTTCGAAACAATTATCTTAGTTGATTTAAATACTCATTTAATAAATCCATTTACAATTAAAAGCTCTTGCAATAATCGATATTTAGCATGGCCATTTTGCGCAGATACGTCCAGCAAACCATAAAACTAACTTTTAGATTTACTTAGCACAAAACAAAAAAGCCCACCAAATGATGAGCTTTAATACTAGTGCATTACTTATACTTCGTCCACTATATCAAAAATATGCCATAAAGCGTCTAGACAGTCAACAAGTCTAAATTATGCTTTTCTACTAATTGAGAAGCTTTTAAACGTTCAACGATTTTAATCATTAGATCATTGGCAGTTATAACGTCGATTCCTTCAAATGCTTTTAGTGTTAATTGCAATTTATTATTAATTACATTTGTAATTATTGATATTTTACCAAAATAATCAGGGTAGTATTTCAAAGTTTCATTAACTTTCTCCCGACTAACGCCTTCATATAGTTTTACAGTGTATGTTTTCATTTGAACCTCCATTTTGTCTTAATCTTTTATCATGACCTAATAAATAAAATCTAGCGCAACTCACCATAATTGCGACCTGAGCTTTAGATTGGTTTGTTTCTTGAGCAACCTTCAACAATCCTTTATTTTCAACCTTATTTTTAATTAAACAAATTAATGCAAACTTAGTTGTAAAATCTGTTTTATCAGAATTTAATAGACTTCGTAAAAGTGCTTGAATTTGATCCGCCTCATAATCACTGATCTCACATCGAATATAAGATTTACTTTTTTGTACTTCTTTGCCAGCTTCACGCATCAACCAGTAAATTTGATTGATATGAAGCCCATCTGGCAAATCACCCCCTTTCATTCTAACTGTTTCACACCATGCGCCAAACTGCTCTAACCAACCGTCAATAGTATATTTAGACCAATCCATTTGTTGTGTTTTTAAAACTGCACTCATTTTTCACCTACCAATTGCTCAATTTGTTTAATCGCCACGCCTGCTTTCACTTGCTCTGTGCTGAACCGTAAAACTGTAAAACCCATCATTGCTGCGGAGTTGTATTTCTCCATATCCCCTATATAGCCTTTGCCCCTTGTATGACGGCCTCCACTCCAGATCCCGCCTTCCACCTCAATCAAAATCTTTGTACCCGTTATTAAAAAATCTGCTCTCCATTTACGTTCAGGATGGAATTTATATTCCTGTTCAAAACTGATCTTGCATGCTTTTAAATGTGTTGCTAATACCGTCTCGCCTTCACTCGGCTGTCTTGTACCTTGCTTTGCTGAACGGCGCTTTTTATTTTTCTGAATAGGAAATAATTCACGATATTCAGCAAGGCTCATTGATGACATTAAGCACCGCCCTTTAATAAGTGATCTAATTGATTAGCAATGCCGTTATAAACACGTGATTTATCTAGGTCACCCAAAAGCGTTAATGCATGGGCATCGTTTATAAATTTATCTCTTAACTTTGTTAAACCAGCTTTTAACTTGATTAAAGGATCTATCTCATTTCCATTAACTGCTTCGTGGTCTGCTATAGCCTCCTGAACTCTTTTTATATGAACAACAAAATCTTTATTACCTATTAAAAATTTGATCATTTTGAAATCATTGAAATCAGCAATAAATACTTTGCCTTTAGCAACTTCAACTCCACCAATTTGCTCTATTAGTTCCAACGATTGAACCAATTTTTTAAGGTCTAAAATCTTTGGGGTTACAACACCACCTACTTCAGCAGATCCAATAACAAATCGAGCCTTTTCGATTCCATGTTCCTTCATAAACTCAACTGCATTCATACATTCGCCCCATCAATTAACTGCAGAATATTTCGAGGAATAGGCATACCCTCCCGACGGCACATCTCAGCGTATTCATGCGGATTGTCAAAAGGATCTGGCCCTAACTCTTGTTTGAGTTCTGGCTCTTTTTCCTTTGCCTGTAGCTTTTGCATTGGTGCAGGTTTACGCCCATTGATTTTTAGACGGTCCATTAATGAATTGAGGTGTTTTTGTGCCTCATCATTTGAAACCGGCTTATGTACCTTCTGCTCATTTTTCTGAGCTAATAAAATTGGTTCTTGGTACCAAGCTTGGGTTTTACCCTTCAGTTGTGCTTCAGCCTTGTATTCATCATAGATCTTGATAAATTCCATTTTGGCTTTGTACATTTCACCATCTTGGATTAGTGAATAAACTTGGTCTAAAACAAATTTGGTCAAGGTGGTAATTTCTTGGTTCTGCTCTCTTCCGTCTGGCAATTTCACTTTTTTGTGTTGAGAGATCTGAGTATATTCACAAGCCTTAACCCAAGCCTTCTCGGCGCTCCACCAATCGTCACCCATGCACATAGCACGGAATTCAGCGAAGTTAGGCATGTAGGTATTTGTACTTGCGTAAAATAGCGCTAAGCCTCTTTGAAGTTGGTTAGGTGTAACCCCAACCAATGCTTTAGCAAGCTGCTGTTCAACGATTTGCATTGGAACGGCATTTTTCCCTTCTACTGGAAAATTCTTATTGAACTGAACCGCGTATTTAGTTCTGTAAGCCGTAACCAGTTCTTTCAAAAAACTTTCAAATGGTGCTAATTCATTCATGATTAATAGCCTCCAAAATCATGTGACACTGGTGTAACGTCAATCACGTTTGAACGGTTGCTTTCAGCGTACATTTGAGTGAAATAACCCGGTTCTTCAGGAACGTTGTGAGAATGTGTGTTTTCCTGAATCTGGTTTTGTCGTGGTTCAAACACACCTTGGTAATTTCCGATAATTGAGTTCTCAAGTGATTGGTTAGCCAAAGGGCCAAACGAGATAAGTTTTTTAAGGATTAGCTTTACTGCATTTTCAGAAAGTGGTTTTTTGATGCTGATACGCATATCAACAAAATTGTTCCACAGCTCTGGATCTACACATGCTGGTAGTTCAACTAAACGTGGATTAAATACAGTTGGTTTTTCTGATTTAGTTTTTTCAGAAACAGACTCTCTTTTTTTATTTATTTTTTTATTACTTTGAGAGTTGTTTTTGATAGTGATACTTTGTGTGTTAAAAATTTTTACTAGTAGCGGTAAAAAATTTTTACTAGTGTAGTTAAAATTTTTAACTAGCAGTGGTAAAGAATTTTTACTAGTTTGGCCATAAATCTCAGGTAGTAAAAATTTTTTACTAGGGAATTTAAGTACTAAACCAACGCTAGTATCGTTACCTAATTTGAATGTATTTCCATGAATTGTGCTCGGTTGTTCCACGACTAAGCCTACCTTAATTAATTCATTAAGGCACTTAACAACAGTCGGTCTACTCTTCCCTGTAATCTCTTCAAATTGAGATAAAGAGATGGAATCCATCTCCTTATTCCAACCGCGAGTTTTACGGCAAATAACCAAGTAAATTTTGCATGCAGCATCAGAGATTTTATTTAAAACCTCGTCAACGAATGCATTAGGTACTTGAAAGGAATTAGGTACAAAATTACTCATGTGATTTTGTCTCCAATTTTACAAGACCGCGCATTTCCAACTGACGAATAATTCTTGGTGGGATAAACTCGTTGTTGATTTTGTAGCGTGTACGTGACTTTTCTTTCACCTGAATTAGTTTGTGCCCATCCTCCATGAGACGGCGAACTGCTATAGCCTGCCCCCCCATATGGGTTAATTCTTCAAGTTGATAAAATCTTTCCTGAGCTTCAATTGCGGCATTCATGACTGAAAGTGGCATGGCTGCTAATTCTTTAGCCGAATAGATCTTTACTGGTTGTTCCAGTGGAATCACCACCTCTAGCGGTGTGGTGGAAACGGAAATATCCTGTTTTCTTCTTACTGCATATCTCACTTTTCACCATCCTTTGGCTTAACATAGCCTCCAAAAGAATCAACCAAATACGCCTTGGTTAAGCTAGTTACAATCTGCTGTGCTAACCACTGCGTTATGCGGAATTGACGAGCCATAGCTTCTGAAAATTCAACTTTGGTTACCGCTGCATTATTTTCGTCATAACCTTTGTTGCGTAAATTTTGCTTTTTTACCTCAAATAGGTGCCCAAGTACTCGCAATGCAGGCTCATAAAAAGATTGGATTTCACTTTGCTGACGAGAATCTTTGATTTGCTGAAAGCTATTCATGACACCTCCGCTAATGCTTGCTCAGCTTTTGTTAGGCGGCGTTTAGCGTTGAGCTCTGCTACTGTTGCTGTGCGGATTTCTTTTGAAGAAACCAGAATCAAATGATTCTCTGATTTGATGGTCCATAAACTAGTCAAAGTTTTGTTTTTAACTTCAAACAAATCATTTGATTTAAAAGTACGGCACTCTTCAGTAAGCACCACCATATCACCCACTAAAAACTCTAGATCGTTGCTATTCATTGATTGATTTGATAAATTAGTTTTATTCATTTGATTCACCTCGACTGAATGCCTAAAAGCCTGATCTTGACCATCAGGCTTTTTTAATTTCTAAAATATGTGAATCTGGGTTTAATCCAACTTTCCCGCGTATGCCCAGACGCTCCCTCTTCTGCCTATTTTTATCTGCTCTTTCAAGCATTAAGCTAACTTCATGATATTCACCCATAAGGGCTTTTTCTAAGAGGACTACAGCTTGATGCGCATACTCATTGCCACGGACATCCGCGATCAATCTCAAACGCTCCATCATGTCTGGAAGCATCTTCAATCTAAGGTCTTCTTTTTCGAGGCTCATGAAAAATTCCTTATTCAGCAACGGCTTTGTGTTTTAGTGGCACTTTTCCTTCGGCTAAATCGCGAATTTGGTACTCGCGGGCTAATGGGATTTTTTCTTCAGGCCACTGATAAACCGCAGAAGGCTCAATACCTAACAATCCGGCTAATTCAACCCCATTCACCCCAAGCAAGTTAAATGCTTCTTGTTTAGTCATAATCACACCAAAAGTAAGATTTCTTATCATTAAATCAAAGAAAACTTATGAAAGCAATATGTAAGATAACTTATATGAAGACAGATACTATTGGTCAGCGCATACGTGCGCTTAGACGTGCAAAAAAATTAACTCAAATGCAATTAGCTAAAATTGCAGGAGTAAGTTCGCCCGCTGTAACTGAATGGGAAAAAGATAGCTATTTACCGAAAGCTGCTTCATTAGAGGCTATGGCAAATGCATTTGGAGTTACGACAGAATATATATTAACTGGCAAAGGTGAATTTCCTGATCAGGAGTCAACTAATGTAGCTCCTGTACAAGCACGCATGGCCCCAGTTCTCTCATGGGTTCAAGCGGGAAACTTTACTAATGTTGAATCTGTTGATATGTCTCAAGTGACAGAATGGTTCCCTTTACCTGAAGATTGCGATAAATGCTTTTATTTAAAAGTTCGCGGTGTAAGTAATGAACCAGATTTTATTGAGGGTGATTATATTGTTGTAGACCCAACAGTTTATTATTCGGATATGCAATCTGGAGATATTATTGTTGTTCGAAAAGATAAAGATGCGACATTTAAAAAATTAGTAATTGAATCAGATGGATCTCGTTTTTTACAAGCATTAAATCCTAACTTTCATCCCAATATCATTCCCATAGATGAAGATTGTTATTTTATTGGTCAAGTTATTGACTCTATGAGATATACATATCGAGGAAAAAGAAGAGTACGTAAAAGTTAAAAATGAAAAGTTTAAAGTTATATTCAATTCTATATTTTTTGCCCATTATTAGTTTAATAGGTTGTAAAGGACCCATTAGCCAAGCTGAATATGACGCTATGGTTTTCGAAAAGGATGCAAAAATTGCTGAACTTGAAGAAAAAGTTGCACAGTTAGAAGAGCATATAGTTAATTTAGAAACAAAAACAGAGGAAGTTAATGATCAATTTGAAAGACTAGAGAATGAGAATTGGCGCGATGTAGTTCCTGATGCGGATAATGCTCTTGAAAATTTAAATAGTGAAATAGAAAACAATCCAAATTCAAATTATTAGGCTTAACAACTTTAAAATTACTAGCAAAAAATATAAGGAATTTATTTTGATACTTAATAGAGAATTGCAACTAAAGTTATTAAAAAAGATGAGTTCAGCTTATCCTAATTTCTATGATTTTAATAAAGAATATAATCGCGAAACTGTTGAATATGATGCAGCTATTGCTAATTTATACTACCTAATGCAGCACAAACTTGTAGAACCCAATAGTGTAATCGTTTCGACATCTATCGGGGATAAAGGTATTAAAAAATTTCAATTTGGCAGTTCCACAATCAACCAGAATGGGCTGGATTTTCTGGCTGATGATGGCGGCTTATCTGCAATTCTCGGGGTTGTGACTGTTAAATTTGAAGCCGTTCAACTGAAAGCTATTCTTGAATCTAAAATTATGGCAGCCGACTTACCGCCTGCTGATAAGCACAAATTGATTGATGGGCTTCGATCGCTTTCTGGCGAGAGTATAAAACACCTGACAACGAAAATTGTGGATTTGGGTTGGGATAATCTAGGGACACTAATTCGGATAATTCAAAGCAGCCTTTCCTAGCTATTTTTTTAAACTTTAGAAATCCAATTAGTTTGGTGTAATTGCCAACTGGCACATAGAACTCATCGCATTCTAAAGGTATATCTTCAAAATAAATTTGAGTAGAGTTCGAAAAGAGCCTGTTTTTAATAAATATTAAATTTTCGATTTTCATATACACCTAAACTGTGAACCCGACACAGCACTTCAAAACTTATCGGGCGGAGAAGAATCTATGACAATTTACTCAGTAACTTATGATCTTATTAAATCTAAAGACTATGCAAAAATGATAGATGGTATTAGAAAAGTTTCAGGAGACAACTGGGCTAGACCTACCAAGTCACAATGGATTATTTATTCAAATAAAACAGCTGGTCAGATCAGAGATTTCCTAAAAGATTATATGGATGCCGATGATGTTTTATTTGTAATTGAAGTTAAAACTAACAATTGGGGATCATGGAACATACCTAAAGATGTGGCTGGTTGGCTGAATTCATAAATCTAGAACCACATATTCTTATCTCCTCATCAAAGTCTTTTTGTGCTTTTAAAATATCATTAAGTTGGGATTGATATCCTTCCACATTAGCCTCTTCAATTAATGTGTAGGTGCATCCCATAATCTGCACTTTTGCGCCTTTAGGAATAAGTGCTATTTCTTTCATAACAAACTCCATCGAACCCACCGTCCAAGTGGGTTTTCTTTAAACTATTAAAACACAGGAATAAGTTTTCTTAAAATAAAATTTAAGATTACTTATTTTTATATTGACTAAAAAACTAAGTTTTCTTATATTTGTCTCACGAACAACAAAAAGCCCCGAAACTTTGGACGGCGACGGGGCTTTGCATAACGCGAGGCAAGTATGAAACAAAACCCTATTCCTAGTCAAACCACATCACGCTTATATCAACACCCTACTGTTGAAGAACAGCGCCCTTCTCGTTTCGCCACTATTAAAGCCAATGCAATCGACTTTATTAAGTTTATTGCCCTCTCATTCATTCTTTGGGTCATTGCTATAACTGCAGCATCTTGGATGATGGGAGGCTAATCATGAATGCTCAATTCAAACCACATCCAGATGGTATTAAAGCCTATATCGGCCATGACCGCTTAACAGATCTCTACTCTGTACGTATCGGGTGGACTGTTTATGCAGCTAATGCAAACGGCAGTGTGCTGTACACCGTAAAAGGCGAAGTGAAAACTCCTTTAAATGTCGAAGAGTTTAAGGCAAAGCGCCCTAAGGTTTACGCAAGCTTAATGAATGAAATTAGCTTCCAGCGCAAAAAAGCATTAGCAACTGCCCTAGAACTTAACAACATCCCTTCATATGACCGCAAAGCTTATAAGAAGAAGCGCGGCTTTACTGGTTCAAAATAAGGATAAGAAAAATGGCTCTACCGATTATTACTGCTGACCAAACTTTATTGGTTCAAGCAATTATTGTGTATCTATACGCTGATCCGGGTTTGGGTAAATCATCAATGGGCTTTACTGCGGAAAAAGCAATTTCTTTTGACTTTGACCGTGGAGCTCACCGTACTGGTGAATTACGTCGTGGCGCGGTTGTGCAGGTTCAACAATGGAGTGATGTAGCAAACCTGACTCCTCAAGAATTAACACCTTATAAAACTGTAATCATTGATACCGTTGGCGCAATGCTTGAATGCATTAAAACCCATCTATTGCTAACCGCTAATAACCGTCAAAAAGATGGCTCTTTAAAGTTAAAGGCTCAAGGTTTAGCGAATCAAACCTTCAAGCAGTACATCAACACTTTAATCAGTCTAGGTAAAGATGTCGTTTTCATTGCCCATGCTTCAGAAGATCAAAACGGTGATCAAATTATTTACCGACCAGATCTAGGAGGTAAAAACCGTAATGAGCTTTATCGTATTGCAGACATTATGGGCTATCTAACAACCGTTACGACAAGTGAAGGTAAAAATGCCCGTGTAATCAGTTTCAAACCTTCTCCTACTCACCACGCGAAAAACTCAGGTGCATTAGGTGGTGAAACTGGTGAGGTATGGGTTCCGGATCTTAAATCTCATCCAACTTTCTTAGCTGATCTTATCGCTCAAGCTAAGGACCACATCAACACTTTAACACCGGCACAACTTGCTGCAGCTAAAGCTCAAGAAGAGTTAGAAAATTGGAAACAAAGCTGTGAAGAAGCTGAACATGCTGGTGATCTAAATCAATTAACTGAGTCGCTTGATAAAGAACAAATGTATTACCAGAACATGCGACAAGCAATGTTAATGAGAGCTAAAGCATTGAATTGCACGTTTGATAAACAACGTGGCACTTGGATTAGTCCACCAGAATTTAACGGTATCTCAGATCAACAAAGAGATGAACTTCAAAACTTTATTGCTGAACGTGGCCTCGATGTGAAAACAGTATGTGAACACTTCGGTATTGATGCACTTACTCAAATTGAAGCGGCAAAACTTACGGCAGTTAAACAAGACATTGAAACTTTAGCAAAAACGGGAATGACAGCATGAATAATATAATTACAGCTTCAGAAGCTTTTGATGCTCTTCTAAATGGCTTCAAGGTTCTATGTAGACCAGTGGGTGACATGCTGGAATTTTCGGAATTAGACCAATTCCCTGCAACCATCTTTGCTAAATCTGGCTATGAATTCTGCATCAAACTTGAAACTATTGAATTGGCAGGCATTACCTTCACTAGACCATTGACAATTGATGAGTATAAAGAGGGTCAGGATGTTTTTGTAATTAATACATATTTACCTTCCATTTATATTGTTGGATTTAAAACCTCTGCACTCATTGAGGCTATTAATAGTGGTTTTGTGCAGCGTGATGCAGAAAATGCCAAGCTTCAATTAAAAGCTATTTCAAAAGCACTCGGTTATGAAATAAATAATGATCTTAGTGTTATTCGTCTTGGTGATGAGCCTAAAAAACAAAGAGGCAAAAAAACAAAAGCTGAAAAGACTAGTGAAGTTATTCCTGCAGAAACTCAGCCTGCAATTGTTATTACTGAACAAACTAATGTCACCACTTCTAAGGACAAGTTAGTTCCAGATACTAATGACCCGATATTAGATCCTGAATATCAAAAAAACCTTGATACCCTTCTGCAACGAGTTAGGGAATCAAAAACTCCTGACGAAGTGAATGCAGTTTATCGCTATACCCGTACGTGGTCAGATAAACAAATGGAACCTCTTTTATTGGCTACTCACAAACGACTTGAAGAGTTGGAAAAAGAAAAGTCTCCTTCAGGTGAACCACCTTCTCTAATGGTTCAGATCCAAAATGCCCCAGATCTTACTACCTTGGATGCACTTGAAATTGATGTGGCTGCACGAGATCCACAGATTCAACCGAAGCTTATGGGGTATGTGAGAAAACGCCGCTTCGAGTTAGAGAATCCAGCAGGTTCTCAACCAGATGCTGAACCTGATTACTTACTGGAGGAGCCTTTCTAATGTCGAAACAGACTACTCCAGAGTTTCTTTTCGAACCAAAGCTGCTACCCCAGCAGCTTTTCGAGAAATTCATTGTTTTCAATGTTAACGCTGGTTATCGCGGAAGAGGCACACCGCACGGCGTGAACCTGATTAAAGGCAATAAAGCTACCCTCACCTTGACTGATAAGGGTGTGATGAACAAAGCAGCTCAAGAGCGCTACAAGTTAATGCTGTTGAAGTATTTCAAAGAAGGTCGCTCAGCAATGGATGAGCTTAATCATGAAGTTAAACGTATTTATAAAATGGTGGCGTGAATGATTAATTTGAATAAGGAAAGAGAGGCTTTTCTAAATACCTTCCAATATTACAAAGGAAGAAGAGACATTATTTTTAGTCATGAGCATGAACTGTTTATGACTAGATCAAACAATCCTTCTGAAGTTGCTCAAAAAGAAATAAGCAACATGAATAGCCGTTGGGATGCTTGGCTTAGATGTGCAAAGCATCGTGATGCAGAGCTAGAAAAAGCCAAAGCTCAGGCGGTGCCTTCATGGATTAGTGTTAAGGATGAAGAGCCACCAATAGATACCATGGTTTTAATTTGTTGGTCTGACTCACCTGAGGTTCAACCAGAAATTGACTACATGACTTGTGATGAAGAAATTAATCACTATTGGGCAAATTTTGAGAGAGATCCACCAACTCATTGGATGTACTTTCATAAAGTGCCAAGTGAATCGGGAGCTGAGGGATGATTGACTTTATTGAGGATGCTGAACGTCAGTATGAAAACTATTGTGATCTTGCTGAGGAATATGGATTTTTAGATCGTGAAGCAGCTCGAAGTGGATTTAGATGCACATCTAAAAAAAGTGAATTTAACGCAGGTTGGATAGCTTGGAATGGTGCAATAGCGAGTTGTCGCGATGAGTTTTATAGACTTAAGGCGAGAATTGCAGAATTAGAAGTTAAAGCGGAAAGTAAGGAGAGATAAAGTGGATAAATATCTGACATCCAATAGTGTGTGTGAGATGTTTCATATTACTAAGCGCACTTTAAATCGCTGGGAAGAAAGAACCCCTTGGGGCATTCCTTTTCCTGCGCCTGCTTTTGGTTCAGAAGGCGGAACAATGAAACGATATCTCACTTCTGATGTGATTGAGTGGGAAAATGAATGCCAAAAGAAAGAACAGTTAAAGAAAGCAATATAAGTAATATAGAAGCTAACAATCAGCAAACTTGATGAAATTAGTCCAGATCAATGATTGTTAGCATATTTACGTTACTATATACTGTCCGCCGAATCACGGCTTGCTAGATAAACTCAGCAATTTCATTTATGTACATAATGGTGTACATATAATGAAACCAAGGAAGCAAGAATATACTTTTCCCGTTTAATTATAAGGGTTTAGGCGATATGGCATTAATCGTTCAAAAATATGGCGGTACTTCTATGGGTACCCCCGAGCGCATTTTAAATGTTGCTCGTCGTGTGAAGCGTTGGCATGATCACGGTCACAAGGTTGTTGTGGTCGTATCTGCAATGAGTGGTGAAACAAACCGCTTACTTGCTCTCGCTAAAGCCATTACCGAAACACCTGACCCACGTGAGTTAGACCAAATGGTTTCAACCGGTGAACAGGTGACGATTTCCATGTTAGCTATGGCACTTAATTCGATTGGTGTGGAAGCTAAATCCTATACCGGACGTCAAGTCGGTATTAAAACTGACAGTGCATTTACCAAGGCGCGTATCGAGTCTATTGATACAGATGTCATGACCAATGATCTAGATGCAGGCCGTGTTATTGTAGTTGCTGGTTTCCAAGGCTTTGATGCCAATGGAAATACTACAACACTAGGTCGAGGTGGTTCAGATACTTCTGGTGTTGCTCTTGCTGCTGCTTTAAAAGCTGACGAATGTCAGATTTATACTGACGTAGATGGCGTTTACACCACTGATCCTCGTGTTGCTCCTAAAGCCAAAAAAATCGATCGTATTTCTTTTGAAGAAATGCTAGAAATGGCATCATTAGGTTCTAAAGTTTTACAGATTCGCTCAGTAGAATTTGCCGGAAAATATCAGGTTCCTTTACGCGTATTATCAAGTTTTGATAATGATGACGACGGCGCATTTGACGACGAATTTAAAGAAAATGTAGGTACACTCATTACTACTGAGGCAGAAGACACTATGGAACAGCCAATCATTGCAGGTATCGCTTTTAACCGTGACGAAGCAAAATTAACAATTTTAGGTGTACCTGATGAGCCAGGTATTGCTTCTAAAATTTTATCACCAGTAAGTGATGCCAACATTGAAGTGGATATGATAGTCCAAAATGTTGAAGAAGATGGCACAACAGATTTTACTTTCACTGTAAACCGTGTTGATTTAGCGAAAGCTGAAAAAATCTTAAACGAAACTGCTAAAAATATTGGCGCACGTGAAGTTTCAACACGTGACGACATCGTTAAAGTGTCTATCGTTGGTGTAGGTATGCGTTCACACGCAGGTGTAGCGAGCAAAATGTTCACTGCCCTTGCTGATGAAGGTATCAACATCCTTATGATTTCAACATCTGAAATTAAGGTTTCTGTCATTATCGACGAGAAATACCTTGAGCTTGCAGTTCGTTGCCTACATACCGCTTTTGGTTTAGATCGTGAACATGGTGAAAGCAGCGCACGCGCTTAAATTTACCGAACGGTCAAGAATTCATTAAAAAATGTTTACTTGTCCGACAATAATCAAAGAAAACACAGAGCCGCTATAGTTTTTTTTATAGCGGCTCTGTTATATTAAACGGAAAGTTTTTTGGCAGAGATTATCAAAATATGACTTTGTTCTCATATTTCTGTTAGAATCTGACTGAAAACTGAGGTTGAGCTTTTTATTTGGGTACCAATATTGCAGTTTTAAGCGTTTAGCAAGGAGATAAACATGCTGATTCTGACCCGCCGTGTCGGGGAAACATTAATGATTGGGGATCAAGTCAGTGTTACTGTGCTTGGCGTCAAAGGAAACCAAGTTCGAATTGGTGTGAATGCACCAAAAGAGGTTTCTGTTCATCGCGAAGAAATTTATCAACGTATTCAACATGAACGTGCAATGCATGAACACCTTCAACATCTTGATCAAGATTATCAAGTTTCTTATGAAGATGATAATTATGCACAGAAAAACTTCAATCGTTAGTATGAAGTTGTTCTCTCCCTAATTAAAGCGACTTTATAGTCGCTTTAAATTTTTTAAGTGTTTGTATTTATAGACCTAAAGCACGTTTAACAGGTGCATAACTACGGCGATGCTGATCAATCACACCATGCACAGCAATCGCTTCAAAGTGCGCTTTGGTTGGATATCCTTTATGTTTGGCAAAACCAAATAACGGATATTGCTGATCTAATTCTGCCATTTGTCGATCTCGTGTCACTTTTGCCAAGATACTCGCCGCACTAATCTCGGCATGGCTTGCGTCTCCACCAACAATGGCTTCACAAGGAATAATAATTCCTTTAGGAATTTGGTTGCCATCGACAATCACTTTTTGTGGTTGGGTTTTCAAACCATCAACAGCACGCTGCATAGCCAAAAAAGTTGCCTGTAAAATATTTAGTTCATCAATTTCAGCATGTGTTGCTTCGGCAATTGACCAAGCTAAAGCTTTTTCTTGTATTTCAATAAACAACTTTTCACGTTTCTTTTCAGTTAATTTTTTAGAATCATTTAATCCTAAAATTGGATTATTCGGATCTAAAATCACAGCTGCTGCCACAACCGAACCTACTAAAGGCCCCCGTCCTGCCTCATCTACACCAGCAATAAACATCGACTCACTACCTTTAAATAAAAGAGGCTGATCAATAGTAATCAGCCTTCTTTAACACATAATTTATTAATTACTTTTGTAAAGCTTCTGCCACACAAGCGTTTACAGTTTTAGAAACCACTTGGTTTACGATTGTAGCACGTGTGTTTACATCAAGTGCAGCTGCTGCTAATTCTACTGCAGTCACACTGTTTGGAGCTTTTTCGCTCACACAACCACACACATTGGTTTGGATGCTATCACGTTGCTCAGCAGTCATATATTTTGTTGCTGTTTTCCAAGCCGCAACATTATTAATCTCTGTAATACATTTTGCATTTACAGCAACCTTTAACGCAGCAACGCCTAATTGTTGAGTTGTCGTTTGCGCAGAAGCAGCACCTGTACCAGTGCCTGTAGTTGTTGCACATGCTGTTAAAGCTAAAACAACTGGTGCTAGAGCGAGCATCAATTTTTTCATCATTTTTTCCTTTGATTGAACCTTGGCAGCGCGTATTGTGCCTAAACTCGACTTTAGAAGAAACAAATAATTTGATGCATTTATGCAAACTGTTTTACGGAACAAAACTCAGCTCATCAATTGCTTTTTTAGCTTAATACGTTCTGTTTTTAGCACGCTCCGTTACATTTAAAATATTTCTCAAAATCTACGATTTCACCTAAAATCACGAATCAAAACGACAAAAAAAGGGCCTTCTATGCCTGCTGTTTCCTCTCAGTATTACACCCGTACCGCACAAATCCTGCATTGGGTGATGGCAATCATTTTCATCGTCGCATGGGTTATTGGCTTTTATAGTGGAAATTTTTTAAGCTATGACGTTGATGGCACCTTTAAAGGTGATGTGATTACGTTGCACAAGAACATTGCAACCACAATTATCTTTTTAGTCATTATCCGGATTTTATGGCGCTATACTCATCCAGCTCCAAAACTACCTGACACCATGTCTCCAATGATGAAAACTCTGGCACACGTGGGTCATCTATTCCTTTATGTAATTTTGGTGGCTTTACCTGTCACTGGTTGTTTGTTTAGTTGGAGTGCTGGTCACCCTGCTCCAGTTTTATATTTATTTGAAATTCCACGTTTAGTGCAAGATAATCCAGAACTTTTAGCTGTTGTTAAACCATTACATATTTATATTTCTTGGTTTGCAGGTTTTCTTATTGTTGGGCACGTACTTGCAGCTTTGAAACATCACTTTATTGATAAAGACAATATTTTAAATAGTATGACCAAACAACCTAAATAAACCTTATGTATAAAAAAACCGCCTGAGATAGGCGGTTTTTTATTTAGATCTTTTGGATTTCTGCAATCCACTTTTGTTTCTCTTCATCTGAAATGAAAGAAGCTTCAAAAGAGTTAATTGCAAGTTGCTTCAACTCATCATTGTTTAAGTCTAAAGCTTGCTGAATGGCAAAGAAATTGTCATTCATATACCCACCGAAATATGAAGGGTCATCTGAGTTAACCGTCACGTGTACGCCTTTTTGCAATAGACGACGGATATTATGATCTTTCATATCCTTAACAACACGTAGCTTTAAGTTACTTAAAGGACAAACCGTTAAAGGCATTTTTTCATTAATTAAACGCGCCATTAATTGTTCATCTTCTTCAGAACGCACACCATGATCAATACGATTCACTTTAAGTAGATCTAAAGCTTCCCATACATATTCAGGCGGACCTTCTTCGCCAGCGTGAGCAACGATTAAAAAGCCTTCTTCACGTGCTTTAGCAAACACACGTTCAAATTTAGCTGGTGGATGCCCTACTTCACTTGAATCAAGTCCTATAGCAATAATATCTTGCTTAAATGGCAACGCTTGCTCAAGTGTTTCAAATGCAGCTTCTTCACTTAAATGACGTAAGAAACACATAATCAATTGAGAGCTGATACCAAACTTAGCTTTGGCATCTGCACAAGCACGTTTTAAACCATTAATCACAGTTGAGAACGCAACACCACGGTCAGTGTGGGTTTGTGGATCAAAGAACATTTCTGTGTGAACAACATGATCTTCGGCACATTTCTCAAAATAAGCCCATGCTAAATCATAAAAGTCTTGTTCATGTACAAGAACATTCGCACCAGCATAATAAATATCTAAGAATGATTGAAGATTATGAAAGTTATAAGCTTGCTTTACTTCTTCAACAGATTTGTAAGGAATCTGAATCTGATTGCGCTGGGCAATTGCAAACATTAATTCAGGTTCAAAAGTCCCTTCAATATGTACATGCAATTCGGCTTTTGGTAAGGCGCGAATCAGCTCGACTTGATTCATATTAACTCCACGTCTAAAGAAAAAAGGGTGTGGTCAAAATCACACCCTTTTATAATTTTCTTCTTATTGAAAACTATGTCTAAGATAGCTCAAGAAGAAAATTATAAAAATCATATTAACCGCCAAACGCGATAAATTTAAATACCCAAAGCGCAGCAATAATCCATACCATGTACGGTACAGTTTTTGCCTTACCTGTGAATAATTTAACTAATGCATAGCTAATAAAGCCCATTGCAATACCATCAGCAATTGAATAGGCAAATGGCATAAATACAATGGTTAAAAATGCTGGAACAGCTTCAGTAATATCGTCCCAATCAATGTGAGTGATTCCTTGAATCATCAACACACCAATGAACAATAAAGCTGGCGCAGTTGCAAAACCTGGTACAGATTGAGCAAGAGGTGCTAAAAATAAACAGCAGATAAATAAAACTGCAACCACAACAGCAGTTAAACCAGTACGTCCGCCTGCTGCTACACCTGAAGCTGATTCAATATATGGCGTAGTTGAAGATGTACCTAATGCAGCACCAGCAACAATTGCAGTAGAGTCTGCAAATAATGCCTTTTTCAAACGTGGTAATTTACCATCTTTTAAAAGACCGGCGCGATGTGAAACCCCAACTAAAGTACCTGTACTATCAAACAAGTCGACAATAAAGAATACGAAAATGACGCCTATCATACTTGCAGTAAATAGACCTTCAAAGTCCATTTGCATAAAGGTTGGAGCAATTGATGGAATTTCTCCAACAACACCTTTAAACTCGTTCAAGCCTAAAACAGTAGCAATTGCAGTAACAACCAAAATACTAATAATGATTGCGCCTCGAACTTTTAAATGGTGTAAAACCACAATCATTAAAAATCCAAATAACGCTAACAATACTGTAGGTTGTTTGATATCACCTAAGCCCACTAAGGTTGCTTGATTGGCAACAATAATGCCAGCATTTTTTAAAGCAACAAGTGCGAGGAATAAGCCAATGCCCCCACCAATGGCAAATTTAAGCGACATTGGGATTGCATTGACAATCGCTTCACGAATTTTAAAGAAGCTAATTGCAAGAAAAACAAGGCCTGAAACAAAAACAGCCGCTAAAGCTGTTTGCCATGGCACGCCCATCCCCATACAAACCGAGTAGGTAAAGTAAGCGTTTAAACCCATACCAGGGGCCAGTGCGATTGGATAATTAGCAATGATCCCCATTACTAGACATCCGATTGCTGCTGCCAAACAGGTCGCAACGAATACGGCACCATGATCCATGCCGGTTTCAGATAAAATGAGTGGATTGACAATAATGATGTAACACATCGTTAGGAATGTAGTTACACCAGCAAGAACTTCAGTTCGGAAAGTGGTTTTATTGTCGCTTAACTTAAATAAACGCTCTAACCAGCCTGCCGAAGAATTGGGCGCCGCCATAAGTAGCCTCTATGCAAAATCTGAACTGTGGAATATTTACGCCTATGTAGGTCGCTGAACAATATTGTTTTTCTGTTCAGCCCTATAAACAAGAATCTCAAACTTATGAAGCAACAAATATGCCACTCATTTGCTTTCTACTTTTATGCATAGAAAATAACCACAGCCCCTATTGAAACACAAAAAAGCTGCATAACCCCTATGCAGCTTTTTTACTATACGTTCAATAAGTTTAACAGATTCAACAGAAACATGATCAAAATTTATGAAAAGATATGACCAATGACACTGTAAAACTTAGAAATTTATAGCTCAATACTACTAGAAAATAATTTTTTATCACCGATATATTCTTGCATATTATAGGAAGCTAAATTGCTGTGATGAGCATGATTTGGATTACGTTCGATACTTTGTAGGTTTCTTTCAGCTTCTTGTATGATCCGCATGAGCTCTTGATGTCTTTTATTTTGACTATCTAAATAGGCCCAATACCCTAATACAAAGACAATACTCACACACAACACTATTAATACTTTATTGATCATTATTATTATCTCTATGTTTTTAATGTTAATGATCTTAACAAAAAAAATTAGCTTTGTGAATATTTTCACATTTATTTACAATAACACACTCTCACTCAAATATTTGAAAAGAAAGGTGATTTTTTAATTATTTATGAGAAAATTAATAATTATTAAACTTTTCCATTGAAAAGTATCTTTATTTTATAACAGCTTATTTTAGTTATTTTTAATATTAGCTTTTTATCAGTTTTAATTATTAAGTTATTTTAAAGATAGAGCATAGACAAATGTGTATAGAGCTTAAAATTTCTTTGTATTTATTAAGATTTAAATAAAATAAAAAGAATTTATTTTTGTCGATGAAGTTTTCTTAAAAATTGTTTATTTAGCGACTAATTTTTGTGCTCCTGTTTAGCTTATAAACAAAAAACTTCTCTCCAAAGAATTCTTCATTTTTATTTAAGAAATAATTCTTTGTTTTTTTACTTTTCTATTTATAAGCAAAACTATGTCTCATTTTGATCGTTCTATAAATCGCACCAAGCTTTCTATTTTCAGAGCTTCAATCCTATAAACGCTACGATAAACTGTGCTCAGATAAAAAATTAAATGAGGAGAATACATCATGTTTGATATGCGTTTATCTCACGAGCGTGGTGCAGCACATCATGGTTGGTTACAATCAAAACACAGCTTTTCATTTGCTAACTATTGGGACCCTAAACAAGTTGGCTTTTCAGACTTACTTGTAATTAATGATGATAACGTTGCTCCATCTAAAGGCTTTGGTACTCACCCTCACCGTAATATGGAAATTATTTCCTATGTGCTTGAAGGTGCATTAGAGCATAAAGACTCGATGGGTACAGGTTCGGTGATTGTACCGGGTGACATTCAGCTAATGAGTGCAGGTCGTGGTGTTGCCCATAGTGAATTTAACCATTCAGCTCAAGAAGGCGTTCATTTCTTACAAATTTGGGTTGTTCCAAATGAAGTGAATACAGATCCGGGCTATCAACAAGTTCATATTGATGAAGTAGACAAACGCGGTAAATTGCATTTGATCATCTCACCAAAAGGTGGGGAAAAAACTTTATCAATCAAACAAGATATTAATATTTACTCAGGTCTTTTTGATGGTGAAGAAACTGCTGAATTTACGATTCCTGATGGCCGATATGTGTACCTACACGTTGCCAGAGGTCGTGTTGATGTAAATGGTAAAACCTTTAACACTGGCGATGCGGCACGTATTCGCGATGGTGGAAGCTTATCGTTTACCAATGGTGATCATGCTGAAATTTTGATTTTCGATATGCGTCCAGAAGAAGTTCCAACCATGCCATAATGCAACTAAGCCCTCGCATAAAAATTATGTGAGGGCTTTTTATTGTTGATCGGACTTATAAAAATTCTAACTCAGCTCAATGTTCTTCTGAACGTGCCATCTCTGTATTGATATAGCTCATAATCATCGTGGTTAGCCCCTGTACCATTTCATCAAAACTAATATAAGGGTTTGGCAAAATAAGATGCCGCGCTACATTAAAAATTCCACTATTGATACAAATATAGGTAATTACAGGCAAATTATTGATTTTTAGATATTTAGGATTATGCATCATATATTTCATGATGACTTCCATTAAAGCCTGCTCAATTTTGGGAATGTATTTGTCGTACTGTAACTCTCCTGCATAACGCAAAACAGTCAAATAGCGGTCGTTATTTTTCTTTAATAAATCACTAAAAGTATAAAAAATCATTTCAATAACAGGCTCTAACTCCAACTGTAAAATCGTCGGTGTAAGCTCTGTAATCATGTCCAGAATTTCCCGAACAAAAAAGTGATTCATCGCATCATAAATTTCTTCTTTATTTTTAAAATATTCATATAAAGACCCGACACTCACCCCTGCAATTTCTGCAATATGACGTGTCGTGGTTCCACTCGGTCCATGAAGTGCCACGGCAATAAAACCTGCTTCAATAATCGTGTCGACAGTGACTTTAGCTCGAGTTTGACGAGGTTTACGCGTAGTCATACGATCTAATCAATAATCCGAACATAAAGTCAGATTAGCATGTAATTTGACTGGGTAGAAATAAAAAAACAAAATCCGAATAGTTGTCAAACTTAAGTGAAAAAATTCAGAAAAGCAGAGCTTAAT
This sequence comes from Acinetobacter sp. WU_MDCI_Abxd143, assembly GCF_025514195.1. NCBI lineage: Bacteria > Pseudomonadati > Pseudomonadota > Gammaproteobacteria > Moraxellales > Moraxellaceae > Acinetobacter > Acinetobacter sp. WU_MDCI_Abxd143. The sequence goes on from NZ_JAHPTH010000002.1 coordinate 377,714, forward strand.
TTCTCAATCAATGCATGGGTTAATTTATTACTTTTTTAGAATCATTATAGATTTAAATCATTATTTTTCAGTAATATAAAACCAAATAAATTAAAAATTATATTGCAAAAAATGTCTATAAAATACTTTTATATATTTAAAAATTTACCCGAATTGAATCCGAACATAATGTCAGATTAATATGAAAAAATTAAAGAAGAGTCATTCAGCAGCTCTTGCCTGCCTCGGTTCTTCTTCCGTTATTCAGCCAAATAATCAAACAAATAACGGAGCAACAACACCGTAGTCAATGCAGAGAATCATCTGTTTTTGAAAATGGAATTTTACAGTGCTTTGTTGATCATTGAGTTTATTGATTTTCATCAAAATGCACCACTACTTTGCCTCAGGGTGTCGCCATGATCTCGACCGCAGTTAAAAAATCATTCAACAAACTTAAATTTCAGCGTGAAATTGAGCTACCCGATTTTGCTAGCAAAAGCTCAATTCCAATCAGACATTTAAATATTGGTTTTGATGGTAAAGAAATTGATGTCAGATTCTATATGGACAATCAATTTGCTACTTTGTTTTTTGCCACACTTTCGGTGTTTTTAACTTACGGTGAAGATCTAGTGATTGAAACCGCTCGCCATCACCGTGAATTTATTAAAGATCCAATATTAAAGCAGCGAGTAACGTCGTTGATTGGCCAAGAAGCAATTCATTCAAAATTGCACAATGAATATAACGATGCCCTTCAAGATGCTGAATATCCCGTTGCGCTATATCGTTTTCTTGGCTCAAACTTCTTTAAGTATGTTTTCTTAAAGTTTCCACAGCCACTCAAATTATCAATGATGGCAGGTATTGAGCATTTTACTGCAGTACTTGCTGAATACATGATGAAGCATGAAAAGAATTTCTATTATTCAAATGACGAAAAAAGCCGTGCATTGTGGATGTGGCATATGCTTGAAGAGTCTGAGCATAAAGATATTGCCTACGATGTCTATCAACTTTTAAATGGTAGCTATGCACTACGCGCGTCTGGTTTCTTCCTCGCGCTATTTACAATCTTAGGATTAATCCCTGCGACTACATTATTTGTCCCTGTTTTAAGAAAGCCACAAGAGATGCTGACTTTGAAATTCTGGAAAGATGCTCGTCGCGGTGTAGGCTTAATCTTTGGTCCAAAAGACGGAGTTTTCGGCAGTACGATTGGTCAAATTCTTGACTACTTACGCCCAGATTTTCATCCAAATGATCATGATACAACTGAATATCTTGAGTATTACAAAAAGAAATTGCTGACCGAAGGCGGTGCAATTGCTCCTTACTTTGTTAAAGAATTTACCCCACCAGTACGCATGTCTTAATCGTCCTGTATTTCCAGCTATCAAAAAGGTAGCTGGTATCTCTTCAAGCTATTTATGGATGAATCATGATTTTATTTGGCAAAAAGAAAGTTAAACCAAGCCAAAAAGCTTATGCCGTAGTGACGGGTGCAGGCAGTGGGATTGGTCGAAGTTTTGCACTTGAACTTGCAAAACGTGGTGGCAGCGTAGTGTGTGCAGATATTAATCTGGAAGCTGCTGAAGAAACTGTAAAACTTCTTGAACAAGAAGGCGCCAAAGCTTTTGCTATGCGTTGTGATGTGGGTAATGCTGAACAGGTTAATCATCTAGCTGAAACTGCTGAAATCTTACTTGGGCACCCTGTGACTCTTGTCATTAATAATGCTGGTGTGGGTTTAGGTGGCAAGTTTGACGAGCTAAGCCTAGAAGACTGGAACTGGGTCATGAATATTAACCTTTGGGGTGTTATTCACGGTTGCCATGCATTTGTTCCCAAGTTTAAAAAGCTAGGTTACGGCGCGATTATTAATGTGGCATCTGCTGCATCTTACACTGCTGCACCAGAAATGACTGCTTATAACGTGACTAAAGCGGGTGTACGCGCGCTTTCCGAAACGCTTTCTGCCGAACTGCGTAAGTTTAACATTAAGGTAAACGTACTCTGCCCGACGCTGGTCCCTACCAATATCATTAAAAATGGTCGAATTCCCGGACGCTATTCAAAGCTAGCAGACCATGCGCTGATGAACTATGCGCTCACCACAAGTGACGATGTTGCAAGATTAACCCTTAATCGCCTTGATCAGGATGAGATGTATACCATTCCTCAAATTGATGCGAAGTTATTCTGGCTTATGAAACGCGCATCCCCAAGCTTGTATACCAAGTTCCTTGGTACATCGTACAAATTATTTAAATAAAAAATTTATAGGTAGTACACATATGACTGCGCAAATGAAAACAAATGCATCAGCAAAAAAAGCTGTCAAATCACCAAGCCATATTTTCGATACTTTTATTGTGGGTGCGGGCATTTCAGGGATCGCTGCTGCCATTCGCCTAGATCAAGTTGGTTATACCAATTATAAAATTATTGAAAAAGCTGGCCGCGTGGGTGGAACATGGCGTGAAAATACCTATCCAGGTTGTGGTTGCGATGTACCGTCTGCTCTTTATTCTTACTCATTTGCACCAAGTGCAAAATGGAGCCATTTATTTGCGCGCCAACCAGAAATCTTAAGTTATCTGGAAGATGTGAGTAACGAATTTAATGTGACCTCTAAAATCGAATTTAATAATGAATTGCTGAATGCCGCATGGGATGACTCACGTCACGTGTGGGTACTGGATACCACGACTGGTCAATATTTGTCTAAAACCGTTATTTTTGCCACAGGTCCAATTACCGAAGCTCAAATCCCACGTCTTGAAGGACTAGAAACATTTAAAGGCGAAATGTTCCATTCGGCTAAATGGAACCATGATTATGATTTGACAGGTAAACGCATTGCCGTGATTGGTACTGGCGCATCTGCCATTCAGTTTGTGCCACAAATTCAACCAAAAGCGAAAGAGCTTTTTGTATTCCAACGTACAGCACCTTGGGTACTACCAAAACCAGATACGGACTTGGGCGAATTTAGTAAATCAGTCATTGCGAAATATCCAGCTATTCAGGCGAGCTGGCGTAAAAGTGTAGCGTTAACACTCAATGCAATTAACTTTGGTTTACGTAACCCCCTTGCCCTAAAACCAGTAAATGTTTTGGGTAAGCAATTACTTAAATTGCAGATTAATGATCCTGTGCTACGTAAAAATGTCACACCAAACTTTGATATTGGCTGTAAACGTATTTTATTCGCTAACAATTACTACCCTGCGCTACAAGCACCAAACACGACTCTCATTCCTCATGGTTTAGTGAAAGTTGAAGGGAATACGGTGGTTGCTGCGAATGGTGAACGCCACGAAGTTGATGTGATTATTTGGGGTACAGGCTTTGAAGTGTCTCACCCACCCATTGGTAAACGTGTCCACAATGAAAAAGGTCAATGTTTACAAGATATCTGGAAAAATAGTTCGCCAGAGGCTTACTTAGGCACCAACATTGAAAATGTACCTAATGCATTTTTAGTTTTAGGGCCTAACGTACTGGTTTATGACTCTTTCATTGGTTTGGCAGAAGCGCAGCTCGACTATATCGTAGATGGCTTATTGAAAATTAAAAACAAAGGAATTAGCAAATTAAATGTTAAATCTGATGTGATTAAAAAGCATAACGATTTAGTGCAAAAACACTTGCAAACGACCGTATTTAATAGCGGCGGCTGTAAGAGTTACTACCTTGATGCCAATGGGCGTAACTTTGCTGCATGGCCTTGGTCATTGAAAAAACTTAAACAACGTTTGAAAAAAGTAGATTTGAAAGATTATGAAGTGACGTATCAAACGACAAAAACTCACTAATTTGTATTTTCGATCAAATCAGTTGTAAGAAATAGGCAGTGTATTTTAGGTTTTTATGAAATACACTGCCTTCTTCGTTGAATATCTTCAAGAAATAAAAAAATAGGATAAAGATGAAAGAAGGACAATCAAGTCGTACTGCTGAAGCTGCTGCTGCCTTACGAGCCAATCATTTTCAAAATACGAAGAACCCTGTATTTTCTGACCCTTATGCTTTTGAGCTGACCAGTAAAGGCTGGAAAAAACTTCTCTCTAATTCACTGATTGTTAAAGTGATGAATTCTGCGGTTTTAAACCGTACTTTAGGTCTACTTACTGGACAAGTGGTCGGTCGCTCTCGCTATGCCGAAGATTTACTTGCTCAGGCAGTTCAACACAATATTGAGCAATATGTATTAGTGGGTGCTGGCCTAGACTCTTTTGCACTACGTGAATCACACCATTATCCTACTTTGAAAATTTTTGAAGTGGATCATCCTGATACTCAAGCGGCCAAACAGACTAAGCTAAAAAAGTTAGGGAATATTCCTGCTAACGTTGAGTTTGTTGCTATTAACTTTGAGAAAGAGTCTATTTCAGAAGCATTAAACAGAAGTCTCTACGATTCATCTGCTCCTGCATTTTTTTCATGGTTAGGCACAACTCATTATTTAAATCCGCAAACGACCTTACAAACTTTAAAAAGTATTGCCAACTTTGCTGCAAACGGTAGTGAAGTGGTACTCGACTATTCGACTGATTTTCAGGAATTAAAAGGTATTGAGCGACTTGGGAGTATGGGCGTTGCACAGTTTACCCATTTGCTGAAAGAGCCTTTATTGGGCCAATTTAAACCAAGAGATTTACATCAGGCCGTGGAGCAGATGGGATTTAAAGTGGTCGAAGATCTTTCCGGTGAAGCCATCACTGAACGATATTTTAATGCACGTATCGATGAAATTCGCCACACCTCAGCAACACGGTTATTGCATTTGCGTTTAAATAAATAAAGATACTTTGATCATTGGTTACTTAGCCGCATGGCATGAGGTGTTTTCCCATGCCATCTTTTATAAGCATGAATAAAACTGGCAGGTTCGGCATAACCTAACCACTCGGCAATTTGCTCAACCGAAGCTTTTGGTAATGCCAAATATTGCTCAGCTAGAACTTGCCTGACCTCTTCACGAATTTGTATAAAAGTCATTCCCTCTAATGCCAAGTGACGGCGTAGGGTCCGCATATTTAAATGCAATCGGTCAGCGACTATTTCCATAGAAGGCATTTCCCCTCGCACATTCATAAGTTGCTGTTGCACTAAGGTTGTAAATTTATTTTGTGATTGGCGTTTTTCTAATATTTGACGGCACTGTTCTTCGGCTGTATGTAAAACCAAATCATTTGCCATAAGCAACTTTTGGTCTACTTTTTGCGGGTCAAGAATTACAAAGCTTTTCGCAGCACCAAATTCAGGCCTCACGCCAAATAAATTCTGATAAGGCTCGGCATCACCCTTGAGTTGGAAAGAAAAAGCCAAATACTGGCAAAAGTTATCCTGCACCAAATCTCGTTGTACCGTAATGAGCGCAGCGGCATCGCGTTCAATAATGAATTGACGCACTGAAGATGGAATATCTTGCTCATCAATTTCTATGCGAATTCCTTGCGGTGTATCCGACACATCAAAGCGGGTAAAAGCAAAGGTTAAAGTAAAATAGGTCAAGGCCAAATCCAGTGCTTCGCGAATGCTTGCACTGCTCATCAGAGCCATACCTAATGGTCCAAATGTGGTGAAATGATAACGCGTGCCCACTTCTAAACCTAATGTAGATCTGTCTCCTAGTTGCTCAACCAAGTTATGAATGAGCTGTAATTCCTGATGGCCTGTCACCACCATATTAGGGTCAAGTAATTGTTGTTGGCTAAGCCCAGTCCCTTTTAAAATCGTCTCATAAGAAATGCCTGATTCCACCGCAAAATCAGCCATTAACCGAACACTATGTACACTGCGTTCAAAAGCCCATGCATACTTCACTGTATTGCTCAGAATGTCCTAGAATCACAATATTTTGTCCTCATCCATCCTCTAAATCAAGTTAATAAACGTCTATTCTGCATACAGGAAATTGCGATTTTTTCGCTCACTGTTTTTAAGGATTTAGAGCAGCCCATGTTTAATTCGACGTCTAATTCAAATAAAAATGTACGTATCGCTATTATAGGTACTGGTTTCGGTGGCTTAGGTTTAGCCATTCGTCTCAAACAAGCAGGTTTTGAACAATTTACGCTCTTTGAAAAAGCTGCCGATGTCGGTGGTGTCTGGCGTGATAACACTTATCCGGGCGCTGCTTGTGATGTGCCTTCTCATCTATATTCTTTTTCTTTTGAGCAAGAGCTAGGCTGGAAAAATCGTTTTGGTACCTCTCAAGAGATTTATCAATATTTACGTCACTGTGCCGATAAATATGATATTCGTCCACATGTTCAATTTAATACCGAAATAGCCAGTGCCGAATTTGATGCACTACAAGGGGTATGGCACATTCAAAGCACAACTGGTGAACAGTTTGAAGCTGAGTTTCTAGTCGGTGCTGTAGGCCAACTCAACCGCCCTGCCTATCCAAAACTTAAAGGTATTGAAAACTTTAAAGGTAAGGCATTCCACTCAGCTCGTTGGGATCATGACTATGACTTAACTGGTAAACGTGTTGCAGTGATCGGTACAGGTGCAAGCGCAATTCAGTTTGTACCTGAAATTGCAAAACAAGTAGCACATCTAGACGTTTATCAACGTTCAGCACCGTATGTTATTCCAAAACCAGATCGTGTTTACCAACCTTTAGAGAAAAAAGCGTTCCGTAAACTGCCAATTTTGCAAAGTCTAGATCGTGCTTTGCAATATGGGCACCATGAAATTCGCCTACTTGCTTTTACAACTTCACTCAATGAAATGCCTTTGGTGGAATATTTATTCCAGCGTCACATCCGTAAAGTTGTTAAAGATGGGAAGTTGCGCCACCGCCTAATGCCGGATTACCCAATTGGCTGTAAACGTATTTTAATTTCTAACCATTGGTATGAAACACTGACCCAACCTCATGTCGATGTGATTAATACTGGCATTCAAGAAATTACCGAAAATGGCATTTTAGATACGGAAGGAAATCTGCGTGAAGTCGATACCATTATTTATGGTACGGGCTTTGCCGCAACGGAATTTATGGCGCCCATGCAGATTACAGGTCTTGATGGTCGCACCTTAAAAGACACATGGAAAGATGGTGCAGAAGCTTATCTCGGTTTAACTGTTAGCGGCTTTCCAAACTTCTTTATGCTTTATGGTCCAAATACCAATCTTGGGCACAACTCAATTGTGTATATGATTGAAAGCCAAGTGAATTATATTTTAGATGCCATTCAAACAACCCTACAAAACAAACTTCTGTTCACCAATGTTCGTGCAGAAGTTCAACACGAGTTCAATCAAAGCATTCAAGAAAAAATGAAAAAAACTGTCTGGGCACAAGGTTGTACCAGTTGGTATCAGACTGCTGACGGCAAAAATACCAATAACTGGCCAGGTTTTACCCTTGAATATCGACAACGCACTCGCCGCTTCGATATTGAAAACTACACTCAGGTATCGGCTATTTCTTAAACAAGCTTCACCATAGGAAATGAGAAAAATAAACGGAGAATTTTATGAAGTCTTTTAAAAATAAAGTCGCAGCTGTGACAGGTGCGGGTTCTGGTATTGGACAAGCACTTGCCATAGCACTCGCAAAACAAGGTTGCCATCTGGCACTCTCTGATATCAGTGAAGCTGGATTAACTAAAACAGTCGAGCTATTAGCACCCTATTCTGTCAAAGTCACCACTCAAAAAGTTGATGTAGCTAAACGTGATGAGGTTGCAACTTGGGCAAAGGCAGTGGTAGATGAACATGGCCAAGTTAACCTGATTTTTAATAATGCTGGTGTCGCAATAGGTAGTACGGCTGAAGGTGTGAGCTATGAAGATCTTGAATGGCTGATTGGTATTAATTTTTGGGGCGTGGTTTATGGCACCAAAGAATTTTTACCATACTTAAAGCAAAGTGGTGATGGGCATATTATTAATATTTCTAGTATGTTTGGCTTAACAGCTCAACCAACCCAAAGTGCTTATAACGCCAGTAAATTTGCCGTTCGTGGTTTTACTGAATCATTGCGCCAAGAACTCGATCTACAAAATGCTGGAGTGAGTGCGACCTGTGTGCATCCGGGTGGTATTCGTACCAATATTGCCAAAGCTGCCCGCATGAATAATAGCGTCCAGTCTTTAGGAATGGATCCTTTAAAAAGTCAGGATGCTTTCGATAAATTACTTCGCACCCCTGCTGACGATGCCGCTCAACAAATTTTAGAAGCTGTTCGTAAAGATCGTCGCCGCTTACTGATCGGAGCCGATGCGAAAGCCGTTGATGTGATTCAGCGAATTCTTCCACAGGGTTACCAAAAGATTTTTGCCACCGCAACTGCGTTGCAAACCCGCCTACTCAACAAATCAGCAAAATAAAAACAGTGGTCAGCATGCTCTTCATTTTAAGAGATGCTGACTGACATTAAATGCTTAGTATGAGTCCTTATTATGAAGCAGCTTCTTGCATGGACTATCCGTACCACGCTACGTCCAGCTTTATCCCCTAAAACACCACTAAAGCTACAACGTTTTTGTAGCGATGCAGCCAGTGCAATTGTGCTTGGGCCACGTGGCTATAAAACAAAAAAGCAAATCATCGCTCAAGTACCGACAGTCCATATTCAGCCCAAAACGACTCAATCAGGACGCGGCATCTTATATTTACATGGCGGTGGCTATGTGGTTGGTAGCTCAAAAAGTCATACCAAGCTTGCGGCACAAATCGGACATGCGGCTCAAGCCCAAGTCTGGTTACCTGAATATCGCCTAGCCCCTGAACACCCAAGCCCGGCTGCTCTTGAAGATGTAATTGCAGTTTATAAAGCCTTACTTGCTCAAGGACAAAACCCGAAAAAACTTATGATTGCTGGCGACTCCGCTGGTGGTGGATTAAGCTTAAGCACGGCAATTGCTTTACGGGATGCAGGTTTACCGTTACCAGCGGCATTAGTTTTACTTTCCCCTTGGGTAGACTTAAGCCTCTCTGGAAGCACGATGAAAACTCATGCTACTCAAGATGCGATGCTTTCCAAAGACTGGTTAGCGTGGTGTGCAAATAACTACTGCGGCGAAAAATCGGTAACCGATCCAACCTGTTCACCACTTTATGCTGACTTAACTGGTCTACCGCCTATTTTAATTCATGTCGGTACTGAAGAAGTTTTATTAGATGATGCAAAACGCCTCGCTGAACAGGCTAAAAAGTACGACATTTCGACGAACTTACGGGTTTATGACAAAGTCGGTCACGTTTTTCAATTTCACGCGCGTATACTAAAAGAATCCGATGACTCAATTGAGCGCATTGGGCAATTCATTGATAAACATATGCAGTCAATATAAAAAATATCACTAGACAGGAGCCTTTGGCATGGCATCAAACAGTTATGATTATGATTATTTAATCATTGGTTCAGGCTTTGGCGGCAGTGTTTCTGCCTGCCGACTAACCGAAAAAGGCTACTCAGTTGCTGTAATGGAAATGGGGCGACGCTGGAAAGCTGAAGATTTTGCTAAAAACAACTGGAATACCCGCCGCTGGATCTGGCGCCCGGGCATGAAACTTTTCGGTTATTTCAATATGCGTTTTTTTCGCCATGTCACCATTATTTGCGGTAATGCTGTAGGCGGCGGCTCAATTACTTATGCTAATACTCTACTTGTCCCACCCGAACATATTTGGGATGAAGGTACATGGGCAGATGCAGCAGACTGGAAAAATGAAATGCCGCAGCACTATGCTGAAGCAGAACGTATGCTTGGAGTGACTGATAATAAAATTTTAGGTCCTGCCGACCATATGTTAAAGAAAATGGGTGAAGCAGTCGGTGTCGGCCATACATTTAAACCCACTCGTGTTGCAACGTTCTTTCCACCCGAAGGTGAAGAAGGTGGCAAGACCTACCCTGACCCTTATTTTAACGGTGAAGGACCAGACCGCGGAACCTGTACCGCATGTGGCGGCTGTATGACAGGTTGCAAACACAACGCAAAAAATACCTTAGATAAAAACTATTTGTACTTTGCCGAAAAAAATGGCGCCAAGGTTTACGAAGAAACCAAAGTTGTTGATGTTAAACCCCTCAATGGTAAAGCAGATGGCAGCGATGGCTATGAAGTCACTACCGAATGCTCAAGCTCATGGTTCAATAAACAACGTCGTACATGGCGTGTTCGCAACGTCATTTTCTCGGCTTCCTCTTTGGGCACCCAAGAGATGTTGTTTCGCTTAAAGCAATCGGGTTCTCTGCCAAATATTTCCGATGATTTAGGTAATCGGGTACGTACCAATGCCGAGTCGATTTTAGGGGTTCGTTTCTTTGATAAAGATGTCGACATGAGTAAGGGCGTTGCGATTGGCTCAAGTATTTACATTGACCATGATACTCATATTGAAGCGACTCGCTATCAGGGTGGTTCCGATGCCATGGGCCTTATGTGTACTTATATGGCAAAAGGTAAACCGGGTTGGACCCGTATTTTTTATTGGTTATGGATACTCATTAGCCACCCACTTATATTTTTACGCATGAGCAACCCTGTTGGCTTTGCACGGCAAACCTTAATTTTCTTAGTGATGCAAACTGCCGATGCTTCCATTAACATGCGTTTAAAACGAAATTGGTTCTGGCCTTTTGGCAAGGTTTTATCTAGTGAAGGTAAAAAACTTCCTGTTTATATTCCACAGGCCAACACCTTTACTGAAAAAGTCGCAAAAATGTTTAATGGTCACCCGATAACCACCATTACTGAAATTTTGTTTAACGTGCCTTTTACTGCTCACTGCATGGGTGGCTGCGCGATTGCATCTAGCCCAGAGCAAGGTGTTGTCGATGGAAAAAATCGTGTGTTTAACTATAAAAACTTATATGTTGTAGATGGTTCAATGTTAGGTGCCAATTTAGGCGTTAACCCAAGTCTCACCATTACAGCTCTTGCAGAACGTGCAATGTCTTATATTCCAGCTAAACATACTTTGGATGAGCAGCAAGATCATAGAGTAGAGGCTGATACCATAGAGATCACAAAAGCCTCTGCTTAACATAGCAATTTGTTTATAAAAAAAGCCTATTTTAAAATAGGCTTTTTTCTTTCGCTTTTTTAATTACATCGCTACGGCTTTAGCACGAGCTGCATGCAACTTTTTATAGCTTTCGATTAGACGTAAATGGCGATCAAGTCCTTCTAGTTTCATGCTTGTTGGTGTTAAACCATAGAAACGAACGCTACCATCGATAGAACCTAATACTGCATCCATTCGCGTGTCACCAAACATACGACGGAAATTAGTCAAGTAATCTTCAAGCTCGAGTTCTTCATCTAACATCACTTCAAGCACCACGTTCATGCACTGATAGAACAATCCGCGCTCAACGGTGTTGGTGTTATATTGCAAGTAAGTTTCGACAAGCTCTTTTGCTTCTTCAAATTGTTGTAAAGCAACATAAATCAGCAATTTCAGCTCTAAAATTGTGAGTTGACCCCAAACTGTATTGTCATCAAACTCAATACCAATCAGCGTGGTGATTTCTGTGTAATCGTCTAGCTCACATTCTTCTAAGCGCTCAACCAATGCTTCAAGCTGTTCATCATCTAAACGGTGCAGATTTAGAATATCTTCACGGAATGAAAGTGCTTTATTGGTATTGTCCCAAATCAAATCTTCAACAAGATAAATTTCTGAATAATCTGGTACTAAAATACGGCAAGCAGTCGCACCTAAGTGCTCGTACACTGCCATATACACTTCTTTGCCCATCTCTTCGAGAATGCCGAACAATGTTGCAGCTTCTTCTGCATTCGACTCTTCCCCTTCGCCAGAAAAATCCCATTCAACAAAGTCATAGTCAGATTTAGAACTAAAGAAGCGCCAAGAGACCAAACCGCTTGAGTCAATAAAGTGCTCAACAAAGTTGTTCGGTTCAGTAACCGCATTACTTTGGAAAGTCGGTTGAGGTAAATCATTTAAGCCTTCAAAACTACGGCCTTGAAGTAATTCAGTCAGACTACGTTCCAACGCAACTTCAAAACTTGGATGCGCACCGAAAGACGCAAACACCCCACCCGTACGCGGGTTCATTAAAGTTACACACATTACAGGGAACTGGCCACCTAACGATGCATCTTTGACTAATACAGGGAAACCTTGCTCTTCTAGACCTTTAATACCAGCAACAATACTTGGGTATTTTGCTAATACTTCTTCAGGAACATCTGGAAGTGCAATTTCACCTTCTAAAATTTCACGTTTAACGGCACGTTCAAAAATTTCTGACAAGCATTGAACTTGGGCTTCTGCCAGAGTGTTGCCTGCACTCATACCATTACTTAAGTATAAGTTTTCAATTAAATTTGATGGGAAATAGACAATTTCACCGTCAGACTGGCGCACAAAAGGTAGCGAGCAAATACCACGCTCTACGTTGCCTGAGTTGGTGTCATATAAATGTGTACCAAGTAACTCATCATCTGGGTTATAAATCTCAAGACAATATTCATCTAAGATTTCTTTAGGTAATTCACCATTTGGACCCGGTTTAAACCATTTTTCATCTGGGTAATGCACAAATTCAGCATTGGCAATTTCTTCACCCCAGAACTGGTCGTTATAGAAGAAGTTACAGTTTAAACGCTCAATAAATTCGCCTAATGCAGATGCTAAAGCACTTTCTTTGGTGGCACCTTTACCATTGGTAAAACACATCGGAGACTGGGCATCACGAATATGTAGCGACCATACATTTGGAACAATATTACGCCAAGACGCAATTTCGATCTTCATGCCCAAATTTGCCAAAATGGCAGACATATTGGCAATGGTTTCTTCTAATGGCAGGTCTTTACCTTGAATATAGGTATGGTTTTCAGAAGTTAAGCTTGGCAATAACAATGCTTGTGCATCTGCATCAATGCTTTCCACTTCTTCAATAATAAATTCGGGACCCGTTTGAATCACTTTTTTAACAGTACAACGGTCAATCGAACGTAAAATCCCTTGGCGATCTTTCTCTGAAATATCGGCTGGTAATTCAATTTGAATTTTAAAGGTCTGCTTATAGCGGTTTTCAGGATCAACAATATTATTTTGCGATAAACGAATATTATCGGTTGGGATATCTCGAGCGGCACAATACACTTTTACAAAGTACGCTGCACACAATGCTGACGATGCTAAAAAATAGTCAAATGGGCCCGGTGCCGAACCGTCACCCTTATAGCGAATTGGTTGATCGGCAATTACCGTAAAGTCATCGAACTTAGCTTCCTGTCGAAGATTGTCGAGATAATTAACCTTGATTTCCATGCTGGCACCTAAATATTTTTATGTGTCAGCACAGACACATAAAATTCTAAATATTGAAAAATAAGCCGAATCACAGCGAAGAAATTGACTTAAAAAAATGAGAGATTAAAGCCATGTGTTTAATGAACGACTCAAGTGGCTTTAATAAGATTGGCGGTATTATAGAGGGATTTTGTGCAGTTGATAACTAAAGTTAAAACATTGCTGCTCACAATGTTTTAACTGGTCTTTAATTTAATAAATATTGAACATTAAAATTTAAAGGTGTAATCGACATTTAACCGCGTTTCATTTGTCGAATGAAATGTCATATTACTTGGCATATCGTTGCGATAGTGAGAAAAACGAGCTCGCACTCCCAAACCTTTTAATTTACCTTCAGGAATTTTATAGCCTAAATCAAATTCCATCGACTCTTCTTTAAAACGCTGATCGCCATATTGCAATAAATCAATGTCTTCACCTTTTGCGTAGCGAGTCATAAAACGCAGTCCGTTTAATGAAACATCACCTACCCGCGCATTTTTAAAGTCATATTCATAACGAATCGAATAGACTTTTTCTTCTTTATTTGAATAGTCCGAACTCATAAAATCAAGTACGACTGGACTTTCAGTTCCCGACAAAAATGGTAAACCGGTCGAGCCAAATGACTGCATGTAGCCCAAAGAAACTGTATGGTTTTGATAGTTCAAGCCAAATAAGCCACTAATATGTCGGTTATCGACCTCTCCTATTTTTTTACTTCCAGTTTCTTCACTATTAAAAAACCGCACATCACTTAAAAAGTTAAGCTGATCATTTAAAGGTTGTTTGCCGTTAAAACCTAAAAATTGTTGCTGGTAAATGTCTTTCAGTTCAGCATGATAAGCACGCAAACGGTAATCCTTTAACTGATAGCTTCCACCTAATGTATAAAAAGAATCGGTAGTTGCCGCTTTGTTAAAACGATGGTTGATATTGTCTGTTCCAACATCGGTATAACGAATCGAATCACGTTGATGTACTTCGTCGACGTAAAACCCTTCAAGTTGAAGATTTGGAATTTCATTTGAAACAAAGCGAATACCACGATAAGTCTGAGGGAACAAACGCGCTGGAGATGAAAATATGGTTGGTAACTGCGGAACCAAGTCCCCCACAAAAAGCTCATTTTTTCTAAATTTAGCCTTCCCAGTAATGCCTATTTTTCCATAATAATCATCACGCGAGTTATCGGTATTCACTGGAAGTAAGCCACTACGTGCATAGTCATCAGCACGGCTTCCCATCAAGTTAAAACCTGCCATTGCCAATACATCGACACCAAACCCAACTGTCCCTTCGGTATAACCAGACTGTCCTTTAAAAATTAAACCCTGCGCCCAATCTCTGGCTGCTGTATAGGGATATGGATCTTTTTTATAGTCTCGGTCGAAGTAAAAATTACGCAGTGTCAGCTCAGCTTTACTGTCTGCAATAAACTCGGCATGCACAACTTGACTAAATAATGGGCACAAGCATACCCCCACCCATAATGGTGTCTTTTTCATTTTTTATCTCAACTATTTAATTTTTAATGGATTAAGGTGCTGTTTTAAGAGAGTAGTTTTGCTCTTTCTTACTTCGGTAAAAAGCACTACCCAAACTTAAAATCAGGAAAATAGCCAAAATAAACACCACACCGTAATAAGCATATAGCGTTGCGGGTGCTATACCTTTATCCAGAAAAATGCCTGCGACCGTTGGCGATAAAATTGCCCCAATTCTTCCAAAACCAATTGCATACCCCACGCCACGACTACGAATTTCGGCATCGTAAATTGTTGGAGAAATCGAATATAAACCTGCTACACAGCCATTAATAAGTGTGCCAAGTAATAAACCCACCATGAGTGCAATGCTGACTTGAGATGAAACGGCAACAAATAGGAAAACACATGCAGACGTTAGTCCTAAAAACAGGCTTAAGGCATAGAAGATTTTCATACGTGATGCCAATAAACCGATAATGGCTGCCCCGAAAATCCCGCCAATACTAATTAAAATGCCGGTACTTACGCCTTGCTCTGGTGACATCCCCATTGAAATAAGAATTTTTGGTGTCCAGCTCATCACGAAGTAAAAGCCAAACATCACTAAAAAGAATGCAAACCATAAACAAAGTGTTTGAAATCCAAGTTGTCCAGCAAATAACTTGCCCAGTTCACTACCATTTTGCGTGTTGATTTTTTCATAACGTGGCATAACTGGTAATTTGTTTAGCCCCATACGATTTACAGTTGCATTAATTCGTTCTAGTGCCTGTTTTGGTCGTTTCGCGAGTAAGTAATCTAAAGACTCCGGTAGTAACCACGCACTGATCAGCAGCATTGCAATGGTAGTAACTCCACCTGCTAAAAAGATTGAGCGCCAACCTAAATGCTCAATCAATGCCAGTGATAGTACTCCGCCAAGTGTCGCGCCAATTCCATAACCTGTAGACATTAAGCTCACTGCGAGACTACGCCAACGAGCGTTGGCATATTCACTTGCCAGTACATTACTACTCGCAAGGATGCCACCCACCCCAATTCCAGTAATAAACCGAAGTGCTGCTAACATGCCGTGACTTTGTACAAAAGCACAGCCCAACATGCTCAGACCTGCAATTACAAGACAAACTAAGATGAGTAAACGGCGACCGATTTTATCGGCTAAAGGTGCAAGAAAAATGGAACCGGCAGCCATCCCAAAAAGACCTGCACTTAACAACAAACCAATTTGTGCGCCTGAAAGTGACCATTCTGCTGACACCGATGGCGCGGTAAATGCCATTACCATCACGTCAAAGCCATCAATAATATTGAGACAAATACAGATCAAAATGATGAACCATTGATAGCGGCTCATGTTGTTTTGATTGATCTCACTTAAAACGTCTCTTTCCATTTGTGTATCTCCAATGTGGATAAGAGATACACACGACATTGCCGATAAGAGCGATTGGGTGGTTATGCATATCCGTATCCATAATGACCTAGAGGAATATTTGTTTTGGAGCATCCTGCTCTTTTTCTATACTGAATATTTGGATCCAAAAAATCAACTAAAATTATAAACGTATTATCAAAAACTCTATAAACACATAAATTATATAAGTATAAAATTATTAAAAACATAAAATTAGAATGCTTTAATATTTTTATGGATCCATATTAAAAAATCTATTATGATCGATTCCAGAGCATTTTTTAGCCAAAAAAGCTCAGTTCATTTTTATGGAATGCAAGATGCATTTTTAAAACTTCAAAGGATTGTTGTTATGAAACTCAAAAGAGTAAGCCAGCTTACATTGGGACTTTTTTTTGCCAGCCACTTGTTTTACACAGCGCAAGCAGCACCTCCAAAAAATCAACAACCACCTAATATCATGATTATTTTGGCCGATGATCTTGGATTTTCAGATATTGGTGCTTATGGTGGCGAAATTAAAACTCCTCATATTGATAGCCTGTTAAAGCAAGGAAAAATGCTTTTTAATTTTCATGCTTCATCAATGTGCTCACCCACTCGTGCGCAACTTATGACAGGTGCAGATAACCACTTGGTAGGTTTAGGTGCGATGTATGAAACTTCAAAACGACAAGAAAAATTGGTTGGCGCCGATAGCCCACGCGCACTCCTCAAAATTGATGGATATTCAGGTCACTTAACGCAAAATGCGTATACACTCGCAGAAATTTTAAAGACAAAAGATTATTACACTTTCATGGTCGGTAAATGGCACTTAGGCTATGCTCCCGACCAAAACCCTAGAGCCCGTGGTTTCGATCAATCTTTTGCTCTGCTCGATGGCTTCGATTTACATTTTAAAGACCAACCTAAAAACTATCCGCGCAATACTCAATACACAGAAAATGGTCAAAAGACTACTTTGCCTGACAACTACTACTCGACCGACTTTTTTACACAAAAAGCGTTTGAGTACTTAGACAAAAATAAAGCGCAAAAACCATTTTTTGCCTACCTCGCCTATACCGCTCCACACTGGCCACTACAAGCACCCGCTCATTATAGAGACTTATATAAAGGTAAATATGATCAAGGCTATGATGCAATTCGCAAACAACGCTTTCTTAGACAAAAGAAATTAGGATTAATTCCTGCAAATGCAGAATATCCAGTCGAGCGTGGCAATCAAGCTTTAGGGACCAAAAGCTGGAATGAACTCACCCCACAAGAGCGCAAATATGAAGCGCGTAAAATGGAAGTTTATGCGGGCATGGTTACCCAGTTAGACGACCGCGTGGGTGATGTCATTCAATATCTTAAAAAGCATCATTTATATGACAATACTTTTATTGTGTTTATGTCAGATAACGGCGCTGAAGGTGGTGATCATAATTTCCCAATGGGTGATGCCGACAATCGCTATGAAAATATAGGCAATGCCAGCTCATATGTTTACATGGGACCACGCTGGGCCGAAGTGAGCAGCACTCCATTTACCCACTGGAAGTCAGCCGCTTCAGAAGGTGGAGTACGAGTTCCTTTTATTGTTAAATCGCCTGTTCAGATTTCTAAACAACGTGGAATTAATAATAACTTTGCGACAGTCAGAGATATATTCCCAACTGTGATGGAGCTAGCTGGTATTCAAAATAGTCAGGTTTATCCAACTTCAAGCACCAAAATTAAACCATCTGGTTTTAGTCTAATTCCTGCTTTTAAAAATAATAATGCCCGCATTCGGCCAGTCAATTATTATGACTTCAAAGAATTACATGGCAGCCGCTACGCCAAAACTGACGAATGGAAACTCATTGAAAACTCACCTTCTAAATTTAAAAGCCACGGTTGGGAACTCTACAATTTAAAAACAGATTTTAATGAGCAACATAATGTTTATGCAGCCCATCCTGAGATCGTCAAAGTCTTAAATGATAAATATTTAAGATATGCCGATGAAAATGGTGTTGTGGATTTTGAGCAATACAATAAAAAGTAGAGAAAACCAGATGAAACAGATCATGATGCTTTCGTCGTTCCTCTTACTTTGTGCGTGCCAAAAAACCACACATCAACTTAAACAAACCACCTTGCCCGACTTAGGTACTCAAGCTAAATGTTCTTCTTATTCTGGCCTCCCTTCGGGTTGGCCTAAAAATAAAGAAGCCGGCATGGTCAAACTTCCTCAAGGAAAAATTGTTTTAGGCACCACACAAGGTTATGAAGATGAACGCCCATTAAACTTACAGGCAACTTCAGTTCCCGCTTTTTTAATTGATGCAACTGAAGTCACCAATGCTCAATTTCAAGAGTTTGTTAAAGAAACGGGTTATGTCACCGATGCAGAGAAGCAAGGCGGCGCAGCTATGTTTATACAACCAGATCATCCAGTTGAAGAATTACAATGGTGGAAATTCGAAAAAGGGGCCAATTGGAAACATCCATGGGGCCCAAACAACTCTAAACAACCCGCACCTCATGAGCCTGTTCGTATGGTGACATGGAATGATGCCTACGCTTATGCAAACTGGCTAGGTCATGACTTACCGACTGAGCTTGAGTGGGAATATGCAGCCAAAGGTTTTCAGCAAAATTCCGATATTGGCCCGACCCACGAAGGCCATATTGTAGCCAATTTCTGGCAAGGCGAATTTCCTTATAAAAACATTCAGGAAGATGGTTTTAAGGATGTGGCCCCTGTTGGTTGTTTTAGCAAAAACCCATTTGGGCTATATGACTTGATTGGCAATGTATGGGAATGGACACAAACACCCTACACAGGACCAAGAGATCATCATATGGGAGATCCATCGAAATATCGGCAAAGTCACGAACAGATTTTGCAATACACGATTAAAGGTGGGTCTTATTTATGCGCTACCAACTATTGCGCGCGTTATCGTGCTGCCGCGAGGCATCCACAGGAACTCGACCTTGCAACTAGCCATGTCGGATTTAGAACAGTAAAACGCTTTTAAACGGATTTAAAAATGAAGCATATTTTTATTTATGGGATTTTCTTCTCAGGGATACCCCTTGCCTGCTGTTTAGCTCATAGTGAAGCAGATGTTAATTTTCAAAATACACTCACACTCAAAACATTTAACTTCGACAGACAATATGAAAATGGCATTAGCCCCGATACTCATAGCTTGAGCCAAGGCTTAATTTATAGTGGCGACTGGTCAACCAAACTTAATGAGGTTCAACTACACCTCAATCCAAGCATCCAATATGCCTATCGCCTAAGTAACGACCAACACACCAATGATATGGTCATACCCTTTAACCCTAACACCAAGAAACAAGCGCAAGACCAAGTTAAATATGGATTAGGTGCTGGAGTTGAATATCAAAACTTTCGCATGAATGTAGGTGAAATCACTCCCGATTCACCACTTACACCACAAGTGGATACACATCAATTACGGGTGAACTATAAAGGCTTGGAATTAAAATATAAGACGTCGCAACAAAATTTCGAGCTGGGTTTGATTAACCGTTATTCACCAAAAAATGAGGAGGACTACCACAAACTAGCCATTTCAAAACATGAATCTGACGGACTCTATTTCTTTCAATGGGATGGCAAAACGCCTAGATATCATTGGAAATTTTATAATGGCTATTTAACTGACCTCATCAATCAAAGTTACTTAGCTTTTGATTATCAATGGACAAAGCAGCACACCACAAAATTACGTGTGTTTCGCCATGATGATGTCGGCAAATCAAAACTTGGAGAATATGACAATACATCTGTAGGCGCTATGCATTTTATCAAACATGGCAACTTTACAACTGGAATTGGCTACCAAGAAAACTTTGGCAAAGATGGTATTCCAAAACTCGACAATATGCCGATCCCCCATATGGTGAACTGGACCTTAGGCGCGTTTACCAAAGCAGATGAAAAGTCTTATCATTTCGTTGCCTCGTATGACTTTAAAGACTATATCAAGGGTTTAAAAATCACCTATAAATACATTTATGGCGATTCATTTCAGACCATGAACCAAAATGATTTCGAGCAAGAAAGTGACGTGTTGATTCAATACGACCTAAATGCTTGGGTTAAAAATCTTAAGTTTCTTTTCTTAAATATAAATTACGACACCAAACACGGTAAAAGTTTGGATGAACAGCGCATGATGCTTCACTACACGGTTAATTTCTAAATTTTCACACGCCATAATGGCTATAACCACAGCCATTATGGATCCAAATTAAGATGAATAAAAATTTAGCCTCTAAAATTCAAAGTAATCACAAAAGTCTTTAATAGCAATTAAAAATATACAAAAACAACCAAATCAAAAGATCAATATTTTTTAAAAAATATACTGCTTATCAATTGACCAATATTTTTATTTATTATAAATTGGATCCAATAAGTGATAAGGAGTCGTCACAATGTTTATTAAAAATGCTTGGTATGTTGCCTGCCGCCCAGAAGAAATCCAAGACAAACCATTAGGTCGCACCATCTGTGGTGAAAAAATCGTTTTTTATCGTGGTAAAGAAAACCAAGTTGCAGCCGTTGAAGATTTTTGCCCACATCGCGGCGCCCCACTTTCACTTGGCTATGTAGAAGATGGCAACCTTGTCTGTGGATATCATGGCTTAGTTATGGGCTGTGACGGAAAGACTGTTTCAATGCCAGCCCAACGTGTAAATGGTTTCCCTTGCAACAAAGCATATGCAGTTGTCGAAAAATTCGGCTTTATTTGGGTATGGCCAGGCGAGAAAGCTTTAGCAGATGAAGCAAAACTGCCAACTTTAGAATGGGCAGATCATCCTGAATGGAGCTATGGCGGAGGCCTGTTTCACATTCAGTGTGACTATCGCCTGATGGTCGACAACCTGATGGATTTAACCCACGAGACCTATGTTCACTCAAGCAGTATTGGGCAAAAAGAGATTGATGAATCATTACCAGTCACTAAAGTTGATGGTGACCATGTGATTACCGAACGCTATATGGAAAATGTGATCGCACCTCCATTTTGGCAAATGGCGCTTCGTGGTAACCACTTAGCAGATGATGTACCTGTTGACCGTTGGCAACGTTGTCACTTCTTTGCGCCAAGCAATGTGCATATTGAAGTAGGTGTAGCACATGCTGGACATGGTGGTTATCACGCACCAAGTGACAAAAAAGTTTCCTCAATTGTGGTTGATTTTATTACACCAGAAACTGAAACCTCACACTGGTATTTCTGGGGAATGGCGCGTAACTTCCAGCCAGATAATGCTGAACTCACCGATCAAATTCGTGAAGGCCAAGGCAAAATCTTTACTGAAGATTTAGAAATGCTGGAGCAACAGCAGCAAAACATTTTAAACAATCCACATCGCAAGTTACTGATGCTCAATATCGACGCAGGCGGTGTCCAGTCCCGCAAGGTGATTGAGCGACTACTTGCCGAAGAAAATAAAACACCTCCCGAAACGTCCGCACAAAAGTTTCCAAACATTCGGATTATTTAAAGGAGCATGAACATGGACGTTATTATTCAAAAAATTCACCAGCTTACCCCGACCATCCGTGCGTTTGAATTGGTTGCAGCAAATGGTACAGAGCTACCGAGTTTTGAAGCAGGTGCGCATATTGATGTGCACCTAAAAAACGGCCTCACCCGTCAATATTCACTTTCAAACTGCTGCACTGAAAAGCATCGCTATGTCATTGGTGTTTTACATGATGCCAATTCACGCGGTGGCTCACGTTGCATCCACACCGAATATCGTGAAGGCGATCATTTAAAAATTGGTGAGCCGCGTAATTTATTTGAAATTCATCCTCAAACCAAACAAGCGGTTTTATTTGCGGGTGGTATCGGTATTACCCCTATTTTGTCGATGGCGTATCGGCATAAGTCGGCCAATATTCCTTTTGAATTACATTACTTCGTTCGTAGTCATGAAATGATTGCCTTCTATGGCAATTTAACCGAGCACTTTGGTGACCAAGTTCATTTTCATATTCAAGATCAGCCAGATACCGAATGTAATATGGCTGAGGTTTTAGGCCAATCTTCACCTGATAAACACTTATATGTATGTGGACCTACAGGGTTTATGCAGTTTGTCATGAGCTCGGCCGAACAAGCGGGTTGGCATAGCGAACAGTTACATCAAGAGCATTTTGTTGCTCAAAAGATAGATACATCCAACGATGAAGCTTTCACGATTGAAGTGAAAGGTACGGGCCGCCGAATTGAAGTGTTACCAGAGCAGACTGCTACTGAAGCATTAATTGCAAATGGTTTTGATATTCCTGTTTCGTGTGAACAAGGTATTTGTGGCACGTGTATTACACGCGTTGTAGAAGGCACTCCAGATCATCGAGATATGTTTATGACCGATGAGGAACATGCACTAAATAACCAGTTTACGCCCTGCTGTTCTCGTGCAAAAACTAAAAATCTTGTGATTGAGCTTTAATACTTAAGTTCCTTTATTTAGAAATAAAGGAACTTCTTTCACCTTAAGCGCTGAGAACATTTCTTAGCGTTTCACCCAAAATCACCACACTACTGTGCTCACGCATTAAAGTTTCAGCACGCCCTGCCTGACGATGTACCAATGCATCAAAAATCGAACAATGCTGTAAATGTGCATAGTGCAAACGGCGATATTCAGACAAAGCTTGGTTCTGGTCATAGGTAATGGCTTGAGCAGAAGCCATCGGCAATTGATTGTTTTTTGCTAAGGCTTGTATAAGTGCGACGTTTTGTGCGCCTTCAATAATCGTGTCATGAAAAATGACATTAAAATGGTGATAACGTTCTAATTCAGCATCACCAAACTCGTCTGTTTCATTAAATAGTTTTTCAGTTTCTTGAATACAATGTTGCAGTGTCTTTTTCTGCTCTTCGCTTAAGCCTTGTTCTGCCAAAGTTTTCGCAGCTAATCCTTCCAGCACACCGCGTACCTCGAGCGCATCATGAACCAGTTGTTCTGAAATTTCACGAACCGTGTAACCACGAGTTGGGTTTTTAATGAGGAGACCTTCTTGCTCGAGCAACCTAAAAGCAATACGAACAGGCTGCCTTGAAACACCAAGTAACTCGGCAGTCGGAATTTCGGCAATTCTGGCACCGCCTTCAAGTTCCCCTGAAATAATCATTTTTCTTAGTTTAAGTAAAACTTGTTGTCCTGAAGACATTCGCTGCCACACATCACCAAAAACGTCTCTTCGATGCTAGCAAGTTCATTTGTAAAATGAAATAAATTTTCTGTGTGAATCAGTGCTTAAGCATTTCTGTAGATTTTAATAAATTAATTTACAAACCACATTCAATTAAAGATTTTTAAGATTATTGACCATAATATCGAGGTTATTACGGATTAAATAAGCCAAGTTAATATCAATGCCTTCAAGCATTTTTTCTTCAACTTTCAAAACCACTTCATTACATTTATTTAGCTTATCAATACCACTGTCTGTCAGTGTAATTAAAATACGGCGGCCATGTGTTGGGTCAGGTTTTTTCTCAATCCAGCCATTCACCAGTAAATCTTGCAAAATTTTGTTGGCAGATTGCGGCTTAATGAAAGAGCGCTCAGCAAGCTTGGCATTGGATAAATTACTTTTTGAAGCTAAAACAGAAAGTGCAGTAAATTGCGGCAAGGTAATTTCAAGCTCTTTTAAATGTTCTGTTAAATGTTTACTAATAATTCGGTCAACACGAGCAATCATATAACTTAACTTAGGCTCATCTTCTACTTTTTTTGGAACTAAATTCGAACGTACCATAACCTTTCATTCATCATAAGAAAATCTGTAGTGAAAGTATGAGGTTCTAACCTCATACTTTCGTTAAAACTTAGCGAGCACCTGAGCTTTGTACTAAATGTACAGGCTGTTTAGGTTTTTTGACAAGAAGTAATGCAGAGATCGCTGCAATTAAAATCACTGGAATACTTGAACCAATCACAATGGTCGAGCTTTGTCCAAGCGAGAGTAAAAAACCAGCCATTAAAGGCCCTGCAAACGAACCAATACGTCCAATTGCAACCGCTGAACCTACTCCTGTTCCACGCATTTCAGTTGGATAATACATAGCAGCCAGACCATACAGCGCCGATTGTCCTCCCACAATGAATAGGCCACAACCCACTGCCGAAAGTGCAAGTAAAGCCACTGTCGGAGAAATTGCTAAACAGCACAGCGAAAATAAAATGCCGAGATAAATTAATTTAATCACAAAGCTCATACGTAATTTATCAAGCAATACACCCATGAGGATTGAACCTAAAATTCCGCCAACGTTGTAACCCATCTGCACATAGTTTGCCTGAAGTTTAGATAAGCCTTGCGCGCCCATCAGTAACGGCAACCAGTTCAATAAGAAGTACAACACGACTAATGTGCAGAAAAAACTGACCCAAAGCTGAATCGTCGACATACGACGCTCTTTCGCAAATAAAACTTCCAAAAATGGCGTCGTTTTTTGCGCTTGAACTTTACGTTGCAGGTAATCATTTGACTCAGGTAAAAAGCGCATAATCAGTGGAATGAGTAAAATAGGAGCAATCCCACCAATATAGAAAATATGACGCCACTCTGCATCGCCTGCCAACGACATAGCAACCACAGAAGTGAGTAATCCGCCAAAAGGAATGCCGCTATACATGATGCTGACAGCAGTACCTTTGTGCTGGTCAGGTACAGCTTCAGAGGCAAGTGTAATCATCATTGGTAATGCCCCTCCCATTCCTAAACCTGTACAAAAACGAATGAGTAAGAGCAAACTAAAATTAGCAGCATAAGCCGTTAGCAAAGACATAATTCCAAAAAGTAAAATACTAAAAATTAGAATTTTCTTACGCCCGACGATATCGGCAAACCGACCGCCTAATATCGCACCTGGTAACGTCCCTAAAATTGCAGCACTAAATGCCCACGCCATCTGCGCATTGTCTAACATAAACTCAGCCCGCATTCGTGGAGCGGCTACCCCCATTGATTGAAGATCAAACCCTTCAAAAATTGCTATAGCAAAGCACAGTAGCAACGTGATTTTTGCCCTTGAAGGCTGTCCTGATATTTTTTCCATTGTGTTGTCCTTTATTGACTAGTCGTTCCATTTAGCCCTTTGTGTATTGTTGTTTAAACACACCAAAAATATCAGTTAAACTTACTAAAAAATCAACATATTTTTATATTAAATTAATTAAAAAAATAATTAATATTTAAAATACAATGAATTAAAAAATATTTATGAAATTTTATAAAAAAGACTTGAATGTAAGTTTAACTGATATTATATTAAATCCCAGAACAGCAAAAAATCATTCAAGGAGTATGAAGATGAGTTATGAAAACCGCTGGGAAACAGTAGATGTTAAAGTTGAAGAAGGAATTGCATGGGTCACCCTAAACCGCCCAGAAAAGAAAAATGCCATGAGCCCAACACTCAATCGCGAAATGATTGATGTGCTCGAAACTCTTGAGCTTGATCAAGATGCGCGTGTTTTAGTTTTGACGGGTGCTGGTGACTCTTGGACAGCGGGTATGGATTTGAAGGAATATTTCCGTGAAGTCGACACTCAGCCTGAAATTTTCCAAGAACGTATTCGCCGCGACTCATGTCGCTGGCAGTGGCAACTTCTTCGTATGTATTCAAAACCAACCATTGCTATGGTCAACGGCTGGTGCTTTGGAGGCGGTTTCTCACCTTTAGTGGCTTGTGACCTCGCAATTGCAGCAGATGAAGCAACTTTCGGTTTATCTGAAATTAACTGGGGTATCCCACCGGGCAACCTTGTAAGTAAAGCAATGGCAGATACCGTAGGTCATCGTGCATCTTTGTACTACATCATGACGGGTAAAACCTTTAGTGGTAAAGAAGCTGAAACCATGGGCCTTGTGAATAAAAGCGTACCACTTGCCCAATTAAAAGCAGAAGTGACTGAACTTGCAAATTGCTTACTTGAGAAAAACCCAGTAGTTCTTCGTACCGCTAAAAATGGCTTTAAGCGTTGCCGTGAACTCACTTGGGACCAAAACGAAGACTACTTATATGCCAAGCTTGATCAATGTATCCACCGTGATACAGAAAACGGTCGCCAAGAAGGTTTGAAACAATTTTTAGATGAAAAATCAATTAAACCGGGTTTACAGAGTTATAAACGTACTGGTTAACTTTTGATTCTTTAATGGCAATGTAAGGACGCAACCCATGCAAAATGTACAGTTACTTATTCACGGTCAATCTGTTGATGCATCAAATCAGGCAACTTTTGAGCGTATTAGTCCAATTGATGGAACGGTAGCAACTAAAGCTGCTGCTGCAACACTGGAAGATGTTGAGCGTGCAATCGATTCAGCACAGCAAGCTTTTAAAGTATGGTCGAAACTCTCGCCTACTGAGCGCCGTTTACGCTTATTAAAAGCAGCCGATTTAATGGACCAAAAAACCGAGCAATTCATTGAAACTGGAATGCAAGAAACAGGTTCAACTGCGACATGGTATGGGTTTAACGTTCATCTTGCTGCCAACATATTACGTGAAGCCGCAGCCATGACCACACAAATTGACGGAAGTCTGATTCCGTCAGATGTGCCGGGCAATCTTGCGATGGGTGTGCGAGTTCCTTGCGGAGTCATTGTTGGCATTGCACCTTGGAATGCACCTATCATTTTGGCAACACGTGCGCTTGCTATGCCTTTGGCTTGTGGTAACACCGTTGTATTAAAAGCATCTGAAGCTTGTCCAGCAACACATCGTTTAATTGGTGAAGTGTTACATGAAGCAGGACTAGGTGAAGGTGTGGTCAATGTGATTACGCATGCCGCTGAAGATGCACCACAAATCGTGGAGCGCTTAGTGTCTCATCCAGCCGTGAAACGCATTAATTTTACCGGTTCAACCAAAGTCGGCAAAATTATTGCCGAGACTGCTGCTAAATATTTAAAACCTGTTTTACTTGAATTGGGTGGTAAAGCACCGGTTGTGGTTTTAAATGAAGCTGACATTAATGAAGCCGTAAATGCAGTCGCTTTCGGGGCGTTTTTCAATCAGGGGCAAATTTGTATGTCGACCGAACGTGTTTTGGTTCAAGACAAAATTGCCGACCAGTTTATTGAAAAGCTGATTGAAAAAACCCGTTCTATTCAGGCAGGTAATCCAACCTCAAAAGATATTGTACTCGGTGTTTTAGAAAGTCGCCGTGCTGCAAACCGTATTCAACATTTGCTGGAAGATGCCCAAAACAAAGGGGCTGACTTACCTTTAGGCATCCATATTGAAGACACCACCATGCAACCGACGTTGGTGCTCAATATTAAACCTGACATGCTGCTTTACCGTGAAGAATCATTTGGACCTGTATGCACAGTTCAACGCTTTTCAAGCATTGAAGAAGGCGTAGCACTGGCAAATGACAGCGAGTTCGGTCTTTCTTCAGCAGTGTTTAGCCAAAATATTTCGCAGGCATTAGAAGTCGCTCAACAGATTGATTCGGGTATTTGTCATATTAACGGTGCAACCGTACATGACGAAGCTCAAATGCCATTTGGTGGAACAAAATCGAGTGGTTACGGACGTTTTGGTAGTAAAGTCTCTGTTGCCGAATTTACCGAACTACGCTGGATTACCATTCAAACCCAATCACGTCATTACCCGATTTAGTCAGGCTAATGCGGACAACAACATATTAAATAAAAATTGCATGATGCAAAAAAATAAAGCGCAGTGATGCGCTTTCCATGGAGTGAAAGAAATGCAAATGAATGCCACTCAATCACAAGACCGCGAACGGTTCGTAAAATTAGGGCAACATGATATTCATTATCACTATAAAGATGACACGCTCTATATCAGCCCAAAAGAGCAATTAAAACCGTATCCACAAAAACTGACAGATCGGTTAATTCATTTTGCACAAACCAAACCCGACCATATTTTTGCAGCAAAACGCAATGCTCAAGGCGAATGGGTCAAACTGAGTTATGCAGAAGTTCTACAACGCGCATGGCACATTGCTCAAGCTTTGCATGACCGTAATTTAAGTCAAGAAAGACCACTCGTCATTTTAAGTGGCAATGATCTTGAGCATTTAACACTCTCTATGGGTGCCATGCTGGCGGGTGTGCCTTTCTCGGCTATTTCCCCTGCCTACTCTCTGATTTCTCAAGACTTTGGCAAACTCAAACATGTATTTGAAGTACTCACACCTGGTATGGTTTATGCCAGCGATGGACAAGCCTTTGCCAAAGCCATTCAGGCATGTATTACATCCGATATTGAAGTGATCACAAATAAAGGGATTGTGGGCGATCAGATCTGCACGTCTTTTCAATCGCTGTTAGATACACCAGTTTCAAATGTTCAAGAGTTTTACCAAACTCTTGATGAAAACCAGATTGCCAAATTCTTATTTACATCAGGTTCAACTAAATTGCCTAAAGCTGTACCGACCACGCATTTAATGTTGTGTGTTAATCAGCAAATGTTATTACAAACTTTCCCTGAGTTTGAAGAAACACCACCTGTCCTACTCGACTGGTTGTCTTGGCACCACACGTTTGGCGGCAGTCACAATGTCGGCATCGCACTCTATAACGGCGGTACGATTTACATTGATGATGGCAAACCTGTTGCAGGAAAATTTGACGAAACCATTCGTAATCTCAAAGAAATTTCTCCAACAGTTTATTTAAATGTGCCAAAAGGTTGGGAAGAACTCACCGAAGCATTAGAAAAAGATGAAGAATTAAGAGACCGCTTTTTTGCCAAAGTTAAAATTTTATTCTTTGCAGGTGCAGCACTTTCAGAAGCGGGCTGGAACAGACTCGATAAAATTGCTCAGCAACATTGTGGAGAAAAAATTCGCATTATGAGTGGATTGGGCATGACTGAAACTGCTCCCTCTTGTGCTTTTACAACTGGCCCACGCGTAATGGCTGGCTTTATTGGATACCCTGCTCCGGGATGCGAAATTAAGTTGGTTCCATGTGGTGACAAACTAGAGTTTTGTGTTCGTGGCAAACACGTCATGAAAGGCTATTGGCGTTTAAAGGCGGACCAGCAAAGCACTGTGTTTGATGATGGAGGCTTTTTCCATACTGGTGATGCTGTTCGTTTAGTCGATGTCAATGATCCAACCAAAGGCTTGATGTACGACGGACGAATTGCCGAAGACTTTAAACTCAATACGGGCACTTTTGTGAATGTGGGCACACTACGCAACAAAGTGCTTATTCAAGGTAATTTACTGGTTCAAGATGTTTGTATTACAGGCTCAAATCTAAATGCTGTTGGCTTTTTGATTTTTCCAAAACTTGAAGCTTGTGCTCAATATGCTGGCCTTAAGCTTGGTGAGCATTCTGCAACAGAGATATTACAGCATCCTAAAGTCCAGCAATGGTTCCGCCAATTTTTAACGACCTTTAATAAAGATGCGACCGGTAGCTCAAATACAGTCTCAATGCTTTATTTAATGACCGAACCACCTCAGTTAGATGCCGGTGAAGTAACCGATAAAGGCAATCTCAATCAAAGCAGTATTATCAAGCGTCGTGCCGCTTTAATTGATGAGCTTTATCAAAAGCAGACTGATAACCCGCTGATTATTCGGGTGCCCACCTTAAAACAATAAGCAATTGAAATAAAAAAGGAAGCTCAAACTTCGGTTTGGGCCTTAGCCTCACTTTTGCCAAAAAAGGTTCAACATGCCACACGATACAGAATTTGAACTATTTCGGGACAGCTATCGCAGGTTCTTAAAAGAACAGGTTGCTCCATATTATGAACAATGGGAACACGATGGCCTCATCCCACGTGATCTATGGCTTCGTCTTGGGGAAAATGGTTTTTTGTGCGTCGATGTGCCCGAGGAGTATGGCGGTTACGGCGCTCCTGTTCATTATTCCCTCATGCTGGTTCAAGAAACGGCTCAAGCGGGCTTTGCGTCTTTAGCTGTTGCCATTGGTGGGCAAAATGAGTTGGTCTCTCCTTACCTGCAAAATATCGGAACTGAAGAGCAAAAACGTTATTGGCTACCGAAAATGGTGACAGGTGAAGTCGTCACTGCAATTGCCATGACCGAAGCCAATGCGGGTTCAGACTTACAAGCCATACGCACTCAAGCCACTTTAGAAAATGACCACTACCGTATTAATGGTTCAAAAACGTTTATTTCAAATGGATTGCATGCCGACCTGATTGTTCTGGTGGCGAAAACCGATCCGCAAGCCAAAGCAAAAGGCATTTCAATTTTCTTAGTCGATGCTGCGTTAGATGGCGTTAAAAAAGGCCGTTCATTACAAAAAATCGGACTCCATGCCCAAGATACAGCCGAACTATTTTTTGATGATGTGTATGTGCCTGCAACTCAGCGTTTGGGTGAGGAAGGACAAGGCTTTGCTTATTTAATGCAAGAGTTACCTCGTGAACGTTTGAGTATTTCTATGATGGCTTTGGGGTCCATTTTAGGCGCCATTGAAATTACTAAAGATTATGTGCTGGAACGTAAAGCTTTCGGGCAACCTTTAAGCCAAATGCAAAACACGCGCTTTGTGCTCGCAAATGCACACATCAAAGCAAAAGCCGCTCAAGCCTTTGTAGACCAATGTGCAGCGCTGTATCAACAACACCAGTTAAGCGTCACTCAAGTTGCCGCACTGAAATGCTTTATTACCGATGCTCAATGTGAAGTGATTGATCAATTACTTCAGCTTTTTGGCGGCTACGGTTACATGCAGGAATATCCAATTTCACGCTTTTTTGTGGATGCACGCGTACAAAAAATTTATGGGGGAACCAATGAAATTATGAAAGAAATCGTGGCCCGAGAACTGCTCGGAAAATAATTCGATTTAAAACCAAACAAGGCAGACACAACAACTATGCCTTATTGAAAACAAAAAATGTTATTTCAGGAAGAAATGCTATGTCGAAATTATGGATGTACTCTACCCTTATGCTCTCTGGTTCAGTGTGGGCTGGCAATTTTATTGACAACAGTTCAGTAGAACTCACCACGCGAAATTTCTATTTTGACCGCGACTATCAAGAGCAATCTGCTTACCCTGCTGCCAAGGACTGGACACAAGGGTTTATTCTCAAAGCCAATTCAGATTATACCGAAGGGACTGTCGGATTTGGGCTGGATGTGCTTGCAACGGCGGGTTTTAAACTTGATGCCGATGCAGAGCATGGCGGTACAGGAAACTTACCTAGAGACACGCGCACCAATGAACCTGCTGACTCTTATGGCGAAATTGGGGTCACAGCAAAAGCCAAAATGAGCCAAACTGAACTACGCATTGGTACCTTAATGCCGATGAACCCAGTTTTAGTGGCTTCACCTGCTCGTTTACTTCCTCAAACCTATCGAGGAATTTCACTGACCAGTAAAGATATTAAAGATTTCGACTTACAAGCGGCCTACATCGATAAAGTGAATCATCGTGATTCGACCAACTATGAAAAAATAAAAATTTCAGGGGTGAATGGACGATTTAAAAGTGCTGAAACGGATGGGCTTTATTACTTAGGTGGAAACTATCAGTTTAATCCTGCACTCAAGCTCACCGCTTTTTACATGGATGTTGATGATCTTTATAACCAAACCATGGTCGGCGCACTACATCAACACAAAATTAATGATACTACTAATTTTAGCTCTCAATTACGTTACTACCGCAGCCGAGATGACGGACAAGCAAAAGCAGGTTTAGTCGATAATGACCTTTATCATGCGCATTTCGAACTCAAACATCAAAACCATAAATTTATTTTCGGAACTTTTCAGCATCACGGCGACACCGCGTTTCCGTATTTAACAGGAGGTGAAACTGGGCTTCTCATTGACACATGGCCGGGTGAGTTTTTAAACCCAAAAGAAAAAGCCTATAGCTTCCGCTATGAATACGACTTTAAAGATTATGTACCGGGTTTACGTTTTATGACCCGTTACACCACAGGCCACAATATTTATGCACCTAACTTAGGCGGAACCAATTTAAAAGAACGCGAAACGGACTTTGATTTAGGTTACACCGTTCAAAGTGGCTGGTTAAAAAATCTAGGGTTACGCGCACGCTACGCCATTTATGACAACAACATGCTCTCTACAGCCAACATCAAACCTGTAAACGAAACCCGTATCAACATCGACTACACATGGAAATTTAAATAATTCAAAACGAGAGGTTCTGTCACACATAGAACCTCTTTTTATTTCGAGAAATTCATCATGAAGAAAGTTGTAACGCTACTCTGCGGAATTTGTCTCATTAGCCTGACTCATGCCGAAACACAATATAGCCCGCCACCTATTAAACTTGAGCCTTTAGCAAAATTTAGTGTTGATCTAAATGCGCCTGTTTGGGAGTTAGGCACCACCAGTGATGCAGGTAAACGCCGAATTATTCCCATTACCGGTGGGACATTTGAAGGCAAATCACTTAAAGGCCGTATTTTAAATAATGGCGCAGATTGGCAAATTGTCGACAGTAAAGGACTGGCAATTATTGATACGCGATACTTGTTAGAAACCGATGACGGTGCACTCATTTATCTTCAAACCAAAGGTTACCGACATGGCTCGGCAGAAACACTAAAACAGCTTGCTCAAGGCAAAGATGTCGACCCGAAAAATTACTATTTCAAAATTACCATGCAGTTTGAAACCAGCTCACCTAAATACTCATGGCTTAACCAGACCGTTGCGGTAGGTAGTGCAATGCGCTTGGGCAAAGCGGTTATTTATGATGCCTACACCCTGAAATAATAATTTTTATAACACCTACAAAAAGGATGGACCCTTCATTATGGATCAAAAAACTTTAGAACACTTACCACCCATCCACCATCATTTGGGTGGACACAATATTTATTGGAATGATAAGAACACTGAACTCACCATCCACTACACGGCGCTAGAAAGCTTTACCAATCCACGCGGCACCATTGAAGGTGGCATGATTTGCGCCATGCTTGATGACGTGATGGGACTTTTTGCATATCTCGCCAATGACCATAAACCCGCTACCACCATCAACTTAACGATGGATTTTTTAAGGCCCTGTGCTGTGGGCGAAGTCATTACAAAATGCCGATTCATTAAACAAGGCAAAACCGTACTGAATCTCGAAAGTGAAGCTTGGCAAAACAACAAAATGATTGCACGAAGCACAGCTAATTTTCTGGTTTTAGATTAATTACAAACATTCATTCAATAAGGATATGAATAAATGAATTACACCAACAATAAACGAATTTTGACCCGCTCCGCTTTGGTGCTTGCCATACTTGGTTCTTTGGTAGGCTGTGGAAGTGATAATGATGACACAACGGTTCCGTCAACAACCAAACCACCGCAGTTATCTCCTGCTGTTGGCGTAAAAATGACAGGAAGCTGTTCAGACTTACTCGGATTTCAGTACAACAATACGGTGATTAGCTCTGCCACCCTTCAAGAAGCAGGCACATTGACTGTCGCCAACAAACCGATTGGCGCACATTGTTTGGTCAAAGGTTATATGGATCAACGGGTAAGCCCTGTAGATGGACAAACTTATCAAATTGGTTTTGAAATGCGCTTACCAATAGACTGGAACGGCCGTTTTCTCTATCAAGGCAATGGCGGAACCGATGGTAATTTAGTACCTGCAACGGGTCAGGTCGGTAGCGGTGGTCCACTGACCAATGCCCTGCATGATGGTTTTGCTGTTATTTCTTCCGATGCTGGACATAACGCTTCACAAAATCCAATGTTTGGTTTAGACCCTCAAGCCAGAATCAACTACGGCTATGGTGCAATTACCAAACTCACGCCTATGGCAAAAAACTTAATTAAAGCCGCATATGGTAAATTGCCAGACCGCTCCTATGCAGGCGGCACATCAAACGGCGGACGGCATGCAATGATTGCCGCAACCCGTTTGGGTGACCAATATGATGGAATTTTAGCAAGTACACCGGGTTTTCATTTACCTCGTGCGGCCGCAGCTCAACTCTACACCGCACAACAGCTTCGTCGTGTCGCAACAGATGAAAATGACTTAAGTACCGCCCTGACCCTTTCAGAGCGTAAAGTTTTAGCAAAAGCGATTTTAGATCAATGCGATGCTCTAGACGGTGTTGCAGATGGACTAGTTCAAGACGTCGAGGCTTGCCGTACGGCTTTTGATATTCATAAGCATGTACCCGTTTGCTCAAGCACAAGAGATGGTACTTGTTTAAGCACCGAACAAATTGATGTATTAGCCAACATTTACCACGGCCCTGTAAACTCTGCTGGACAAGCGCTCTATGCAACCCAGCCTTTCGACCCTGGTTTAGTCGGTAGTAACTGGGCAAGCTGGAAATTTGAATCTTCGGTGGGAACAGCGCGTGACCCCGTTGCAGTCGGCATTCTTTTTCAGGTTCCACCAGACCCAACTGTGACTCAAAACTCTAGACAATTCGCCTTTAATTTTAACTTCGATACCGACTATCCAAAACTATCAGCAACCAATGATGTTTATACCGAAAGTTCCATGTCTTTCATGATGCCACCTGATGAACTTAATCTGGATAAACTCCGCAATCACGGTGGAAAAATGATTGTGGTACAAGGCACAGCAGACGGCGTTTTCTCTGTAGATGACACCCAAAATTGGTACGATCAACTGCTACAACACTATAAAAATGATGCAAAAGGCACAGCACCTGAATTCGCACGTTTCTTTAGAGTTCCAGGTATGAACCATACCCGTGATGGCATTGCGACCGACCAATTTGATGCATTGACTGCCTTAGTCAACTGGGTCGAATATGGGCAAGCACCTGACAAAATCATTGCGACTGCACGCGGTGCAGGTAACCCGAGTGGTCAAGTGAATACTGAACTTCCACAAGACTGGGCACCTGACCGCACCCGTCCACTTTGCCCTTACCCGCTGATTGCCCGTTACAATGGTCAAGGCGATAGCAAAAAAGCCGAAAACTTTAGCTGTAAATAGCACCCTAAAAATTAAAAGAGAGCTTAAATAAGCTCTCTTTTTTATCTTACTCTGCCTAATCTTAGCTCAAGTTTTACTGCTTAAACTTTTTAATACTTTTAGACAAATGAGCTCGCATCATTTGTCGAGCCAACAAACCATCCTGATCGACAATTGCGTTATAAATATTGACATGATCATGATGAACCGCTTTTAAATATTCCTCGCGATTTTCAGGACTTTGCTCAATAGATTTAACACGTGCACGCGGAATAATTTTTTCGCCAAGATACTTTAGAAAATCAACGAAATATTGGTTTTCAGAAGCTTCAGCAATGGCAATATGGAAATCATAATCAGCTTTTACTGTGCCATCATTTGCATCTGATGAAATATGACGTTCAAAGTCTTCAAGCGCAGCTTTCATTTTATCAATATGGATTTGCTTACGGCGCTCAGATGCTAAAAAAACAGCTTCAGACTCAAGGCTAATCCGAAGCTCAAGTAAAGAAACAATATCGTTAATGGTTTCTAAACTGGCATTAGACAGCAAAAAATTCTGTTCAACCGTCTGCTCTTTTACAAAAGTACCAATCCCGTGACGAGTCTCGACAAACCCTAAAGAACGCAACTCAGTGATTGCTTCACGAATAACAGAACGGCTTACTTCAAAAGTTTCAATTAATTCAAGTTCGGTCGGAATTTTCTCTCCGACTTGGAAGTCTCCAGACTGAATTTTTTCGATCAGTTGTTCTACAATAATCTGGCTTAGTTTTTTTGTTGATCTAGGTTTAATTGCGCTAGACATAATCTGAAGAACTCATGAAATGTTGAAAAAATTAGAAAATTCATTTTACTATAAACTTAGACGATAGTCATATTCGGTTTTTATACCTCTAAGTTATTAAAATCAAAATATTTTATCTCTGTTATCAAACCCTCACACATATTTAAAAAGTAAGCAACTTATGCTTCTATTGATATTTAATAATGCGTTGAATAAGTTAAAAATATGCAGCTCAATACCATTGATTGAGCTGCACAACTTTTAAATTTGAGCCTGAGTTAATTGCCCATTGACCAGACGAGTAATCTGTAGTGGATTACTATCTTTTAATACATCGGGTAATAAAACTTGTGGGGTATTTTGGAAACATACCGGACGCAAGAAACGCTCAATCGCTCCCGTACCCACCGAAGTTCCGCGTGCATCACTGGTTGCAGGGAAAGGACCACCATGTACCATGGCATCAGACACTTCAACTCCTGTCGGGAAGCCGTTAAACAATACACGACCAGCTTTACCGGTTAGCAAATGAAGAAGCTCGCCTGCTTTAGACAACTCATTTTCATCACCAATAATGGTTGCCGTAAGCTGCCCGCCTAAAGCCTCGATCCCTTTTAACAAAGTCGCTTCATCCTCTACACCAATCACAATCGACATTGGCCCGAAAACTTCATGTTGTAGTTTTGGGTTGCCTGACAATAAAACAGATTGATCTGCTTTAAATAGATGTGCTTTTGCTTGAGAAACTAACTCGGCCTCTTGACCCGTCGCAATAACTTCAAAACCAGCTTCACTGTTTAAAGCATCAATACCTTGACGGTAGCTTTTTAAAGTTCCTTCATTCAGCATGACCTGAGGCACAGCTTTTTGCGTGCTTTCAGCTAAAGCTGCTACGAAACTGTCAAATTCAGGTCCTTGTACGCCTAAAATTAACCCCGGTTTTGTACAGAACTGGCCACATCCCATATTAAAAGAAGCAACCGTATCTTGTGCAATCTGTTCACCACGTGAATGAAGTGCTTCAGGTAAAACCACCACAGGGTTCACACTCGACATTTCAGCAAAAAATGGAATCGGCTGAGGACGGCTCTGCGCAAGGTTATAAAGTGCCATTCCGCCTTCAAGAGAACCCGTAAAACCGGCTGCTTGAATCAGTGGATGTTCCACCAAGTTTGCGCCAATACGGCCGCCAAAAATCATATTGAATGTGCCTTTAGGCATATCGCAAACTTCGATTGCTTTTTCAATGGCTTCTGCAACAAGCTCAGCAGTTGCCATATGGCCAGAGTGTGCTTTAAAGACAACCGGGCAGCCTGCTGCTAAAGCAGCTACGGTATCACCGCCAGCTGTTGAAAATGCAAGCGGGAAATTACTCGCGCCAAACACAGCAACCGGTCCTACCCCAACTTTATATTGACGCAAATCAACACGCGGCAAAGGCTTACGTTCTGGTAATGCCACATCAATACGAGCACCATAAAAATCGCCACGGCGTAAAAGTTCAGCAAACAGTCGAAGCTGACCATTAACACGGCCTGTCTCTCCTTGAAGACGAGCAAGTGGTAAGCCTGTTTCAAGTGAAGCGACTTCTTGCAGGTTCGCACCTAATGCTTCAATTTGGCGAGCAATTTCTTCAAGAAAAGAGGCACGTTGCTCTTGAGAAGTTTGGCTATAAACTAAAAAAGCGTTATGTGCAGCTTGAGCAGCTTGATCCACTTCTTCAAGGGTCGCCTGACTAAATACATAACCTGTTGGCTGATAGTCTTTTGCAGCTATACTTTCTAGAGCTGGCGCATTTGCAGCAACACGTTGACCATTAATAAACTGCCGACCGTTATTTTTACTCATTTTAAAGCTCCAATACCTAAACAGTTAGAATTATTGCGGACCAAGTGTCGCAATGAGGGCAGCCAAATCTTCATAGTCTGCTTGAGTTAAATCACTTAATGGTGGACGCACAGGACCTGCATCATGCCCAACAATTTTGGCACCTGCTTTAATCATGCTTACCGCATAACCAGATTTACGGTCGCGAATTTTAATCAGTGGCAAGAAGAAATCTTTAATCAAACGATTAGTTGTTTCAAAGTCATCACTGCGAAGCGCGTTATAAAACTCCATTGCAGTCTTTGGAATAAAGTTAAATACAGCCGACGAATAAACCGGACAACCTAAGGCTTTATATGGCGCTGCAAAAACTTCTGCTGTTGGTAAACCACCTAAATACGACAAACGATCACCCATAGTCTGAGTCACTGCTGTCATCATATCGATTTGACCAGAGCTGTCTTTAAAACCGATTAAGTTCGGGCACATCTCGGCTAACTTTTGGATTGAATCGAGATTTAATCTTGAAACGCTACGGTTATAAAAAATTACGCCAAAGTCTACTGAGTTACATACTTGCTTAACGTGTTCAATTAAACCTTCTTGGCTTGCTTCAGTTAAGTAATGTGGCATTAACAAAATACCGTGTGCACCTAAGCGCTCTGCTTCTTTTGCCTGTTCAATCGCCTGACGTGTCGGACCACCTGCCCCAGCAATAATCGGTACACTACCTTTACATGTATCAACCGCAGTTTTAATCACGTCAGAGTATTCACTTCCAGTTAACGAGAAAAACTCGCCTGTACCACCCGCAGCAAATAATGCACTTGCACCATAAGGCGCTAACCATTCAAGACGTTTTGCATAAGAAGATTTGTTAAAGTCCCCATTTTGGTCAAAGTCAGTAACCGGAAAAGAAAGAAGGCCATCAGAAACAATGTTTTTTAACTCAAGAGCATCCATTAGGAAATATCCATACATGTTTATGTTGTCAGACATCTTACATCATAAATTTTATTTTAATCAATATATTTTTCCTCTGAAAAATTAAATTTTTTAAAAAGATCAAAGTTCATTACCAAAAACAACCCAACCTATTGTTTTATAAAATATAGTTAAAAATTCTTAATTTTATGGCTAATCATTAGACATAAAAAAAGCTGCCCATATGGACAGCAAAGTATTAAGAAAACTCAAAAAGCGAATTTTTCAAAGATATCGGTAAAACATTAACGAACCAAACACGGCTTTTTATTATTAAACGACCAATTTGGTATTAAAAATTGCATCGCATCGGCATCATTACGAGCTCCTAAACCTTTTAATTTATAAAGTTCATGGGCTTGATTAATTCGCTCCCAGTCCAGCTCAACCCCAAGTCCCGGTGCTGTTGGCACCTGAATTTTACCGTCTTTAATTTCAAGCGGCGCTTTCGTTAGCTGATCTGTACCTTCTTGCCAAATCCAGTGTGTATCAATTGCCGTAACCTTACCTACCGCGGCGGCAGCAACATGGGTAAACATCGCAAGTGAAATATCAAAGTGATTATTAGAATGCGAACCCCACGTTAAATTGTACATATTGCAGAGCTGCGACACTCGAACCGAGCCTTCCAATGTCCAAAAATGTGGATCAGCCAAAGGAATATCAACAGCTTGCAATTGAATACTATGTGACATTTCTCGCCAGTCCGTAGCAATCATATTGGTCGCAGTCGGTAAGCCTGTTGCACGTTTAAACTCGGCCATAATTTCACGGCTTGAATAACCTTGTTCTGCACCGCATGGGTCTTCTGCATAGGCCAACACCCCTTTAAGGTGTTTACCTAAAGCAATTGCTTCATCTAAAAACCATGCTCCGTTTGGATCAAGTGTTACACGTGCATCCGGGAAACGGCGCGCAATTGCAGTTACTGCCTCAGCTTCTTGTTCGCCCTGTAACACGCCACCTTTTAACTTAAAGTCTTTAAACCCATAACGGTCATAAGATGCTTCTGCTAAACGCTGTACTGCCTCGGGTGTTAACGCTTTTTCATGACGGACTTTATACCAGTCATGGTTATGCTGAGGTGTAGTCGCATAGTCTAATGAAGTCTGTTTTCGGTCACCGATAAAGAATAAATATCCTAAAACTTCAACTTCACTACGTTGCTGGCCTTCACCTAGTAAGCTTGCGATATTCACATTTAAATGCTTGCCAAGCAAATCAAGTAATGCTGACTCATAAGCCGTTACAACATGAATTGTAGTACGTAAATCAAAGGTTTGATTGCCTCGGCCACTACTGTCACGATCTGCAAAAGTTTGCTGAATTTTCTTGAGTAGATTTTTATATTCGCCAATCGGCTGCCCTTCTACCAAGGCTTTAGCATCATTTAACGTCGCTAAAATTTTTTCTCCACCTGGAATTTCACCTACACCAATATTTCCAGAATTATCTTCGATAATAAGTATATTACGAGTGAAATAAGGTCCATGAGCACCACTCAAATTGAGCAGCATGCTGTCATGTCCAGCAACAGGAATTGCTCGAATTGATTTAACGATAGGTGTAGAGGTCGCCATTAAAATACTCCTTGGCATTCTGATACTATTTTTTCATTACCAAAACTTATAAGACATCAGACAACTTGTCAATATAAAACCGCATAAAAATTATTTTTCGACCCTACTTGCCAAAATAATATTTTTAATCATATGATGTCATACATCTAAAGACGCGGTTTTAGAACTAGGACTATAGAGTAGATACAAAATTCCGTTTTCTCATCTATTCTATCGATGAATTTGACATGACGTCACCTATTTCACGGATATGCAAATAGGTCGATTATTAAAAGAGTTTGTATATGGATAATCTGCAAACAAATATTGCTGTAGTGACTCAGCAAAGAGCCAAACATACAAAAACTCGCTACTACATTCTTGCGATGATTTTTTTGGTCACGGCTTTTAATTACGGTGATCGTGCAACCCTTTCAATGGCTGCAACGCCAATGTCTCATGAGCTGGGAATCGACTCAGTCACCATGGGTTATATTTTCTCGGCCTTTGCATGGGCCTATGTAATTGGTCAAATTCCAGGTGGTTGGCTACTCGATAAGTTTGGTGCTCGCCGTGTATATTTCTGGAGTCTGTTTTTATGGTCTTTATTCACGGTTTTAATCGGTTTTACCGACATTTTAGGTGATACTGCGACCATCATTACTTCACTCTTTGTACTCAGATTTTTAGTGGGTTTGTCTGAGTCGCCTGCTTTTCCGGGTAACAGTAAAATTGCTGCCGCATGGTTTCCAACCAAAGAACGTGGAACTGCCGCTGCCATTTTTAACTCATCCTCTTATTTCTCAACCGTACTTTTTGCTCCCCTCATGGGTTGGCTTGTTGCAACCGTCCACTGGCAGTCTATTTTCTGGGTCATGGGTGGTCTTGGAATCATTCTTTCCTTTATCTGGCTTAAAGTTATTTATAGCCCGACCAACCATCCGACAGTAAATCCTGAAGAAGTAAAATATATTGCTTCAGAAGGTGCTTTACTCGACATGGGTGAAAATAGCCAAAATAGTAAAAAAGAGAAAATTACTTGGAGCAAAGTTAAACAACTGCTTGCTTCTCGTATGATGCTCGGTATCTTTATTGGGCAATATTGTGTAAATACACTGACCTATTTTTTCTTGACTTGGTTCCCTGTTTACCTTGTCAAAGAAAGACATCTCAGCATTTTAGAAGCTGGTTTTGCAGCAGTTGCACCTGCACTCTGCGGCTTTGTAGGTGGAATTTTAGGTGGCTTGATTTCAGATAAGTTAATTCGAATGAATTACAGCTTAAGCTTTTCAAGAAAGCTACCTATCGTAGTCGGATTCTTAGTTTCAACCTCAATCATTATGTGTAATTACGTCGACTCTCAAGCAGCAATCGTATTCTTTATGTCCTTATCTTTCTTTGGGAAAGGCATCGGCTCTTTAGGTTGGGCAGTCATGTCTGATGTTGCACCAAAAGAAATGGTGGGCTTATCAGGCGGAATGATGAATGCGTTTGGTAATACGGCAGGAATCGTGACCCCAATTGTGATCGGCTATATCTTAGCAAGTACTGGTTCTTTCAACCTTGCATTGACTTATGTCGGTGTGCATGCGATTGCAGCTGTCATTTGCTATACCGCTATTGTGGGCAAAATCCAGCGCTTCGAGTTAAAACCTACCTCTTAAAACTTTAAGTCATAACGCTTAACTAACTTAAGCGTTATGACCTCTCTTCAAATGTATACAAGGAACGATCATGCTGAAGCCTCTCCTCATAAAAATTAGTCCTCTTGATAATGTAGCCATTGTAGTGAATGACGGCGGTTTACCACCTTCTACACATATTGAAGAATACCAACTCATCTTGGTTGATCATGTGCCACAGGGACATAAAGTTTTATTAAAGTTATTAAAGCAAGGTGAAGCAATTGTTCGTTATGGGGAAATTATTGGTTATGCCAATAAAGATTTATCCGCAGGTTCATGGGTAAATGAAGCCGTTACCCAAATGCCTGAGGCACCTGAGCTAGATGATCTTGAGTTAGCAACTCGTCCTGATCCAAAGCTTCCAGTCTTGAGCGGATATACATTTAAAGGTTATAAAAATAAAGATGGCAGTGTCGGCACAAAGAATATTTTAGGTATTACAACCAGTGTTAACTGTGTAGAAGGTATTGTCGATTATGTCGTTAAAATTATTGAACGTGATTTACTTCCAAAATATCCAAATGTAGATGGTATAGTCGGATTAAACCATTTATATGGTTGTGGTGTGGCAATCGATGCCCCCGCTGCAATTGTTCCTATTCGTACCATACATAACCTAGCACTCAACCCTAATTTTGGTGGAGAAATTATGGTGGTAAGTCTGGGCTGCGAAAAAATGCAACCCGAACGGCTTTTAAATATTCCTAAAGAAAACAAATATATTCCCCTAGCAAACGAAGATATTATTCAGTTGCAAGATGAACGCCACAACGGTTTTGAAAGTATGGTCAACCATATTTTAACCGTGGCAGAACAACACCTTGAAAAGCTTAATCAGCGTACTCGAGAAGAAGTTCCAGCTTCTAATTTAGTTGTAGGCATGCAATGTGGTGGGAGTGATGCATTTTCGGGAGTTACCTCTAACCCTGCCGTTGGTTTCGCAGCTGACTTGATTGTGCAATGTGGCGGCACCGTCATGTTTTCGGAAGTTACAGAAGTCCGCGATGGTATTCACCTACTTACTCCACGCGCAGTAAATGAAAAAGTTGCCAAAGATCTAATTCGGGAAATGAAATGGTACGATGACTATTTAGCAGCAGGCCAAGTAGACCGAAGTGCCAATACCACACCCGGCAATAAAAAAGGTGGACTGAATAACATTGTAGAAAAAGCGATGGGATCAATTGCAAAATCAGGCCGCTCACCGATTGTAGAAGTTCTCGCACCGGGCCAAAGACCGACAAAAAAAGGATTAATTTTTGCGGCAACACCATCAAGTGACTTTATCTGTGGTACGCAGCAAATGGCATCTGGAATTACGGTCCAAGTCTTTACCACAGGTCGTGGTACACCCTACGGACTGGCAGCCGTACCTGTCATTAAAATGGCAAGCCGAAACAATATTGCAAACCGTTGGTATGACCTGATTGATATCAGTGCTGGCGATATTGCTATTGGGAAGAAAACTATTGAAGAAGTGGGCTGGGAACTTTTTGAGCTGATTTTACAAGTAGCTAGCGGTGAAAAACAAACGTGGTCAGACCGTTGGGGTATTCATAACTCACTCGCTGTATTTAACCCTGCACCAGTGACCTAATAAAGTTTAAAAGATGAGGGATATCACCTCATCTTTTCGCATTTTCCATATAAATTACGACACATTTCACCAAAACTTATCATCACTGCTAAAATAACATCGAAAATTAAGAACCCTATTTCTCTATGCAAAATCAGACT
Organism: Acinetobacter sp. WU_MDCI_Abxd143; assembly: GCF_025514195.1. NCBI lineage: Bacteria > Pseudomonadati > Pseudomonadota > Gammaproteobacteria > Moraxellales > Moraxellaceae > Acinetobacter > Acinetobacter sp. WU_MDCI_Abxd143. Next base: position 421,472 of record NZ_JAHPTH010000002.1, read on the forward strand.
GCTTCAAATCTCCCCTCAACTCAACTTGGAAAAGCGCTGCTTTGTCTTATGACATCGGCATTATTATTTTCCATTATGGGAGTGTGCATTCGTTTTGCTTCAGAAACGGTAGACAATGCGACCGTCGTGTTTTTTAGAAATGCAGTGGGTTTATTTATTTTTATTCCGATGCTGTTTAAACAGGGTTTAGACTTTATTAAAACCGATAAACTCTGGATGCACACGTGGCGAAGCTTAGTGGGTCTTGCCGCAATGTATGGTTTTTTCTATGCAATTGCGAACTTAAAACTATCGAATGCTATGGTTTTTAGTTATTCATCTCCTATCTTTATTCCACTGATTGCATGGCTTTTCTTAAAAGAAAAAATTACCAAGTCTATGATTTTTGCCGCTGTGATTGGGCTCATTGGAGTTTTATTTGTCGCTAAACCCGATCAAGGTCTATTTAACGCATTATCTTTTATTGGCTTGGGTGCATGCTTTTTATCAGCAATGGCTTTTGTGACTGTAAGAGCTTTAACCAGTACAGAGCCGCCTGAGCGTATCGTTTTTTACTTCTGTATTTTTGGTAGTTTAATTTCCTCTATTCCCATGTTCTGGCATTGGCGCATTTTTACTTGGCACGAATTAGGCCTACTCATTGCCGCAGGACTTTTAGCTAATATTAGTCAACTGTTTATGTCTTATGCCTACAGCTTAGCACCGGCAGGACAAATTGGCCCAATGAATTACATTGCCATTATTTTTGCAGGAATTTGGGGATTTGTTTTTTGGCATGAATTACCAGATCTATTCAGCATTATCGGCATATTTATTATTTTATTTGCGATTTTGCTCTGTAATCCATTTTTGCAGAAAAAGTTACTCTCTCGATTTAAATAACAAACAAACCTTAATCTAATTTAGGTACTGTATTCGATACTCATTTGGTGAAATGCCTGTCCAGTGACGATAGGCTTTTCTAAAATTAGAGGTATCTGAAAAGCCAATTCTCTCCGCAATTTCATCTACGGTTAAAGTTGTTTCTCGCAAATATTCATCGGCAAGACGGCGCCGAGTTTCATCTAATAATTCTTGATAAGTCAGACTAAAACCTGCCAAGCGTCGATGTAAGGTCCGCTTTGATATATGTAAGCGTTCAGCCATTTCTTGAGCTGATGGAAAAAGCCCTGTTCCATCCAATAATATTAAACGGATTGTTTTCACCAACTCAGGCTCCTCAAGTTCAGCAGCACCTAGCATCCGCTCACAAAACGATTTACACCTATCAGCGGTAATCGGGTTGGCATTTGGGCAAGGTACATCGAGCCACTTTAAATCAAAGTTCCATTGCATCACCCCAGCATTAAACTGAACGGGACAATGAAAAACTTTCTCATATTCTTCAGCATAGTCAGGCGCTGGATAAGGTAATAAAAGCTTCTTCGCTTGAAATGGTCTTTCAAGTACCCGTTCAATTAAAGTTTGCATGGAGCTAAACCAAAACTCGCACACTAAAGGCAAAAGCTTACCAAGTGCAATAATGTCCTGCCCTTCAAAAACGGCAACATCATCACGAATATAAAATGACTTTTTTAAAATAGGCCCTGCAAGCTTAATGTGTCGAATACCAAGCTCGACTGCTTGTCTAAAATTACGTGAGGAATATAACGCATAGCCATATACCCCAAAATCAGACAACCGCTGCTTTTGCCCTGCGCGTAGTCCGATCAAGGGATCATGAGATAGTTTTTGAATATTTTGAAATAGCTGAATTTTTTGGACTTGAGAAATATATAAAGAGGATTGATTCATCGTATCTGGCGAAATATTTGTGCCAGATAGAACATTTGATATTGAATGCCTTGCAACCCTATTTCATCAAATAAACTGGTCAAACCCAGCAAATATGTATTCGAACCTAAGGATGTATTATCATAATTTCCTTCAATGACACTATTTGCATTTTTATAAATATTTTTAGGCATTTAACTCACACCATCCCTAGAGTGACGTGCATAATGGCACTAAACTACCTCTTGTTGTCTCAATTTAACATCGACCATACGACGCTTCAAGCATAAAGTATGATAAGCAAAAGTATGGAAGGAACAATAATGGAAAGCTCCACTTTAAAAGAATATAGCGGCTCTGCCACAGAACATATGGAACTTATTTTTTCCAAACAACGTGCCAATTTTGAGGCAGATCCCTACCCAAGTCTTGAGTCACGCCGCACAAAACTGCATCAACTCAAAAAACAAATTATTCGCTATCAAGATGCTTTAGCTGCTGCGATTAATTCTGATTTTAGTTCAAGATCACTTGATGAATCTAAACTACTAGATTTGCTTGGCTCTGTGTTGGAAGCCGATCATGCGATTCATCATTTACGCCGCTGGATGCGTCCAAGCAAACGCCGTACCGAGCTTTTATTTTTATCAAACCGTTTAAGTGTGCAATACCAACCTAAAGGCGTGGTTGGTGTAATTGTTCCTTGGAACTTCCCCGTTTATTTAGCACTTGGCCCACTCATTGCTGCTTTGGCTGCGGGCAACCGAGTCATGATTAAACTCCCTGAAATTACCCCAAATACCAATGCCATGCTAAGACGCATGCTTGCCGAAGTCTTTAACGAAGATGAAGTGGCCGTATTTGGTGAAGAAATTACAGATCCAGCAAGATTTACCTCTTTGCCATTTAACCATATTGTCTTTACTGGCTCCCCTACTATTGGCAAAGTCGTCATGCGAGCTGCTGCTGAAAATCTAACACCTGTTACACTTGAGTTAGGCGGTAAATCACCGGCAATTGTGAGCCGTAATTACCCACTTGCCGATGCGGCAAAACGTATTACCCATGGCAAAGCAACTAATAGTGGTCAAATCTGTGTAGCGCCTGACTACGCGTTGGTTCCTAAAGAAAGTATTGATGAGTTTGTGGATGCAGCAAAATCCAGCTTTATAAAAATGTTTGGTCAAAACATCACAAACAATGAGAATTACACATCTATTGTGAACGACCGCCATTTAAAACGTATTCAAGATATTTTGACCGATGCACAAGAAAAAGGTGCACGTGTTATTCCTTGCGATACGTATAGCTTTGACCAACAAGGCCGTAGAATGCCTGTACAGATTGTGCTGAATTGCACACCAGATATGCGCATTATGAAAGAAGAACTCTTTGGCCCTATTTTACCTGTAGTGGCATATGATTCTTTAGATGATGCGATTACCTATGTGAAATCGGACGAAAGACCTTTAGCGCTTTATTGCTTTACGCATAGCTCAGTAGAACGCGACCGGATTTTACGTGAAACTCATTCGGGTGGTGTGACCATTAATGACTGGGGCTGGCATGTAGTTAACCATGACGCTCCTTTTGGTGGTATCGGCAACTCAGGCATGGGGTCATATCATGGCGAAGAAGGTTTTCGTGAACTTTCTCATGCAAAAACTGTATTTATTCGCCATCGGTTCTTCCCGACTCAGCTTTTCCACCCTCCTTATGGGACATTCCTACAAAAATTAGCGATCCGCTTTTTCTTGAAAAAAGGCGATCCAAATATTAAATAATAGAAGATAAAAAAGCCTCGTAATGAGGCTTTTTTATTGGGTTTTAATTAATCAACCGGACGTAATAGAAAAATTATGAAATTTATAGATCTTTAAATAAGTATCTTCAAATAATTTTTCCATTTTAGGATTCCCATCATGATAGTCATCCCAAAATTCTCCACTAAATTCTTTAGGTTCAATAGTCGTCGTTATAGTATCTTCCTGTCTATAAAATGAAATTTCCCAACCTTCAGGTATACTAGGATTAATTATTTCAAATTTAGAAATATCTACAATAACAGGGGTACCATCTGAATCACGGCGAACGGATACCTTTGTTTCATTTCGATATTCATTAAATTGCATCCCAAAACAGATATATCTTTTCCCCATAGTAAAATCGTACAAATTACTATCATTACACTTAAGTATCATGGGATTACTATTCCTTTTACTTTGTAATCTTTAGTTTTAAAATCAATTTAATTCATTTTAATATTTATGACTATATTTAAAATCCTGAAAAACATTTCAGACCTTACAAAAATTTTCTGAGTAAGTTTGCTGCTAAATGTTGGAACCATAAACAAATTATCTTAACTAAAAATTATTATTTTAAAAATAAAAAAGCTAGGCACCCACCTAGCTTTAATATAAAAACAACTATACTCGACTTAAATATAATCAACCTTTTGAGATTTTAAGATATCAAGCTGCAACATCTTTTTCTTTTTATATTTATAGGCAATAAATAAACCAATAAACCAGATTGGTGAGCACTCAAGTGCAATTAAAGTATCATGGTCTAAAGCCAAAATTAAGATAGTAAACACTAAAAACAACATGGTCATCCATGCCATAAATAAACCACCTGGCATTTTATATTTTGACTGGATATGTAGCTCAGGACTTTTCTTACGATAATAAATATATGAAAGCACAATCAACATAAACGTAAAAATACATAAAATTGAAGTGAGCGCTGAGATAATCGTAAATGCTGTCATGACATTTGGAACAATAAATAAAATAGATGTTCCAACCGTTACGCACGCCATTGAAAATACGAGTCCGCGAATTGGAACTTTTCTTTTTGACAGCTTACTAAAGCTTTTAGGTGCATCCTTGTCTAAAGCCAAACCGTATAACATACGGCTGGTCGCAAAGATTCCACTATTTGCAGAAGATAAGGCCGAAGTTGCAACAACAAAGTTGATTAAACCTGCCGCAATTGGTAACCCGACCAAAGTAAACATTTCTACAAATGGGCTCTTTTCTGGTGAAACCTTAGCCCAAGATGTGACCGCAATAATACAAACCAATGCGCCTACGTAGAATAATAAAATGCGTAAAGGAATAGAGTTAATCGCTTTTGGAAGTGATTTATGCGGGTCTTTAGTTTCTGCAGCAGTCGTACCAACCAGCTCAATACCCACAAATGCAAAGATGGCAATTTGGAAGCCAGCCAAGAAACCTGTAACGCCATAAGGAAACATCGACTCTGTTTCAAACAAATGGCTCATTGAGGCCTTAACCCCATTTGGTGAAGTAAATCCAGTCCCAATTAAATAAATACCAGCCAAAATAAATAGAATAATTGCAGTAATTTTGATGAGTGAGAACCAAAACTCGAGTTCACCAAACAATCGAACGGCCACAAAATTGAGTATGGTCAAGATCGCTAATGATGTAAATGCTGGAATCCAGACGGGTAAATCGGGATACCAAAACTGCATGTACCCTCCGATCACAATCACATCGGCAATCGCAGTAATAATCCAGTTACACCAGTAGGACCAACCAAGGAAAAACCCCGCCCATGGACCGAGATAAGCTGTTGCAAAATCGGCGAAGGTTTTAAAATTCGTGTTCGCAAGCAACAATTCACCCATTGCCCGCATCACGAAGAAAAAGAAGAAACCAATAATTAAATAGGTTAAAACAATTGAAGTACCCGAAACACTTAATGTTTTCCCGGAACCCATAAATAATCCAGTACCAATTGCACCACCGATTGCGATCATTTGAATATGACGATTTGTCAATGAGCGCTGCAATTTCTCTTCTTCTTGATCAGTCATATGTTGACTACCAAGAAGATCTCCTTCCAGGAACTGCTTTCCGTTATTCTTACTCATGTAATATTTACTCCAATTTATAACAACCGTCGTAAATGCTTTAATAATAAACAAATTATATGATTATTAATTTAGTCCATTAAACCATTCTAAAATATTATTAAATCACTTAAGACCTTATAAATTCCTTTTTAAAAGCCATCACCTATAACAATAAAAATTATTCATCATTCCTTTCCTTCATTATTATATTAACCTGATTTCCAAAATATAATTTCGATAAACATTTAAAATATATAAACTAATTAATATTTTATTGATTTACCCTTTATATAAAAAAGCAGGCTAATTAATTCCAGCTCAGAGAGCAAGACCGTATTTATCCATATACCCATCTTGCGCTAGCGATAATATATTATTCCCTCTTAAAATTGGTGAAATGTATAGTAATTTCCGCTTAATTAACAGCCATTCGCAAATGTTCAGTTTCTTTGAGTTTATTGACCACTTCTGGACTAGAAGCCCGTTTAACGTGAACACTGAGCACCCGAACTAAAGAACCATTTTCAACATTCAATTGTTTTGACTGTTCTTTTGTTAACTGCAATATGTTCTGATGAGGTTTGCTATACACAAGAATGGCCCGATAATTTTCATAATCATCATTGGCCACAATGTAAGATTCATCCCCTACAGCGATATTTTCAGTTTGTTCGACTTGTACCGTTACGGATTGACTTTCTTTAATCGCCCTTAAATTTTCGATATCTGCTTGCAACGTTGCGCCACCATCAAAAATATCGACATAGCCTTTATAGCGCAGTCCTTCTTCAAGCAAGAGATTGTAGGCTGGTCGAGTATTCGGGTGCACAATGCCAATCGCGGCTTTCGCATCGTCAGGTAACATATCGACATAGAGGGGATGTCTTGGCATCAGCTCAGCAATAAAAGCCTTTTGCCCGACACCACTTAAGTAATCGGCTTTGGTAAATTCAATATTAAAAAACTTATGACCTACCGCATTCCAAAATGGTGACTGCCCATTGGCATCAGAATATCCGCGCATTTCGGCAACAATCGTTTCTTCAAAATATTGACGGAATGCTGAAAGAAATAAGAAACGGACTTTAGATAGAAACTTGCCATTTTTATTTAAGCGATAGTCAGGGTCTAAAAATAAAGTACAAAGCTCACTACAGTTGGTATGGTCATTACTCAAATACAAAGTAGGTAAAGCGTTATAAACACTTAAGGGTTCTGACGCATGCACTTGTGTCCCAACATGAAAGTTATACCAAGGCTCTTTTAAACCAAGTGCGACTTCAATTCCACAAACCCCGACAACTTTGTTGAGTTCAGTATCTTCTAAAACAAATAAGTAAACCTGATCTGCCTTTGGAAGTTCACCTGCGACTGTTTTACATGCCCGTTCAATACGAGCAGCCAACTTTTCCATATTTGGTTGCAGAGATGTCAAACCAAAACCTGCTTTTTGCGCCAACAGGTAAAGGTCATTAACATCTTTAGGCTCAATGTAGCGAATAATCATCATGCTGCTTGTTCATCCTTTTGAATTTCCACAAAGCGAGCAAGCGCACGTTCAAAGCGTTTTAGACCTTCATCAATATCAGCAAATGGAATGATTAAAGACGGCGTAAAACGTATAACGTTTGGACCAGCAATCAGACTCAGTAAACCTTCTTCGCCCGCAAGGTTATTGATGTCTTTTGCTTTACCAGCGAATTCATCTTTTAACGCACAACCAATCAATAAGCCTTCACCGCGAATCGTTTTAAAGACTTCATATTTTTCATTTAATTTATTTAAAGCGTTTTTATAGTAGTCATGACGCTCTTTGACACCATTAAGCACTTCAGGTGTATTAATAAACTCAAACACTGCACCCGCAACCGCACTTGCTAACGGGTTACCACCATAAGTCGTACCATGTGTACCGACTGAAAAATGTGGAGCAAACTTATCGGTTGTTAACATTGCACCGACTGGAAAACCACCGCCTAGTGCTTTTGCTGTCGTTAATACATCTGGAATAACACCAAAGTTCATGTAGGCATACAGTGCACCTGTACGGCCAACACCGGTTTGTACTTCATCAAAAATCAGTAAGGCACCGAACTCATCACACAGTGCTCTTAAGCCTTTTAAAAATTCGATATCAGCAGGAATAACTCCGCCTTCACCTTGGATTGGCTCAACAATGACTGCACAAGTTTGCTCATTAATGACTACTTTGGCAGCTTCTAAATCATTAAAGGCAACGTGGTTAATGCCATTTGGAAGTGGTGCAAAGTCTTGTGAATATTTAGGTTGACCACCCGCTGAAACAGTAAATAAGGTACGGCCATGGAACGCATTGTTAAATGCCACAATGCCACTTTTGCCAGCAACACCGCTGTCTAGTCCAACTTTACGAGCCAGTTTTAAAGCAGCTTCGTTCGCTTCTGCGCCTGAGTTAGAGAAGAAAACCTTATCTGCAAATGTATTTTCAGTGAGTTGTTTTGCAAGGCGTAGAACGGGTTCATTTGTATAACCATTGCCTACATGCCAAAGTTTTGTTGCTTGTTCTGTTAAAGCATTTACTGCCACTGGATGCACATGACCTAATGCGTTTACTGCAATCCCGCCTGCAAAATCGATATATTCTTTATTTTCTTGATCCCAAATACGTGAACCTTCGCCACGTACCGGAATGAAATTTGCCGGTGCAAAAACTGGAACCATCCACTCGTTAAAGTCATTACGAGAAACTGCAAAATTATTCATCTTATCTAGTCCATTAAATTGAATTATTAGGCTTAACCGATGCCCTTATTATTCAAAATCAAATTGATTCACAAAATTTGTAATTCAGTAAAAAATGAATTATTTTTTACCAATTTGATAATTGACAATTACAATATGGATAACATTGATCAAATTATTTTAGGTTTACTTAAAGATAACGCACGGATGTCTGTTACCGAGTTAGCCGAAAAAGTTCACGTTTCACGGGCAACGGTAAAAAAGAGAATCGAGTATTTAGAGTCTTCGGGCATCATTACCGGATATACGGTACGGTTTAAACCCAATGCTGAACGAAACGTCATCCGTGCATGGATGAGCATTATGGTTGAAGGCACTAAAGCACAATCCGTGATTAAAGAATTACGCCTAGAAAGTGCCGTGGAATGTTTGCATAAAACCAATGGCAAATGGGATATTTTGGTCGAGCTACGTTCTGACACTTTAGAAAACTTCGATAAAGTTTTAGAAAGAATCAGGAACATTTCAGGTATTTATAACAGTGAAACTAGCATTCTGCTTGCGAGTCATAAGACCTAATCATTCACTTTAGTTTCAAATCATAGAAACGAAATTGATGAGCTAAGCACAATGTTTGGCTCATCAAACTGCTTTCGATTAGAAAAATTATTCTATGATTTTTTATCAAATCTATTGAACTATTACGAAAATGAATCTTTCCTAAAAATCTTCAATAAATTTTTATTCTTTTTAAATAATCAAAATCAAAAACTTAAAATCTAATTTGATTTAAATTTTCACTTTTTTCACTCACTCCTCTCATCAAAGCATTTGACAGAAAATTTAAAACATAATACATATAGTATTATATGTTATATGTTAAAACCTAAGGACAAGGTATAAAAAATGGCTAAAACTCAACTACAACACTTCATTAACGGCGAATATGTTGCTAGCAAAGGAAATGATTATTTCGATTTGGTAAGCCCAGTGACTGGTGAAGTTTATGCACAATCACCGAATGCAACCGAGGCAGAAGTTGATGCAGCTTATGCTGCTGCAAAAGAAGCATTTAAAATTTGGGGCCGCAGTACACCTTCGACTCGTCAAAAAGCATTACTGAATTTAGCAGATGCTATTGAAGCAAATGCAGAGCGTTTAATTGAGGCACAAAGTCGTAATACGGGTCAGTTAAAACACTTAATTGCATCTGAAGAAGTGGGTGCATCGGCAGATCAGGTTCGTTTCTTTGCAGGTGCTGCCCGCCTACTCAATGGCACTGCTTCAGGTGAATATTTAGAAGGTTTAACCTCTTCTATTCGCCGCGAACCAGTCGGTGTAGTTGGACAAGTTACACCTTGGAACTATCCACTCATGATGGCTGTCTGGAAAATTGCTCCAGCTTTAGCCGCAGGTAATACCGTGGTACTTAAACCAAGTGATACTACTCCTGAAAGTACGCTTTTACTTGCTGAAATTGCTGCACCATTTTTCCCTAACGGTGCATTTAACGTAGTGTTAGGCCAAGCACAAGTCGGTTCAAAAGTTGTATCACATAAGACCCCTGCACTCGTTTCTATTACAGGCTCAGTTCGTGCCGGATTACAAGTTGCTGCTTCTGCTGCGGCAAATTTAGCAAAAGCTCATCTTGAACTTGGCGGTAAAGCACCTGTACTGGTTTTTGAAGATGCCGATCTTGATAAAGCCGTTGAAATGATTGCTTTAACAGGCTATTTCAACGCAGGCCAAGACTGTACTGCTGCAACACGTGTGATTGTGGCTGAATCTGTTCATGACGAGTTTTTAGCTAAACTCGTTGAAGCTGCAAAAAATACCCGTTTTGGCGATCCAGATGATCAAGACGCGCTTTATGGCCCACTTAACAATGCCAATCAATTAAAGAATGTTAAAGCGTTTATCGACAACTTACCTGCTCACGCCAAAGTTGAAACAGGCGGAAAACAGGCAGACCGCCCAGGTTTCTATTTTGAACCGACTGTTATTAGTGGCCTAAAACAACATGATGAAGCCATTCAGAACGAAATTTTTGGACCAGTAATTACGGTTCAGAAATTTACAGATGAAAATGATGCCATTGAAAAAGCCAACGATGTTGAATATGGCCTAGCTTCAAGTGTTTGGACCAAAGATCATGCCCGCGCCACACGTCTGTCTCGTGAACTCGATTTCGGTACAGTTTGGATTAACACGCATATTCCTTTAACCGCAGAAATGCCACACGGCGGTTTCAAAAAATCAGGTTATGGTAAAGATTTATCTGGTTACGGTTTTGAAGAATATACTCGCGTTAAACATGTGATGAGTTCAAACGAATAATAACAATGCGTTTTGAAAGGAGATCAAAATGAATAAGCAAGAAATGAAAGACTTGGTGACTAAAGCCCATCACGAGCTATTTAATTTGCACGACACCACTGCTTTGGACCGTTATTTTTCTGAAGACTTTATAGAACACTCACCACTCGTTGCAAATGGTATTTCAGGTCTTCGTCAATTGGTAGAAGACTGCCCCGACATGCAACATGAAGCTGTGCGTGTATTGGCAGATGGTGACTTGGTTGCAATTCATGGCCGCTTTCAGGGCCTAGATGAAAACCCTTTAGTCGGGTTTGATATTTACCGAGTGAAAGATGGCAAAATTGTGGAACACTGGGATGGTCTGGTGGCAGAAGCCGCGCCAAATGTGAGTGGTAGAACACAATTAGATGGCCCAACCGAAATCGTAACTCACCATGACCCAGAGAAAAATCGTGAGATTGTGACCTCGTTCTTTAAGAAGTCATTAATTGATGGCAATTATGAGGCATTTAAAGAATACACTCACGACGATCAGTTCATTCAACATAGTCCAGACATTGGTGATGGTGTTAAAGCAGTCATTGATTTTTTGAACAATATCCGTAATGAAGGACAAGGTTTGGTATACTCCAAAACGCATCGCTCCATTGCTGATGGTCAATTTGTCTTGACACATTCCGAAGGAAGTATTGCCGGAAATCGACATGCCTATTTTGAATTATGGCGAGTCGATAATGGCAAAATTGTTGAACTTTGGGATGCAATACCAGCTGTGCCTGAAGATGAACAGGCCGTCCATCAATATGGCGTGTTTTAATCATTTATCCGTTTCATTAAGCTAAGTCTCTGACTTAGCTTTTAGAGAATTCGCCATGTCAGCATATACGATAATTTTTGCACCTATCGCTCAGGCAACTCGATCGGAACAAGTTGTAGAACGCTTGGAAAATGCAATTATCTCTGGATTGCTCAAAAGCAATGAACAGCTTCCTAACGAGGCGGATCTAGCTCGCTTAATGGGAGTGTCACCCATTACGGTCCGTGAAGCTTTAAATACTTTACGCGTAAAAGGTCTGATTGATACACGACGCGGGCGAAACGGCGGAAGCTTTGTTTGTGAGTTACCTTCCGATTTACTCTTAAACAAGCACCCTCTGCGTCAGGCTTCCAATGAATATCTAGCTGATTTAGGCGAGTTTCATAGTGCAATTTTAAGCCATGGTGCATATTTGGCAGCACAAAGAACCACTGAATATGAACTGGGTAAAATCAAAGAGCTTATTGATCAATTTGAACAAGCCGTTGAACCAGACACACGTGCCCAACTTGATTTACGTTGCTTGTTAACACTCACCTCTTTTGCTCAATCAGCTCGCTTGGCAAATCAAGAGTTAACCATACAAGCCGAATGGGCACCGCTCATTGCTGTGCTTTACCAAGATGATCAGTTTCATCAATCGGTCGTCGCTCAATACCATCAACTTTTATCATCTTTTGTTCAAGGCAATGAAGATGATGCTGTTATTCAAGCACGAAAAATCATTTCGATGCTAACAGACCAAATGCTTCGATATAAGTTATCTATCGAATAAAAACAATAAAGTAGAGCGCTTATAAAGTATCAAGTGAGAAATACGGAATTTTAGGAGTTATAGGAATGACCCAACATTTAGATATAGAAGAGCTTCAAAATTTGTTAAAGACGGTGGTTGAGGAAACCACAGCCATTACAGAAAAGCTGGCGACCAAAGCGAGCAAAATTCTCTCAAAACATGAACCTGAAAAAACAAAAGACGTTAAGCTTTCAGGTTCAGAGCGTTCAGCTTTGCAAAAAGAAATTAAAAAAGCCTTACAGGAAAGCCATTACAGTCAAGGCATCGGCTTTGCAAGTTATAGTCCTGCAACGCAAGAAGAACAAGATTATTGGACACTCGAATGGTGGTATAAAAAAGAAGATCAGTTACAACAAGCTAAACTTGAAAACTATCAAAATGCTCAGCGATTTTTAGATTTTCGCTCTTTTGAATGGTTCCATAAACCTGCTCAAAATAAGAGTCCGTGCATTCATGGGCCTTATGTTGACTACATTTGCAATGGTGCATACACCATCACCCTTGCCCATCCGGTCATGATTCGTGATCAATTTATCGGTGTTATTGCTACCGATATTTTAGTTTCCGCACTCGAAAAAATTCTTATGCCGAAACTTAAAAACATAAAACAAAAAGCAATTGTGATTAACGACTCTTCTCGAGTAATTACTTCAAATGACATCACCATCAGAACAGGCACATTATTTAAAGGCCAAAGCCCTGAGCAGGTTTTGTCACGACCGTGTCAATCTTTTCAACTGGTCGTGATCTAGAGTGACGTCGAAAAATATAAGTATTTGATCTTGCTTTAGGGCATCACCAAGGCAAAACAGTCACCCACTTTTGTACAAACTTTCTTCAAATAGACGTGTTTATTCAGGTCTAGGGGAAGTTTTGGCTCAAAAATAGCATCGCTTTTCCGGATGAAAAGCAAAACAAAGAATTTGAGGTTGAAATGACATGGAAAATAAAACGTCTTCCTTAAAAAAACTGTCTCTTTGGCAAGTCACGATTATTGGTATTGCCTACATGACTCCCATGACGGTGTTTGATACTTTCGGTATTGTCTCGGGTATTACCAATGGACATGTACCACTGGCATATTTACTCGCACTTGGCGCCATGCTACTCACTGCTTGGAGCTATGCAAGATTTAGTAAAAATTCCGAAAAATCAGGCTCGGCATATAGTTATACTGCCGAAAGCTTAGGTCCCAAAAGTGGTTTTTTTGTCGGTTGGTGCTCCCTACTCGACTATTTATTACTGCCTCTCATTAATGTTTTGCTAGCCGCAATTTATCTCACAGCCCTTATTCCAAGTCTGCCTTACTGGTTCTGGGTAATTGTGTCAGCGAGCCTAGTCACTTTAGTGAATTGTTTCCGCATTCGGTTACTCGCCAATTTGAGTCTATTGTTTGTGTTTGCACCCATCATACTCATGGTCATTTTTGTTTATTTAGTGATTAAGGGTATTGGCTCGACTCAAGGTTATGAGCATGTGCTTACTTTGGCTCCACTCTGGCATGAGCACCAATCTATACTCCCCCTCGTTGCGGGTGCCTCAGTTTTGTGCTTTTCATTTTTGGGCTTTGATGCGGTTACCACACTTTCTAATGAAACTAAGCAACCTACTAAAAATATTCCCCGCGCAGTCATGTTAACGACTCTCGCTGGCGGACTTATTTTTTTCACAGCCGCTTGGTTTATTCAGCTTTATTTTCCAAATAATCTACGCTTTCAACACCCTTCAGAAGCATTACCTGAAATTGTACTTTACGTCGGCGGTGCTTTTTTCCAATCCGTATTTTTATGCGGACAAATTATGAACACAGTCGCCTCTGGCCTTGCCTCACATGCCAGCGCTTCACGTTTACTGTATATAATGGGCACCGATAATATTTTCCCTAAAAAGTATTTTGGGACAATTCATATTTCATTAGGTACACCGTTTTTTTCGGTTTTATTTGTTGGTCTTATTTCAATGTCCGCGGTTTTTCTAGATTTAGCCCAAGTCGTAAGCCTAATCAGCTTTGGTGCCCTAGTCGCTTTTACAGCCGTAAATTTCTCTGTTTTTATGAAGTTTTATATTAAAGATAAACAGCGTTTAGGGTTTAAAAACAAATTTCTAAACCTATTTTTACCGCTCATCTCTGTAATCAGCATTATTTGCCTCTGGCTCAATCTTGACTCATCTTCACTGATTTTTGGATGTTTCTGGTTAGCTTTGGGCATTCTCCTATTTATCTATAAAACGATTAAAAAACAAAGTATTGCTATTAGTAATGCTTATTAATTTTTAAGGAAATTTGTCATGAAAATTATTTCTAAACCTCAACTTTTAAAAGACGTGGAATATAAACCGAGTAAATCTCTACAAGTAGGTAAAGAGTGGAGCTGGTTAAATCCAAAACATGCAGAATTTGATACATCCACGGTTAATGGCACCTCGGTAGATAACCCTGCAAACTATTATGAAAGCTCACTTTCTGATTGGCATACTTTTGACAGCTTAAAAGCTGATATTGAATGTGATGTGGTAGTTATTGGCGGTGGTTTATTGGGTTCATCTACGGCCTTACATTTAGCTGAACAAGGCGTAGAGACTGTTTTATTAGAAAAAAACCGTGTAGGTAGCGCAGCTTCTGGACGCAATGGCGGACAACTGACACCGGGTTTAGCACGTTGGGAAGCTCAAGAAATGGCCGATCGACTTAGCTACGAAGATGCCAAAAAGCTATGGCATTTTACCTCTACGGAAGCGATGCAACTCATTGATGATATCTCAGAAAAATACCAGCTTAACTTTGACCGAAAATACGGTCATATTACTGCTGCCGTTCATGAAGGACATTTAGTCGGTTTAACACAAGGCGCCGATGCACGAAAATATTTAGGTGAAGACCATACCCGCATTGTGGGTAAACATGAACTCATGGACTATATTAAGTCTGATTATTACACAGGTGGTTTAATTGATGAGTTGGGTGGACAAATTCATCCTTTAGCTTTAAACCGTGGTTTAATTTATGGCTTTTGCCAAAATGGCGGTAATGTTTATGAACAAACAGAAGTCATTTCAATAGAAGAAAAAGCAGATGGTATTTATGTTCAAACTGCAAATGCTGTCGTGAAAGCTAAAAAATCTGTGGTGTTAGCCGTGCACCATGCTTCTTTTAAACTTTTATCAGAGCAAAACAATACTACTATTCCGTTCTATACTTATGTTGCAACGACAGCCCCGCTCGAGTTTGATACAAAAGAGATTTTACCGTTTGGGCACCCTGTTTATGACACACAGTTCCAAATTGATTACTACCGTCCCGTGTTTAACAACCGCTTATTGTTTGGTGGTCAAGGTACAGGAACATGCTGGGGACCAGAAAAAACATTAAATTATCTAGAACATCGAATTCATACAGTGTTCCCGCAAATTAAAAATCTAGAAATGGATTTTGTCTGGAGTGGAACTACTGATTTAACCGTAAATGGTGCAGTCGATAGCCGTAAGTTTGGCAATAAATTCCCAATCTATGCTGTTCATGGCTGGAGTGGTCACGGCGTTGCTCAGACGGTACGCATTGGTAAAGCCATTGCAAATGACTTTGTTGGGCAATCTAAAGACTTCGAAATGTTATCTAAAATTGATCATCAAAATATTATTTTTGGTCGTACCCTTGCTCCCGTTGTTATTCCACTCGCTAAAAGCATGTATGGCATCGGTGCAATGATTAATCCGGGCAAAATGGTATCTTTCTAATTTATAAAATAACCGATTTCAAAAAGGGATCCGTATAGCTTTGTACGGATCCTTTTTATTTAGCTGAGTAAAATCCTTTTCAAACTAGGTTATCCCTAACCAATCTATTACAATAGCGCCAGCTTTTTTATTCAGCGCATATATTTTGAGCAATTCATCTTCCCAATTAAAACGCGGACTTAAAAATCGCCATATCCAGTTGATCGCTATGGGTGGTGCTGTCGGGACAGGTTTATTTTTAGGCTCTGCACAAGTCATCCAGTCTGCTGGTCCTTCTATTATTTTAGGTTATGCCATTGTCGGTTTGGTCGCATTTTTAATTATGCGCCAAATGGGTGAAATGATCGTAGAAGAACCTGTGGTTGGTTCCTTTAGTTACTTTGCACAAAAATATTGGGGGAAATTCCCTGGTTTTTTATCGGGCTGGAACTATTGGGTGGTTTATATTCTGGTCGCGATGACCGAACTGACAGCAGTTGCTAAATATGTGCATTACTGGTGGCCCCACATTCCTGCTTGGATATCAGCCTTATTTTTCTTTGTTTTGGTCACATGTTTGAACTTAGGCAACGTTAAATTTTATGGCGAATCTGAGTTTTGGTTAGCTATTATTAAAGTTGCGGCGGTCATTGCCATGATCGTGTTTGGCTTATATTTATTGCTTACCGCGGGTAGTGATTCTATCGCTAGCTTCTCAAACTTATGGCAGCATGGCGGATTTTTCCCGCATGGGTTCTCGGGCCTATTTTATATGCTCGCCTTTTTAATGTTTGCTTTTGGCGGTATTGAACTGATTGGGATGACTGCCGCTGAAGCCGAAAATCCAGAAAAAAGCATTCCACAAGCCATTAACCAAGTCATCTTTCGAATCTTGGTTTTCTATGTGGCTTCGCTTGCCATCATCATGTCGCTTATTCCGTGGAATCAGCTTGACCTCGGTGGTTTAGATAAAAGTCCATTTGTGATGATTTTTAGCCAGCTTGGGATTGGCTGGGCAGCGCATTTGCTTAACTTTATTATTTTGACGGCTGCACTGTCGGTTTATAACAGCGGTATGTATGCAAACAGTCGTATGTTATATGGCCTCGCTGTACAAGGTCACGCATCCAAAATTTTTACAAAAGTCAGCAAACAAGGTGTTCCTACACCGGCTGTTATCTTTTCTTCTATTCTGATTTTTGGTTGTGTATTACTGAACTACTTTATCCCAGAACAAGCTTTAAGCTATCTCATGTACATGGCCGTGGCTGCACTGGTTTTAAACTGGGCCATTATTAGCTTTACTCATTTAAAGTTTAAACGCGCCATGAAACTTGAAGACAAAGTTGCCAAATTCCCTGCTCTATTTTCACCTTTAAGTAACTATATTATTTTGATTTTTATTGGCATAATTTTATACATCATGTGGACTCAAGGATTTGAAAAATCGGTGATTTTAATTCCAATCTGGATTACTTTCATGTTTGGACTATATAAATTTCTGAGTTGGAAAAAAGCTCTCTAATATTCAAAAAGGCTTATTCAAACAGGATAAGCCTTTTATCATTGAATAGCTTGTTACCCTAAGTAACTTCAAAAAATCTACTCAAAAAACCATTCACATTTTATTCATCATTATTGAATTTTTCTCTACTAGACACATTGATATGTAAGCCTTAGTCATTCTAAACATTAGTATTTAATGAGATAATTATTAAAGTACAAGTGTTTACATGATCTATAAATATTTGTGTCAATGTTCAGCTAAAATCAAAGCAGACCAGTTATCGTTGCAATCACTCAACAGGCAAAAGATACTCCATCGTAAGACAGATTCTTTACCCACTACACTGATTTAGCGCCGTACTGTGTCACTCAATGATGAAAGACAGGAAATTTTATGGAAAAAGCTCTGCAATGTCCTAAGTGTGGTTCTACAGAAATTGAAGCACGTGACCATGACAAATTACTTAGAACAACTGGCGGTGTTTTACTGACAGCTGCTGGCACAACAGCAGGTACGGTAGGCGGTGCAGCAACTGGCGCGACTGTTGGAGCGGCTATTGGTACTGTTGCTGGTCCTTTAGGTGTAATTGTTGGTGGAACTGTAGGGACTTTTGTTGGTGCCATTAGTGCAGGAATTACTGGCGGTGTAGTTGGTAACATTTTTGGTAAAAAAGCTGGCGTAATAATCGACAAGAATATTTTTCAAGATTATCGTTGTCTAAAGTGTAAATACCGTTTTAAGCAAAAGAAGTAATTTAAATTAAAGAGGAGAACTAGTTGCTCTAGTTCTCCTGCCTAACCCAGAAATTTCATAAACCATTTAGAATAATAAATTTTTATCTAGCGTTTCATATAATGAATCTAGGTAATAGCCTATTTTTAATAAAGTAAAACTTTAGTTAAGACTTTAATTTACTTAGCTGCTACTCCATCTTGTTGATATTTTGGTGAACGTGGACCATATAACAACCCCATACCCGGATTATAAGTCGTCGGGGTAAAAAGTTGAGTATTTACCATACTCGCTAATGGATAAGCCCGATCAGTAAAGCTGCCAGCAATCTGTTCAACTAAAGCACCGACGACCATTCCGATTAAACCCGCATTACCATCATTACTTGCTTGAACAAGTTTTTTCTCACCTGTCCAAATCACATCTCCAGTTTTTAAATCAACAAGCTTTGCTTCAGCACTTACTGTCGCGACACTCTGAATCACTTGGTATTTAGAACCATATTCTTTAATTCGAATATATAAAGCTGCGTCTGCACCAAAAATCTCTTGTAATTTCTGGGGTGCAATAGACTGAGCATCACTGCCATTAGTAACCCCATTCTCTTTAAACATATTGTCTACGACAGAGATTGGGAAAACGTAATAACCCGCTTCTGCCACAGGTGCCACCACAGTAGGCCAATAACTATAAGTCGCTTTTACATCAGGCGAATCATTGACTGGAGGCAATACCAAAATCGATTTTGGCATATGAGCTTTATAAGCTGTAATATCTTTATTAGGTTGTGGAGTAACGGCACATCCAGTAAATGCAAGGCTAGAGATAACCAAACCAGCAATTAGAAATTTCTTCATCATGATTTTGCATTCCCACCATTCGCATTCATTTTTTGCAATAAGCGATCCATTAAAACTGTAGATTCTGGATATACTTGTCGTTCAAGCTGGAAATACTCGATTGCTTTTTGAGAATTATTTTCTTGTAAATACAATAATCCTAAATGTGCATATAAACCTGGCGGAACGGCTAAGCCCTTGCCTTTAGTTTTCTCAATTTCAGCTTCTAATTTTGTGATTTGCGTACTTGGTGTCGCTTTCTCTGGTGCGTTATACATCAAATAGGTTTGATGAGTATAAGTTCCCCAATTATATAAAGGTTGAGGACCAGCGGCACACCCAACCAATCCCATAGCAAGAAAACTGCTTAAAAGAATTTTTTTCATTTAACACATATCCAAAATTATTGAATTGACCAACGGTTATTTTGAATATCTGTTACAAG
This sequence comes from Acinetobacter sp. WU_MDCI_Abxd143, assembly GCF_025514195.1. Taxonomy (NCBI): domain Bacteria; kingdom Pseudomonadati; phylum Pseudomonadota; class Gammaproteobacteria; order Moraxellales; family Moraxellaceae; genus Acinetobacter; species Acinetobacter sp. WU_MDCI_Abxd143. Next base: position 441,021 of record NZ_JAHPTH010000002.1, read on the forward strand.
ATTATTAACTGCTTCACGAACAGCTAAATCAAGTACTTTGCCATTTAAAGTCGAATCATAAGAAGCTGTAGAGCCAAAACCTAATACTTCACGAGCACCTAAGGCATATTCACCCGCACCTTGTACGGAATGCACGACTTCAGATGTTTTTACATCAACGACATTTAGATTAACTTTTGCATAAGCAACTTGCTGTTTACCGCGACCTAAAATACCAAATAATTGCTGATCACCTACTTCTTTGCGACCAAACTCAGATACGTCACCTGTGATGACATAACGAGCACCTTTAATAGATTGGCTCGTATTGCTATACCCAACTTCTTGTTTAATCTCAGATAAATTGTCTCGATTTAAAACTGTAAAATAACCAGTTTGCTGTAAATGTGTCTCAAGAATAGTTTTTGCCTGTCCGCCTAGACGGTCTACATTGTCAGAGAAAACACCTCTCATATAACTAGAGCGATTATCAAACTTACCAATAGAAACAGGAGCCTTTACTCCCGTATATTTAATTTGTGATGTAGCTACAGTTACTTGCGGGCTTTGTATCGTTCTTGAAGTTTCAGTAGTTGAACAAGCAATTAAACCGAAAGAACTCAAAGTAGTAATGATTAATATTTTTTTCATGTTTACTCTATAATGATTACAAAATATAAAGAATACATATTATATACAAAAAGACTATCAATTAATCTAATAATTTAACCATTGAGTAAAAATACTCCCAAAACTGCTCCGTTTCACCAGCTTTATTTGGATCTAAAAGTTGGATGATTGCACCGTCAATCATAAATAAAATCATGTTTGCATCGGGCTTTAAAGCCCTGGTTTCTAGAGTAAATATCAACTCAAAAAGCTCTTTAAGCAGCCATTTTCTATATTCAATCGCCATTCGATAGGCGCGAGGATAAAGCAGCTTGATTTCAAAAATGGCCTTAAATAGCAAAAAGTAAAAACTGTTTAAATCGACATGTAAAAGAAAAATTTCTTTAAGTTTATCGTTTGCGGTTGGGTAACGATGTGAGTAGATAATTGCCAGTACTTCTTCTTTTAGCCGACTTTTTTGAAAGATTAGGCACATTTCAACAAGGCGTTCTTTTGAGTGAAAGTAGTTATAAAACGTGGCCTTTTGAATTTTGGATTTTTTGATAATCAGGTCTACGCCTGCATTATGGAACCCATGCGTTGTAAAGAGTTGGATGGCGGTTTGAACAACCTGTAATTTTTTGGAAGATATTTCTAAAGTTGACATCGTTTTACCGTTATAAATTCTTGTTGTTTCTAAATGAGATAAAAAGCCTGTGCCCTTTCTGGGAGAAAAAAAGGCACAGCAAAGCCGTAAGACGGTGCTTGGCACATCTCAAATTTTGTAGTTGATAAGTTTTAAGTAAAAATGACTAAGGCCTGAAAACCTTATGGCGTTCAAGCTGCTTATAAATTTAAGTCGTGTCGATATAGACTTTGGCAAAGACTGCCAAGAAATAATGAATGTGCAAAGCCAACTCCTTTTTATTGGGAGTTCTGCCAAGTCATTAAAATTATGGTGGCAGAACGGAAGAAGGTTGACAGACTGGTCAAACGAGGCCAGCACACCCACAGGTGTCCCCCTCCCGTTCCGCCGCAGAGGGGGCACGAGGGTGCACACACTAAAAGTATAAAACCTTTAGTGTTCGTTTGAATCAGCCTGTCAAAGCCGGCTGGCAATGTGGCCAGCAGGCAAAGAATAGTACCCTGTTCTATTACAGTCAAGCACACAAAATGACATTTGTTTTAATTTAGATCATTAAAAAGTAAGGATAAATAATGAGAGAGTTATTGTTAAATCGGGGTTTATAAAGGGGGGAAACAGCCTAGTGGTGAGAGCTTCCAACTGGAAAAAAACCTACAATTCAATATTTAAAATAAAATGGATATTCAGACCAATTTTATTTTAAATATTGATAATGTTTAATAAAATAAACCATATAAGATTCAACTACTTATTGTTGTATATTAACAATATACGAAGAATATAAACAATAGTTAATATAATAAAAAATGCAATAATTAAACTAAAAATATTCATTAAATTCTTGTCTATTGGAACCATTATTTCTGAATATATCCATATTGGAACAATTATCTCTTTAGCTAAAGTAGGAATAGTTAAAATACCAAAAACAATAGTTAAAATCCTATTAAAATTATTATTATATATTTGATATTTATAGTTCTTATAATCATGATCTATGTTTATTTTCTCATCTATTTGTTTCTTAATTTTAGACAAACCAAACTCTTGCCAACCCTTTTCTAAGAAACTTCTTACTTCTCCTGAATAAGAAAGTTCATACAACTCATCTAAATTATTAACATCTGATCTTAACGAAAATGTATCTGATAAATCAGTAGAATATTGAATTTTTGCTTTTAGAGCCCTATGAATAATATAACCATATTCTAAATACTCACTGATAATTTCTTTATCATATATAGATTGTTTAACTCCATTATCATTTAAAATACTAGAAAATGCACACAAATATCCAGAAGATGAAATAAAATCAGAAGAATCTTCAAAATATCTCATATCTTCTGGTAGATCTTGAATTGTAGTGTACGGGTTATAAGCTCTTTGGAGTATGCCTATAAATTCTTTGTAAAACTTATTATTGTTTTGTGATGATTTTCGCTTTTTACTTTTAAAATCAATTAAATATACATATGGCCTGCCTGACCAATAATTTGATTGATGAATATTTTGTTTAATACCGAACAATAAGAACTGCCAGTCATTTTTGGGCGCTATATATATATAATTTATTATATTTAAATAAGTTAGGGTCAAAGAACTAAAGTTATCATGATTATTTTCCACTCTTGGGAGCTCAACCAATTTAATTTTTTTATTCTCATATTCATAATCAGTAGCTCTATTATTAACTTCATTAAGATGAACCTTTGCATCTCTTAAACATTGAAATCTACTAAAAATACTTTGTTTAATAGAATACATATAAGCAATACTACTTAATTTAGATACAGAAGGAGAAACTTTAATATCTAAAAATTTATTTAACCCCATATTTACAAGGTTTTCAATAAAATCTGCCACTTCTTCTTCACTTTTAGATTTTAACTTATATTTTACAAGTGTCACACCATCTTCAAAAATCTTAAAATATGGAAGAATTAAAAACTCTCCATAAGAATATTTAGCTAAAAATTTTTGGAAATATACTCTAATATTTTTTTTTACATCTTTTGTATTGAAAAGCTTTTGATCAGAAAAAATTAAATTACAAGCATCATTAAAAAATATTTTAACACTATCTGTCATCTCAAAAGTTGAACCTAGTAAAGGCTCTAAATGGACTACTCCAGAGCTTCTATTTTCATCTAAGGTAAGAATCAATTGAGCTACCTGAAGTTCATCATTAAACTTCCAATAAGCTATTTGATTGGACTCAATAATTAACTCAGCTAGATCATTAACAATCAGACGAATTGCTAATTCATCTAACTCAATTTTATCAAATGATAAATAACTTGAGTAAGTATAAGAAATTTCCCAATCATATACGATAAAATTTTGAAAGTTCATATTATAAGATCTATAAGTAGTAAGAGTTTCTTAATTATTTAAACTAATTTAATGCAAATTTTATCTTTGAAAGTTGTTCATTCAAAATAAAAACTATTAGCAACTCATGGAAATTGGAATTTTTCAAAAAATTACACCTTAATTAACTTATGTCTACCTAAAGTCTAGTTCATAAATTTTTTATAATTTAATATTTATGTACATATTAAATCAACTATATAGTTCTAAATAACTCAAAGCTAAGTTACCTAAGTGCAAAAAAGTCTCTGCTTTTGCAGAGGATTTTAGAATTTGCAGAAAGGTAGCCTTAGCAAAAAGCTTACTGATAAAATTTTTTTTGAATTGGGTATCCGTAGGTGTTTCATATATCATGCTATTCATTGATAAATTTAGAAAAACATGAGGTAATAAAATGAAAAATTTAGAGCGCAACTGTAAAATTATTAGTGAAATTCTCACATTTATTATGTTTGAAATTGTGTGGGTCAGTATCTTTGAAAGAGCTATCGATTTGGCAGGCTTTAGTAAATATGTACCAGATTTTATTCCAGCTTTGCTGGCATCTTTTATTTTCTTTAAAAAAATAAGAGCTTTATTTGCTCAGGCTGTTAAGATTTCTTATCTATATTATGCACTTGATAGACATATAAAATGTACCAAAATCTAATAATTAGCATTGTATCTGGAACCATTATTGCCATAGTTTCATCTTATCTGACTTCAATTTGGACTATGAAAAAGTTCTATACTGAAAAATGGTGGGATAGGAAAGAACAAGCTTATACAGAAATAATTAATGCACTTTATGACATGGTACGATTTTATGATGTTTATAAAGAAGATTATGGACAAGACTATTTTATTTCTGAAGAACGAGCTAAAGACCTAAATCAGAAGTATTCAAATAGTATGAGGAAACTTCATAGAGCAACTGACTTAGCATCTCTTTATGTATCTGACGATGCTGTGAATGAATTAGTAAAGTTACGTAATAGAGAGGCTTTAGATCAACGCTCAAATCCTTCATGGGAGGTTTATGAATCAGAATATAAATACCATAAGCAAACACTTAATGAACTTCTTGTAATTGCAAAGAAAGATTTAAAGAAATAAATACTTCTTTAACATATAAAGCACACGATATTAAAATAAAAAGCTAAGCCCCGATTACCAGAGCTTAGCTTTGAAAAATAATTTTAATTAAAAAATTACTTATTTAATATCTGTGAATTCAGAAACAGGCTTGTTCACTTCAACTTTTGTGCCACCAAATTTTTCGCTCACAAACTTTTGAACTTTAGGTAAGTGGTAAAGTTCACCAAGTTTTGTATAGATCGGATCGTTTTTGTTCGCTTCAGCAACACCTAACAAATTCACATAAAGCTTTGTAGACTGATCAATAGGCTCACGGAAGATCGCATCTTTCATTACATTTAAGCCGCCTTCAAGCGCCAATGTATTACCCAACACAATCGCATCTACATCGTTTTTAACACGAACTGCCGTAGTCATTTGAATTGGTTTTAATTGTAAGTTTTTAGGGTTTTCAACGACGTCATTGGTCGTCCCTTTTACAGGGTCAAAGTCTGGTTTGAGTTTAATCAGTTTAGCAGACTGTAATAATGTTAAAGCACGCGCTTCGTTAGCAGTATCGTTTGGAATTGCGATGGTCGCGCCTTGTGGGAACTCTTCAACAGATTTAACTTTATTTGCATAAATACCCATTGGCTCTAGGTAAGTTGTCGCAACAGCAGCAACTTTAGCTGTATTTGAAGAGTTATAAGCTGCCAAATAGTTAAATGACTGGAACGCATTTACGTCTTGTTCGCCACTGGCTACAGATGTATTCAATACAACATAGTCAGTCAGGTTAGTCACTTCGAGTTTAATGCCCGCTTGAGCAGTTTCAGGCAGCGTCGCCACGTATTTCCATACGTCAGTGTCTGAACCTGTAGAAACCAGTTTAATTGTTCGAACTGACTCAGTTTTGTCTTTAGCTGATGCTGTATTTTCAGTTTTTGCAGGTTCTTTATTACATGCAGTCAGTGTTAGAACAGATGCGCTGAACAGAACACTAAATAATTTTTTCATAGATACATCCTAAAATAGGAAACGCCTATCTTATAAAAGAGTTAGGCATTGCCAACCAATGGGTCAAAATACAATTTTGGGGCGGAAATAATTTCCAGATATCGGGTTTAGAAAACTGAATTCAGCATCATTCCTTCCTTGAACTTGCTCGCTGAACAATAGAATTATGTTTTGAAACAGTTTCTAAATATGGCCTCATCATATATCAATAAATGAATATTCTACAAATAACTTGTACGATTCTGAGATATAGACCTCTTATAGCTAAGATATTGAAAATATAAAATATATTATATAAAGATAGTAATTTTGATTAAAATATATACTCAATTGATTTATATGAAATTTTCGGCATTTATTAGCAATATTTAAGCTAAATAGAGTTGTAGTTTTTATTTTAAGCATAAAAAAAGCCCCTGCTTTTAACAGGGGCTTTTCGAATTTGGCGGAAGCGGTGAGATTCGAACTCACGGAGGACTCACACCCTCGTCGGTTTTCAAGACCGGTGCATTAAACCGCTCTGCCACGCTTCCATGTGCGTAAGAATACAAAGCTTATTCATTTTATTCAAGAAAAATATCATCGCTTTGTGTTCAAGTGCGTATTGTTTCATCAATTTTACAGTTGGGCAGCCAATTCTGCTCCTTCTTTGATCGCACGCTTGGCATCTAGCTCTGCTGCGAGCTTTGCACCACCAATAATATGGTAGTTCGCGATCGTCGACTCACCTTCTTTTGGCATCAAGTCTTTTACCGACTCTTGTCCTGCACACACCACAACCGTGTCTACACGTAAAAGTTGGTCTTGACCATTATGTTCAATCCAAAGTCCTTCTTCGGTAACTGCTTTATATTGCACACCACGCAGCATACGCACACCATGCTTTTTAAGCTGTGCACGATGGACCCAACCCGAAGTTTTGCCTAGACCAATACCAAGTGGTGTGGTTTTACGTTGCAATAAATAAATTTCACGGATTGCTGGTTCAACGACTGGCGGCTGCATTCCCCCTTCAGAAATGTAGTTTGGATCTGGGTCCACACCCCATTCACGTTGCCACTCGGCTAAAGGTTGAGGCTGTGGTTGATGTGGCGGTTTAAGTAAAAACTCAGACACATCAAAACCAATACCACCCGCACCAATCACTGCAACTTTTTGTCCAACTTCTGCTCCTTTTAGAACTTGAGCATAGGAAAGGACTTGCGGTGCATTACTTCCTTCAATTTTTAATGCACGAGGAATTACACCCGTTGCAACAATCACTTCATCAAAACCTTCACGTTCAAGCTGCTCACGGTTCACGCGAGTATTTAAACGTACGTCCACCCCTGTTTTTTCGAGTTGGACTTTAAAGTAGCGAATTGTTTCGTGGAATTCTTCTTTGCCCGGCACCACCTTGGCAAAGTTAAATTGACCACCTACTTCCGCCGTTGCTTCAAATAAAGTGACCGCGTGGCCACGGCTTGCCGCAACAGTTGCCGCGGACATTCCTGCTACACCGCCACCCACCACTGCTATGCGCTTAGGCTGTTTAGTTTTTAAATAGACCAGTTCTGTTTCATGCCCTGCACGTGGGTTAACCAAACAAGACACACGCTTATTTTTAAAAGCATGGTCTAAACACGCTTGGTTACAGGCAATACAGGTATTAATTTCATCAACGCGGTTAGTCGCAGTTTTATTTACCCAAAATGCATCGGCCAATAAAGGACGTGCCATTTGAACCATATCTGCTTTGCCAGTTGCCAAAATTTCTTCGGCAGTTTCAGGCATGTTAATCCGGTTTGACGCAATAATCGGAATAGAAATATGTTGTTTTACATGAGCCGTGTAATCAACAAAAGCTGCACGAGGTACAGACGTGACAATGGTCGGAACACGAGCTTCATGCCAGCCAATGCCGGTATTTAATAAAGTCACCCCTGCTTTTTCTAAAGCTTTGGCTACAGTCACCACCTCTTGCATAGTGTTACCGTCATGAACTAAATCGAGCAACGACAAGCGGAAACAGATAATAAATTTTTCACCAACTTTTGCACGAATCGCCTTTACGACTTCGACCGGAAAGCGCATACGGTTTTCAATATCACCGCCCCAACGGTCAGTACGCTGGTTCACATGGCTGCTTAAAAACTGGTTAATGAGATAACCTTCCGAGCCCATAATTTCAACGCCGTCATAGCCCGCTTTTTTGGCAATGTCAGCACAGTGTGCATAGTCATCAATCGTACTTAAAATATTTTTTTCAGAAAGCTGACGCGGTTTAAATGGTGAAATTGGCGATTTGATCGGACTAGAAGATACTGCAAAAGGTTGATAACCATAACGGCCAGCATGCAAAATTTGCATTAAAATTTTTGAACCATGCTTATGCACAGCATGTGTAACCAGACGGTGCTGTGGAATATCGATTAAACCATTCATGGTTCCACCCATGGGTAGTAGCCAACCTTGACGGTTTGGAGAAATCCCCCCAGTCACAATCAGGCCAACCCCACCTTTTGCACGCTCTTCAAAATAAGCTGCCAGTTTTGGGTAATTGTAAAAACGGTCTTCAAGCCCCGTATGCATGGATCCCATCACCACACGGTTTTTAATGGTGGTAAAGCCTAAATGTAATGGTTTTAATAAATTGGCGTAACTTGTCATGCTGCGTCCCAATAATTTTTTGCAACTTGTTGCATAGTACTTTAATACTTTTTTGATAATTTTGGATGACCATGCAAAGAAATTTATCGGAGCTTATGGTCAATCCAGTAAAACAGCTCCTATTGCTTTTATTTAATGACGCTAATGAAATCTAGCTCTTTCTCCCATTTATATAATAAAAACAGCATAATCACGCCAAGAATGGTTCCTATAGGAAACGCAAAAAGTAAAAATATCGTTAGAAAAAGAGAAATATATCTAGAATTTTTTGTGCCATCTAAAACTCTTTTAGCAGCGTATATATGGAGCCCAATAACTACCCCTTTTCCAATAATTCCACCAAATAAATATGTAGGAATAGGGTCATTTAATTCCATGTAATGGTAAATCATATAAATCACGTCGAGTACCGTGATCGCAGCCACAACATAGTGTGCACGTGATAAGCCAATATTTTTCTTCATATTCATCCTGTTTTCTTTTTAAGTTATTAAAAGTCTTTTCTTATTTGGACAACCATACTTCATTTAACTCTTCTTATTCTATAAATAGCCTTATATTTTTTATCAAATTAAAACTTCAAATCAGAACAAGTGAATTAATGCTTTTTTTGCGAAAAAAAGCACCATGAATAGTGCTACAATAGCCGCCATTCAGAATTCTCAAGACCGCCTATATGGGGTCTTTTTCATAAATGTTAGGATTAGCAATGACTGATAATGCAACTATCTTGCAGCATGTACCAGTAGGCAAAAAAGTTGGGATTGCCTTCTCCGGAGGCCTAGACACTTCAGCAGCTTTATTGTGGATGAAACAAAAAGGCGCTGAGCCTTATGCATATACTGCGAACTTAGGCCAGCCAGATGAAGATGACTACGATGCAATTCCAAAGAAAGCAGAACAATACGGCGCTGTAAAAGCTCGCTTAATTGACTGCCGCTTACAACTTGCGCTTGAAGGTATTGCTGCGATTCAGTGTGGTGCATTCCATATCAGCACAGGTGGCGTTCCATATTTCAATACGACTCCACTCGGTCGTGCAGTAACAGGCACTATGTTAGTTACTGCAATGAAAGAAGATGACGTAAACATCTGGGGTGATGGTTCAACTTATAAAGGTAACGATATTGAACGTTTCTATCGTTACGGTTTGTTGACCAACCCAAATCTTAAAATTTATAAGCCTTGGTTAGATCAAAACTTCATCGATGAACTCGGTGGCCGTGCTGAAATGTCACAGTTCCTCATCGACAACGGTTTTGACTACAAAATGTCAAAAGAAAAAGCGTACTCAACTGACTCAAACATGTTGGGCGCGACTCACGAAGCAAAAGATCTTGAATACTTAAATGCCGGTATCAAAATCGTTGACCCAATTATGGGCGTTGCTTTCTGGAAAGATGAAGTTGAAATTACGCCAGAAGAAGTAACTGTACGTTTTGAAGAAGGTGTACCTGTTGCATTAAACGGTCAAACTTTTGACAATCCGGTTGAGCTTATTCTTGAAGCAAACCGTATTGGTGGCCGTCATGGTTTAGGTATGTCTGACCAAATCGAAAACCGTATTATCGAAGCGAAATCTCGTGGTATTTATGAAGCACCGGGTATGGCTCTTCTTCATATTGCTTACGAGCGTTTGGTTACTGGTATTCATAACGAAGATACGATCGAACAATACCGCATTAACGGTTTACGTTTAGGTCGTTTACTTTACCAAGGCCGCTGGTTCGACTCTCAAGCGCTTATGTTACGTGAAACTGCGCAGCGTTGGGTTGCTAAAGCAATTACTGGTGAAGTGACTCTTGAACTTCGTCGTGGTAACGACTACACCATCATGAACACTGAGTCTCCAAACTTAACGTACGAAGCCGAACGTTTAACAATGGAAAAAGGCGATTCAATGTTTACGCCAATGGACCGTATTGGTCAGTTGACTATGCGTAACCTCGACATTACCGATACACGTGCAAAACTTGGTATCTATACAGATGCTGGTTTGCTTTCAATTGGTCAAGGTTCTGCTGTGCCACAACTCGATAGCAAGAAGAAATAATTTTCTTACTTAATAAAAAAGCCACCGACAAAGGTGGCTTTTTTATTTTAAGTCTCTGTTTAAGCAGGTTCCACTACTTCTAGAGGCTGATAATAAATCTGGTTACGTCCAAGCTGTTTAGCCCGATACAAAGCTTGATCCGCAGCATGAATTAACTTTTCCTGATTTACTTTAAAACCTTCTGTATAAACAGTAAAACCTAAACTAATGGTGACCTGCTTAGAAACTAAAGATGCAGCATGAGGAATCGCTTGTCGCTCAATCGCTTTATAAATATTTGCAGCGACCGCATAAGCACCTTGTGCAGGTGTTTTCGGCAACAGCACGACAAACTCTTCTCCGCCATAACGGGCCACAAAATCAACATGGCGTATCGAATTTTTAATTGCAGAGGCAATAGATGAGATGACCTTATCACCCATTTGATGCCCATAAAAATCGTTATAATTTTTAAAAAAATCGATATCAATAAATAAAACAGCCAGTGGACGCTTTTCTTGCTTTGCACGATAGTAAAAAAAGTCGAACATCTCATCAAAAGTACGTCGATTTGAGATATTGGTCAGTGCATCCTGCTGACTTAAATGAAGCAACTCAGATGCCTCAATTCTTAAAATCTGTTCATTAAGTTCAGCAAGCTGGTTATTTAAAAAAAGACTTCTTTCTCTAGAGGTGAGCATCGTGCTAATTGAAAAACCTAAAATACAGCTTCCAAATAGCGCTCTTCCCAAAGCAATATAATCACAATTTGCTTGCAATAAAATCAGTAGAGAAAAAACACAAATCGCTGCGATCAAACCCACATAAAGCATATGCAGAGGCTTTATTCCGCTTAAAATAAACCCCAGCATATATAAGAAGGAAAGTAGTAACATCGACTGGTTTTTAAGGGCGACATTTTCTACGCTAAGAAGCAGCATTGCATTGATAATAATGGTCAAAAATACAATGCCACAGGCAGCGATATAAAAATATTCACTGAGGCCTTTAAACTTTGCAAAAACCCAAAATAGTAGTAGCGCACAAGCAATATTCATTGCACTCAGTAAGCAATAGATGAAGTCCCAAGTAATACTAGGCACCCCGATTACCAAGTAGTCAGTTGGTAAAGCAAGTAAAATAAAAATAAGGTAGGTTAAAATGCCACTTGCTAAAAATTTTGAGATATTTTGTTTAGTTCGCTCAAGGTTTAGGCACCAAAATTTTTTTTCTAATTGATGTGGCAAAGGCGTATTGGCATAACGATGGGTATGTAGAGTTACCAAATATTCTATTTCTTCTTTTGCTTTGAGTAATTCATGTACATTTCCCCTATTCGCCACTACTTGATTCCTGCTTCTTACACATTAACAAAATATAACATTATTTTTTAATGCGTCTGGCGCTTTATTTTGCCATTTGTCCGTAATTCTCGTTACCATTTTCACACTTTATCGATTATCATTTGTTTTATTTCGAAGTTTGAACTGCCTTGGACTCTATTACCCTGCTCCAGCCAGATGATTGGCATGCACATTTACGTGATGGTTTAGCATTAAAACGTACTGTACCTGATTTGGCCAAACAATTTGCTCGTGCGATCTGTATGCCAAACCTTGTTCCGCCTGTAAAAACTGTGGAAGAAGCATTGGCTTACCGTGAACGTATTCTTGCACATGTTCCAGAAGGTCTTAATTTTGACCCGCGTATGGTGCTTTATTTTACTGATTTCACCTCACCAGACGAAGTTCGTAAAATTAAAGAATCTGGACATGTAAATGCTATTAAACTTTACCCAGCAGGCGCGACCACCAACTCTGATAACGGTGTAAGTGATATTCGTAAAGTTTATGCAGTCATTGAGCAATTGGAAGAGCACCAAGTTCCGTTATTACTTCATGGTGAAGTGACTCATAACCATATTGATATTTTTGACCGTGAAAAACGCTTCCTAGATGAAGTTTTATCACCGTTATTAAAACAGTTTCCAAAACTTAAAGTGGTACTTGAGCACATCACAACAAGCGATGCTGCACACTTTGTTTTAGAACAAGATCGCAATGTCGCTGCAACAATCACGCCTCAGCATTTATTATTTAACCGTAATGATATGTTGGTGGGTGGTATTAAACCGCATTTCTATTGTTTACCAATTTTAAAGCGTCAAACTCACCAGACCACTTTGCTTGAAGTTGCAACGAGCGGTAACCCTAAATTTTTCTTGGGTACAGATAGCGCACCTCACTCGCAAAATGCAAAAGAAAATGCGTGTGGCTGTGCAGGCTGTTATAGTGCACCTAATGCAATTGAACTTTATGCTCAAGCATTTGATCAAGTGGGTAAATTAGAGCGCCTAGAAGGCTTTGCTAGCCACTTTGGTGCAGACTTCTACGGTCTACCACGTAATACTTCTACGATTACTTTGGTAAAAGAAGATAACCTCGTTCCAGAATCTTTTGATTATTTAGATGATCAAAAAATCATCCCGCTGCATGCCGGGAAAACGCTGCAATGGAGAAAAGTGTGACACAAGAAACCTCTGTCCCGGTCATTGGCCAACGTTTTCGTGGCTTCTTACCTGTTGTTGTTGACGTTGAAACGGCAGGTTTTAATGCCCAGACAGATGCATTGCTAGAAATTGCGTGCATTCCAATTGTGTATGATGCTCAGGGACAATTTGTCCCTGGTCCAGCATTTCATGCGCATATTAACCCATTTGAAGGGGCTAATCTCGACCGCCGTTCTCTAGACTTTATTGGTATTGATCCATTCAATCCAATGCGTATGGCAATGGCTGAAGATGAGCGCACCGCATTACGCCGTATCTTTAAATCGGTGAATGAAGTCCGTAAACAGCAACATTGTACCCATGCAGTGCTAGTTGGTCATAATGCGCATTTTGATCTTGGCTTTTTACAAGCAGCAATTGCACGTACAAGCACAAAAAATCAAAATCCATTCCATAGCTTTTCAGTGATGGATACGGTTACTTTAAGTGCTGTTATGTTTGGACAAACTGTACTTGCGAAAGCGTGTATTCAAGCTGGAATTGAGTTCGATGGCAAAGAAGCACACTCTGCTTTGTACGATACTCAGAAGACTGCTGAACTGTTTTGCTATATTTTGAACAAACTGTCACCTTACCTCCTTGACAGTTTGGTGGCGGCTTCTTAAGATACCGCCATCCTCAACGTCCCTATCGTCTAGAGGCCTAGGACATCGCCCTTTCACGGCGGTAACCGGGGTTCGAATCCCCGTAGGGACGCCATATTCTCTTCTTATAAAATTCCTTTCTATTTTATTTTTATATTTCTAATTTTCTGTATTTCCTAATAAAATACACTTGTACACATATATCAACAATCCAGTATTTCCTTTACATAGATTTACAATATAATAATTCTTATTTTTATACTGATATTTATTATCAACAAGGTTTTAAATGGATCTTAAGCTTCGCCTTCTCTCCCTGAGCATCGCTCAACTCTGCTGTATTTCAAGTGCTTTCGCAGAAACCAATGGTTCCTCAACGACGCTTGCTACCATTAAGATTAAAGCCCAACAAGCTGCCGACCAAGCCTATAAAGTCGATAGCTCAACTAGCGCAACACGTAGCGAAGTCGCATTAAAAGATACGCCACAATCTGTCAGCGTGGTGACTCAAAAAGTAATTGAAGATATTGGTGCGACACGTTTAATCGAAGCGCTTGATTTGGCTGGCGGCGTTACTCGTGCTAATAACTTTGGTGGCCAAGGCTTAACAGGGTTTAACCTTCGTGGTTTCACCAGCGGTGAGTTTTACCGTAATGGATTCCCGATTAACCGTGGTTATCCAAATGCGCCAGATAGCAATACTATTGAACGTGTAGACGTTTTACGTGGTCCCTCTTCTAGCTTATATGGCCGTGGTGATCCAGGTGGTACGTTTAATCTAATTTCTAAAACACCGAAGTCTGAGCAACAAACCATTTTAGGTGCCCAGCTTAGCAGTGAAGGTTTATATCGTACTACTATAGACACTACAGGCACTATTCCAAATGCAGAAAACATTGGTTATCGCCTCAATGTGATTGCAGAAGGTGGTGATAGTTACCGCGATCATGTCGAGTCCAAACGATATGGAATTGCACCAGTCATCCAATGGCAAGCTTCTGATGCAACCAAAGTTACTTTTGAAGCAGATATATTACGAAATCGGCATCCACTTGATCGTGGCCAAACACGCTATGCAGGTCAGAAATCATTTAACAGTTCACCCGAAACCTATTTATGGGAAACAGGTAAATACAACAACCGACTCTATAATGATAATGACATGACTCAATTACGAGTCGAACACGACTTTGGAAATGACTGGAAGCTTAATGCTGGTGTGCAATATTTAAATGGCAAATTGTATGGCTATGCAGTAGAAGCAAATGGCATTCAAAATGACGGCGAAACTTTAGGCCGGAATTACAACTATCGCGAATTAAAATGGCAAGATACAGACGCCCAAATTAATCTAACAGGTAATTTCCAGCTTTTAGGATTAGCACATACCTTAGTGACTGGGCTTGAATATGAAAATTATGATTACAAGTCATACATTATTCGTTCAAGTGGTGATGTCGGTAGTTACCCTATTAATATTTATAATCCTGTTTTAGGCCAACCGCTGCCTGAGCTTAATCGGGTTACTACACATGATCGTGAAAACTTAAAAACAACTGCTCTTTTTGTACAAGACCAAATCGATTTAAATGAGCGTTTAAGTGCGCTACTGGGTTTACGTTTTGAGCACTACGAACATGATTACAAAAACCTATTACCAAATACGGCAAACTGGAATACCAGTCATGACGCATTTATTCCACGTTTAGGTTTAGTTTTTAAAGCCCGTGATGATCTTTCAATCTATAGCAATGCTGCAAAATCTTTTAAACCAAACACGGGGGCTAGCCGTAATGGAGAGGGATTTGACCCAGAAGAAGGCATGGCTTATGAGTTAGGCTTTAAATGGCAAGCACTCGACAATATGCTATCGGTTGACTCTGCTATTTTCTATGCAAAAAAAGAAAATGTCTTAACCCTCGATCCTGTAGATTCAGCCTATAAAGTTGCTGCTGGTGAAATCCGTAGCCAAGGTATTGAGCTAAATATTGCAGGGCAAATCACTCCAGCTTGGAAAATTATTGGTGGATATGCCTATACAGATGCAGAAGTCAGCAAAGATAATACTTTGAAAAAAGGAACCACTTTAGCCAATATTCCAAAGAATAGTTTTAATCTGTTAAATATCTATGAATTTCAAGATGGCCCTTTACAAGGCTTAGGTCTGGGCATTAATCAAAAATATATTGATAAGCGTGCAGGTCAAACAGCCAATAGTACTTACACCATGAAAGGTTATGCTGTTACAGATTTGGTTTCTTATTATCAGGCGACACCAAAACTTCGTATTAACTTAGATCTGAAAAATCTTTTTGACAAAGTTTATGATGAAAGCGCTTTCAATCTATATGCATATCCGGGTGAATCACGTACTGTTCAATTAGGTATGAGCTATACGTTCTAAAACAAATGCGCCATTTCAGTTATTGAAATGGCGCATCAGATTTATGCAGACTTACGTGAATTCACTTGTCCTTGAATCACCGCTTTAATATTGCCTTTGGCATAATTTAAAAACACCACTAGTGGTGAAAGTTTTGGGTTTGGTTTTTTACCCTTACCAATGGTTTTAAATTGAGCGGCATACCAAATAATTTCCATAATTGCCATTTTATCGACAAAAGGTAAACCTGTTTTAATCGGCTTTACGGCATAACGCACGTCTTGCCCTGCAATTAAACGTTCTGTTAAATCAGTTTCCACAGCAAATGGACGAGCAATACCAATAAAGTCACATGCTCCACTTTCAAGTGCAGCGTTCATGCCTTCTACAGTACGAAAACCGCCTGTCACCATGAGTTTACACTTAACATGCTGGCGAATTTTTTCAGCAAAATCTAAAAAGTATGCTTCACGTGCAATCGTACTTGCTTTACGTTTGTCAGCCTTAGCTCCAGCCATTGCTGGTGCCTCATAAGTTCCACCTGAAATTTCAATTAAATCGATACCAGCTTCATCCACTGCTTTAAACACTGAAATCACGTCTTCTTCGCTAATACCACCACGCTGGAAATCAGCCGAGTTAAGCTTCACTGAAATGATAAAATTATCTGAAGTTGCTTCACGTACCGCTTTATAAACTTCTAGTAAAAAACGAGTACGATTCTCAACTGAACCGCCCCACTGATCTGTACGCTTATTGGTTAATGGCGATAAAAACTGGCTAATTAAATAACCATGTGCGCCGTGTAATTGCACCCCTTCAAAACCTGCTTTTTCACAAATATGAGCTGATGTGGCAAAGCGTTTAATAATATCTAGAATTTCTTCATGAGTAAGTTCACGTGGCGTTCCAAACATGGTGGCTAAAGCTGGACTAAAAGGTACCGCTGAAGGCGCTACGGTTTCTTTATTTAAACCTTTTGGACACTGACGACCTGGGTGCGATAATTGAATCAACTGAACCATGCCATGTTTTTTACCTAATGCCGCCCACTCTTTTAAGCGCTCTAGGTCACGTTCAGTTTCAATAACCACAACACCTGGTTCATTTTTTGCGCTGGCATTTACCATGACATTACCCGTAATTGCACAGCCAAGCTCACCTTTTGCCCATGCACCATATAGACCCAAATGTAAGTCATTTGGTTGGCCTTCATAATTTGCAAGCGCTTCACTCATTGCACCTTTAATAATTCGGTTTTTAAAGGTGGTATTGCGAATTGTGATAGGTTGAGCAATCTGGTTCATGGTTAACCTCTGTTCTTTGAATTTTAGAGCAATTACTCTAATTTAAATGAGTTATTGGGCATGTTAAGTCATAATCGATAACTGACAATAGCACATGTCAATTTTAAAAAATATAAAAATATGCAACTTTTTGCATAAGAAGTTTAAACAAAATTTATTTATATAAAACAATCAATTAAAAAATATCTTTAAAAGGATGCTTTAATTAACTGTTTCGTATATTCACTTTGAGGCTTAGAAAATAAGAGTTCAGTTTCCTGATATTCAACAACTTTTGCATGACGTAATACCAGCACTTTGTGGCAAAGTGCTTTTACTATATTGAGATCATGACTAATAAAAATATAACTTAACTGCTCGCTTTGCTGTAATTGTCGCAATAACTTGATCATGGCTTTTTGCGTGGTCCGGTCTAAGGCAGAGGTAGGCTCATCCAAAATTAAAAGTTTAGGCTGAACCACTAAAGCTCTAGCTAAGGCCACACGTTGACGTTGGCCACCTGAAAGTTCATGTGGGTAACGATGTTGAAAATCTTCAGCCAATTCAACTTTTACCAATACAGATTCAACTTGCTGTTTGATCTCGTTATCAGCTACTACTTTCACTTTCAACCCTTCAGCAATAATCTGCCCTACTGTCATACGCGGGTTTAAACTTCCAAATGGGTCTTGGAAAACAAGTTGAAAATCTGATCTCATCAACCGTAGCACTTTTGGCTGTAGCTGATTCAAATCTTGCCCTAAAAAAACAATCTGCCCTTTACTCTGAATAAGCTGAACCAAAGCGAGGGCTAAAGATGACTTACCAGCACCACTTTCACCAACCACCCCAAGCGATTCACCTAGAGCAAGGTCAAAACTCAAATCTTCTATTGCAGTGAAATATCCTTGGATACGATTTAAAATTCCTTTTCTTATAGGAAACTGTACGCTGAGGTGTTGTACTGATAAAACGTTTTGTTGAGCGGATTTAGGCTCTACACTTCCAAAATCATGATCTAATAACTGTGCTGTATAAGCTGTTTTAGGGTTTGTAAAAATTTGGCTCAGTTCACCTTGCTCTACTACACGCCCACTTTGCAATACAATAAGTTTCTCAGCATAGCGATGTACTAAATTTAGGTCATGGCTAATTAAAATAAGTGCCATTCCATATTTGCTTTGCAAAGATTTTAATAGCTCTAAAATCTGTATCTGTAAAACCACATCCAATGCAGTAGTAGGCTCATCAGCAATTAAAATTTTAGGCTGAAGCGCCAATGTCATCGCAATCATGACACGTTGTCTTTGTCCACCAGAAAGCTCATGCGGATAACGTTTTAAAATTTGCTCTGGTTCAACAATTCCCACATCTTTAAGCAGTTCAACTATTTTTTGTCGAATTTCAAGTTTTGAGAAACCCGATAATAGAAGATTTTCCCCTATAATTTTTTCAACACGATGAAGCGGATTTAATGCAGTAGCAGGCTCCTGAAAAATCATAGCGATTTGGCGACCACGTAAATTTGATTGAGCTCTTTCATCTAGCTCAAGCATGTTTTGTGAGCCAATCCAGACCTGACCTGTTATTTCTAATTTTTCTTGTAGCAACCCCATTATTGCTAAGCAGCTCACCGATTTACCTGAACCACTTTCGCCAACAATAGCAAGTGTTTCCCCTTCACTTAAGTAGAAATTCAGGTCATCCAATAAAACCTTTTGATCTTTAGTTTGAACTGAAAGATGCTCTACCTTTATTAATAATGTTGAAACATTGTTTAAATTATTTTCTTGGGTCAAACGCATCACGGGCCGCCTCCCCAATATAAATTAAAAGTGAAAGAACAATTGCCAGACTAAAAAATCCTGAAATTGCTAGCCATGGCGCATCTAAATTATTTTTACCTTGTAACAATAACTCGCCTAATGAAGCTGCATCGGGTGGCAAACCATACCCTAAAAAATCAAGAGCAGTTAAAGCACTAATATTGGTGGTTAGAATAAAAGGTAACTGAGACAAACTTGAACTGATCGCATTTGGCAAAATATGCCTAAAAATAATCGCGCGATCGGTCACTCCCAAAACTTGGGCTGCACGAACATAATCTAACTGGCGAGCTTTCAAAAATTCTGCTCTGACAATTCCCACCAAAACGGTCCAGCCAAAAAAGAGCATAATAAAAAATAGCCAATATACATTTGGAACAAACATGCTGACTAAAATCATGACCATAAAAAGCATGGGTAAGCCATTCCAGACCTCAACCAAACGTTGTCCTAATAAATCGACCCAACCGCCATAGTAACCTTGAATGGCGCCTACAGTAATTCCAAATAAAGAGGAACAAAAGGTTAAAACTAAACCAAAAAGTAACGATACTCTTAAGCCATAAAGAATGCGGGCAAAAACATCCCGTCCCTGATCATCTGTTCCTAACCAGTTTTGCTTGGAAGGCGGTGACGGCACAGGAACTGCCAAATCTAAATTGGGCGTTTGATATGAAAACTGAATGAGGGGCCAAACTGCCCATCCTTTAGCCTCAATAAGCGATTGTACGGCGGGGTCTTTATAATCAGCTTCTGTTTCAAACACTCCACCAAACGTCGTTTCCGGATATGTTTTAAACACTGGCAAATAGTAAGAATCTTCATACTTCACTAACAATGGTTTATCGTTAGCAATCAACTCCGCGGCTAATGACAAAAGCAAAATTAGACTAAATAAAATAAAGCTGGCCCAGCCCAATTTATGCTGTCTAAAACGCTGTAATCGTGTCCGCACAATCAAGGACATTATTTGCCTCCTTGTGCATCAAAGTGAATTCGGGGATCAATCCACTGGTACAACACATCGCAAATAAGTCGTAAAAGCAGACTAAACAGCGTGAAGAAAAACAATACGCCAAAAATAACCGGATAGTCTCGCTGAACAATTGCTTCAAAGCCCAACAAGCCCACCCCATCTAAATGAAAAATAATTTCTACAAACAGATTACCCACAAAGAAAATACCCGCTAACACTTCTGGCAAGCCTGCGAGCACAACTAAAATAGCATTACGAAATACATGTTTATATAAAACTTGTTGGCTGTTTAAACCTTTTGCATAGGCTGACAAAACGTAGGGTTTATTGAGTTCTTCTAAAAATGAGTATTTAGTTAAATAAGTTAAACTGGCAAAACCGCCTAATACCATGGTAATCAGTGGCAAAGTCATATGCCATAAATAATCGGTAACTTTGCCCCAAAGACTAAGTTGATGGAAGTTATCTGATACTAAATTTTGTAAGGGAAACCATTGAAAATAAGAGCCACCCGCAAAAAAAACAACTAATAAAATGGCAAATACAAAACTTGGTACAGCATATCCCACCACAAGAACTAACGAAGTGGACCGATCAAACCACGAACCTTGTTGTCTTGCCTTTTTAATTCCCAGTGGAATAGAAATGAGATAAATGAGTAATGTACTCACCAACCCAAGTGAAATGGAAACAGGCATTTTTTCCCATAACAATTGCAAGACAGATTTATCTTTAAAGAAACTTTGTCCAAAATCTAAAGTTAAATAGCCTTTTAACATTAACAAAAACCGTTCAGGTGCGGAACGATCAAAGCCATACTGCGCCTTAATTTGTTCAACCATTTCAGGGCTTAAACCTTGAGCACCTTGATAATAAGTTTCTGCACTCAATGCACGACCAATTCCCAAATCGCTTTGTGCCTGATGTATTGCTTGCTCAACTGGCCCACCCGGTGCAATTTGCACAACCACAAAGTTAATCAATAGAATGACAAACAATGTGGGAATCATTAAAAGAAGTCGCTTAAGAATATATGAACCCATATAACAGGATTTCCTTTATGGCAGGTGCTTTTTATTGTTGATGTAAATATTTGGCAACTTTTTTGGCTTTGTTTGCATCACTCCACCAATATTCCATCCCAGAAGAAAGTGCTGGTTTAACTTTAGGTTGTTGATACATATTCCAATAAGCATACCAGTTTTCACCTTTACCATAAGTCGGGATTTGATAATAACCAGCTCTAAGCAATCGATCGAGAATGCGAGTATAAATAATCTGTTGTTCACGGCTTTTGCTCGCAACGAGTTTTGAAATCACTTGATCAATTACTGGATTTCGAATACCCGCATAATTGTAATTTCCATCCTGAGCTGCGGCGATACTCCCCCAAAATTGAGTTTGTTCATTTCCCGGATTGAGAGATTGCGGCAAATTCATTGTGGTCATATCAAAATCGTAACGGCGAGTCCGTTCTAAATATTGCGGAGCATCAACCTGACGTAAATTAACTGCAATACCTAATTTTTTTAAGTTACGAATAAAAGGTAGAAGTGTTCGTTGTTTACCATCTTGCTGAATTAAAAACTCAAGCTGAACTTTCTTTCCTTCAGGTGTAAATAGCTGTTCTTCTTTAACTTTATAGCCAGCTTGTATAAGCAATTGGCGCGCAGTTAATAAATTCTGACGATTGAAACCACTCGCATCAGACACGGGGTATTTCCAATTTGCTAAAACACCTTGCTGCATGAGTGGAGATAACTTAGGTAATAACGGTTTTAACAACTCTAATTCAGTTTTTGAAGGTCGACCTGTTGCTGCTAATTCACTATTTTCAAAATAACTTTGTAGGCGCTGATATTGCCCATAAAACAAAGCTTTATTCTGCCATTCAAAGTCATAGGCATAGGTTAAGGCTTGTCTAAAACTAATATCATTTAAAGGTTTTCGCCTAGTGTTAAACACATAGCTTTCAGTGGCAATCGGATTATGGTGACGAAACTTATATTGAGAAACCAACCCTGCTTTTACGGCTGGAAAACGATAATCTGTAACCCATTTTTTAGGATTAGTTTCTTCATGCAAAGTGTATTGCCCAGATTTAAATCCTTCAAAAGCAATATCCCAATTTCGATAATAAACATATCTCAAGCGGTCAAAATTATAACGCCCCTTATTAATAGGCAAATCTTTTGCCCAATAATTCGGGTTTCTTTTATAACTGATGCTTCTACCTGCATCAACTCGTTCAACTACATATGGCCCCGAACCAATAATTGGTTGTAAGGTAATTCGGCTAAAATCTCTTTTTTGCCAATCTGCTTTTGAATAAATGGGTAAGGTTGCCAAAATGAATGGCATTTTAGGGTTGTGGGTAGACTTAAAACTAAACTTTACTTGATGGGCATTTATTACTTCTGTTTTTGCCAAATCAGCAAGGTACATTTGCAAACCTAAATTGGACTTCGTTTGATAAGCATCAAAACTAAATTTAACATCTGCCGCAGTGACCGGCTGTCCATTACTAAAACGCGCTTTAGAGTTTAAATAAAAAGTCACTGATTGCGTTTTTTCTGGATCATAACTCACTTTTTCTGCCAAAAGCGGATATAAAACCCCCACCTCATCAAGTGATTGAGTCATTAAGGTATCAAAAAGATAATTAACGCCCTCTGTCGCATTCCCCTTCCCATTCATACTATTAAGGTTATCAAAAGTTCCTTGAGCTGCCTGACTTAACACACCACCTTTCGGGGCACTGGGGTTTGCATATGGCATAGCCATCATTTTTAAATACTTAGGCTTAGAATGAATCGCTATATATGAAGTGGTTTGCTGTGCAGAAAAAACTGCATGCGAAACGACACTGAGCCCGACTAGCAGGCTCAGTTGAATATTTAATTTATGCATAAGTGGCTAATTATTTTACAAATTAGGCACTTTAATAACATCACCAATGCGAAGCTGAGTAGAAGGTGTTAAATTATTTAGCTCAGCCAAGAAATTGGTTTCTAAACCATATTTGCTAGCAAGGCCAATTAATGTATCACCACGCTTCACTTTGTATTCCACAACAGTTTTTGGAATTACAATATTTTGGCCGCGCTGTAAATTAGCACTCGCTTTTAATGCATTCATTTCAGCAAGTTCACGCACTGAAATGCCTGCACGGCTCGCAATACTATTTAATGACTCACCAGATTTCACAGTATATCTTTCAGTGTTTTTACCAGCCGCAACTGTTTTAGTTGAAGACTTGGTATCTACTTTAGCTGTTTCTACTGTAGTTACATCACCTGTTAGTTTTAAACGTTGCCCGACACGAACGCTACTGGTACGTGAAAGACCATTTAATGAAGCAAGGTAGTCCAACTGTAAGTGATAGCGGTTAGCAATATTACCTAAGCTATCACCCGATTTAACTGTATAAGTTTCTGGTGTTTCTTCTTTAGTATTTTTAGAAGATTTAGTTGGCACTTCTTCAACCGTACCTGTTAGTTTTAAGCGTTGACCAGCACGCAAACCAGCAGTACGAGACAAACCGTTTAGGTCAGCTAAATAGCTAGTTTGCAAATTATATTTACTCGCAATCGCATTTAAGCTATCGCCAGACTGTACAACATATTGTTCTGGAACACTTAAGCCTGTCGGTACTTTTAAAGTTTGACCAAGCTGCACATGGCTATTTGCTTTTAAGTTATTTAACTCGGCTAACTCAGCTAGGCTAATTTTTGATTTAGTTGCAATACTAGATAAAGTATCACCACGCTGTACTTTATAGCCTTCTGTTTTATAAGAAACACTTGGTGATGCTTTCTCAGGTTTACTAGAAGTCTTAGTTTCAGCAACTTCATCTACAGTAATATCTTGTGTAGGCACATTAATTTTTTGGCCTACCAACAAATTACTGCCCGCCGTTAAGCCTGGGGTTAACTCAGCAAGTTCCTGATTCGAGAGCGCATAACGATCTGCAATCAATTTCAGGTATTCACCACGCTTCACAGTATAGCTCTTAGTTGCTATACGTTTTGCATTTGCTTGAACTGCTTTTGGCTCGGCTTTAGCACTTGAGCGGCTATTCTTTGGTTCTTTTAACTGTAGTTTTTGCCCTACAAATAAGCCATCTGTCACTGATAAATCGTTATATTCAGCCAATTGTCTTACTGACAAATTAAACTGATTCGCTACACCACTTAAGCTATCGTTAGCCTGAACGACATATACATCAGGTTTAGCTGTACTTTTCGAAGTCGTTTGAGTTTCTTGTGGTTTAGCATCATAAAGATAAAGCGTTGACCCTACATATAACGTCTTTTCAGGGTCAATCTGGTTCCACTTGGCAACATCGCGCCAGTTTACGCCGTTTTTCATCGCAATAACGGCTAAAGTATCACCAGGTTGTACTGTATAGGTACTACGTTTGCCTTTTGGCTGCACAACCACTACATCTGTATCTGTTTTAATATAAGGTTTGTCTTTATTGCGACGCCCATCTTCAGAGTTAGCAACAGTCACGTCTTCAGCTAAAGTTTTTGGATATGCAAAACCTTTACTTACTTCTTTACCTTGTTGCTCTGCAACTGACTGGCTTGTTTGAATCGCAGTTAACTTAATTTTGCCGTCATAAGGATCAACAATTTCTGTTCCTTGTGGAGCAATAGCTTTCAACTCAGCAACTACTTGGTCTTTTTCAGCCTGCGTTGGTTGTGGCTCTAAAGCTTGTTGAACTGTTTCTTTCTCACCTTCAGCTCGAACTGCCGCTAAAATCTTCTCACGCTCTGCAGCCGAGATTGGTGGCTCTGTCTTCACTTGCTTAATATTTGCCGCTGGTGTCACAGCGACCGGAATACGTGGAGCACTCGGGACATCAGCCGAAGCTGCAAACGCGGCTAAAGCATCAGACCCTCGAGGTGTTGAAGTTTTTACCGTACTAGAGCTGCTCGTTGTTTTAGTAGGTGTTGACGGCTTAACTGGTTGAACCTGATTTGCAGGTGTTGTCTTAATTGTTACCGAAGTTGAAGCACTTGCATCTGGCTTAGATGGTGAAGTCGCATTTGCCCACCAACCTGAACCACCACCCGATTTAAGACGTTTTAATTTATTGTCAATTGAAGGGCTTAAATCTGCTGGAATCAAGATACGCATTGGACTTGCAGGGTCCACCATTTCACCACGATATCCTGGGTTTAATGCATAGAGTTCCGAACGGCTTAATCCAGCTACAGAAGCAATTTCGCTTAAAGATAAAGGTGCAGATAAAGTCACTTCACGGAAATGGGGTCTATTTGCAATTGGTGGTAAAGAAATACCGTAAGCTTTTGGGTTTTTAATAATTTGGGCAACAGCCAAGAAACGCGGAACATAGTTCATGGTTTCCTGAGGTAATTTTAAAGACCAATAATCAGTTGGTAGCCCAGCTGCCTGATTTCGGTTAATCGCCTGTTGAATACGTCCAGGACCTGCGTTATAGGCTGCTAAAGCGAGTTCCCAAGAACCGAATTGGTTATATAAGCTTCCTAAAAATTCATACGCTGCACGGGTCGACTCAACAACATCTCGACGACCATCATACGTACCTGTTTGCTTTAAACCATAAATACGACCAGTACTCGGAATAAATTGCCATAGACCTGCTGCGGCTGCACTACTTGTTGCAGCTGGGTCATATGAACTTTCAATCACAGGTAATAATGCAAGCTCTGTCGGCAATCCGCGGCGTTCAGCTTCTTTAACTGTATGATACAAATAACGACTTGCGCGGGCACTTAAACGATCAAGGTAAGGCTGACGAGAAATAAACCAACTACGCTGAGCTTCAATACGTGAATCCCAATGGTTCAGATCCATTTTGAAACCCACAGACATACGCTTCCAGACATCACCGTGCTTTAAAATAAGCAGACGGTCACCCTCTACAGCACGCATATCAGTTGCTGAAAGTAAGTCTTCCAACGAATCAAGGCTACTCGCATCTAAATAACCTGCACCACTGACCTGTTTTGATTTTGAGGTTTTTGCAGATTGCGGAGTCGATGAACAGCCTGTTGTAATACCCAACGCAGCTAACGCAGAGCTAAGTACGGTAATTTTGAACAATGATGCTGCAGATGGCTGCCACACAAATGTGGTTGGTTTATACATAAAAACTTCCAAACAACTCGCGTAATATTTTTTGGGGTCTGCCCACAAACCCTGGGTCTTCGATGCCATTGTAGTAAAGCATGCAAGATAGACAAGGCAATAATTTAATGTCATTTGCACGGAAATGTTACAAGAAATTAAAAAAACCTTGCTTTGATACGATGGAACCGAACTTTTTGCGTATACAATACACCATATTCAGTTCTTTTTCTTTTAGTTTAGGTTTCGATTTATGTCTCAAACAATCACACTGTATGTTGATGGTGCATGTCGTGGCAATCCGGGTTTAGGTGGTTGGGGCGCATATGTCATTACTGAGCAGGGTGAACATAAATTATTTGGCGGTGAACCTGATACGACCAATAACCGTATGGAACTTACTGCTGCCATTGAAGGTGTTTCATTTTGCCCAGCCGATGCACATTTGATTATCTGGACAGATTCAAATTATGTGAAGCAAGGTATTACTGAGTGGATTCATGGCTGGAAAAAGAAAAACTGGAAAGATGTAAAAAATCCTGACCTTTGGCAGAAATTAGATGCTGTCTGTGCGGGTAGAAATATTGAGTGGAACTGGATTAAAGGCCACGCAGGACACCCTGGCAATGAAATGGCAGACCAGCTGGCGAATTTAGGTGCAGACAAAACTGCTAAAGAACTCAAGCAACCACAGTCTGCCACTGTATCGCAAGATATAAAAAAGCCTGAACAGGACTGGTTGCTAGATGACCCTTTCGGGTTTGATCTGGCTGACGCAACAGAAGAAGAAAATATGCATCTTGAAGCATCTGAAGAAGTTGAGATGATTATTGTGGAAGAAGAAATTATTGAAGTTGAAACTGCCGAACAAGAAAGTAAGCAGCCAACCAACAACATTCATCCTCAAATCGTTGTGACCGAAGCCAAATTAAAATTACAAGGGCCTCGACAACTGATTCTTGATACGGAAACCACTGGTTTTTATTTCCAAGATGGCGACCGCATTATTGAGGTGGGTGCGATTGAGATGATTAACCGTAAACTTACGGGTAGCTCAATTCATATTTATATTAACCCACAAAAACCAGTGGGAGACTCAGAAAATATCCACGGGATCAGTGATGATTTCTTAAAAGATAAACCGCTCTATGCGGACATTGCTGACACCTTATTTGACTATCTCAAAGGTGCAGAGATTATTGCCCACAACGCGACCTTCGATATGAACTTCCTTGATATGGAGTTTAAACGCGTAGGGCTTCCTGCACTTTCTGAAGTATGTGAGGTAACGGATACTTTAGCTTTAGCGAAAAACAAACATCCGGGACAAAAAAACTCCCTTGATGCGCTTGTAAGACGTTATGAAATTCCAGCACGTGACCGTACTTTCCACGGCGCGTTACTCGATGCTGAAATTCTTGCTGATGTTTATTTGGCAATGACTGGTGGTCAGGTTTCTTTTGATATAGATGCCTTATCTCAGAGTGAAAATAGCCAGCAAACAACCAATAGAAGCAGAGTTCAGATTGACCTCCCCGTAATTTACCCTTCAGATGAAGAGTTAAATACACATGAGACTTGGGTCAAAGAATATGAGGAAAAACACGGAGAACCTTGCCTTTTTGCAAAATAAATTTTTGATTCTTTAGTGTTTTTAGCTTTTCCCCTTTGTAAGTTAAGTTATATTAGTCGCATAGATTTTTAGCTCAATTTAATGAGCACTACGAATATAACAATTGATTTTTTTGCAAAGGGGAACGTTTATGTCTGAGCATACGTCGATTCATTTCGATCCAACAGCCTTACTCATCATTAAACATGAAATTGATCGTTCAATAAAACTGGTTGAAGGTGCTGTAAGCACCTTAATTGAAGAACAAACTCTCCCTTTTGGTATTGATGATGCATTAGAACAGTTTAAGCAATGCACTCAAGTACTACGCTTAATTGATATCCCCTATCTTGCAAAAATCACTCAGTATTCAACTGAGTTGATGCAAAAAATTATTGCGAATCCAGCACAAATTAATACTGATGATGTCGTTGCCTTAAGCGAAGGCACAACCATGGTAAAACGTTATATTGAATTTATCTGTTTGCGCGAAATACAAGTTCCACAGTTTCTTCTTACAACCTTAAATAATTTAGAATTGGCTTTAAATAAGCCTCTAACTACATCAGGACAGGCTCTTGTTCCTTTACTTGCAAATACTTCGCTCGAACTGCCTTTGCCTGAAATATTAATTAGTGAAAAAACTCAGTTCATCCATCAACTCTATAAATTATCTCTACATCAATTTTTGAAAAAGACAGCTGCAATCCAAAATTTTCAGGCGTTTAAACTTATTGCTACCTATTTAGTTAGCATGGCAAACCATCAGCCAAGCCAACAATATTGGCAGCTCGTCAATTACGCTTTTAACCATATTGATCACCTTCTTTTAAATGATTCACGCCTACGTGTACTGATTAATATTGAAAGTCATATTGCTCTATTTTTGGCAGCACCCGAAAGTTTTGAACCTAATTTAGCGGCATTCGCAGATATTTTAAGTATTGTCATTGCTCAAGAAGATGAGATTGCTCACCTTATTCGTAACCAGCTTCATATGGGTGATGAAACACCGACTGATACTCAATTACTCGTTTTAAGTCGCCATCTCTTTGGTCCTGACTTTGACACGATGCACACTGTCAGCCAATTAATCTTGGATGAAATGAATAAGGTACGAAACGATATTGAATACAACTACCAAAATATGTCTCCTGAAAAAGCACAGCAGCTACAAGCGAGCCTTTTACAATTGGCTCATACCTTTAAACTTCTAAACCTTGATGAAGCCGCCTCTGCTCTTTCTCAACAAGCCAGCAGTTTAAGTCAACTTAACATTTTAAGTGATGAAAACTATGCTCAGCAGCTGATGAACAGCATTTTATCTGCCATGAACTCAATTGGTATTTTGGTACGCAATTACACGTCAAATCGTCTACAACTTAGCGTGCATAATACGGCTATTTCTTTAGATCGCCTTGATGAAGCTCATCAAGCTTTGCTTACCGAGACAAAAAATTTAATTGATTTTATCTGTCAGAGTCTTACTTTGTATGCCAATGATCAGACACAAAATGTTGAAGCCATTGCAGGTTCGTTAAAAGAGTTAGCGGGTGCAGCCGAATTTTTAGGAAGTACGACTCAACAACATGCTTTACTCCAAACTGCCCAATTCGTTCAAGAGCAACTTCAACAAAACCAGCCTTTTAATACAGACCAAATTCACTGTATTTTTAACGTATTGGCAGGCATTGACATGTTAGTTGACAATTTAAAAAATAAACAACCTGTTCTACAATCCATGTTTAATGTAGCATTGTCGAGTAGTCAACAACTTCAAAAAAAGGCAGCTTAATGTCTGAATTATCACTTGCTTATATTTTCCATCATCAACAATTACTGGTTGACCAGAACCTTCAATTACCCAAAGTCGAAAAGTTAGCAAGTGATTTACTTTTCACTCATGATGAGCAGGTCATTGCGCGTGACTTGCTTGCTGAGGAACCTATCCCCGAAGGCTTACAACTTGTTCCAATTCGCCAGCTTATTACCAGCTGGTCGAAAGAACAGTTTTTGCAAGCGAGCCGTGCTGTTCAATTACTTGAATGGCGACGTAACCATAAGTTTTGTAGCCACTGTGGACATCCGACAGAAGTTCATCCAACCGAATATGCAATGGTGTGCCCGTCTTGTCGCTACCACCAATATCCTCGTGTAAACCCTTGCATTATTACCGTCATTACTCGAGGTGATGATGAAATCTTACTCGCGAAGTCAGTTCACAATAAAACCAACATGTATGGTTTGATTGCGGGCTTTGTTGAGGTGGGCGAAACACTTGAAGAGGCAGTACAACGTGAAGCCTTTGAAGAAGTCGGTTTAAAACTCAAAAATATTCAATATATGTCAAGTCAGCCTTGGCCATTCCCAAGTAACCTTATGGTGGCATTTCGGGCAGAATATGAGTCGGGTGAAATTAAGCTTCAAGAAGAAGAAATTGCAGATGCACAATTCTTTAAATTTGATCAATTACCTGATATTCCGTTTAAAGGAAGTATTGCTCATTCAATGATTATGCAGATTACCCAAGCTGGGTAATCTGCCATGTTTTAAACGAGACTCTCGTTTAAAACACTTCTTCGAGAAAATGTAAGATCGTTCTTTTCGTTCTGAAATAGTGGCTAATAAAGCTAGAAAGACTGGCCAAAATTGTAATATGTCCAGTTTTGGGAATCACAGCGATATGACTGTGATTTCCACTCTGTCTTAAAGCCCGATCCAAATCCAACGTATTCTCTTTGCCAACAAGCTGATCATTTTCAGCCATGAACAAGTAATGTTTAATACTATTTTGATTGACGAAATAGTATGGCATCACTTCTTGATAAGAAATACTTTGATCAAAAGCATCTTCAGCTAGTGGGTCACCCTTATAATCAAAATGATAAGGTCCAGCTAAACCGAAAATCGCCTTAATATTTCCTAAACATTGAATAGGATTTGGCGTTGGGTGATAAACAGCAGACATTACATTAAATGCCCCTGCTGAATGCCCCATAAGCACAACATTTTCTGTAGAAATTTCTAGTTTGTCTTGGTTTTGATGTAAATAATTCAATGCCTGAGTCAGGTCATCAACAAAACTCGGAAAAATATTTTTAGGAGCTAATTGATAGTTGATAACTGCAACGTCATAGCCTTCTTTAGCAAACGTCTCACCAATAAAAAGATAATCTCGCTTATTACCATGTTGCCAAGCACCACCATGTACAAAAACAATAAGAGGCTGATGTGCTAGTTTTTTAACAGATCGGTAAATATCCAAACGGTGACGCGGCTTTAGACCATAACGTACATTTGCGACCTGTTCAAAACCATCTTTTGGCGTAAAACGATTTAAAGCAAAACTCCCCAAATCATAAAGGCGGAACTCTTTATAGAGAGTTCGCGCCTGTTCAATTTTACTTTGTAGTTGTTCAATCAGATTCATAAATTACTGTGCATTCGAAGCTGGATCTGTTTGGTCAGGATCAATTGCAACAGGAGTTTGAACTGTTGGTTGAGCAATGACGTTATTAATAATTGGTGTAGTCGTTGCACTAGCAGTACTCGCCGCTGGCGCAGGTGCTAAATCAACGTTATCAATGAGTGTCACAATTTTGGTCACGTTACCAACATTTTGAAGCACATTATTTAAATCATTAATTTCAGCTGTATTTAAACGGCCCATGACATAAAGTACGCCGTCTTCGGTATGTACGAGAACCTTACTATCAGAAACTACAGGTGCCTTCATTAAAAGCGCACGTGTATTGGCTGTTACACCCGCGTCTTGCATAATCGTGTTGTAGCTGACTTTATTACCAACGGTAATGTAGTTATGTACAGCTTTTACATCACTCATGGCTTTAAGATTGTCTTCTGCCAATTGTTTCAAGTATGGATCTGGCACTTGTCCTGTTAATAAAACAGTACTATGGAAACTTTCAATATTAATACGTGATTGTTTAAAACGCTGATCAAGCTTATAAAGATTAATATTCGCTGTACGTTTAATTGAAGAATCAATGAATACCTGACCTAAGCTACGTACACCACTATCTGTTCCGACTGGAGCTGTACCTGTTCCACCAGAAATAAAACTTGCGCAACCTGACAAACTTGCGACACAAAGCGCTGTTACAGCAATACGTTTCAACACTCCACCAGACTCCTATCAATCTCTTCTTGGCTTGATCATAAAACATCGGTTTTAATTTGCTCAAAAGAGTAATGAACTCTTAATCCAAAGTAAATGCATTTTCGATCCATTGCAGATCATAATGGAAATTTGAAAAGTCTTGCTGTACTGTTTTTGCAATTTTCTGTGGAAAATCAAAACAAATCACATCAAAACGACAATAAAAATCCTGATAAGATGGGTAGCGTTGTAAAAAACGCATCGCGGTTTTAATAATTTTCTTCTGCTTTGTTCTTGTCACCATTTCACAAGCTTGTCCATAATTTCCTATAGTACGCGCCTTTACCTCCACAAAAACCAGCTCTTGCCCTCTTTTAACAATCAAATCCACTTCACCACGGCGTGAATGGTAATTACTGGTTACCCATACATAGTTTTGCTTTTGCAACAGGTTTAAAGCCGTTTGCTCTGCCCATTTACCCAACTGCTGCGCTAATAGCATACTTATCTTCCCCAAATTAAAAATAGCACCACATATTTTGATGCTTAAATTATTTCGTTAAATCCACCCGTACTTTCTGATTTAAATTGAACAAATGAAAATCAGATCATTTTGGAAAAGCAAAGGTTGGCAGACATTGTTCACGCCCAAATCATAATTTCGGGTAAACTACCCCATTAAAATTGTTTATCTGTACGGAGTAAAACCAAATGAGTGCTCAGTTATTCGTTGTAGCCACCCCAATCGGGCACTTAGATGATATGACTTTCCGTGCAATTGATATTTTAAAATCAGTTTCTATTGTAGCTGCCGAAGATACGCGTCAATCAGCACAATTATTTAAGCACTATAATATATCGACTCAACTTACTGCATGTCATGATCACAATGAAAGCAATAAAATTGAGCAGTTAGTTCAAAGATTACTTGCGGGCGACAATGTTGCTTTAATTAGTGATGCAGGTACGCCGCTTATTAGTGACCCCGGTTTTAAGTTAGTTCGAGCTGCTCAAGAACATGGCATTAAAGTTGTTCCTGTGCCTGGTGCATGTGCTGCAATTGCCGCTCTAAGTGCAGTAGGTCTACCGAGCGATCGTTTTAGTTTTGAAGGATTTTTGCCATCAAAAGCTTCTCAACGTATTTCTCAATTAGAAAAACTCAAAAATGAAACTCAGACCTTAATTTTCTATGAAGCACCACACCGTATTTTAGAATGTGTAAAAAATATGGCTGAGGTATTTGGTGAAAACCGCCCTGTAGGTTTCGCACGTGAAATTACCAAAACCTTTGAAACCATCAAAAAAATGACTTTAAAAGATTTGGTCAGTTTTATTGAAAATGATCACAATCAAGAAAAAGGCGAAATTGTTCTTGTAGTTGGCGGTGCACCAGAAAAAACAGATCTGGAACAAGAGAAATTAGATGAGCTTTTAAAGCGCTTACTTCAAGATTTATCTGTTAAAGCGGCATCTCAACTTGCTGCAGATCTAACAGGTATTAAGAAGAAAGTTGCTTATCAACGTGCGCTTGAATTAACACAATCTTAAACTTATCTCAATATCTGTTTTGCTGACTGAACAATCCTCTCAGTCAGTGCATCAAGTTGCTGCGACTGTCTTTTCCAGTGGTGCCAATATAAAGGAACATCAAGTTGGGCTTCAGACATAATATCAACAAGTGTTCCATTTTCGAGTAGTGGCTGAACCTGCAACTCGGGCACCATGCCATAGCCTAAACCTAATTGAATTGCTTTGACGAAAGCATCTGTTGCTGGAATAAAACTATAAGGATAACTTTGCATCGGTAAACCGTATCCTTTTAATAAAACCTCTGAATGCATTAAGTCTTTATGATTAAAAATAACTGCTGGTGTTTTTCTTAATGTGTCTCTATTCACTCCATCACTGAACCATTTATTTACAAATTCAGCAGAGGCCAACATTTTATAACGCATTTTTCCTAGTGGTTGAGCTAAACAACCTGACATGACCTGCTCTTCTGCCGAAATACAGGCATTGACTTGTCCTGTCTCCAATAAAGTGTGCGTGTGAGATTGATCATCAATTTTTAGTTCTAATACTATTTTTTCTTTAAAAAGCGTTTGCTGAATATTTGGTAAAAGCCAAGTAGCTAATGAATCTGCATTTGAAGCTAGAGCAATTTTATAAAATTCAGATTCTGATGATTTTCCCATCAAACCTTGTAATAAATTTTGCTCCATTAACCTCGTATGACGTAAATGTTGTAATAAAGTTTGCCCTGCTTGAGTGAGCACACACGGGCGCCCCCGTATAATTAGTATTTGTCCTAAATACTTTTCTAAAGCCTGTACGCGTAAGGACACTGCCGAGGGCGTAATATACAAATACTCTCCTGCTGCATCAAAACTTCCCAATTCTGCAACTGCAAGAAAGGCTTCACATTGTTTGCTATCTAACATATCAAACCTAAATTTTTTTTAGCCAAACCTAAATATTCTTAATTTTACTTATTTCTTGATAAAAAGTCAGATAATTCCCACATCTGATTTTTTCACCTTATTGTTATGTTCTCTCTTAGTATATTTTTTAAAGGTTTCGGTATTGGCAGTGGGCTTATCGTAGCAATTGGAGCTCAAAATGCTTTTGTCCTCAAACAAGGACTTAAACAGCAATATGTATTTTGGTTGTGTTTAATCTGCGCTCTGTCCGACTCAATTTTAATTGCCTGTGGTGTATTAGGCTTTGCCGAAATCATGACGGCATCACCTATCTTAATTACCGTAGCTAAATATATAGGGGCAACGTTTTTATTAGTTTACGGTGCCAAAGCATTTTATGCTGCATTTAAGACCACCCAAAGTATGGACCTTGATAGCAGTCAAAAACAGACTTTAACTCAAGCATTAGTGACCTGTCTTGCCTTTACGTGGCTTAATCCTCACGTCTATTTAGACACTATTGTTTTGATTGGTTCCGTTGCAACTCAGCTTGAAGACAAAGTGAGTTTTGCT
The DNA here is from genome assembly GCF_025514195.1 of Acinetobacter sp. WU_MDCI_Abxd143. Classification (NCBI taxonomy): domain Bacteria; kingdom Pseudomonadati; phylum Pseudomonadota; class Gammaproteobacteria; order Moraxellales; family Moraxellaceae; genus Acinetobacter; species Acinetobacter sp. WU_MDCI_Abxd143. The sequence continues at coordinate 475,848 of NZ_JAHPTH010000002.1, forward strand.
TTGGGGAGCATTCTTGCCTCTTGGGTTTTCTTTTTTAGTCTGGGCTATGGCGCAAGATTATTAAAGCCACTATTTATCAACCCCAAAGCCTGGAAAATTTTAGATTTCATTATTGGTTGCGTTATGTGGAGTATCGCTATAACCCTCTTGTTTTAACGACTTAAAATAAAAAAGGATCATATAAAAGATCCTTTTTTATTACTCTTTAGTATTACGCTTCACTGGCAACTATAACTCTTGCCTGTTTTCTTTCTTGTTGTGACTGTTTTATAACAGCATAGCCAGAAGATACACCCAAATATGCAATGACAAAGGCAACAATCAAATCAGGAAATACACTGCCTGTTCCAAATACCCCAACCGCCGCTAAAATTACAGCAATATTAGCAATTGAGTCATTTCTGCTGCACAGCCATACAGAGCGCATATTGGCATCCCCATCACGAAATGCATAGAGCATAAGCGCGACAGAAACGTTAGCAATTAGAGCCATTACACCAATTGCTCCCATCACCATTGGTTCTGGTGAAACGCCATAAAAATACGACCAGACCACTTTCGCAATAACAAAAACACCGAAAGCCGCCATCGTTATTCCTTTAACTAATGCAGCTGTTGCACGCCAATATAAACTCATCGAAAGAACGACTAAAGATAATGCATAGTTTGCTGCATCTCCGGCAAAATCCAGTGCATCTGCCCAAAGTGAAACAGATTGGGCCTTATAACCTCCCAATATTTCCACTACGAACATTAAGGCATTGACCACAAGCGCAATCCATAACACTTTTCTAAAACGTGGACTCACTTTCTTTGAAGGAGAACATGTTGAAGCACAACCACATCCAGCCATTTTATTTCCTCAAAAACTCTTTTATAGTGATTAAAAACCCTTGAGTAACTCCAGAGTCAAGTCTTATGAGTCTTTCTATTGGTCAATTATCAAAAAAAGCGGATATTCCAATTGATACGATCCGTTATTACGAAAAAGTAGGTGTGCTGGACCGTATTCAGCGCTCAGAAAATAATTATCGCGTTTATACGGAGCAAACTCTTGCAGACCTTTTATTTATTAAGCATTGCCGTGAATTAGATATTTCACTGAGTGATATTAAAACGTTAAAAGGAATGAAAGCCCAGCCTAAACAGGCCTGTACAGAAATTGATAATTTAGTAGATAAATACTTAAAAGAAGTATCTGAAAAAATCGAACGATTATTACTTTTAAAAGAATCTTTAATTGATTTAAAACAGCATTGCTCTACCAATCGAACAGTAGATGAATGCGGGATTTTGAAAGAACTTCAAAATGCACCTTAAAAATAAAAAAAGCATCACTCATGTGATGCTTTTTAGGATTAATGGTCGCTATGTTCATCTGGAGGAACTTCAGTAATTCTCCCCCCTCGAGCTAAAAATGCGGCAACTTCATCTTCCAGCGCTTGGCGCTGTTTTTGCTTAGCAGTCACAGTCAGTGTTTCTGCCTCAGCAATATCAGTATCATTAATACTGCTTGCCTCTTCATCAGCTGCACCACTTTCAGCTGCTTTCGCTTCATCTTCATCTACAGCAGAATCTTCTGCATCTTCATAATCATTGATATCTGACATTTTTCACTCCCCAGAATGATTTCTATTGCATCATCGCTATGGTCCCAAGACCTCAGAAATTTAGCAATCTCTTTGCATTTAGCAAAGAGCCAAATTGGTCAAATGTGTATCTTTTTCAACCCAATTGGTAATGATATATAAATGATTGCTTAAAAAATATCTACTGATATTTATTTAGACCAGTAGAGCATAAACTTCGTAATTATTTTAACGACTATACTGGGTGTTTTGTAAAGACCCTAAACCGTTTGCTTGTTGCATAAAACGCTCTTTTAAGAAGGAAATTCGCTCAACTTGCTTGAGTCCCACATTCCGGACCCAGATAAATGGAAATAGCTCACTACTTTCCAACCAGCCAATTGCCGACATGCTATGCATCATTGCATCATTTTGGCCTTTACGGCGATGCTCATAACGCAACAATGTCTGTTCATTTGCCCATACGCCACGCGCTAAGTCATGTAACAGTGCATCACAGAGTACAGCTGCATCTAAACAACCAATATTTACGCCTTGTCCAGCAAGTGGATGAATCACATGTACTGCATCCCCAATTAAAGCTAAACCAGCTTTCACATACTGTTTTGCAGCGCGCGCTTTGAGCGGGAATTGGGCTCTTGAACGTACATCTAATACTTCACCCAACATATGTTGGCTTTCACGAGTTAAAAGCTGCATAAACTCATGATCGGTTAAAGCAGAATATTCATCGGCATAATCATCAGGTAGTGTCCAGACAATAGACTGCCAGTAGCCATTTTCACTTTCTTCAAGACTAGCCATCGGTAAATAGGCTAAAGGCCCTGTAGGTAAGAAAATTTGACGAGCAACATGATTGTGGGGTTTAGATGTTTTAATGGCACAACTAATCGCTGCTTGCTTGTAATCTAATACGTCTAGATCAATAAAAGCCTGTTCTCGTACAAATGAATTGGCGCCATCAGCACCAATAAGCAGCTTAGTTTTAAGTGTCGTACCATCTGCCAATTGAATATGCCAACAACCCACACCCTGCTCAATACGAGTCACACGAACCTGAGTGCGATAATCTGTTAGTTGCTCAAGCATTTTTTGTTGAATAGCAACATTCAATACACTTGGCTCAACCATAGAACCCAAGGCCTGTTCTGTCATTGGTCTTTGTACGGACTCGTGACCAAAATTAATTTCACCATAGCCATTCAGATTCCACACTTGCATGCCTGTATATGGCATTTGACGTGCTAGATCATCCCAAACATTGACAGTTTTAAGTAAATGAATGGTCGCTTGGCTCAGTGCTAAAACACGCGGGTTCATCACACTTAGTGTTTTTTCAACATCCAGTACAGGAGCCGCATCAAGCACAGTAGGCTGTACACCACCTTGGGCAAGTAATAAAGCTGTTAAACCACCAACCAGCCCACCACCAACAATGACAACATCTAGTACTTCACTCATGCCTTTAACCCCATTGCATAGTTCGCTACCAATGGTTTAACACCTGGAATGACATCAAATGCAATTAATCCCGTATTACGAATTAATTTTAATAATGGATTTTGGTTACTAAAACCACGCACAACAGTGTCACAGAACTTAATTACTCGCTGTTGATCTGACAAACGAGCCTGTTCATAAGCCAGTAAATTATCAGGGTTGCCAATATCGTCAGAAGCGGTTAGCTGGTTTACTAAATAACGCACTAAAACATCCGCATCACGTAGGCATAGGTTAAAGCCCTGTCCTGCAACAGGATGGATTGTATGCGCTGCATTACCCATTAAAATAACGCGTCCGACAGCTTGTTTATGTGCGAGCACTTGTGAAAGCGGATAACTAAAGCGTTTGCCGGTTTTTTCAAATTTACCCGCTCGGTCACCGTAAGTTTGTTGTAACGCCCTTAAGAAATGCTGATCATTTTCATCGCCTAACCACTCACTTTCAGTGCCTTTTTTAACAGGCCATACCACTGAACGGCGATATTCGCCCGGTAAAGGCAATAAAGCTAAAGGACCTAATGCACTAAAACGCTCAAAACCGACTTGTTCATGGGGTTTTGAAGTCTGAACAGTAGTGACAATTGCAACCTGATCATAATCATGAACATCTACACCAACGCCGATAGCCTGACGACAGAAAGAGTCACGTCCATCTGCGGCAATTAATAGCTTTGACTCAAGTTTTAAAACTTCATCACCACGCTTGGCTTCAATATGTACTTGTTCAGTATCTTGAGTTAAAGCAGTAACCTGTACGCCATCAATCAGCTCAATCAAAGGCTGCTGACGTACTTGAGTCAATAAAACACGACCCAGCCAAGCATTTTCAATCACCTGTCCAAAGCTTTCGACTTTTTCTTGTTCTGCAATTAAGCGCGCCTTACCAAAACTGCCTTGTTCAGTAATGTGAACTTGTAGGATTGGAGTCGCGTGTTGCTGTAATGCATCCCATAACCCCAGCTTCTGATAAATCTGTACACTACGACGCGATAAAGCCGTATTACGCGCATCAAAACTGGAATGATAAGGGGCAACATTTTGATCATCATAGTTTGGGTATTTCACAGCTTCTAACAGCTTTACTGCAATATTAGCCTTCGCCAGCATGAGCGAAAGGCTAAGTCCAACCATTCCCCCACCTACAATAATCACTTGTTGTTGCATCGAGTTGTGCTCCTTTGGCGAATACGTTTAATTATGATTTAGCTTGCGCCATTAAATGTTCAATATCTGCAATATTTTTAACCACATCAGCAGTTAAAACTCGTGGTCCTTTCGAGGTTGCGACCACATCATCTTCAATACGAATACCAATACCACGCCATTTTTTATCTACAGTTTCATCATCTGGTGCAATGTATAGGCCGGGTTCAACGGTAACGACCATACCTTCTTCATATTGACGCCAGTCTTCACCTTTTTTGTAAGATCCGACATCATGTACATCCATACCTAACCAATGGCCTGTACCATGCATATAAAACTGACGGTATGCTTCGGTTTCGATAAGTTCGTTAATATCACCTTTGAGCAAACCTAACTCAATTAGGCCTTCGGTTAAAATTTTAACGGCTACTTCATGAGGCTCACGGTACGAATTACCAATGCGTACTGCATCAATCGCCGCATATTGAGAAGCCAATACAACTTCATATAATGCTTTTTGCTCAGCACTAAACTTACCATTGACCGGAAAAGTACGGGTAATATCTGACGCATAGAACTCATATTCGCATGCAGCGTCAATTAAGACTAAATCACCGTCTTTAAGAGGTTGGTTATTTTCAACGTAGTGTAAAATGCAGGCATTAGCCCCACCACCAACAATACTGTTATAAGATGGGACACAGCCGTTTTGCCCAAATATATAATTGAGCTCGGCTTCTAGTGCATATTCCATCATACCTGGACGCACCATTTGCATCGCACGAGTATGTGCCTGAGCACTAATTTTTGAAGCAGTTTGCATCAGCTCAAGTTCTTGTGGTGACTTGATTAAACGCATTTCATCAACAATACGGTCGAGCTGTACCAGTTGAGCTGGAGCACCTTGATGTCGATGCTCAGCATCTGCTTTTTTAATCCACTGGCTCACTCTTGCATCAAACGCAGCATTTTGCCCAATCCGATAATAAAGGCGTTCTTTATTTAATAACTTTTCAATAATTTCTTCATCAAGCAGATCAATTGCATAGGCTTCATCTGCATCATAGTCTTCAATCGCGCCATCAATTCCGGCACGGTAACCATTCCAGATTTCCATCTCGCGGTTACGTTCACGACAAAAAAGACTATAACTATAGTCAGTTACATCCTCAAAGGTTTCAATAACTGCAACTGCTTCAGGCTCAGCAAAGCCCGTCAAATAGAAAAAGCTACTATCGGCACGGAATTTATAATCCGCATCACGATTACGGTACATCTCCTCACGCGTTGCAATAATTGCAATACTGTTAGGACCCATTTTTTTTGCTAAACGGTCTCTACGATGTTGAAAATCAGCTTGAGGCAATTTCATAATGATCTACTTGATTTAGAATTTTAAAGTCAAAAAATAAAATACAACCAATAACACATCGCCTCAATTAGCTTGGGCGATGTGGTGTAAACATTTCAACAATATTCTGATCTGTACCTAGAGCAGCAGTTTTACTTTTTGCATGAAAGTTTTTCAATAAAGAACTTTCAGCTACAGTGATTTTTTTTCTACCAATCGACAAGCTTACAGGAATTAAGCGTACAAATTCATACAATTCTTCGTAGCTGCTTTCGCCTTCCTCATCATTGTCAGAATCTTCAAATTCGACTGCTGCAACATCTTGAAGGTGTTCAATCAATTCGCGCTCATCACCACGCACATGACCAGATGCTAAACCGAAACCTAACACAACACCCGCACACCAATCAGATAGTGCTTGCACACGCTCTTGAAGTAGATGTTCATCATCTGGAAGCATTGGTAAATAATCTAATTCATCTTCAGATAAAGCATGAACCACATCTTCTGCTTCGTCAGTTAAAAGCACTAAAGCATCTTCACTTAACTCTGGCACATTAAGGGTTGTTAAAATTTGTGACCATTCTTCACGCGTAGGCGCTTCTGTCACACAAACAATACCTGTTAACAGACCATGTAACTCACTAGGGCTTGAAATTTCTTCAATTCCTTCAAAATGAGCGTTCCAATCTGTCCAGCCTGAAATATCGTCTTGCATTCGTTTATCCAATCTCTATACTTTGTATATATTACCTTTGATTGCAATTCTGTGCGACCTCGTTATGTTAGAACAATTACAGCGGCTACAAGCGCATATTAGCGTTTTAAAAACACGCTTACATCATTTAGAGAGTGAACATGCGGCCCTCTCAGAAGCTAAAGAACTGGCTGAAACAGAGCATCACGCACAAGTTGTGCAAAAAAATAGTATTATCACTAAAAAACAAGAGGAAATTGAGGCGGTAACTGAGCAACTCACTCAGTTAAAAGGCCAATTTCAACAGTTGAATCAAGATGCTAACACACTTGCTGAACGTTATAGCCGATTAGAAAAGAGTACGACTGATTTAAAAAATCGTTTTCAGGAAATCCTTGCAGAACGAAATGAATTACGTGTTGCAAAAGAAAAGTTACAAGCCCACCAGCGTCAAACTCAGCAAGAGCTGCATGATTTACAACAAGATCGTGATCGTTTGTTACAAAAAAATGAGCTTGCCAAATCAAAAGTTGAAGCGATTATTCAACGTTTAGGAATTTTAGGCACCGCTCAAGATCAACATGCCCAAGAAATCCAGCAGCTTGCCCATCCTAATGCTGAAACTGGTGAGGAGACCCAATCATGAGTGAACAAGTCATGGTAGAGCTTAGGCTGATTGAGCAGACTTTTAGACTCGCTACTACCGCAGATAAAAAAGATGAACTTGAACGTGCAGCACAGCTTCTCAATGAGAAGTTTAATGACATGCGCCGTAATGCTCCACGTGTTGAGCACAATAAACTGGTCATTATGGTCGCTTTACAATTAACTCAAGAAGTGCTGAGCCTTAATAAATCTTTGCAGGAATACACTCACTGCGAACGTCTACTGCAAACAATTTTAGAAGAAGTTGAACAAGTGGTTTAATCAACTTCTATCAATACAAAAATGCCTTGTATTCTAAAACATAGATGCAAGGCATTTTTATTGAGAGTAAAACTCCAGTTGAATATTATTTTCTGTACTCTAATGTACAAAGCTTCATCAAACGCAAACTAAGTTTACAGTTCCATAAACTCAAGTGATTGCCATCAGGGTCAGATCGGTTATACTTAAGCTATCTCTGGGATGTTCGCCAGCGGGTCTATTCCCCTGCCGATACTTAAACTTATGGATTGCGTTCTGTATATTTAGAGTGTATGCCTACCTTCGAGTAGGAAACCCAGCAAGTATACGTCGCGTCCACCTTGAACTCATCGGGTTCAGGGTAACGACACATGCAGCGGCATCTTCGGAGCATTTATTTTTAATTAAATAATAAAATTCCAAAAATTTATTTCAATTAACTTTTCAATACAGACCTGTCGGTACGATCTTTTTCTCAAGCATTCAATAATGCATAACGTTATTATTTTAGAGATGAATGAATCTCTGCATTCAAAATTACTTTTCTTTTCTACTTAAGCATTCTTGATACCAAGCTGTTTGAAAATCTTCTATCGCTTTTCGTTTAAAGAAGCTGGTCTTGAATACTTTGGTTGAGTAAGCAGAAGTAATTAAATCTTGATAAAGTTGTTTTGCCTTTGGATCTTCAAGACTATTCGCTATATGCTGCAAGTCTTCAGATGGAACTTTTTGTTGATGCGCTTCCATGACAGTATAAGAAACTTTCTTCACCACATTACAAATTTCGAGGTCATTTACACTTTCATCGGCATAACAGCCAAAAGCTAAAAAACCAAGAAAAAATAATTTAAATTTCATACACCTACCTTATTTTTATAGCTTTAAATTAATTAGAGAATCTTATTAATAAAAAAAGAAATAGTGATTTAATCACTATTTCTTTGAAAGGGTTCTATGCGGGATTAATCACATAAAAATAAATAACAAGACCCACTAAAACAGTTGATGCAATTGTTAAGTAAGTTCCAACCGTATTAAAACTCTGTAAAAATTTTAAGATTTCCATATCTTGATCCCCAAACTATTATTTATTTAAGACAGAAGAAAATTTATCACAAGTCAATAATGCCAATCAATTCACACTTATCAGATTTTTTGAGATAAAAAACAATTAAATTTATTGATTACATCTAATTCCAAAAGCATCCTTATAGTAGTCAGTTGCACTTTTTAGATCAGATAACAACTTTTCTTCAGTATAAGGTTTAGGCGAAATTTTTATTAAAGCGGGCATGTATTGAGTTTTATAGACCTCAGGATAGTCATGACATAAAATTTTGACCTTAACGTCTTGAGGTGTATTTGGGTTATCTAACTGGTCTAAAAACTCTCCGATTTTACGATCTGACTCTTCAAATTGAGCTTTATAATCAACTTCCGCTGCTTCAGGTTCTGCTTGTTTTGTGCAGCCACTAAGTAGCGTTAAAGTGCTGAGAGTAAGGGTTAGAATTTTTAACTTCATAGGCTTAGTAATGCTGCATCAATCTTTTAAATATACTTAACCTTATTAAATGTAAAGAAATACTGGTAATACGTAAAGAAATAGAAATTTTATCTTTAAATAAAATATATCAGAACACTTTATGATTATTAATCCAATGAATTTATGGTGCTTTTCTAATTACTCTTCTATTTCCATAAATCTGTCGAAAAATAGGTATAATTTTGCACGACTGATCTCTAATTTTCGTTAGATTTACCTCATGAATGAACTCAGCTTTATTAGAAAAAATTTAAGATCTAAAAGACGTTCTTTAACTTCATTTGAACAAAAACAAGCTCAGCTTGGTGTTCTTCATCATCTCAATACCCTTCCTATTTTTCATTCTTCAAAAAAAATTGGCTTATATTTACATGCCTTTGGTGAAGTTCACACAGAGCTTCTCATAGCCCTATGCTTTAAAAAGAATAAACAAGTTTATTTACCGATGATTTGTTCTATGAATCAAAAATTAGTTTGGGTAAAAATATCTAAAAACCAATATATAAATCGTCGGTTTTCACACCATCCATTAGGTATGAAAGAACCTATGGCAAGCAGAGCAAAGCATGTGGCTTCTCTTGATTTGTTACTCATGCCACTTTTAGCATGCGATCAATATGGTACGCGTATTGGTATGGGAGGTGGTTATTATGATCGTACCTTGGCTACAGCAAAACACCGGCCTTATCGTTTAGGGTTAGCTCATCAATTTCAATTTATCGAACATACTCTAGAACGCCAAAGTTGGGATCAACCCTTAGATGCTTTACTCACACCACAACGTGTTTATTATTTTAAAAGATAATATTTATGTGAAAATTAAAATTAGTCTTAATTTTTCGTGTTCCTAAAATCATAAAAGTAACCACCCTAAGGATGATTACTTTTACGTGACAGACCGCTTTACCAACTTATATTAGCACGCCTATTTAATGCTAAACACTGAATGAGTTTTGCATTATTGTTAATTAAATGCAGTTTATAAATCGCACAATAAAGTGGTTATTTTCCTATCATAATTTTTTTTGTTATATAAAAATTTATAATTATTAAGCTAAATTACTTATGATTTATACAAATTTTTATTCTTCTTAAGAATTAATCTATTGATTCATAACATTTTTAAAAAAAAGTTGACTAAATTAGTCCTTTTTTCCACATTTTCTCTAGTGAGGCCCTTGTAATTTTTAAAATACACATCACTATAAAAAACATGGCAACCTCGTTGTCACTCATTAGGAGTGCCCATGTCTGAACTTATTATGAATGAAAAAACTGACTTAGAGCCTCAGGTTCCAAGTGTATTACCACTTTTAGCGTTGCGTGATGTCGTGGTTTATCCACACATGCAAATTGCGTTATTCGTGGGTCGTGAAAAATCGATCAATGCAGTTGATGTGGCTCGTAACAGTGACAATTTAGTATTTGTAGTTGCGCAAAAAGATTCGCTTACAGAAGAAATTGATCACGATAACCTTTATCAGTACGGAACTGTCGCTAAGATTGTTCAAGTCGTAAATCATGAGAATGATGAAAACTGCATTAAAGTACTTATTGAAGGTTTACATCGCTCTAAACTTGAAAAGATTATCGATGAAGATAGCCATTTGACTGCTGAGCACAGCTTAAGTCCAATGACAATTAACGTCGATAAAGCTACTCAAGAAACTCGTTTGCAAGAGTTACGTACTTTATTTGCTCAATATGCTGAAGCAAAATTACGTAATGCACGTGAACTTGTTGCTGCGGCTAATAAAATTGAAGACTTGCTACAACTCATGTTCTTCGTAGCAACACGCGTGCCTCTAAATATTGAAATTAAACAGAAATTTTTAGAGTACGATGAGTTTGAAGCACATTTACAAGAGCTGATGAGCTACTTGGTAAATCAATCTGCAGAACAGCAAATTGAACAAACTTTGCATGACAGCGTAAAACGTCAAATGGAAAAAAACCAACGTGAATACTTTCTAAATGAAAAAATGAAAGTCATTCAACGTGAACTTTCTGACATGAATGGCGGTGCTGAAGATGACGTTGCTGAAATAGAGAAACGTCTTGCTGAGGCTGATTTACCTGAACACGTACGTAAAAAAGCTGAAGCTGAGTTCCGTAAGCTTAAAGCAATGCAACCAGCGTCTAGTGAAGCAGCTGTTGTACGTAACTATCTAGAAGTAATTTTAGATACGCCGTGGAATAAAGCGAGCAAAGTAAGTATTAACCTTGCGAAAGCACAGGAAATTCTCGATACCGATCACTACGGCTTAGATGACGTAAAAGATCGTATTGTTGAATACTTAGCTGTTCAGTCACGTGTTAAAAAACTCAAAGGTCCGATTCTATGTTTAGTAGGCCCTCCTGGTGTAGGTAAAACTTCACTTGGTGAGTCTGTCGCGAAAGCAACAGGTCGTGAATTTGTTCGTATGGCACTCGGTGGTGTACGTGACGAAGCTGAAATTCGTGGTCACCGTCGTACTTATATTGGTGCGATGCCAGGTAAAATCGTGCAATCTTTAACAAAAGTTGGCGTGAAGAACCCATTGTTCTTACTCGACGAAATTGACAAGATGGCGCAAGACTACCGTGGCGATCCTGCTTCTGCATTGCTTGAAGTATTAGATCCATCACAAAACAGTAAGTTCAACGATCACTATTTAGATCTTGATCTTGACCTATCTGAAGTGATGTTCATCTGTACTGCAAACAGCATGAATATTCCTGAGGCATTGCTTGACCGTATGGAAGTTATTCGTCTACCAGGTTATACCGAAGATGAAAAAGTTAACATTGCTGAACGTTACCTTGTTCCAAAAGCGATTAAGAACAATGGTCTGCGTGCAAAAGAGTTAACAATTCATGAAGAAGCAATTCGTGACATTGTGCAGCGCTATACGCGTGAAGCTGGTGTACGTAATTTAGAACGTGAAGTGTCTAAAATTGCACGTAAGGTAGTAAAAGAAGCAGTAAGTAAAAAGTCTAAAAACTTACAGCTTGATGTGACTTCTGCCAATCTTCCAGAATACTTAGGTCCACATAAGTTTGACTTTGGTATTGCAGAAGATGAAGCACAAGTGGGACGTGTAAATGGTCTAGCTTGGACATCTGTAGGTGGTGAGTTACTTACTATTGAAGTTGCAGCGGTTAAAGGTAAAGGTAAATTCATTACAACTGGTTCACTCGGTGATGTAATGAAAGAGTCTATTACTACAGCAATGACTTTAGTACGTACCCGTGCCGATGAGCTAGGTATTGAATCTTCTCGTTTTGAAGAAACTGATGTACACGTTCATTTACCAGAAGGTGCAACACCAAAAGATGGCCCATCTGCTGGTTTAGCGTTAACAACTGCCCTTGTATCAGCATTTACAGGTATTGCGATTCGTCCAGATATTGCAATGACGGGTGAAACAAGCTTAGGTGGTCGTGCAATGCGTATTGGTGGCTTAAAAGAAAAACTTCTTGCAGCACATCGCGGTGGAATCAAGCTCGTCTTCATTCCTCAAGACAACGTTCGTGACTTGGCAGAAATTCCTGCGAATGTTAAAGAAGGTTTGGAAATCAAAGCTGTGAAAAGTATTGATGACATCTTACCTTTAGCATTAGTTTCGATGCCAAAGCCTTTGCCTAAAACACCGATTGTAAAACCGGTGGAAGGTTCAAAAGCAGCACGTCACTAATTAAAAAATAAAAAAGAGAGAGCTTCGGCTCTCTTTTTTTTGTTACACAATTTGATTGAAAAATATCCAACCATCCTCATAATAGGTATTAAGAGTATTTAATTACTTTAAATATTCTTCGTTATCTCTTCTTTTATAGATAACCTTGTTTTTATTCTCTATGATCATCTGAACTCCAGACAGATGATCATTTGATCGCAGTCCAACACAGTTTTTTGGACTGCGTTTTTTATGCCTGTCTTTTAAGATCATCAGATGCTTTCATTCCTCAGGTATAATGCGCCAGCTGTTTTTGAATGAATAGATAATATGAAAATTCGTATTCTGACCATTGGTCAAAAAATGCCTGCTTGGGTTCTCACTGGTTTTGAAGATTATTTCAAACGTATTCAACCTTTTGTTCAAACCCAAGTCATTGAACTGCCTATGGCCAAACGTGGTAAAAATGATTCAGAAGCGGATATTTTAAAGTATTGTCAAATTGAAGGCGAAAGTATTTTAAATGCTTTAAAACCGAATGAAACCCTAATTGCTCTTGAAGTTGGTGGTCGGGAACTCAGCACAGAAAAATTAGCTAACACAATGAAGCAATGGATGCTTGAGGGTAACGATGTAGCTCTCGCGATTGGCGGCCCAGATGGTTTATCAGATCAAGTACGTAAAGCTGCCGCTTGGCATTGGTCACTTTCAAAACTTACGATGCCCCATCCTTTAGTACGTGTTTTATTAATCGAGCAACTATATCGGGCGATGAGTATTAATCACAATCATCCCTATCACCGTGCATAAAAGGAACAAACGTTTCATTTTAAGAACAATCCGTTGAAATCTGGATACTTTTAACATGTCCTGATTTTGGCATAATAACTATTATTCTGCTTTTCAAATCAGGTGTAATGAAATGGAACTACAAACACTTCCCGGACTGTTTATTTCCCATGGCTCGCCCATGCTTGCGCTTGATCCGGAACAAGTAGGACCAGCTCTACATCGTTTAGGTACAAATCTTCCTATACCTAAGGCAATCATTGTGATGTCTGCGCACTGGGAAAGTAAAGCACTTGAAGTGAGCATTTCGACTCGTCCTGAAACATGGCATGACTTCCGTGGATTTCCTAAAGAGTTATATGAAATTCGCTACAGTGCGCCTGGCGAACCAGCATTAGCAGAAGAAATCTTAAAACTATTGGCAGATGCTCATTTTGTTGCACATGCCAATAGTACACGTCCTCGTGATCATGGTGTATGGATGCCTTTATTGCATATGTACCCAGATGCAGACATTCCTGTAGTCGAAATTTCTTTGCCATCAAATTTAAGTGCACAAGAAATTTATCGTATAGGACAAACACTTGCCCCTTTACGTGACAAACAAATTTTACTCATTGGTTCGGGAAGTATTACTCATAATCTTGCAGAGTTATCTTGGCAAGGAGACAACTCTAAAGTTCCTGAATGGGCTTCAACTTTTAGAAATACTGTCGTTAATAAGCTTTCCCATCAAGATTATGATGGAGTTTTAGACTGGCAATCACTGCCGTTTGTGAAACGAAACCACCCTACGCTTGAACATTTTGCACCTTTGTTTTTTGCTATGGGTACTGGTAACCGTTTTACGATTGTTCACAGTAGCTTTACAATGGGTTCATTAGGAATGGATATCTATCGTTTTGATTAATTATTAACAAATACCCCGTTTTGCGGGGTATACCATTATTTTTGTTGAAAATTAGAATAATTTACAAACTTATACATTTTAAAAACCGAAACAATCAAATGTTTACATTTTCTTTTTTTAAGAATGTTTTAAGCTTATTACTGTTGTTTTTTTACTTGAAGTTTTTAAATGAAAATTAAATATTTAATTCTTGCGTTATTACCTTTTTCTTTGATGGCGTGTCAAACAGTTACTAATACTCCTGCTCCAATTTTTTCTGAGCAACAACAAAACCTTGCAGCCACTTTAGGTGAATATGCATGGACTTATCAAAATGTAAAAGCTTCTAAACCACTTATTCTTAACTTTAATGCAGATGGTAAATTAGCCATTAATACGGGCTGTAATGGCCAAGGCGGTACTTGGAAAGTTGAAGGCAACCAACTTGTTACTTCTAATCTTGTTTCAACGATGATGGCTTGCCAAGATGATTTAATGAAACAAGAACAATTGTCGAATAGCATCTTTAATGAAGCAAAATTACCAATTGAAATTAGCAACACTAATGGTCAGGTGATTTTAACGGTGACAGATAAAACTGGTCAAAAACATATTTTCCAAGGTCAAAAAGCAGTTAATACTCAAGCTTTAACAGACTACTCTTGGTCATATCAACCTGAAAATACTAAAAAACCAATCGTTCTTAACTTTACAAATGATCGTTTATCTATCGCAACAGGTTGTAACCGCCAAGGCACAACTTGGAAAGTTGAAAACAACACCATCGTAACAGCTGACGTAATGTCGACCATGATGGCGTGTGAACCTGCTTTAATGAAACAGGAACAATTTTCTAGCAGCCTCTTCCAAAAACGTGCAATTCCATTTGAACTCAATACTACAAATGTTGATCAACCAACACTGACTGTATCTGATGCTCAAGGCCAGAAATATACTTTCACAGGTAAAATGACACCTGAAGCGAAATATCAATCTGAAGGGAAAACGGTTTTCCTAGAAGTTGCTCCAGAAACTAAATCTTGTACTGGTGTTGCACCACAAACTTGCATGCAAGTTCGTGAAATTAAATATGACGAGAAAGGCGTTAAAACTTACGCAGACAAAAACTGGTCATTATATTACGGTCAAATCGAAGGTTTTGAACACAAACCAGACCAACGCGTAATTTTACGTGTAAAACGTTTTGAAGTGAAAAACCCAGCTGCAGACCAATCTAGTCAAGCAGATGTATTAGATATGGTTGTAGAACAAGAGTTAGTGAAAAAACCTAAAAAATAAGTTTTTAGACTAAAAAAATCCGATGCTTAAGCATCGGATTTTTTTATTTCTATATTAAAAAATACCTTGAGCAAGCATTGCATCAGCAACTTTTACAAAACCTGCAATATTGGCACCGTCTACATAGTTCACACTACCATCTTCTTTAGTACCGTATCTAACACAATTGGCATGAATATCTTTCATAATTGCATGTAAGCGTTCATCGACCTCAGCATGGGTCCAGCCTAAACGAATTGCATTTTGAGACATTTCTAAACCAGAAGTTGCCACACCACCCGCATTAGATGCTTTACCTGGTGCATACAAAATTTTCGCTTCGATAAAGTGTTCAACTGCTTCAAGTGTAGATGGCATATTAGCGCCTTCAGCTACACAAATGACACCATTTGCAATAAGCGTTTTAGCGTCTTCACCTGTTAATTCATTTTGTGTAGCACATGGCAAAGCAATATCAACAGGAATATGCCAAGGCGTTTTTCCTTCAAAATATTCAAAACCATGTTTAGAAGCAAACTCGGAAATACGACCACGCTTAACATTTTTCAGCTGCATGACTTCTACAAGCAACTCATCTGTAAAACCATTTTTTAAATAAACTGTGCCATTTGAGTCCGACAAAGTGACAACTTTTGCCCCCAAGAACATCGCTTTTTCTGCCGCATATTGTGCAACGTTACCAGAACCTGAAACAGAAACAGTTTTACCAGCAAAAGATTGTCCACGGGCTTTTAGCATTTCTTCTGCAAAATAAACCGTACCATAACCAGTTGCTTCAGGACGCATTAAGCTACCACCGAATGAAATTCCTTTACCGGTAAAGACACAAGCGGTGTCGTTACTCAGCTTTTTCATCATGCCTGCCATATAACCAACTTCACGTGCCCCCACGCCAATATCCCCAGCTGGAATATCCGTATTGGGTCCTAAATGGCGATAAAGCTCAATGATTAATGCCTGGCAGAAGCGCATAATTTCAGCATCAGATTTACCTTTAGGATCAAAATCTGAACCACCTTTTCCCCCACCCATTGGTAAAGTCGTCAGTGAGTTTTTAAAAGTCTGCTCAAAACCTAAAAATTTTAAAATTGATAGATTGACCGATGGATGGAAACGCATTCCACCTTTGAATGGACCAATTGCTGAATTGTATTGAACGCGAAAAGCACGGTTAACTTGTGTCTGGCCTTGATCATCCATCCATGAAACACGGAATTGAATCACACGCTCAGGTTCAACCAAACGTTCTAGCAATCCCTGCTCTGCATATTCCGGATTTTTTTCAATGAATGGCCACAAACTCGTCATGACTTCTTCGACAGCTTGTAAGAACTCAGGTTGATGCGGATCACGCGCTTGCACGTAATTCAGGAATTCATTCAGGTTGTTGTATTTCAATGCACGGTCCTCAGCATAGTAATGAATTAAATTGGTGCAATACATTTTTAAATGCATCATTTAGCAGCAAAATATTAAATCCCTTTCCATCAATTTTAACAATACTTATTTTAAATTATTTTATTTACCTTAATTATCAAAAAGTTATTTTTAGAAAAATTACTTAAAAATAAGAAATATTAATTTATCTTTTCATTTTTATTGATCTATTATTGTGCAATATTGGCTACATTTTAGGTCAATCAAAAAGCCAATAAATTCGTTAAAATCCATTGACCTTACTTAGGTTTTTCTTCATTATCGCATCGTTTTAACCAAGCTATTTGCCCACTATGAATTCATCTATTTCTCTCATACGCGAGATTGATGCGTTATTACCACAGACTCAGTGTGGTTTATGTGGACATCGTGATGGATGTCTACCCTACGCAAAGTCGATTGCTGAAGGTGAAGAAGCAAATAAATGTGTTCCAGGTGGTCAGCCTGTAGCCGATGCACTCGCAAATCTATTAAATCGTCCTGTATTAACCGCTGAAACTAGCGTATGGCCTGTACAGGCCGATGGGCGTCCTCAGCGAATGAAAGCGATTATTCGGGAAGATGAATGTATTGGTTGCACCAAATGTATTAGTGCTTGCCCTGTAGATGCTATTATCGGAAGTGGTAAGCTCATGCATACCATCTTGACTGACTTATGTACGGGTTGTGAGCTATGTATTCCACCTTGTCCAGTAGATTGCATTGATTTAGTCGAAGACACGCAAGCATTACCAAATGAGCAACAGCGTATTGCTGAACAAAATGATTTAAGACAACGTTATTACGCTCACATTCAGCGCGAAGAAAAGCGTCGTACTCACCGTAAAGGGCCTGTAGTACGTGCTGAAATTGATACCCAACTGTTTGCCCAGTTCTCTCAGGCACTTGATGAAGTACCTTCAATTGAACTCATCGAGAAACCCAAAGAGGTTGTGTCAACTGATGCAAAAACTACAATTGAGTTAGCGAAAATTCGTACGCAAATTAAGAAACTGGAAAAACAGCTCAGTGTTCGTGAAGATGCTAAAAAGCGTCTTCAACTTGAAGAACTGCAACAGCAACTCATGCAAGTACAGGAGGTCTGAATGGCTGTCAAGAATATGACGAAAAAGCAGATTCAAATTTTCTTTGAACGTCTTCG
The DNA here is from genome assembly GCF_025514195.1 of Acinetobacter sp. WU_MDCI_Abxd143. NCBI lineage: Bacteria > Pseudomonadati > Pseudomonadota > Gammaproteobacteria > Moraxellales > Moraxellaceae > Acinetobacter > Acinetobacter sp. WU_MDCI_Abxd143. Next base: position 493,793 of record NZ_JAHPTH010000002.1, read on the forward strand.
TGAACAACGACCTTCACCTCAAACCGAATTAAAATATTCCTCTCCATTTGAACTACTTATTGCAGTTATGTTGTCAGCTCAAGCAACTGATGTAAGTGTTAATAAAGCAACTGATAAACTCTACCCTGTGGCGAATACAGCTGAAAAAATCTATAACTTAGGTGTAGATGGGTTAAAGGAATATATCAAGACAATTGGCCTTTACAACGCTAAAGCCGAAAATGTCATTAAGACCTGTAAGATTTTAATGGAACAATTTAACGGCGAAGTGCCAAGCAACAGAAAAGACTTGGAAGCTTTACCAGGTGTCGGGCGTAAAACAGCCAACGTGGTTTTAAATACGGCATTCGGACAACCAACTATGGCTGTCGATACCCATATTTTCCGAGTGGGTAATCGAACTGGCTTAGCCGTAGGTAAAAATGTTCTTGAGGTTGAGCACCGTTTAGTAAAGGTTATTCCTAAAGAATTTATTATAGATGCACACCACTGGCTGATATTACACGGTCGTTATTGTTGTATCGCCCGTAAACCTAAATGTGCAGAATGTGTTGTTGCAGATGTCTGTAACTGGCCTGATCGCTTTGAATTTGGCGCACAAAAGCAAATTGTCATTAAAAATATTGAAGCTTAAAAATATAGTTGGGTATAGGGATCATACCCAATCAAACTTACTTTAGACGCTTTTTCTCATTACGCTCTTCTTTTGCTTGTTTTTGAACCTGTCTTAGCATTTTATAGCTTTGAAAAGCCAAAAATATTACTAGTGCCAGACTCAGCAATACCACCAAAATCAATATGATTTTCATATTGTTCTCCTGCACTTAATGAAAGAAAAGAGCCCTCACAAAGAGGGCTCATTATCACAAACAATATTAAATTATTTGTCTAAGATGTTGAACAAATCTTTTTGTACATCTTCAATTGTACGCAAGCCATCAAGCTTGTCATAAGTTGGAGCATTTTCACCAGAAGCAGCACGACCTTGGTAGAAACCAACCAATTGCTCTGTTTCAGTGTGATAAGACGCTAAACGCTTACGGATTGTTTCTTCTTGGTCATCTGGACGTTGAACAAGGTCTTCACCAGTTTCATCATCTTTACCTTCCACTTTAGGTGGATTGTATACAGTGTGATAAACACGACCAGAAGCTGGATGCTGACGACGACCAGAAAGACGTTTTACAATTTCTTCATCAGGAACATCAATTTCAATCACGTGATCGATGCTAATCCCTTCTTTTTCCAGAGCTTCAGCTTGTGGAATAGTACGTGGGAAACCATCGAAAATGCAGCCATTTGCACAGTCAGGTTGAGCAATACGTTCTTTTACTAAACCGATAATAAGTTCATCTGAAACCAAACCACCAGATTCCATTACACTTTTAGCTTTTAGACCTAATTCAGTACCTTCACGAATCGCAGCACGGAGCATATCACCGGTTGAAATTTGTGGGACATTGTAGCGCTTACAGATCAACTGAGCCTGAGTCCCTTTGCCTGCTCCAGGTGGTCCGAGTAAAATAATGCGCATAAAAAACATCCTCATTTAAAACAATGAATATGAAGTCCGGCAGAAAAAGTCTCGTTAATCTTCAATAGATCCTGCCTGACATCGAATTATAAGAAAGCCACAAACAAATGTATTGTACCAGCAATAAATCCGGTTACCCCACCTAGTACAATAAGAATCCATTCATCCTCCTGAAATGCAGGACGTAATAAATTCTGAAATTCTTTTGGTGTTAGTTCACGAATACGCTCTTTAAACATTTGAAAAATCTTCTGTGCCCGGCTTGCGTTCAGTGCTGGGTCACATACGGGTCCCATCGTAATTTCAATTGAACGATCAATCAAGTCCGTCTTTAATCTTGCGTACTCTCTTGGCCCTAAAGAAAGCTGTAAAGAGGTGCGAACTAATGGTGTTTCCATGATTTCGTTAATATGACGCTTAACAATACGACGAGTTTTATCTTTACGCGGCCCGTACATCATTTCGGTCATAATTGATTTTAATGTAATCAGATCTTCTGTAACCACGCTAGAAAACACATCTGAGACTTCCTCTTGACGCTTCATAAAAGCGCCTTGGACATTATAGGTCCCAATTCGAAGAACTGGTACAATCCATGGAAACTTACGATCTTTTGTTAATCTAAAAATCTGTGGATAACGAATATAATGTGGCTCAATTGGGTTAAACACCATCCAGATTGCGATCCAGTTAGTTAAAAAGCCCCAAATCGCAGCCCAAAATGGTACTGTCCAGTGCCATGGTACTACAAACCAAACCACCATTTGGAAAATACCAAAGAACATGCCAATTAGTGCACTAATATGCCAAATAAAGTTAATTTCTTTTTGACCAACCTTTAAGAACATACGCACCATTAAACGGCGATCGCCTTCCATCTGGCTCACGACCATTTCACGCATGTTAACCAGTGACTCAACGTTCATGGTCAGCTCAGTCACTAATTCTTTTAACACCCCCGGCAATTGCTTATGTGCTTGAGCATAAATACGGCGTTTAATTGAATAAGGTAGATTTTCCCAAAGTACGGCATTACGATCAATCATGACTTCATCAATAAGATGTTCAAGCTCAAAACCAACTTGTTCACCAATAATGCGTGCCATATCTTCAGGATCCATTGCTTCTAAAAATTCACGCAATGAACCTAATTTAGATAAAGTGTTATCGGTAATAATCCCAGAGATACGTCCTGCTTTACGTGGCACGATACCTTGCCAGCCTACTGGCAATGGTCCTAAATGGAATCCCCAAAATTTAATTGGGTAAAATACCATTTTTAAAGCCATCCACACATGTGCCCATGTGACAAAAGCCGTTACGGGAATAATACTCAAAACGGCCCAAAAATCAGGTCTGTGTAAAAAGATCTGCCACAATCCACTGACGTACTCTAACATGTAAGACTCTCGTATTTATTTGTGCTCTGCTTATGGCGAGTTAAAGATAAACTGCTTTGTTTTATAAACCAAAACTTAGAGAATAAGAAAATTGAATTTGTGGTTTAGTATCTGCAGCAACATTTCCGTTCTGGTCAGTTAATTTTTCAGCCGCACCGATACCCACGCTAAAAGTGCTAATTCTTTCTGAATTTAACCACACATAGGCCAAATCAACACCCGCACCTAAACGGGATTTAAAATCACCATCAACCTCTTTACTATCAAGATGCCCAGCATAGAAACCGATATAGTAACCATTTTTGTCTGTGCCAGTAAGATAATAAGGATATCTAAAGCCAACTTGACCACCAGCGGTTTTGTCACCATTCAAAAATGCGCCGGCTTTCGCATAAGCAATCCCATACGGATTTACCCACTCACCGTTAAGATGTAATAATTTTTGAGTAACTCCGGCACCCACATTCCAAGTAGATGCTTTATGATCTGCTAATTTTGCTTCTGGAAGAAACGAGTAGTCTTGAGCATGGGCCCAATTACTTACCGTCAAAACTGCAAGTAAGGGATAAATTTTTCTCATTATTTTCTCCATTTTCCCTAATCGTATGGTGAGAACAACCCTATTCTATTGAATGAGAGACTTTAACAGAATTATTTTGCTTCTTATATACAAGTATCTACAATTTTGTTGTCTGCAAAGTCAAAAAGTATCTTATTAAAATGCAATGAAACTTTGAAAATTGTGCAATATTTTAAGCGCTCTTGCGTTAGAATAAGCAGCTATTTTTCCACCCTATGTCATTAAGTCGATCCTTATGAAACAGCACTTTCCTTTAAAAGATATCCAGCAAGAAAAGCGCATTTATCGAGGTCGTATCTTTTTTGCCGTAGGGATCGTGACCATCTGCTTATTAGTCTTAATTAGCCGATACGCTTATCTACAAATTTTTCACTACGACGAATTCTCGACTGCATCTGACAAAAACCGAATTCGCTTGCAGCCACTTCCGCCTGCTCGTGGTTATATCTATGACAGAAACGGTGTATTACTAGCAGATAACTATCCTGTTTTTACAGCAACTTTAAGTAAAACAGATGTAGAAGATGTTGATAGTGTCATTGAGCAATTACAACCTATTTTAGATTTAACACAAGAAGATATTGACCGTTTTAAAAGCCGTATAAAAACTGCCCGTAAAACTGAACGCGTCGCGATTAAACTTAATCTAACTGAAGCTAATATTGCTAAATTTAGTGAAGCCAAATATAAGTTTCCAGGTGTAAGAATCGAAACACAAATGACTCGCTATTATCCACACGGTGAATTATTTGCTCATGTGATTGGTTATGTCGGGCGTATCAACGATAAAGAATTAAAAAGTATTGATAAAGACTTATATGCTGGAACCAACCTTATTGGAAAGATTGGTGTAGAGAAAAGCTATGAAGATTTACTGCATGGTACACCAGGTTATGAATCTGTTGAAGCAGATGCACATAGTAATGTATTACGTCATTTAGGTCGTAAAGACCCTACTCGCGGTAATGATCTCTATTTATCTTTAGATTACGGTTTACAAGTTGTCGCATCTCAACAGCTTGCAGGACGTCGTGGGGCTATTGTCGCCATTGACCCTCGTACAGGCGAAATTCTAGCATTAGTGTCTAGCCCAAGCTTCAACCCTAATTTGTTTGTGACTGGAATTAGCCATACTGACTATAGTTCACTGCGTGATAATTTAGATCAACCACTCTATAACCGCGCTGTGCAAGGTGTATATCCGCCCGGTTCTACCATTAAACCAATGGAAGCTATGGGTGGTTTACACTACGGCATAGTGGACTGGTCAACAGCAATTTCTGACCCAGGTTATTTCCATCTACCAGGTGATTCACATAAATTCCGTGACTGGAAAAAATCTGGTCATGGCATCGTGAACATGCATAAAGCCATTATTATGTCATGTGATACCTATTTTTATATTCTTGCCCATCAAATGGGTATTGATCAAATGAACCAATGGATGCGTCAATTCGGGTTTGGTCAAAAAACAGGTGTCGACTTACCAAGTGAAAGTGAAGGTCTTTATCCAAATCCCGAATGGAAAATGCGTACGCGTAAAGCGAAATGGATGAAGGGCGAAACTATTTCAGTCAGTATTGGTCAAGGTGCTTTTACAGCCACTCCGATACAACTTGCCATGGCAACTGCGATTACGGCAAACCATGGTTCCCACGTTACTCCTCATGTTTTACGCGCAACTCATGGTGCAAAACCATTTACTGTGCGTAATGCACCTGACGGCAAAATTAACTTTAACGGAACCGATGAGGACTGGATTCAAATGCGCGATGCCATGATTGATGTAATTCAGTCTGGTACAGGCCGCGGTATTCGTACTCCTCTCTATCAAATTGCAGGAAAAACAGGAACAGCACAGGTTAAGAGTATTGCGCAAGGTAAACGTTATAACGAAGCAGCTTTGAGCGAACGTCAGCTTGACCATGGTTTATTCGTTGGATTTGCCCCTGCTGACAAACCTGAAATTGCAATTGCAGTCATTTGGGAAAATGGCCGTCATGGTGGTTCTGCTGCACAACTTGCACGACCTGTGTTTGATTATTGGCTATTAACGCGTAAGAAAAACCCGATTCGTCCAGCAAATCACCAAGTCAATGGTGGACTAATGACAGCAGGAATTAAACCTGGTGAACTTCCAAGCGGCGGTGAAAGTTCTGGTCCAGCATCGGCTACAACTACCGCCAACAAACCAGCAGCATCAACACCGCAAGCTGCTCCTGCTCGTCCTGCTACCAATGAGGTCGATGAATAATGAAAAATCAATTACGCATAATTGGCGGCGAATGGAAAAGACGAGTACTGCCTTTCGCCAGCATTGATGGTTTACGTCCAACTCCAGATCGAGTACGTGAAACTCTGTTTAACTGGCTCATGTGGGATATTCAAAATGCTCAAGTTCTCGACATCTGTACAGGTTCTGGTGCATTAGGTTTTGAGGCTCTGTCACGTGGTGCTGCATCTGTTTATATGATTGAACCCGATAAAACTCAGGCAAAATTTTTAAAAGATAATATTGAACTCTTAAAAGCTCAAAACTGTCATTTAATTAATGCAACTGCTCAACAAGCTTTACCGCGTTTAAAAGAACAATTTGACGTGGTTTTTTTAGATCCACCTTATAGTCTTGATTTATGGCAAGAGTTCTCCAACTTGGCCGAGCCACATATTAAAAAAAATGGATATATTTATGTTGAAGCTGACCGAGATTTATCCCAGCTTCAGCTTCCAGCCACATGGCAACAAGTTAAAACCACTAAAGCTGGTACAGTTCACGCGGGGCTTTACCAAAAAGTAAACAAATAAAAAAGGTAGCTTAAAGCTACCTTTTCCTTTGTAAAACTACAGTTAGCTTAAGCCAATCACTGCAACAACTGCTGCACAGGCACCAACAATTTTTTTGCCATAAGGCACATAGCGGGTAAGCACAGCACCCAAGATCAATCCACCAGAATAAATGAGTGCCATACCAGTAACCATACCAGTTACTAATGCAGCAATATGCCCTGCATGTGCTAACTCAACACCATGCGCTATGCCATGGAAGCTTGCAAGTAATGCCGCCGCTACAGGTAAAACCTTATTCGATTTTGTCCATAGGGCAATTGCTGTAATAACTAAAGAAGCAACAATGCCGTATTCAGCCATATTAACTAGTACCAAACCTTGAGCACCTACTAAAAAGCCTATAATTAAGGTAATACTTAAGGCAATAACTCCAGCAATTTTCCATTGCTTAGCTGCTGACCACAACAAGACACCGAAACCTAAGGCCATGACTAAATGGTCTAACCCTGTAAAGGGATGGATAAAGCCTGCCATAAAACCAGAATGTGCATGGTCATGTCCCGGATGGGCCATTGCAAGAGCCGGCAATAATGAAAGGAGCGCTACACTCCATTTTTTCATGAAGTCCATAATGTCTCCTTAAGCTTTAAACAGCCCTTGTTTCTCAATAAATTGGATAATTTCTTCAAGACCATCTTGTGTTTTCATGTTTGAAAATAAGAATGGCTTTTCTCCGCGCATGCGTTTCGCATCTTGGTCCATTACATCAAGGTTTGCACCTACCATTGGCGCAAGGTCAGTTTTATTAATAATGAGTAAATCTGACTTGGTAATACCCGGCCCACCTTTACGAGGAATTTTTTCACCACCAGCCACATCGATCACATATAAAGTTAGATCAGAAAGTTCAGGGCTAAATGTCGCTGCCAAATTATCACCACCACTTTCAATGATAATAAGTTCTAAGCCTTCGAATTTTTCACACAAATCATCAATTGCAGCCAAGTTAATTGAAGCATCTTCACGTATTGCTGTATGCGGACAACCACCTGTTTCAACACCTACAATACGATCTGGCGACATCGCTTCATTACGGGTTAAGAAGTTTGAATCTTCTTTGGTGTAAATATCATTTGTCACCACAGCCATATTGTATTTATTACGCAAGGCTAAACATAAATTAAGTGTAAGTGCTGTTTTACCCGAACCCACTGGTCCGCCAATTCCAACTCGTAATGGACTGCGTTCTGTCATGATTTTTATCCTTTTTTCTAAACTTAAGATCTGAATAACCGTGAATATTGTGTTTCGTGTTTCATGCTCAGCATGGCATAACGCGGTAAAGCACTGCTCAATTGCTCGTCATTAAGCTTCAAAGCTTTCTCTACCGCTTGTGGTACTAAACCATGCAAATGCCATAAAATTCTTTGACCGGCCATTTGCCCTAAAGGAACTGTTTTTACTGCTGCTAAAACCTGATTTTCTAAAACAGTAAAGGTATAAGCAGTAAGTACATCCATGTCGTTGAGTTCGAGTCGACCACAGAGCTGTGCATATACTGGCACGAAACCAAATTGCTTTTTAACCTCAACTGTTTTCTTTAAAACATCTTTAATCCATGCATTTAAAGAAAATGCCAGCTGTTGAGACTCTGCCAAAAGTTCTTTACTTTCTCGGCTGGCCTTATACAAATTTGCCCAACCCAAGAACTCTTCTGAGTCATCATGATGCTGCATGAGTCGCTTTAATACGGGCAACTCAAACCTCACCAACAACATCTCAAGCACTTCTTCAAAGTAAGCAATTGCCGAGGTTTCATCGTGTATTAGGCCAATATCAATGGCTGTTTCTACACCTTGCGAATAACAATACGCTCCAACTGGCAATGCAGTAGAAGACAATGTCAGCAGTTGCAGTAATTGCGCGGCACTATGAATGGACATGATGTAAAGCTTTGATTGGGCTTAAACGATGATCATGGCTATGCTGTGCATAGGCACCGCTTTCAGGTTCAAATGGATGATGAGTTTCTGAAACTGTAAGCCCTAACCCCTCCACCATTTCTGCAAGCACATGATCAGGCTCAAAATACAAAGCTGTAGGGGTCAACATTAATGGTACATGTCTATTCCCTAAGTGATAGGCAGCTTTAAGCAAATCAAAATCGGTTTGAGCAGTGACTTGCATTAATCGCTCAGGCTTAGCATCGACACGTAATACATCACCCTCTTGCGTTGCAATATATGAGCCACTACGCAAAATGCCAGTACGTGGCAAATCAGCACCAATATCGATGCCACTCGCTAAAGCAGCTCGAAAGCGGGATTTTTGGCGGGTATCAAAAGTCAGCTCAACCGTTTCAAATGCCTGATCAGGAGAAATATCTTCAAGTCGTTGGGTATAGATTTTCATTTAGCTTTTCTCTCCTTATTTATTTCTTTCATATCTAGAGTAATGAGGCAAATCATCTCTATAAAACTTATCAAAATAAGAAATAACGCTGAGCCATGGGTAATACATCAGCAGGTTCACACGTTAATAATTCACCATCAGCCCGCACCTCGTAAGTTTCAGGATGAACATGCATAACTGGACAATATGTGTTGTGTTTCATATCGCTTTTACTAATCTGACGTGTATTTTTACAAGGACTAATTAACTTTTTAAGATTTAGCTTCTCAGCAACTTTTTCATCAATTGCCACTTGAGATAAAAAGGTAATACAGGTGTTATGTACACCACGCGGATAGGCACCAAACATTGGGCGATAATGCACGGGTTGAGGTGTCGGAATTGAAGCATTAACGTCACCCATCGGTGCCGCTGCAATCATGCCACCTTTAATAATCATGGAAGGTTTTACACCAAAAAAAGCAGGCTTCCATAACACTAAATCAGCAAGTTTACCGACTTCAATCGAACCGATTTCATGACTTAAACCATGGGTAATGGCTGGGTTAATTGTATATTTGGCAATGTAGCGTTTAACGCGATTATTATCGTGAAACTCATTGTCATCCTCTAAAGGACCACGTTGAATTTTCATTTTATGAGCAGTTTGCCAAGTACGTATAATTACTTCACCCACACGGCCCATAGCCTGAGAGTCAGATGACATCATGGCAATTGCGCCTAAATCTTGCAAAATATCTTCGGCGGCAATGGTTTCACGGCGAATACGACTTTCAGCAAAAGCGATATCTTCAGCAATTGCCGGGTCTAAGTGATGGCAAACCATAAGCATATCTAAATGCTCATCAATGGTATTAATGGTGTACGGTCGGGTTGGATTAGTTGAAGACGGCAACACATTACTTTGTCCAATTGCCTTTAAAATATCAGGCGCATGCCCACCACCCGCACCTTCGGTATGGTACGTATGAATTGTACGATCTTTAAAAGCTGCTAGTGTTTCTTCTAAAAAACCACCTTCATTTAAAGTATCTGTATGAATAGCGACCTGCACATCAAACTCGTCTGCCACACTCAAGCAGTTATCAATAGCTGCCGGTGTTGAGCCCCAATCTTCATGTAGTTTTAACCCGATTACCCCAGCTTTAATTTGCTCACGAATTGGATCTGGCAAACTCAAATTACCCTTGCCTAACAGGCCAATATTCATAGGTAAATCATCAATGGCTTGCAACATGGTTGCAATATGCCAAGGCCCCGGAGTCACTGTCGTTGCCGAAGTACCTGCCGCAGGTCCTGTACCGCCACCGACCATTGTTGTTGTACCCGACATTAGCGCGGTTTCAACTTGCTGAGGACAAATCCAGTGAATGTGAGTATCAATACCACCTGCCGTTAAAATTTGCCCTTCACCTGCAATCACTTCTGTTGCAGCACCTAAAGGAATGGTAATGTCCGGTTGAATATCAGGATTCCCAGCTTTTCCTATTTTCCAAATTCGGCCATTTTTTAAACCGACATCAGCTTTTACAATACCCCACCAATCCACAATCAAAGCATTAGTAATGACAGTGTCGGCAACTTCTTCGGCTAAAAGTTGAGATTGTCCCATTCCATCACGAATGACTTTGCCACCGCCAAATTTAACTTCTTCACCATAAGTCGTTAAATCTTGCTCAACCTCAATAAAAAGCTCTGTATCAGCCAAGCGAATACGATCACCAACCGTTGGACCAAACATCTCAGCATATGCACGACGTGACATTTTCATAACTTATTACTCATCTCTTTCATTATCGTTGTTATGTTTAATCCAACTTGCCCATGACTCGGCCTGCAAAACCATATACTTCTCGCTTACCCGCTAAAGCAACAAGCTCTACTTCCCGACTTTGTCCCGGTTCAAAACGTATCGCTGTGCCCGCCGCGATATTTAATCGAAAGCCTTTAGCTATTTCGCGATCAAACTGTAATGCATCATTTGCTTCATAAAAATGAAAATGAGAACCCACCTGAATAGGCCGATCACCAATGTTGGCAACTACAATTTTTAAAGTTTGTCGCCCAACATTCAGCTCAATGTCTGTATCTGGAGTAATGATTTGACCAGGGATCATAAGCGTTCCTTTTATACGATTGGCTGATGGACAGTGACTAATTTCGAACCATCAGGAAAAGTTGCTTCGACCTGAACCTCAGCAATCATTTCTGGCACACCATCCATCACATCTTCGCGCTTTAATAAAGTTGTTCCGTAATGCATCAAGTCACTCACCGTCATACCGTCCCGCGCTCCTTCAAGCAAAGCAGCAGAAATAAAAGCAATAGCTTCCGGATAATTTAGCTTTAAGCCGCGAGCTTTACGGCGCTCAGCGACTAGCCCTGCGGTAAAAATAAGTAATTTATCTTTTTCTGTTGGATTGAGTTCCATATCTCTTTCCTAAATAGCATCTAACTTTCTTTAAGCAAAATACGTGCTCAAAAGCAGCATACTTGTTTTAATCGCTTTTTAAATACGCAATTTAACGTAACTTAGGTTCTCCAGATTCTTGGGAATTCTTCATCTAAATCAAACCAATAACGTCTTAATCTTGCTCTTATTGCCGCAAATGCATCATGGCAATGTCGAACATCATTTCCCAAAAAACGCGCACAAACTACATCATCTAATAACGTTAAAGTTACAGATGCTTGCATACGCATCATCAATTCACGAATGAGTTCGAGCTGTTGTTCTAAATAAAATGAAGATCGATATTTCTCAGGAGCAACCGCCCAAAAGCTTCCCATTACGGCTTGATTATTCATACCTAAACACGAACTAAGCCAACGGTCTTCACCCTCAAAAAACAATGTATCTGCAACCAATAATTTTTGTTCTCGCCACAACTTAAACTGGTTGTGGTAGCTTCCCCGCACAAAACGTTCAGCACGTGCCTGCCGCCCGAGTACCAACATATCCCAGCCAATAAAACTGGCAGCCTGGTCAAGATGAATATGAGTTTCTGAGTGTGCTAGAGCTCCGTCAAACAGCATCGTTTCTTGCGGAACCCACTCTAAAATAGACCGATCTCTCGCATTAAGATGAATATGCTGAAAGGCTTGCTTTCCATTGGTTTTGTACCACTTCCCCGCACCAGGAGTCGTTACAACCGCATGAGCTTGATCTTTGGTTTCAATTTGAAAAGTAAGATGGTCTCCTCCTGCAATTCCTGCTGGAGGATGTACAATAATGGCGTGACATATGCCTGTTTTTTCAGGCCAGAGCATTTTTTGCACCCTTACAGGGCCTTGATGCTTTCTATGACTCATTATGGTGCGCGAATTTTCAAAACAAAATCCAAGTTCTAATTGCGCATACCAAAATGGTGCTAAAGAGTTTTTTGAAAACGTTTGTACCTGATTCATTCTGGTTCATATGTTCAAAATAAGTGCTTAAAGTTATAAGCAAAATACGCACCAAATATAAAAATAAGCAAAATGATAAAATTAGATACAATTTTTTGATTTTAATGAGTTAAAAAACAATCAATGTCTAACATAAAACCACAGTAACTCACGGAATTATTTATACAATAGCGCCCACCGTTGCTTCCATACTTGCTCTCCATGAAACTTTTTTTCGTGTTAACGCCACTTGTCTTTTTAACCGGGTGTATTTTTGGCCAATCTAGCGAGGTCAAACGTGCAGAGAAAATTCTCCATAATTTTGAATGTAAAAATGTTGAGACAAGTCAGATTGCAACAAGCTCAATTAATTCTTACTACCAACAGTCTTTAGCAGTAAGCAAAGAAAAGGCGACTTCATATGTAGAGAGTTACAAGAATGGTGAAGAATTATTCGACATGCCGCTCGATGAAGTTTTAAAGCAACAATATCAGCTTTATAAATCAGCTTGTGATTCTTTGGGTGGAGTTTCTTCTCAACCTTAATATATAGAGGTATTCGCTAATTTTTTAATGGATACCTTTTTTTAATTTTTACATCCTCCCTTTTGGTTAAAATTTACTCACTTTACCTTTTGTTAAAATTAAATTACATACTTAAACTTTTATTAGGCTCTTATATTTCATAGCCTGTTTACTTGTTTTTTATTTATTTTCCGAGGTTTAGATCATCATGAAAAAAACATTATTATCAGTAGCACTCTTAAGTATCCTTCTTGCCGCTTGTAGCAAAAATGAAAATAAAGCCGACACAACAACTCAAGCATCCGCTCCAGCACAAACTACTGAAGCGAATAATAATGCTGTAGATAGCGCGCACACAGCGGAAAACTCACTCGATTGGGACGGCACATATAAAGGCACTCTCCCATGTGCAGACTGTGAAGGTATTAAAACCGAATTAGAACTTAAAGATGATAAAACCTATGAGCTGACTGAAACTTATATTGGTAAAGGCGATACGAACCCATTTGAAACCCATGGTACCTTTACTTTTGACAAAGATAATACTTCAGTTATTACCTTAGATGATAAAGGTCAAAACCGTAAATTCTTTATTGGTGAAAACACTGCAACTGCTTTAGATATGGAAGGTAAAAAAGTTGAAGGCTCTTTAGCTGAACACTATGTTTTGAAAAAATAATTTTTAATAATTAAAAAAAACCCGCTCATTTGAGCGGGTTTTTTGATGAATCAATTCTTAGTGAGCTGCGAATTGGTTCATTGTGTTTTTAGCATCATCATGTGCTTTAAGAGCGTTGTCACCAGAGAAGATTTCTTTGTGATCATCACCGATGTCTGAACCCGCCATTGCTTGGTGTTTAACACAAGCGATGCCACCGCGGATTTCTTTACGTTGTACGCCAGCAACATAAGCCAACATACCCTCAGAACCGAAGTAACCTTGTGCAAGCTCATGAGTAGAAAGAGCAGCAGTGTGGTAAGTCGGAAGTGTGATCAAGTGATGGAACACACCTGCTTCGCGAGAAGCATCTGCTTGGAAAGTACGGATCTTGTCATCAGCATCAGCAGCTAATTCAGTGTTGTCATATTCAGCACTCATTAATTTAGCGCGGTCATATGCAGAAACGTCTTTACCTTCAGCAACCCAACGGTCGTAAGCTTGTTGACGGAAGTTTAAAGTCCAGTTGAATGATGGGCTGTTGTTATAAACAAGCTTAGCATTTGGAACAACTTCTTTAACACGGTTAACCATGTGTGCGATTTCTTCTACGTTTGGAGTCGCAGTTTCGATCCAAAGAAGGTCAGCACCATTTTGTAAGCTAGACACACAGTCAAGTACAACACGGTCAATTTGAGTGTCAGCACGGAACTGATATAAGCCAGAAGGTAAACGCTTAGGACGGTGTAATTTACCATCACGCTTGATTAAGATTTCATCTTCTTGAGCATCAGCAATGTCAATTTCTTGAGTATCTAAGTAGCTGATGTATTGAGAAGCAATGTCACCTGGCTCTTTAACCACTGGGATTTTTTGAGTCAAGTCAGCGCCTTCAGAGTCAGTACGCGCAACAATGATACCTTCTTCAAGACCCATTTCTAAGAATGCATAACGTAATGCATGGATCTTAGCGATGAAGTCTTCGTGTGGAACAGTTACTTTACCAGCTTGGTGACCACATTGTTTAGCATCAGATACTTGGTTTTCGATTTGAAGCGCACAAGCACCAGCTTCGATCATTTTCTTAGCAAGTAAGTAAGTTGCTTCTTCGTTACCGAAACCAGCATCGATGTCCGCAATAATTGGCACAACGTGAGTTTCAAAGTTGTCGATTTGAGCTGTGATTTCAGCTGCTTTAGCAGTATCACCAGCTTCTTGTGCTTTTTTAAGCGCACGGAATAAATCATTTAATTCTTTTGCATCAGCTTGACGTAAGAAAGTATAGATTTCTTCGATCAATGCAGGAACAGAAGTTTTTTCGTGCATAGATTGGTCAGGAAGTGGACCAAATTCAGAACGAAGAGCAGCAACCATCCAACCAGAAAGGTAGATATAACGTTTGCTTGTAGTACCGAAATATTTTTTGTTCGCAATCATTTTTTGTTGTGCGATGAAACCATGCCAGCAACCTAATGATTGAGTGTATTTGCTTGAGTCAGCATCGTATTCAGCCATATCACGACGCATAATCGCAGCTGTATACTTAGCAATATCTAAACCAGTTTTGAAACGGTTTTGAAGTTGCATACGAGCAGCATCTTCTGGGCTAATGTCTGCCCAAGTGTTGCCGAATTTTGCTTTTAATTGACGTACTGCATCAATCGCTGTTTGATATGTAGTCATGATATTGTCCTGTATTCATTTTAGGATTTCATCGATCGAAGCCTAGAGTCACGTTACTTAAATTTCTTATGACACCAGCTGCTTCATCATGAGCACAGCTTAGACTTAGCCAATCAATTAATCCAATATCCTTTGTTAATCTTCAGTATTTATTTAAAAAATATACCAATAAATCGATATTATAGATAAAACTAAAAACCTTAACACTCTGTTTATAAAAATAAAATTATGCTAAAGGAGTATAGAGTTTTATTCTAAAAACTTAGTAAGTCTTATTTTTATACAATTTTTGGAGATTTTCCACTCATTTTTAAATCTAAAAGTCAATTGTAAATTAGGCTATTTTTGCCAATGCAAAAAGTCAATTGATATGCTAGAAATTGAAGATATCTTCATAAATAAAGTGAATTTATATTTACTCGCCTTGAAATAAGGCAAATACAATAAACATATAGCCTTAAAGCCCTTCTCTCTCCTACTTAATTCCTACAAAAAATGTCGCTTTTCTCATCATTTTTTCACACAATAGTTATTAAATATGGCATAATTTGAAACAATTTCAGGGTTTTATTTTCGGTATTTTTTTTATGAATCTGGAGCGAGTAGATCTTAATCTATTAATATATCTTGATGTACTTCTTCGTGAAAAAAATGTTACACGCGCAGCCGAACAGCTTGGGGTAACTCAGCCTGCAATGAGTAATATTTTACGTCGTTTACGTAATTTATTTAATGATCCGCTTCTTATCCGTTCTTCTGAAGGGATGACTCCAACAGAACGTGCACTTGAATTACAACCTCGTATTCGTGATGCCCTTTCTGATCTTTCCATGATTTTGGAACCCCGTACCGAATTCCGCCCTTATACAAGTAATCGCGTTTTCCGCATTATGACATCTGACTATGCCGAGGCAACTTTAGTCCCGCGCCTTGTCAAAGCTCTACGCTCTGAAGCTCCAAATGTTGTACTCGACTTTCTTACACCAAGTGATGTGTCTTATAGAGACATGGAACAAGGTAAAGTTGATCTTGCGATTAATAGATTTAATGAAATACCGCAAAGTTTCCACCAAGTTTTAGTTTGGCGTGATAGTTTCAGCTGTATCCTTAATGACAAACATCCTGCTGTAACTCATTTGAACCTAAAAAGTTATTTAGATGCACAACATATCTGGGTTTCTAAAACAGGTATGGGCGTAGGTTTTGGTGTAAATCCAGATAAACAAGGCGGTTTAGGCTGGATTGATCAGGCATTAGAACGTATTGGTCAACGTCGTAAAATTTCTGTATTTACCCGTCACTACCAAATGCCAGCATTACTTGCTCAAAATGTTGACTTGATTGCCACCCTTCCAACTCGAATGGCGCGCCTACAAACTCAAAATCCTAAACTGGTTATAAAGGATCCTCCTTTTTATATTCCAGAATTTGAACTCAAAATGGCTTGGTGTCCGTTATTGCATCATCATCCTGCTCATCGCTGGTTACGCCAACTTATTTTATTTGTTGCTCGTCAAATGATTGAAGAAGAAAATCGTGAATTTCTAACCAACAATTCACAATTTTCTCATTATTAAATAAATTTTAATTTAATTGTCGATTTTAGACATTATCTTCAAGCGCTGAGCAATCAATCTGATTACCTCAGCGCTTTTTTGTGTTAAAACATAGTCATAATAATGATGAACCTCGGGTGATTTGTGAGTCTCTTTCAAAATATCATTATCATCGCACTGCTCATCATCGCAGCAGGCTTTTTATCTTTAACTGAAATTGCATTGGCTGGTGCCAGAAAAGTAAAGTTAAAAATTTTAGCCGAAGCTGGCGAAGAACGTGCCCAACAAGTACTTGATCTACAAGAACAATCTGCTGATTTTTTTGCAGCTTCTCAAATTGGCTTAAATGCTGTGGCTATTTTAGGCGGTATTTTGGGTGAAGCTGCTTTTCGTCCCTTTTTTGTCACACTCGTCGACCGTTTTTATGAAGGTCCTTGGACACAGACTATTGGTTTTGCCCTCTCCTTCACCTTAGTAACTTCTCTATTTATTTTATTCGCCGATCTCATGCCAAAGCGTCTGGCCATGATCGCACCTGAAAAAATTGCGATTAGCGTTATTAACCCAATTCAGGTTTTTATTAAAGTGTGTAAGCCCTTAGCTTGGGGAATAAATGCAATTGCCAACTTGCTATTTCGCTTATTTAAAGTGAATACAACACGAGAAGATAATATTACTTTTGATGATATTTCAGCAGTTATGGATGCAGGTGCACAAGCTGGCGTACTTCAAAAACAAGAACATCACTTTATCGAGAACGTTTTTGAACTAGAAGAACGTACCGTACCATCAAGCATGACCACACGCGAAAACGTCGTTTATTTCACCTTAAATGAACATGAAGACAGTATTCGTCAAAAATTAGCAGAATATCCTTATTCGAAATTTTTAGTATGTAATGAAAATATTGATCAGGTCATTGGTTATGTTGATGCTAAAGATTTCTTGGTGCGCATTTTAAACAATCAATCTCCAACACAATTGAATGAAACAACCATTCGTACTGTCCTGATGATTCCTGACACCCTAACTCTCTCGGAATTACTTGATCGTTTCCGCTCTACAAAAGAGAAATTTGCGGTGGTCATAAATGAATATGCACTTGTTGTAGGGGTAATCACCTTGAGTGACATTATGATTACAGTTATGGGAGACTGGGTTACTCCTATCGAAGAAGAGCAACAAATCATTAAACGTGATAATAACTCTTGGTTGATTGATGGCAGTACACCGATTGATGACCTAAGACATGCACTTGAAATTGATGAAATGCCTGATGAAGAAAATTACGAGACGCTCGCAGGCTTCATGATGTATCGTCTACGAAAAATTCCACGTCCAGCAGATTTTGTAGAATTTGGTGGATATAAATTTGAAGTCGTCGATGTCGACCACTTTAAAATTGACCAACTTCTTGTTACTCGAATTTTAGAACAAACCGAAGTACACTCATCAATTGATGAAAATTAAATTATATTAATTTAAATACCCCACAATTTTAGATGGGGTATTTTTTTAATCTAAATAAATTTTTTAAATATATGTAATAATTATTTTAGATCTATTTATTCAATTTGCTCTTTTAACTTAAAAGTATTATTATTTTATTTATCCCTCTTATTAAAGTTTAAATACTGAAAAATAATAGAATAATCCACATATCTCAATAACTACAAAATACTTAAGTCCCCTTTACATTGTAAATAAGCTTGTATATTTTGACTTAAAGTATATTTTTAAATGGTTCTTTTTCTCATTTCAATCATCAAAATATATATAATTAAAAAAAATGCCATATAATTTTTATATTTATATTACCTTTATATCATTTTATAATAGCCTTTATTTATTATAATACCACTATAATGTTAATATATATGTTCAGTATTTCGCCTATATATACCCTTTTAAATGAATATATATTAACCAAATAAACTAAATATATTATTTGTCTTTTTAATAAAAATTAATAAGAATAACCAAGGTCAGAGTTTTGAATAAACTTGTTCAGTAAAACTATAGGCAAAGGATTGATTGTATGCTGACATTACTTGGTGTTGGCATGATTTTGTGCTTCATGTACTTAATCATGTCCAAACGTTTAAGCCCTATTATTGCTTTAATTCTCATCCCATTTATTTTTTCTCTCATTGCCTGGGGCCTAGGTCATTATTTTGAAAGTTTGAGTCATATTGAACTCAAAGGTCTCAGTGAGATGATGCTAGATGGCATCAAAAAATTAGCGCCAACTGGCGTAATGCTTTTATTCGCAATTTTATATTTTGCCTTAATGATCGATGCAGGTCTCTTCGATCCACCAGTCAAATGGATTTTGAAAAAAGTTAAAGGTGATCCTTTAAAAATTACACTAGGAACCGTGTTTCTAACCACAATGGTTTCTTTAGATGGTGATGGTTCAACTACCTATATGATTTGTGTGGCAGCAATGCTTCCACTTTATCAACGTTTAGGTATGAACACCCTGATCATGACAGCTCTTATGCTACTCTGTAGTGGTGTGATGAACTTAACGCCATGGGGTGGCCCGACTGCTCGTGCTGCGAGTGCCCTTCAAGTTGATCCGAGCCATATTTTCGTACCAATGATCCTTCCTATGGTCATTAGTATTGGCTGGTTATTCTTCTTGGCATACCTATATGGTCGCTATGAACAAAAACGTTTAGGCGTGATCGAGCTTGAAACTCATCATGGTGACAATATTACAGTATCTAAAGATCCTGAAGCGACGCGCCCACATTTACGTAAAGTGAATATGGTGTTGACCATTATTCTCATGATTGCATTAATCAAAGGCATTTTGCCGATGTCAGTGTTATTCATGCTAGCGTTCTGTATTGCAATGCTCATTAACTACCCTAATGTTGATATGCAGAAAAAACGTATTGCAATGCATGCAGATAGTGTTTTAGCTGTCGTAGGCTTAATTTTCGCTGCGGGGATTTTCACGGGTATTTTATCTGGTACAGGTATGGTTGAGGCGATGTCTAAAGAGTTCGTCGCAATGATTCCTCCAAGCATGGGTCCATACTTGGCTCCGATTACCGCGCTAGTCAGCATGCCTTTGACCTTCTTTATGTCAAATGATGCATTCTTCTACGGTGTATTACCAATTCTTGCTGAGGCTGCTTCACATTATGGTATTAGTCCAGAAGCGATTGCTCGTGCATCAATTGTAGGCCAACCAGTACACTTACTATCACCTCTTGTTCCATCAACCTATTTATTATGTGGCCTTGCAAAAGTTGATTTTGCAGACCATCAAAAATTCACTCTCAAGTGGGCATTTATAACATGTATGGTTTTGATGGGGACAGCATTAGTGATTGGCGTTTTCCCACTTTTTAGTACGATGTAATTCTGCTCTACTATAAAAATAAAAGCCCCTATCGGGGCTTTTATTTTTATTTATTTATATACTCAATCATGGCATCTAAGAACGCATGAAAGTGCAAGCTAATATCTTCTTCTAAAATTTTATAGGCATTATCAAATTGCACCATTGGCCAACCTTCTTTCCAAAATGGGAAGATGTCATGTAAGTCATGAGTAACTATTGCATCTTCTCGAACAATGGCTTGTGAAATCTGTGCCAAAACTTGCGCTGTTTCTGCACCATCAATAGCTAAATAATCAATACCACGCGCTTTTAAAATACGAATTCGATCTTTTTTATAGCGAATTTTTTTAGCTTGAGCTGCATTTAAACCTAATGCAAGAGTAACGGCCTCTACAAACTTCTCTTCAAAATTTGTATTCAGTGCCACTAAAGCCTGTTTATGTGCTTCCTGACGTCCTGCTTTCCCCCCGTTACGGATGATCTCATTTGCTTCCGTATCTAGCTTATCTTTTTTCATCGACTGTAAAATGTCTAAAATTTCGATATCGCTTAAAGATTCAGGAGATTGCTCAAACATAGGAGTCTCTATACATACAACTAAAGGCGTATTCTCTCATAAAAGCGATACTAAAGCAGAGTAAAATTTTAAATAGCTCATTATCTTGACTATTTTTATAGTCCTAACTTCATCGACTACACTCATAAAATCAAATAATTCTTTGGTTATAATTTTAATTATTTGCCAAATTAATTTCACCCTGGTAATATTATTTTACCCAGATAAAAATATATGGCTAAAATGAATACTAAAATCACCTATACTGCCTTCACTGGAAGCACGCTTATCGCGAGTGACTCCCTTATTGAACTTGCAAAAAAACTCAAAGATCTTCCGAAAACAACGGAAAATATTCTGATTTTTAATGATCAAACAGGTCAACAAATTGATCTTGATCTTTCTGGCTCGGAACAAGAATTGCAACAACGTTATGCTGAACCGGAAGAAATTAAAAAAGTTGGACGACCTAAACTTGGAGTAATTTCGCGTGAAATCACTTTACAGAAAAAACATTGGGATTGGTTAGATCAACAAAGTGCAAGTGCATCAGCAGTGATACGCAAGTTAATTGATAAAGAGTTAAATAACCCAAATTCTGAAGGTAATATTATGCTCGCCAAACAAGCCATCGACCGTTTTATGTCTGCCATGTTAGGCAATATGCCAAATTATGAGGAAGCAACACGCGCCTTATATCAAGGCGATCGAGATATATTTTTAAAGATGATTCAGAGCTATCCTAAAGATTTAAGAGAATATTTAACTTTAAAAGCTCAAAATGTTTTCTAAACTCAATAAAAAAACCCGCTTACGCGGGTTTTTCAAAATCACTTCAGTCTATTAAAGACGAACTAATTCCACAACTTTTTCAGCTGCCTCTTCAACAGTTTCAGCAGTAACTTCTGTATCTGTACCATCCACAGCCGTAGTAATAACTACAACACCTGTCTCACGCAATAAAGTAATTTGCTCAACAGTTAAGTTGGCTTTTGCAATCGCAACTACACCTTGTTGGATCAATAAACTTTCTAAAACTTGAGCTTTCTCGATTAACTGTGCAGAAACACCAATAACAGCAGGTTTTTGACCTAAACGAGCAGCACGATCTTCAGCTGTTACAGGATTGCTATGTGCAGTCCATTCAACAGCAGCCTCAACCATACCAGCACCAACGGTTACGTTGCTTAAGCGGTCAATAAAGATGAATGAACCTGTATAACGAGAATCTTGATATTGATCAAATACAACTGGCGCGTCGAACTCAACGACAACATCTGCAATTGCATTTAACTCAAGCTCTTCCACATGAGTATGTTCAAGTGTATTCACATTTACACGATAGTGAATGTTAGTTACTTTGGCAGGAACAGTCTGAGTACCAATCTTAACGTTGTACAATTTACCTTTCACCAGCGGATGTTCATTCATCCATACCACTGAAGCACGAACACTACGTGAAATTAATGGTTGCTCGCCAGCACGTACCAAAACGTTACCACGGCTAATATCAATTTCATCATTCAGAGTCAATGTAACCGCTTGACCCGCTACAGCCTGCTCAAGGTTTCCATCAAAAGTAACAATTTCTTTAACTGTTGAACGCTTACCTGATGGAAGTGCAACAATCTCATCACCAACGTTGATTTCACCTAAAGCAATCGTACCCGCAAAACCACGGAAATCAAGGTTTGGACGATTTACATACTGAACCGGGAAACGGAATTCGTGTTTATTCGATTCACGACTAATTTCCACCGATTCAAGAATACTCATTAAAGTTTGACCTTTGTACCAAGGCGTATGAGCTGATGGATTTACAACGTTATCGCCATTTAAAGCAGAGATTGGTACAAACTGAATATTAGCTGGACGACGATCACCCAATTGGCTTACGAAAGCATCATATTCAATCTGAATTTCAGTAAAACGTTCAGGCGAATACTCAACTAAGTCCATTTTATTAATGGCAACAACAATATTCTTAATACCAAGCAAACTTGCAATAAACGTATGACGACGAGTTTGAGTTTGTACACCATAACGCGCATCAATCAAGATGATTGCCAAGTCGGCAGTTGACGCACCTGTTGCCATGTTACGGGTATATTGTTCATGCCCGGGGGTATCCGCAATAATAAACTTACGTTTTTCTGTTGAGAAATAACGATAAGCTACGTCAATGGTAATACCTTGTTCACGTTCCGCTTGCAGTCCATCTACCAGCAATGCCAAATCTGGTGCATCACCCGTAGTTCCTACTTTTTTACTGTCACGTGTCACTGCTTGCAACTGATCTTCATAAATCAATTTTGAATCATAAAGTAAACGCCCAATAAGCGTACTTTTACCATCATCTACGTTACCGCAAGTCAAAAAGCGTAGAAGATCTTTTTGTTCATGTTGCTTTAAATAGGCCAAGATATCTTGACTGATTAATTCTGATTGATGAGACATTGCTCAAACTCCACAAATTTAGAAATTGTCTTAGAAATAGCCTTCTTGCTTTTTCTTTTCCATTGAGCCCGCTTCATCATGGTCAATCATACGACCCTGACGCTCAGAACTCGTGGCTAAAAGCATCTCTTGGATAATTTCAGGTAACGTATCTGCTTCAGACTCAACTGCACCAGTTAACGGGTAACAGCCAAGCGTACGGAAACGTACAGACTTCATCTGTGGAACTTCACCTTCTTTTAAACGCATACGTTCATCATCAACCATGATTAATGTACCGCTACGCTCTACTACTGGACGAACAGCAGAGAAATAAAGAGGAACGATTTGAATATTTTCTAAATAGATATATTGCCAGATATCTAACTCAGTCCAGTTAGATAAAGGGAATACACGAATACTTTCACCTTTGTTCACTTTACCATTGTAAAGATTCCAAAGTTCAGGGCGTTGGTTTTTCGGGTCCCAACGGTGTTTGCTATCGCGGAATGAATACACACGCTCTTTTGCACGTGATTTTTCTTCATCACGACGTGCACCACCAAAAGCAGCATCAAATTGATATTTATCCAAAGCCTGTTTTAAAGCTTGGGTTTTCATAATATCGGTATATTTTGAACTACCCTGATCAAATGGGTTGATCCCAGCTTCACGGCCTTCTTTGTTCTGATGAACAATTAAGTCAAAACCATGAGTTTTTGCCATGTTATCGCGAAACGCGATCATGTCTTTAAATTTCCAACCCGTATCTACATGTAATAATGGGAATGGAAGTTTAGCTGGATAAAATGCTTTTAACGCAAGATGAAGCATAACAGCAGAGTCTTTACCAATCGAGTAAAGCATGACTGGATTTTCAAATTCCGCAGCAACCTCACGAATAATGTGAATACTTTCAGCCTCAAGTTGCTTGAGATGTGTGAGTCTTGATTCAGTCATGAACACGTCCTTCTCTATCCATTTTGCCCATAAAATCTAGAAGTAGTATTAAACCACCACCTAGAAGACCATGTGGAGGAACGAGTGCCATAACAACTCCAATTTTTCGTGATAGATAATCCAACCACAAGCCTTTATATGGCTTATAGCATTAGTTATGCATTATAGTGATTTAAAACCGATTCCTTTTGCTTGTTTTTTCATATTGATATTCGATTTAATCATATACATGTAATATGCTGATTCACTTATACAACTTTGTAATCCTAGCTTGTGTAGTCGACTTAAGCAAATCATGTTCTAGTCTTTAGATTTCTTTAAAAACCATAAAAAAAGAGAAGCTTTGATAGCTTCTCTTTTCTAAAACATGATCTAATCTTAGAAACCAAACATTTTACGTTCTAATGGAATTTCAATACCAATAGACGCACCTGCATCATTTCCCTCAAGATCCGAATCACTTACCCATCCATTAATTTTTAATGGAAGATCAGGTTTGATGAAATGTGTCCAAGTTAAATCAAGTGCTTTAATTTCATCATCTTTAGGAAATGCTTTATTGATTGCCAAATTAGATTGGTTAACTTTAACTACCATAGCACGACCACTTAAACGGTTCATGACATCAAAGCGGATATCACCACCCACTGAATACATTTGTCCGTCACCACCCATCGCGTGTCCTAACGGGAAACCATGTTGATAATAACCATCTTTATAAATGTAATGATTATAAGAAATGCCTTTTACATCACCATTGGTTCGTGTATCAGCCCATTCCGCATAAAGTTGATATGGCATGTCATTATAGCTTGATGAATAATCCACACCAGCTAAATACATTTTCTTAGAAGGAAGTAGTCCAGCTTCATCCTCGCCTACATATTGACCATAAATACCAACAGGTGCATTTATAAGAGATTGTAGATTTAAACGAGCATCAAAACCTGCGATTTGGTTAGATCTATCTTCAGCTGCGTCATAAACATTATCATTACCCTTGATCGCATTCCATAGAGAATCCCAACTTTCAGAGCGACCTTCACCACCCCATTGTAAAGTTCGAGAAGCACCTAGCTCTAAATATGGTAATGGCTGTGCAGTTATGCGTAGACCTAATAATTTAGCATCTGGAATTGCTTTATAATCATCTAATTGACCAGCAAATGCTTGATATTGCCAAGGCCCAATCCAAGACAACCATTTTGTTTCAAAAGCATTTTGTACAGCACGTTGTGCAGTCACACCATACACTGGTCGACTCGCATCACCACGAATTAAGCTACCATCGTGTCCTGGTCCCCACCATGTTGGAATTTGTCCTGCAACTACCCATTGATTCCAAAGTTTACCAGCGACATATGAGCCTTCAACATTGACATCTTGCCCATTATCAATTTGTGGATCTTTTTCTGCATTTACTCGGATTTTAGCATCCCAGTTTTCACCGCCAACATTGAACTCTAATGAACCTTGATATTGAGCTTTTTGATTATCACCGAATGCTTGAGGAATATTTTTGATATCAGTTTCAGCAAAAGCACCCACTTTAACTGTATTGTTATCTGCTTTTAATGCATTAAGTACTGAATTAATAACTTTTTTTTGAGCTGGATGCGTCACTTTTGCTTGAGAAAGTGCTCTTTGAATTTCATCCCCACTTAACGGCCAAGTTGAGGTGCTAATACTGATAACACCTTGTTGATTTAACCAGTTTAAGTCGGTACGTAAGTCTTCATTATTTAGCACTAAACCTTGTGCAAAAATAGCGGATGAAGCAGTTGCCAATATTGCAATCGAAAGTGTTTTTCTTAGAAACATGCCAGCCAATTCTCAAAGTTATTTATGAGCAACACCTTAAATTTTTTATCACAACTTTGCAATTGTTAAACTGTGCAATTACATTTTTTAACGCTATCTTAAGGTTAGTATAATTAGGTAAATTTCTGGATATAAAAAGTAATAAAAAAGGCAGTATAAATACTGCCTTTTTGCATCTTAGAAGATTAACCTTCTTTACGACGCATATGCGGGAATAAAATTACATCACGGATACTTGGGGCGTCAGCAAATAACATAACCAAACGGTCGATACCGATACCTTCACCTGCTGTTGGAGGTAAACCATATTCAAGCGCTTCTACAAACTCTGCATCATAATGCATTGCTTCATCATCACCTGCGTCTTTTTCCGCTACCTGAGCTTGGAAACGCTCAGCTTGATCGATTGGGTCATTTAACTCACTGAAGCCATTTGCTAATTCACGACCACCGATGAAGAATTCAAAACGATCTGTAACATGTGGATTGTCATCATTACGACGCGCCAATGGAGAAGTTTCCGCTGGATAATCGGTAATAAATGTTGGCTGACGAAGTTTAGTCTCAACAGTTTCTTCGAATACAATCGTTTGAAGCTTACCTAAACCAAAACCAGGCTTAACCTCTTCTTTCAACTCTTCACGAATAAATTTTGCAAGAAACTCGCGATCACCTACATTTTCCGGTGTGAACTGTGGGTTATTCTCTAAAATCGCATCGAACATAGAGATTTTCTTGAATGGTCCTTTGAAGCTAAACACTTCACCTTGGTAAGGAACATCAGTTGTACCTAGAATATCCAAAGCCAACTTTTCAAGCATATTTTCAGTCAATGCCATTAAGTCTTTATAATCAGCATATGCCTGATAAAACTCGATCATTGTGAATTCAGGGTTGTGACGTGTTGACACCCCTTCATTACGGAAGTTACGGTTAATTTCAAAAACACGCTCAAAACCACCAACCACTAAACGCTTCAAATAAAGTTCAGGTGCAATACGTAAGAATAAAGGCATATCCAAAGCATTGTGATGTGTTTCGAATGGACGAGCAGAAGCACCACCCGGAATCACATGCATCATTGGCGTTTCAACTTCCATGAAACGTTCGTTGTTTAAAAATGCTCGGATACCTGCAACAACTTTGGCACGGATTTCAAAAGTTTTACGTGTTTCTTCATTCACAATTAAGTCAAGGTAACGTTTACGGTACTTAACTTCTGTGTCATTTAAGCCATGAAATTTATCTGGTAACGGACGAAGAGATTTTGTAAGCAATTCAAAACCTTCAAGGTGAACATATAAGTCCCCTTTGCCTGAACGTCCGATATAACCTTCGGCAGCAATGATGTCACCAAGATCTAAACCTTTAATGGTCTCAAGAATATCTTTTGGTAAACCTTTACGGTCAACATATAACTGAATACGACCTGTCATATCTTGGATTACCATGAAAGAACCACGGTTTAACATGACACGGCCAGCCACTTTTACATAGACATGCTCAGCGCTTTCAATTTGTTCTTTCGACTGATCTTTAAATTGTTCTTGTAGATCAGCTGCGTAATGTTCACGCTTAAAAGTATTTGGCCAAGGACTCTTTCCAGTTTCCTTTGCAACATCTTGGATTTGCTTTAATTTGGCATGACGCTGTGCAATTAAATCGTTTTCGGAAATAGTTGGTTCAGAAGTCGATTGAGCGTTTTGTTGCGTCATCTCTGCCTCGATTAAGTAAAAATGAAGTGGCATAGCTTAACAGATTGCAGGAGTTTTTCGAATGATTTCAATCAAACAAAAATGAAAAAAGACAATTTATGGAAACGAGCAGTACTTTTTAAAGGCAAAATAGACTTAGACCAATCGCTAAGATCATTTTTTAAAGCATTTAGTAAAATATAAAAAAATCCAAATAACCTCGATATTCAAAGGCCTTATTTGCCTTTTATTTTATCAATGAGATTGTGTCGTAAATAATGAAAATTCTATTTTTACATGGCTTGGATTCTTCTCGTGAATCGACAAAGTTCCACGCCATTTTGCATCCACATAAGTTTTGTATTGATGTTGATTATCGTAACTTAAGTTATGCATCTGTTGAGTACTTTTATCATCAGGCTATTCAAACCATCAAACCGGATTTACTGGTTGGCCACAGCCTTGGAGGTTATTGGGCCTTAAAAACCGCCGCTCAACATAAATTAGCTGTGATTGTGGCCAACCCAAGTCTTACGCCGAGTTTTCGACCTGACTACCCTCAACTATCAGAAGAGGAGCTCACCCTTTCTAATCCTAAAATGGCCTATTTAGAATTAGGAGATGAGCAACTTGATATGTATCAGGTACAACAAAAACTTGCACCCTACATGAATATTGAAACATTTGAAGGTGGACATCATCGCTTGGCCTATCCTTCTCGTATCAATGATTTGATTATGAAAATTTATAAAAAATATTTGGCTTAAATTAATGCAGATTGCCTATTTTTCTTCTGCTAACTTCTTGATTACATCAAATCCTTGAACGAAGCCACTTTTCAACATACCCATATATTCAGGTAAGGTGGCTAATTCGACTTTTAAAGTAGTTACATTATCGTGCTGACTCAAAAAATATTTTTCTAATGAACCACTCCAGCCTTTAACTTCTTCACTTTCTAAATCTTCCTTACCATCCTTAATCATTCCTAAATGTTTAAAAATCAAGATTTCTGGCTTTTTCAATTCTTCAATAGTGGAAACCATGCCATTGCCTTCGCCATCTAAGAAATAAGTTTTACCACCAATTTGCCAATCGGTACGCATTGAGGAATCTGGGGCAAAAAATTTTGTCCAAGCATTATATGTCTCGCTATTCCAAAGTAATTCCCATACTTTCTCTATAGGGGCTTCAATCTCTACTTCATATTCTAAATTTTCCATATTTTACTTCCCTGATTTATGCCGTTTTATGATGTCGACTTTTAATTTTCGTGTTTAATGATGACATCTGTTGATTCTTTATTTGTTGTTATTTAGCTTTCTTATTATATAAATGTTTTAAATGAATAAACACTTTTTATTTCTCAATAATTTCATGAACAACATTAAGTTTAAAATTAACGTTAAGAATATATTAGTTATTATTAGTTTATGCTCAAGTTTTGCCTAAAAAACCACTTATTTGTCCTAACCTGCCATTCATCTTTGCTTACGAATGATTAAACTCCGTTATTTGCTTTACATTAAATGTAGAACTGCGTAAAAATTTGATATCCGATCAAAGGCACATTGGTTATTATTGACCGGATCGTGGTTACATTATTAATAGATGGAATAGTTTTACTGAAAGGCAGCTTTGAGCAAACTTATCAGTGCGGAGAGTCTCATGAAAAAATATCAATGTATCGTTTGTGGATGGATTTACGATGAAGCAGAAGGTTGGCCACAAGACGGCATTGCAGCTGGAACAAAATGGGAAGATATCCCTGATGACTGGACTTGCCCTGATTGCGGCGTTTCAAAAGCTGACTTCGAAATGATCGAAATCTAATGATTTAAAGCAAAAGGCCATGATTGACATGGTCTTTTTTACGAATATTCCCAATCACCGTATTAAATAAACAATTCTAACTCTGGAGAGAAAAATGCATCCTATCGTCATTATCGGATCAGGCATGGCGGGTTATACCTTAGCACGTGAGTTTCGTAAGCTTAGCCCAGAGCAAGAACTTGTGATGATTTGTGCGGATGATGCAGTGAATTATGCAAAGCCAACATTATCAAATGCATTTGCAGGCAAAAAAGCACCTGAACAGATTGCTTTAGGTGATGCTGCTAAAATGGGTACCCAACTCAATATGCGTATTGAGCCTTTCACTTTTGTAAAAGAAATTTTAGCTGAACGTCATGAGCTTATTCTTGAGAAAGATGGGGTAACTTCGAATCAACCCTATTCAAAACTGATTTTAGCGGTTGGTGCTAACCCAATTCGTCTTGCAATTGCAGGCGATGGTAGTGATGACATTCATGTCGTGAACTCGCTAATTGATTACCGTGCTTTCCGTGAAAATCTAGCTCAACGCAAAGACAAACGTGTTGTTATTTTGGGTGCCGGTTTAATTGGTTGTGAATTCGCCAATGACTTACTTCACAGTGAATATGACATTACTGTTATTGATTTAGCGCCTCAACCATTAGGTCGCTTATTGCCAAGCCATATTGCTTCTGCATTCCAGCAAAACCTCGAAGAAGCTGGTGTTAAATTTGCGTTAGGTACAACCGTTGAAAAAGTCAGCAAAATTAATAATGGCGAAGATTATGCAGTTACGCTCGCGAACGGCCAAACTTTAGTTGCTGACATCGTTCTTTCAGCCATTGGATTACAGCCAAATATTTCACTTGCTAAAAGCGCAGATATTCAAACAAGCCGTGGCATTATTACCAATAGTTTACTTGAAACAAATCAAGCCGACATTTATGCGATTGGCGATTGTGCAGAAGTAAATGGCACCCTACTTCCATATGTAATGCCGATTATGCAACAGGCTCGTGCTCTTGCTAAAACCCTCAGTGGACAACAAACTGCCGTGCATTACCCAGCTATGCCAGTAGCAGTAAAAACACCGGCTGCTCCACTTACAGTGCTACCAGCTCCAGTTGATGTAGAAGTGAACTGGGAAACAGAAGAGTTCGACGATGGTATGCTTGCTAAAGCAATTGACAATGAAGGAACATTGCGTGGTTTCGTATTGTTAGGTGCAACAGCAGGTAAACAACGCTTAACTTTAACAAAGCTTGTTCCAGATCTTATTCCAGCCCAAGCATAAGGTTTGAATCAGGAATATTCTTTTGTGAGTATTCCTTTAAGGAATGAATAACATGAATAGCGCCTTACAGTTTAACGTTTCGCCGTATACATCTTTCATGCAAGAGACCAAAGTCAACTTAGGCAATGGTATTGAGCTGCATGTAGAAGTTGGTGGAAAACCGGAACATCCAACCATTTTGCTCATTATGGGGCTTGGGGCTCAAATGCTTTTCTGGCCGGATTTCTTCTGTAAATCACTCATTGATCAAGGTTTTCGTGTTATTCGTTTTGATAACCGTGATATTGGCCTTTCTTCAAAAGTACGTCATGAAGGTAAACGGTTAAATACGGTTAAATTAATGGGTCGCTTTGCGCTCGGACTAAGTAATCAAGGCGCACCCTATACACTGCATGATATGGCAGATGACGTATCAATGCTCATTGACCGTTTAGGTGTGACTAAAACACATGTCATTGGTGCATCAATGGGCGGTATGATTGCTCAAATTCTTGCAGCAAAATATCCTGAAAAGGTTGAGAAACTGGGGCTCATGTTTACCAGTAATAATCAGCCTTTTTTACCCCCTCCTTTTCCGAAACAACTTTTGAGTTTAATTGGCAAGCCCGAGTCACGTGACGAAGATGGTATTGTTAATCACAGTTTAAAATTATTTCAATTGATTGGCTCACCTGGTTACGTCAACCAGATTGAAGCAATGCAAACTGCACGCAAACTTTATCAACGTAGCTATTATCCTGCTGGTGTACTTCAACAGTTTTTAGCAATATTATGTACAGGCTCCTTACTTCAACTGGACCGTGAAATTAAGCAACCTGCGTTAGTCTTACATGGCTCTCGTGATCGCTTACTTCCACCTAGTCATGGTAAGGCTGTAGCAAAAGCAATTTCCGGTGCTAAGTTTGAATTAATTGATGGAATGGGGCATGATATCCCTGCACATTTTATTCCACAGCTTAGCGGTTTATTTGCGCATCATTTTAAATCATCATACTAGGACACTATGGCTGCATTACCCTCACTAAGACAGCTATCATATTTAGTTACGTTGTCGGAAACTTTGCATTTTACTGAAGCAGCACGCCGCTCTTTTGTCACGCAATCGACGTTATCAGGCGGCATCATGGAGCTTGAACGATTGTTAGGTGGCGTTCTGGTAGAGCGTGACCGTCAGAATGTGCGTTTAACACCATTGGGTGAACAAGTTGTTGCTCGTGCCCGTGTATTACTAGCAGATGCTCAAGATTTAATGCGATTGAGCCGTGAAATGAGTGAACCGTTAACAGGTGATTTGCATTTGGGCGTTATCCCAACCATTGCACCTTTTATCCTGACACGGTTACTTGATGAAGTACATCAACAGTTACCTAAAATTCAGTTGCATCTGCATGAAGCTCAAAGTGAAAAAATTGTAGAGCGTCTAGAGCACGGTAATCTAGACATGATTGTTCTTGCTCTACCGTTTGATACTAGAGGCCTAAAAGTCGCTGAAATCTCGAAAGAAAATTTGTACCTTGTATGTAGTAAGCAAGATACAAATGCTTTGCAAGCAAACTCTCTAGATGATCTTGATTTATCAAGATTAATTTTGCTTGAAGAAGGCCACTGTTTACGTGACCACGTTTTAAGTGCATGCCCTATCGGTGAACGTAAAAACGATAACCGTTTAAAAGCAAGCTCTTTACCAACTTTGGTTGAAATGGTTTCTTCTGATTTAGGCTTCACGCTTTTACCAGAAATTGCAATTGATAACAGTATGATCAAGTTTAATGATCAAATTACTGCAAAACCAATTGAAGATGCCCCGAGTCGCACTTTAGCGCTAGTCACTCGTAAAAGCACACCTCTACAAAGTGAATTCGACGTGTTACTGCAAATTATGCAGAAAATCACGACAAACCTACATGAATAAAAAAAAGGAGTCTTCGGACTCCTTTTTGTTTTACTGAGCTGTAAGCGATGCCCACTTAAACACCCAAGCAGACGGCATATTCAAACTATTATCGGCAATAATTTTTTCTCTAATAATTTGTGCGATAGCATAGTCATTGGCTGGGTCTATCATGATGCGTATTCCTTTAGTGGTTGAACTAGTCACGACCTTATAGCCTTTTGCTTCAAGCTGAGATTGAACCCGATTTGCTTTATTTTGATTAGCTGCTAATGCAACCTGAACCATCCACTTTTTTTCACCATTTTCTAAAATTTCTTTAGCGATCGCAGCATCAAGTTGTTTTTTATTTTCAGAATTTTTCTTTTCTTCTACTTTTTTTGTGTGAACTTCCTCATTTTTCTTTTGCGCTAAAAACTCATCTTGCTTTTGTTTTCTTTTTTGGATGATTATTGTTTTATTCCTTACCTCACTCTTTTTAGTTTTATCATTGGAAACAGGCGCAAAATAAGGATATATGGCTTGGTCATTAAAACTTTGAAAGACGATGATATCTCCATAACACTTCTGATCTGCGTAAGCGGTCACTGGCATTATCCCCAAAAGTATTTTAAAAAGTAAACTTCTAATAAAGCATTGCATCTTATTCATTTACCAAAGTTAAGTATATTTAATGCGGCGTATTAAAGTAGATTTCACATGATTTGTATATTTTTAAAATTCAATGTTTTATGCTAAAAATCACATATTTTAAAAACATCTTGCCGTGCTTCAAATTATTATCGCTTACCCAACAACCATTTAGAAAAACTAACGAAATTACTTTGAATTTCAAAGAATTAAAAAGCCGACAAAATGTCGGCTTTTTAATGAGAGTTAAAAGTTCATTATTTAATAATTTCTAATAGTGCCCTTTGAGCATTATGTAGTTTTTCACCCTCTGCTGGCTCAGCACGTACCCAAGTACCATCTGACTGTAACAACCAAGCTTGCTGGTTATCTTGCAAATAGTTCACAAGTCCTTGTTGATAAATACGCTTTTTCAATGCAGGATCTTCAACAGGGAAACATGCTTCAACACGGTTAAATAAATTACGATCCATCCAGTCTGCGCTTGAGCAGTAAATACGTGCATCACCATTATTGCTGAAGTAATAAACACGAGTATGCTCAAGGAAACGTCCTACAATTGAGCGTACACGAATATTTTCCGACAGGTTCGGTAAACCTGGACGTAAACAGCAAATAGAACGAATAATCAGGTCAATCTGAACACCTGCTTGAGATGCTTCATATAATTTATTGATCAATTGAACTTCCGTTAAGGCATTCACTTTCACAATAATTTGAGCTTTACGCCCAGCCTTAGCATTAGCAATTTCTTCATCAATGAAGTTGATGAGCTGAGCATGTAAGGTAAATGGCGCATGTAATAGCTTTTTCAATTTCGCCATTTTGCCCATACCTGTGAGTTCTTGGAATATGCGGTGCACGTCTTCACACAGGTCCTTATCAGTCGTCATGAGACCATAGTCTGTATAAATTCGAGCATTCATCGCATGGTAGTTACCCGTTCCTAAATGAACATAACGCACCAGTTTGTTGTTTTCACGGCGTACGACCATAATCATTTTGGCGTGAGTTTTATAACCTACGATACCGTAAACAACGACAGCCCCCGCTTCTTGTAAAACGTTAGCGACTTCAATATTGGACTCTTCATCAAAACGTGCACGTAATTCAATCACTGCAGTCACTTCTTTTCCATTACGCGCAGCTTCTGCCAAAATCTGTACAATTTCAGAGTCAGCACCACTACGGTAAAGCGTCTGCTTAATTGCCAATACTTGTGGATCGCGAGCAGCTTCACGAAGTAGCTGAATCACGGGTGCGAAAGATTCAAAAGGATGATGAAGCAAAATGTCTTGCTTCTGCATTGCAGAGAAAATGTTCTCGGTCTTTTTAAACACTTTAGGCACAACCGGCGTATGCGAGTCATAACGCAAATGAGGGCGTTTAAAATTTGAAACCAGACGAGCTAAGTTTACAGGTCCATCAACTTTGTATAACTGCTCATCGGTCAAATCAAATTCTTCCAATAAATACTCATAAATATGCTGTGGACAGTTATGAGTTACTTCTAAGCGAACCGCACGACCAAAACGTCGAGAACTTAATTCACCTTTTAAAGCTTTTGCTAAATCTTCAACATCTTCATTTAATGCTAAGTCAGCATTACGTGTAACACGGAATTGGTAACATCCAGTTGCAGTCATTCCAGGGAATAAATCTGACACATGCTCATGAATAATGGCTGATAGCATAACGTGATGTTCTTTACCACCTGTTAACTCATCTGGCAGTCGAACCACGCGAGGTAATGAACGCGGTGCTGGTACCACGGCTAAATCAATTTGACGACCGAAAGCATCTTTACCTTCTAAGGTCACAATAAAGTTCAAACTTTTATTGACGAGACGTGGGAATGGATGC
Source organism: Acinetobacter sp. WU_MDCI_Abxd143 (assembly GCF_025514195.1). Lineage (NCBI taxonomy): Bacteria > Pseudomonadati > Pseudomonadota > Gammaproteobacteria > Moraxellales > Moraxellaceae > Acinetobacter > Acinetobacter sp. WU_MDCI_Abxd143. The sequence continues at coordinate 528,633 of NZ_JAHPTH010000002.1, forward strand.
GCTGGATCTAAGCTAATTGGCGTTAATACAGGTGCAACTTGCTCTTGAAAATATTTCTTAATCCATGCCGACTGTGCTGGCGTTAACTCACCACGACGGAGGAAGCAAATATCTTCTTCACGTAACTTAGGTAAGATTTCTTCATTTAAAATACGATATTGACGTTCAATCGCAGCATGAGCAGTTTCAGAGATTTTTTGTAGAACTTGTCGTGGCGTCAATCCATCAGGGCTACGACTTTCATTGCCTAGAGAAAATTGTTCCATTACCCCCGCAACACGAATTTCAAAGAATTCATCGAGATTACGTGAAAAAATGAGCAAGAAATTCATTCGCTCAAGTAATGGATGTAAAGGGTCTACCGCTTGCTCCAATACACGCAAATGGAAGTCAAGAATAGACAATTCACGATTTATATAACGGTCATTATAACTATATTCTGTTGGGGTCGTTGGTGTAATCGCTGTATTCATGTCTAACTCAATTCTCTATCCAGCCAAAATCTCTATAAAACAGTATGCTGCAAAAATATGACAATTTGGTAAAAACTAAAAAATTAACACATCTTTAAACATCATTATTCAGGAATCTGGGTGCTATTCATATAACGTAAAATAACGCGTTTTCTATATTGTAGTTTACGATCGTTGCGGTGATCTTGGTAATATTTCGGATCTGGCAATAACGCGGCTAAAAAAGCAGCTTGTTCACGTGTTAAGCTTCTCGCACTTTTACCATAGTAATATTGTGCGGCTGCTTCTACACCATAGCGATTTTTGCCAAATTCAACGGAGTTCATATACACCTCAAGAATTCGGCGTTTTGACCACATCCGCTCCATCATCCATGTTGCGATAGTTTCTTGGCCTTTACGAATAAACGAACGCTTGTTGTATAAAAACAAGTTCTTTGCAAGTTGCTGAGACACAGTAGATCCACCTGCAACCACTTCACCTTTTTCATTATTGCGCTCTAGAGCAAAACGAATACCATCCCAATCAAAGCCATGATGATAAATAAACTTTGCGTCTTCTCCTGCTAAAATCGCATGTTTGAAATTGTCACTAATATCATCATATTCAAGCCATTCATGAATAATCGGCTCTGAGGTATCTGTCCAATAATCTAATCGCATAAACATAGTGGTATCCACTTCATGTGTACGCCACCAAACCAAACTTGAGAAAATCCAAAGTTGAATAAGGAGAATTGCCCCAATAAAAATTAACAACACGCGAACAATAAAAGCTTTCATGTTCGTCCTGATCTCCTGTATTCAACTTTTTTCATGTTAAGCTGTTAAGCATGTTCATATATAACAAAAGCATAGCATGACTCAATATCAGCCTCCGCACATTAATCGTAAACTCAATGTACAAACTTGGTGGCTGACCGCCTTATTGATCTTGATTAATGTAGGTTTGTTTGTCTGGCAAATTGCAACTGGTGTCGATATTAGCGACCCAGCCATGAAAGATGCTATTCATTGGGGTGCAGATTTTACACCACTTACTTTTACTGGGCAGCCCGAACGCCTATTTACCAGCATGTTTTTTCATTTTGGTCTTGTTCACCTCATGCTTAACATGTGGGCCCTCTATATTTTCGGTAATGTTGCTGAGTCGCTATTTGGCCGCTTCTATTTTATAGGCATGTATTTACTTGCTGGCTTATTCGGTAGTCTTTTAAGTAGTTATATGACTATTCAAAATGGGCATGAATTACTGCAAAATTTTGATCAGAGCTTACTTCCGCATGTCAGTGCAGGCGCTTCGGGTGCCGTGATGGGATTAGGTGCTGCCTTAACCGTTCTTTCTTTATTTCCACCACTTCCGCATCAAGCCTACATACTCGATAAAAAAGCATTATTAATGATTATGGCCATCAACCTTGTTTTTGGTTTTGTCGCAACGGGTATTAATAATGCCGCGCATATTGGCGGCATGATTATTGGAGCATTCCTTGCGCTAATGTGGTACTTAAGCTATGTCAGCAAGTTAAAAACTATACTTAAAATTTTCGGCTTATTAGGCGCAGTAATTATTACAGGTGGTTTTTATATGTACTGTGTACAAATCAACTCACCGTTACTTCCGCTATGGCATGAAATCATCATCCAGAATCCTGACATTATTCCTTAAACTACAATTGGTTTAATTCTCTTAAACTTTGTAAAGGTGGTAAATTACAGAGATAGCCTAGTCTATAACGACCAATCAAGGCACAAACCAGCATCATGCCAAGTGGTAAAATCAGCCAGATTTCAATATGCCACTGTAGGACCATATTCATTTTATAACTTGCGATCGCACTAATCACTTCTGCAAAACAGCAGGCAACTATGCCTGCTAACAGACCTAAAAACCCAATCTCAAAACTGAGCATTTGCTTCATTTTATTTTTAGATAAACCAAATGAGCGCAGTAAAGCAACCTCACGGCGTCGCTCGTCCATTAATAAGTTTAAGCATGCAATCAGTACTAATATTCCAGAAAAACCGACTAATGCCGCTAGAACAGTTACTATTTTGACCAAAACATTCATTAAGCGCTTTACTTCATCTAATATTCGATCAACATCAATAAATACGGTATTTGAGAACTGCTGAATAATATTGATCATTTTTGGTTGATCTTGCTTAGGTACATAGAAACTACCTAAATAACTTCCAGCATTTTCGTCTAAGGTTTTAGGTGAAAAAATAAAGAAAAAGTTAGGGCTAAAACTTTCCCACTCTACGCTCCGGAAATTCACAACTTTAGCCTGCAATGTCCCGTCTGGCAGACTAAAGGTAAGTTTGTCTCCAATTTGGATTCCTAAACTTTCGGCAGTTTTACTTTCAACTGAAACTTGCCCTACATCATTAAATTGAGTTTGACCATTTGTAATGACATTGTCATTTGGTAGTAGATTTGATTGAGTCAAATTCAGTTCACGGCGCAAAGAATTGTTTTGCTTTATAGCCTCTTCTGAAAAAGGCACATCATTCTTGGCTACCAGTCGGCCACGAATATTTGGATAGAGCGGTGTGCTTTGCCAACCATGTTGCTTTAACTGTTGCTCAAAGGCTTTTAAATCGAATGGAGGCAATCCATAAACAAATTGATTCGGTGTTCCTTCGGGAAGTTGTTGTTGCCAACGCTCCAATAAATCTGTTCTTAATACACTGAGTACCGTAATGAGGCTTAAGCCTAAAGCCAATGCGGTAATTTGTAAGGCACTCTGTGATGGGGAACGAATATAAAAAGACAAACGATTTTTCAGCTTTTTTAAGCTACGAAGCAATAGCCAAACAACGGTATAAAGCAAAATACAAAGAATAATAATGGCTGCCAAAACCAGAATGCTGAGCATTAAGTTTTCGCTCAACACCAAACTAAAAACGATCAGGCTACTAATGCCAGCAAAAAACATAAAGAATAAAGATTTGCGAGATTTGGCTTGCTCGCGAATAACACGGATGGGAGGAGTATTTAACAATTCCCAAATGCTTGGCAAAATAAAACCAAGCAGTACGATCACACTCGTAAAAATAGCAATTGGTAAAGGTCCAACTAAAAGTGGTATGACCGAAAAACTTAGCTCTAATTGAGGTATTAATTGCAGCATAAGCTGGAGCAGGCCATAACCCATAATTAAACCTAATAGACTGCCCAACACAATTGAAATCGCACTGACAACACTAAGTAATCCAATATATGCCCACAAGATTTGGAACTTACTGGCTCCCAAGCATCTGATCAGCGCAATATGATCTTGGTTTTGTTGCACATAACGTTGACTCGTTAGAGCGATGGCAATACCACATAATAAAATCGTTAAAATATTAGCTAATTGCAAAAAGGTATCTAGGTTTTCAAGCGGACGTAATAATCTACTGTTTGATTCACTTGCATCACGCAAACGTAAACCCGTAGTTTCATCTGCGTCTTTAGCTGTTTGATGCTGTTGCTTAAATTGCTCTGAAAATGTCTGAACCTGTTCAGGGCTACCCGCCATCAATAAACGATAGTCAATTCTACTCCCTGTCTGAATCGCATGAGTCTTAGCAATATCAGCTTGATGAATAATAACGGTTGGAGAAAAGCCTGAAAAACCGAGTTCCTGATTTGAATCACGCACAATCACGCCACTAAAACGGAAGCTGCCATCAGCAATAGAAACAGTATCTCCTCGCTTTACTTTAAGTAAATCGGCTGCTCTTTGACTTAGCCAAACTTCACCAGATTGAATCGCTTTAGCATTTGGTTCAATTTCCAACTGTCCTCTGAGTGGAAATAAAGGCTCAATTGCCTTTACATTCACCATGACAAAATGATCTTTGGTATGTGCCATCGAGCTAAATATCGTGACATTAGTTTGTTTTAAAGCAAGCTGCTCTGCCCTTTTTTTCCACAACTGTTCGATAGGCTCGTTATTCGACAGAACTAAATCAGCACCTAGCATTTGAGAAGCTTGCAGACTTACTGCATTTTTAACTTGGTCGTTACTAAATTTCAGGGCAGTTGTTGCACTGATCGCAAGCGATAGAGCAATAATGAGTAGATATAATCCACCGGTACGAAAGCTTTGTAGCAACAGAGGCTTGAGAAGATTACGCATAGTTTAACCACCCTGTACTGTCTTTAGTCGCCCATCATCTAACTCAACATGACGCTGACATAAGGTTGCTAAATTACGATCGTGGGTCACCAAAATCAGAGTCGTACCTAACTCTTGGTTTAAATCAAAGAGTAAGCTTTCGATTTCTTGAGCCGTCTGACTATCTAGGTTTCCAGTCGGTTCATCCGCAAAAATAATTTGTGGTTCTGCGATAAGAGCGCGTGCAATTGCCACACGTTGTTGCTCGCCACCAGATAAGACTTTAGGCGTTTGTTCAACTTGACGACTCAGCCCTACTCGATGCAACCAATCTAAAGCTTTTTTCTCAGCTGTTTTATAATTAAAGTCTTTACGTAATCGTAAGGGTAACATCACATTTTCAAGCGCACTCAACTGAGGCAGAAGTTGAAAAGACTGGAATACAAAACCAATATGCTGCATTCTGATTTGGGCACGTTGTTCCTCTGTTAACTGATGAACAGCTTGACCACACAACCAGACTTCTCCTTCAGACGGTTGATCTAAAGTCGCCAAAACTCCTAGTAAGGTTGATTTACCTGAGCCGGAACGTCCTGTAATTGCTACCTGTTCCCCTTCAAAAATCTCTAAATCAATATCTTTTAAAATCGTAAACTGATTTTGGTTAATCTGAATAGTTTGTGTAACTTGATGGGCAGCAATGATGGGTTGTGGCATGATGTGAAAAGTCCTATGTATTCAGAATCAGGGTCGAAGTACAAATGTATAAATCTTTTTTGATTGGCTCTAAAAGCATCATGCTTATCTCATTAAGTATGCTGCCTATGCTTGTATCGGCGAAAACTATTTTAATTTTAGGAGATAGTATTAGTGCCGGTTACGGAATTGATCCCAAACAAGGTTGGGTACAATTACTGCAAAAACGCTTAGACCAACAGTATCCCAAACAACACAAAGTGGTCAATGCAAGTGTTAGTGGAGAAACGACTAGCGGTGCTTTAGCTCGATTACCTAAGTTATTACAGACTTATGAGCCCAATGTGGTCGTGATTGAATTAGGCGGGAATGATGGCTTGCGTGGTCAACCGCCTCAAATGATCCAAAAGAATTTGGATCAGCTCATTCAGTTAAGCCAAAAACAAAAAGCCAAAGTTATTCTTTTTGGTATGAAAATTCCGCCAAATTATGGGGCTGCGTATAGCAAAGCTTTTGAAAATAACTATAAAGTTGTCAGCCAAAAATATCAGGTGAAATTACTTCCGTTTTTTCTAGATGGTGTTGCTGGTCAAAAACAGCTTATGCAAAATGACTTAATTCATCCAAATGCTCAAGCACAGTCAAAACTAGTTAATTTAGCTTATCCATATATAAAAGGTGCCCTATAGGCACCTTTTAGTTTTAAATATTTTATTTTGATCAGAAATCAAAAAAAGTCACTTCACCAGTTTCAAGTGAATATTCTGCACCAACAACAATCAACTCTCCTTTTTCAATCAAGCTTTCAAGCACACTTGAACCATGACGTAATTGATTGACCGAAGCAAAAACGTTTGAACGTACCGCATGACATGAAAGTTTTTTCAAATCATTTTTCAAATCAGTCTGCATTAAAATTTCAACTGATGGGCGAACACGGTTCACAATCGACATTAAGTTAGATGATGGCGGTTGATCAGGGTTCATTAACGTATCAATTGTTGCCTGAATTGCGCCACAATGACTGTGTCCTAATACAACTACAACCGGGCAGTCATAACGCTCTGCCGCGAACTCGACACTACCGACTTGTGAAGGTGCAACCACATTACCTGCAACACGAATTACGAATAAGTCACCAAGACCTTGATCAAATACCATTTCTGCTGGAACACGAGAATCTGAGCAGCCTAATACAATTGCAAACGGATTTTGATCCTTGGCCATTTCAGCACGTTCATGATGCGATAAGGTTTTTGCAAGGGAAGTATTTCCATTTACAAATCGTTGATTACCAGCTTTCAGACGATCTAAAACTTCTTGCGCAGTAGGCATTTTATATTTCCATTGTTTTTTCAAGGTTAGAAATCATTTTAATGTGTCAAAATTTGAATGTCACTGACAAAAAATAAATCCTTTGTCATGAAAAAAATGAAAAATACGTCATCTTATTTAATGTAGATTTTATAGCAAATTCCCTGCTATTTAGCGGAAAATAGACATACTTTGGTTGTTGGATTGACTATAATTTTCTTCATTCCAAACATTTGGCAAATGACTCATTGGCAAAGTTTTTCAATAATTTTTCAAACTCGCTTAAGCATCAAGGATGAAATCTATGGCAAGGCTGTCCACATCAATTAAAGCCTCTATGAAAAAAACTGCTACCGCCCTGACTTTGGCTTGTAGCGTATTGTCAGTCATGAGCATTTCCCAAGTGCAGGCAGCCGATAATATTGATGTCAGCTTTCAAACAATATTACAGCAAGAGCGTAGTTGGGCCGGACTACAAAGCAAAAGTCTAAAGGTCGGCGATATCACTTGGTCATATAGTGAAGGTGGCTCTAACACAAAGCCTACTTTATTACTCATTCATGGTTTAGCGGGCAGTCGTGATAACTGGAACCGAGTGGCTCGTTATCTCACCACAAACTACCATGTTATTATTCCAGATTTACCGGGTAGCGGTGAAACTATCGTTTCTCAAGACTTCGACTATTCGGTTCCGAACCTTGCAAAAAAATTACGTCGATTTGTGGAAGCTGCAAATTTAAAAGGCCCAATCCATATTGCAGGACATTCACTCGGCGGCTCTATTGCCCTACTCTATGCTGGACAATACCCATTTGAAACAAAAAGTCTATTCTTGGTAGATAGCGGCGGTATTTTTCGTTCAGCCAACACAATTTATCTCAAAGATCCAACCTATCTAAAACAACTTTTAGTATCTAAAAAAGGCGACTTTAATTATTTATTAAAACAAACCATGTTTAATCCTCCATTTATTCCTAAAGAGTTTTTGCAAGCTCAAGAAAAATTGATGATTGATCAGGCGCCTCAAACACAAAAACTGGTTGATCAACTGATTGCACTTAATAAGGTTTATACGCCAGATTCATTTGCAGTACTTACCAAAACAATTGATGCACCGACGCTCATTTTATGGGGTAAACAAGATAAAATTATTAATGTCGAAGTCGCAAGTGAACTAAAACGACTTTTAAAGAATGCTCAGCCTCCTGTTATTTTAGAAAATGTAGGCCATATGCCAATATTGGAAGCTGAACAGTTGGTTATGCAACAATATCTACCGTTTTTACTTAAAGTAGAAACAAATCAGTCTTTAAAAACGACTACGCCTTAAATAAAACTTCAAACTTGTGAGACCTTATGTCTACCCAACCACTTATTGAAAAACTTATTGAAGCTCATCTAGATTTTTTAGATGAACAATTTGCTCAGACTCAGGTGATTCAACAAGAGTTTGAGCAGTTTTATCATTGGTTGGGAAGTCGGCAATTACAACATCTGTGGACTTTTGAACCGATTCAACAACTGATTCAAAAGCAGATTTTAGACACGTCTGCTTCTGATTTCCTGATTGAACAAATTGCTGAGCATATTCGCTTTGCATTGATCCATCCTGCAAATGAAACCGCAACTGTTGAAGATGTTATTCCTGTTCTAACGATTGACCGAATTGCACAATACGTTGCAAGTAAAGAAGAGCACCGTAAAAAACTGATTAAAACGATTGTGAATAACCCTGCCTTTTCAGCCCTGCTAACGCAACTGATTCAGCAAACAATGCATGATTATTTAGATGAATCAATGTCAAAGCGTGTACCAGGTGTAGGTCGCTTCATGAAAATGGGGAAATCTGTTTTAGAAACAGTAACTGACTCAAATCTGGACGACACGATTAATCATTATTTGCAAAAGAATATTTTAAAATTAAGCCAGATGAGTGAGCGTGTTTTAAATCAACATTTTGACAATGATAAGCTCTACCATTTTCAGGCAAATGTTTGGCATAAAGTTAAAACGATGCCGCTATCTGTTTTAAAAAATTATGTAGAGGTTCAGGATTTATCAAAAACTGTGGGTTTAGGACATGAAATCTGGGACCACATTCGTCAAACCGATTATTTAAAACAACAAGTACATGATGGCATTTATACTTGGTATGTACGTAATCAGGAACGTAATTTTCACTTGTTACTTCGTGACCTCAATATTGACGAAAGTTTAGTGAAGCATGAACTGACCGCATTGCTTGTGCCTGTATTACAGCAATTAGTCACAACCGGACATTTAAGACGTCGTGCCCGTGTGTACTTAGAGAAGTTTTATTATTCTGAAAAAGCATTAGATATTTTAAATAACAAAGGCGCTTAAAGCGCCTTTGTTATTTGTGTTGATTAGAAAGAATATTTTAAAGAAGCGTAATAAGCTCGACCTGGTTCATTATAAGTTTGGCTGATCGAATTACTGTCTCGTAAAATTTGTTTATCAAACAAGTTGCTTACACCAACACGCGTACTTATATTGTCTGAAAATTTATAACCGACATTGATTCCAGCGGTACTATAGCTTTTTACAGTACTTGGCTTAAGCGCAGAATTTGCTCCACCTGAACCAATACCAGATTCGATTCTACTTTCTGCAAACTGACGTGATTTTTGACGACCATATTGAGTAAATACAAAATTCACATCTAACTGATCTGTGATGTCATAATCGAAAATTGAGTTAATTGTATAGATTGGAACTAAAGATAATGGATTACCTGTTTGTTTATCTTTTGAATCCATCATATACGTAAAGTTATTAGTCCAGCGGATATCACCGAAGTCTAATCCTAAGCTTCCTTCAAAACCTTGAATTAATGCTTTAGGCGTATTTTCCCAACGTAAGATATTCCACGTGGTATTGGTCACAGCTCCTGTATTTCCATTGGTACTTGAACCATCAACTGTTCCAACAACATTTGTACCAGCCACAATTTTATCTTTATAGTCATTGCGGAACCAAGTTAAGCTTGCATTCACGATATCTTTTTGGAACTGGATACCAAGCTCTTTGTTTACCGAAGTTTCTGGTTTTAAATCTCCATTACCTTGCAACAAGCAACGTGACTCAATATTGGCCGGACAACCATTGCCATTTGTACTTAATAAATACCCTTCGGCATTTTGATACATATTCGGCGCTTTATAAGCTTTTGCTACCCCACCTTTTAAAGTGAAATAATCGTTAAGTCTTTGGGTAATATTTAAGCTTGGGCTCCAGTTAGAACCAGATTTACTATGGTCATCAAAACGCAGGCCTAACACGACATCTGTACTGTCTGTGAGTTTCAAGTTATCTTCGATATATGCAGAAACAATACGTGATTCCATTTTACTACGATCACCTTTAGCCAATTGATCGCCATAACCTGAACCACTACTGTCTTTCCCTTGATTTGTCGACACATTATCTTTAAATCTGTCTTCAACCCATTCGGTACCAAGTGTTAATACATGCGGTACATAATATTCAAAAGGAATATTGGCTTCACCATTAAATCGAAGAGTTTCTAAACGTGAAGTGGCTTTATCATCAAGGTTATTAATTTTTCCTTCTGTGCTACCGCCAAGGCCTTCTGGAAGGCGTTTATTATGTGTCTTATCATATTGAGCAACGAGCTTACTCTTACCCCAAGACCAATCACCCTCATGGGTTAATGCATAGCTATCACGATACATAGTATTGGTTTCTTTACCAATAAGTTCCGAAAGAATCGCATCCGCTTCAGCATTTGCATTTAACTGAGAGTCACCAGAATAAATATTACCCTGTTTGCTAGAAGAGACATCAAGTAAGACAGTTTGTTGGTCTGTTGCCTGCCAAGCTAAACGGCCTGAAATATCTTTATTTTTAACACCTTCACGGCCAGCTGCGGTACTGCCTATTGATTTATTAATATCGACATCGTCAGCTTCTGTTTTATTGTAATTACCATATAAACGATAAGATAAAACATCTTTAATCAATGGCCCACTTACGTTAAAACCAACACGATTTGATGCACCTTCTTTAGAGTCTTCAGGTTGCGATGTATAAAACTCTACTGAGCCATGGGTTTCATTAGTCACTTTTTTAGTAATGATGTTAACTACACCACCTGCCGCACCAGAGCCATAACGAGCTGCTGCTGGACCACGCAAAACTTCTATAGATTCGATTGCTTCTGCTGGTACCCAGTTTGAGTCACCGCGTGTATCACGCTCTCCTTTCCAGCCATAACGAACCGAATTACGAGAGTTAATTGGTTTTCCATCCACTAAAATAAGCGTGTTTTCGGGCCCCATTCCACGAATATCAATTTGTCTATTATTACCACGCTGCCCTGTTGCACTATTGCCTGTTAAATTAACACCTGGCATACGGCGCACATAATCAGAAATATCATTACGAACTGGTAGTTTTTCTAAATCTTCTTGGGTGATTACTGATACACCGAGCGACTGTTTCACCTGCTCTTCAGCTGTTACAAAAATTGTTTCCAATTTCACAGGTTCAGCAGGCTTTTCTAATGCTTTTTCAGCTTGTTCTTGCTCATTTTGTGCAGCATAAGCCATAGACATCATACTTGCCAGTACTGAAACAGAAAGTACTGACTGGATAATACGCTTCGACATAAGTATTCCCAATATATTGATTTATTAAACATCTCTCATTTTCAGTTTCGCATTGTAACAAAGATAAATAAAATTACAAATGATGTTGATAATAATTATCATTATTTATATTGAATAATAAAAAAACCTCATTGCGAGGCTTTTTTATGTCACTTTTCAAATAATTTGATTATTTGAAATAAGCACCTTCTGCTTGTGTATGGTCAGTTTGGTCAACCACACGTTGAAGTTCAGGAATGTTCTCTCTTAAAGTAGTTTCTACACCTTGTTTCAAGGTAACGTCAATTGCTGAACAGCCTTGGCAACCACCACCAAATTTTAATACAGCAGTTAAACCGTGTTCTGGGTCATCTTGTACTTCTACTAAGCTACAATTTCCGCCATGCCCTGCAAGACCTGGGTTAATTTCTGCTTGAAGAATGTAAGTAATACGTTCTTCAATCGAAGCATCTGGACCAACACGTGGAACTTTAGAATTTGGAGCACGGAAAGTGAGCTGACCACCAAAACGGTCCTTGTTGTAATCGATTACGGCATCTAAAAGATAAGGAATAGATGGCGCATCAATATACGCAGGAAAATCAGGATAGTCCTGTTTATAATCTGTTGGAATCACTTCTTCTGGCGCACTATATGCCATACAGCATTCGGCACGTGGCGTACCCGGATGCTCAACAAAAATTCGAACGCCAATTCCCGGAGTATTTTGCTTCGTTAATAAATCGTGCAAATACTCTTGTGCAGATGGTGTAATCAAAAGGTTTGGAATTTCTTCTGCAACAGCAGTGTTGGTGTTCTCAGTCGACATAACAATATTCCTCAAGCTGATGCCTTTATATTAACCGAAGATGAGGTAGATTTAAAAAAAATCAACTAAATTTGTCGGATTTATACACAACAGGGTTTCAAGTTAAGTTTTTAATGGCATTATTGACCTCAGTATTGATCATTTTTTAAATATTTCTTATGTTGCATTTGCCGTTTAACCATACAGTTACTCTTATTATTATTACGGTCATTATCTCTTTACTTGCTTTTAGCAATCAAAATGTAATGAACCGATTGATTTTTTGGCCGCCTGCAATGCAACGTGGACAAATTGATCGATTCATTACTCATGGCTTTATTCATACTGATGGAACCCATCTACTCTTCAACATGATTACCCTATTTTTCTTTGGCAGTATTATTGAAAGCTTTTATCGCCAATATTTTTACGACATGGGTTTTGTGTTGTTTTACTTAGGGGGCTTAATCTTCGCGATTTTGCCAAGCTATTTACAACATAAAAATGATGCGAATTGGGCAAGCCTAGGCGCTTCTGGTGCTGTGTCAGCAGTTTTATTTGCTTATATTCTGTTTCAGCCATGGAAGCTGATTTTTGTATTCTTCATTCCTGTACCCGCTATTATTTTTGCTATTTTATATGTGGCGTACAGTATTTGGGCTGGTAAACGTGGTAATAGTCATATTAACCATAGTGCTCATTTATGGGGTGCAGCTTACGGAATCATCGTAACCATTTTACTTGAACCTAAAGTTATTCCACATTTCTTAGATCAACTTACTCGCCTTCCTTTCTAAAGCATATAAATCTAAGAAAAAGCCCGTTATGGGCTTTTCTTTTTTTCTGATTTATTTATCTGCATAAATTCTCAGTCTTTTTTCTGATTTTCTTTGATCAATTCGTTGTTTTGTTTGCAAAAACCATCTGATTAAACTCATGCCAATTCTTTTAATAATTCAGATGATACAATGAAGTACAAAGCAATTTTATCTAGCCTTTCTATTGCCTTATTTAGCTTATCTCTGGCTGGATGTAATGACAACGATAATCAAGAAAATGTCGTAAGCACGCCTAAGCAACCGAATATCTTATTTATTATGGCTGATGACTTAGGCTATTCAGATTTAGGGGCCTTTGGCGGCGAAATTCACACCCCGAATATTGATAGTTTGGCTCAAGAAGGTCGCCTTTTAACGGATTATCATACTGCCCCGACTTGTTCTCCAACACGCTCTCAACTCATTTCCGGTACTGATCATCATTTAGCTGGTATCGGTGCAATGGCTGAACTCACACCAGAACATTTGAAAGGGCAACCAGGCTACGAAGGGTATTTAAATGACCGTTCGCTATCCATCGCACAAGTACTTAAAGACAATGGTTATCGCACGTACATTAGTGGTAAATGGCATTTAGGCCTAACACCTGAAACCAATGCACATGCAAAAGGTTTTGATCATTCATTTACTCTATTACAAGGTTTAGACCATCACTTTAAACAAGCTCCAAGTGCGTTTAAACGAAATTCAACTTATACAGAAGATGGGCAAGTTATTCCTGTTTCAGCTTTGCCGGATGACTTTTTCTCGACAAATTATTTCACCGATAAATTACTAAGCTACTTAGATTCAGGCAAAAATAGTGGTAAACCGTTCTTTGCTTATGCTGCCTATACGGCGCCTCACTGGCCAATTCAAGCCCCAGCCGAATATCGTGAAAAATATCGCGGAGTTTATGATGTAGGTTACGATGCAATTCGTAATGCCCGCATTGCTAGACAAAAACAGCTTGGAATTATTCCTGCAAACTTTGATGCAGCAGAACCAATTGCGACTCAAAATGCCCCACAAAAATATGGAAAATGGGATGAGTTAACAGCCGAGCAAAAGGCACTCGAAGCCCGTAAAATGGAAATCTATGCGGGCATGGTAGAAAATCTTGATGCCAATGTTGGCCGAATTATTCAATATCTCAAACAAAATAATCTTTATGACAATACTTTAATTTTCTTTGTTTCAGACAATGGCGCAGAAGGTTTTGTACGTGGCGGATATGGCAATGAATCTGGTTTTAATAACTCTGTAGCAAACGTAGGTACACCTACTTCGTACCACTATATCGGGCCACGTTGGGCCGAGGTCAGCGCGGCACCTTTTCATTTATGGAAGGATACAGCGGGCGAAGGAGCAACTACGGCCCCTGCCATTGTGAAATTACCGAATCAGAAAAAAGCAGAACAAACTAATCATAGCTTTGCATCTGTACTCGATGTTTTCCCAACTTTACTAGAATATGCTCATATTCCCGTACCTCAAGGCCAATATAATGGCCGGGCCATTAATACGCCAAGTGGTTATTCTTGGAAACCTTTGCTTGAAAATAAAACAACCACGATTCGCCCCGAAAATTTTAGTTTTGCCGATGAGTTACATGGCAGCAAATATGCAAAACAAGGCGAGTGGAAAATTGCCCTTCAAGGACGCCCTGAATTAGGCACAGGAACATGGGAGCTATACAACATTAAAACAGATCGAGGGGAAAGACAAAATGTTGCTCAGCTTTATCCTGCTAAAGTACAAGAGCTCTTATCGGTTTATCAAAAATATACTGAGAAAAATGGTGTGCAGGAATATAACGCCAAATGAGATTGAAGCCATTTTTAGTGATCACAATCAGCCTGTCTATTATGACGGGCTGTAGTCAATCTTCACAAGTTTTTGAATCAACACCTTCGAAGCAACAGCAAACTTCTTTACCTGACTTAGGTTCTATTGAAAAATGTAAAAAGTATACTGGACTGCCTCAAGGCTGGCTCCAACAGCCTACTGCTGGAATGGTTTTAATTGCCGATGGAGATTTTAACTTTGGTTCTGAAAAGGCCTATCCCGATGAACTTAATTTTGGAAAAAAACAGCGCGAAGTCAAAGGATTCTGGATTGATCAGACAGAAGTTACCGTTGCTCAGTTTGCAAGTTTTGTAAAAGCAACTGGCTATATTACAGATGCCGAAAAACAAAAGCAGGCCGCTGTTTTTTCACCAGATCCTGATCATCCACAGCAATGGTGGCAACTAAAATCTGGATATACATGGAAAACGCCAAATGGCAGTAATGGTGCTGTAGCCAATCCTAATGAGCCTGTAAGGTATGTGAGTAAAAATGATGCTGAACATTATGCAGTGTGGCTAGGACGTGATTTACCAACAGAACTAGAATGGGAATATGCAGCTAAAGCCAATTCAAAAACTGATACGCCTTTACATCAAGCCCCTACTGATGAACATCATCATCCCCAAGCGAATTACTGGCAAGGTGAATTCCCTTTTCAAAATCTAAATCAAGATCACTTTAAAGATGTGGCACCGGTTGGATGTTTTACGCCAAATAATTTCAAACTATTTGATATGATTGGAAATGTATGGGAATGGACATCATCTCCGTATCAAGGTGCTCATGACCAGCATATGGGAAATTATTCTGATTTACGACAACAACAAATTGCGAGCACACAATATGTAATTAAGGGCGGATCTTTTCTTTGCGCACAAAATTATTGTTCACGTTATCGTAGCAGTAGCCGGTACCCGCAAGATTTTGATTTAGCTGCAACACATGTTGGATTTCGAACTATTTTACGGTCTCCTTAATTTCTTCTTAATTAGACTTATTAAAGATATTTTTTAACCAAAATTAGATCGAAAAATAAGCAAAATATTTTTATAGTACAAGTGAGAATGATAAAAAAGTGAGAACAAGATGAAAACTTTACTTCTTTGTGCCGCAGCAATTTTCACAATGTCACTATCAGCCTGTGCAGTCCATACTCCCGAAGGTAGTATTGTGATTGACCCAGATTCACCATATTACGGACATCCAGGAGGCTTTTGCCCACCAGGACAAGCTAAAAAAGGACGTTGTTAGAAACTTCCTCTTTTAGAGTAATTTTTAAGTTACTCTAAAGAAATAGAGTTCAATTAAGTAATTGAATACTCAATAGAGGGTTCCAAGCCCAAATTAGATGGGATGAAACTAGAAAATTATGGTGTAAAAAAATCACCATATCCCCAAGATTTTTAAAAGACAATCTTACGTTGTCTTCTATCTAGTTTCACCCCAATTCTTTCTTATTCCGTTTGACTTTTCTTACTACTTAAGAAAAAAGCCTAATTTTTAATCATTATTGTATCTCTATTATTGATACATTTTGAACATTTTACCTTCAGGTTAAAACTGATGTATTTGCTTAATACAAAATAAACATTTATGTAACGTAAGTCTATAAAAATGTTCTAAAAATGTGAAAAAAATTAAGGCCAAAATGAGATGAATTTATCATAATAACTTTCTCTTTCATGTTTCATCACATAAATAATCAATATTATTTTGTCAGTTATTGCCACTCGTTTCCTTTCATTGGCATAGATAATGTATACATCTGTATATTAACCCAGTCGTATTAACGAGATATTTTATGTCCAGCACAAGTCAAGTCGAAGGTCTACAATTTCCGGTACACGCCTCAACAAAAAAACAAAGTACATCCCTTACAGGTCAAGAGATTTTGTCAGAGGCTTTATCTATTGTAGATAATAAAACCGCACAACAAGTGTTGAATGAAAAAAACTGGCGAAAAAACTATCCTTTATATTTTAAAGCTCTTGTTAAACAAGGGATTTCTAATATCAACAACCCAATTACTATTGCGAAGCAAGGATTGCATAAAGCTCACCATATTTTTGATTATTATCGTGATGGTAAACACTACCTTTTAAAAGATGCCGTTCATATTGCTTCATCTACTCCTCTTTATACAGTAAAACTTAAAGGTGAAAGTGAGGCAGCACCAGAGTGGTATGTTCCCTATAAAGGACAAAAGCTCAGTGGACAAAGCTTATTAGACCAGATTCAACGCTGGGAAGAAGCTGGTATTATTGAACCAAGTCATGCAAAGGCACTTCGTGAAGCTATTGCTCATCCTGAATGGTTCGATTTATCTGACCGTACCATGGTGCTGTTTGGTGCAGCCTCAGAAGCAGGACCACTGCCTTGGTTAGCCAAATGGAAAGCAAATATTATTGCTGTAGATTTAACAAACTCACGAGTCTGGGGCAAAATCTTAAATACGATTCAACAAGGGAATGCAACACTCATTGCACCATGTGTTGAAGCCGTTGATTCGTCAGTAAAAGCTTCTGAGTTAAAAGATAAGCTGGGTGCAAATTTACTGACTCAATTACCAGAAATAGCGCAGTGGCTGGTACAGTTTCCACAAAAGTTAGATTTGGCAGCAATCGCCTATTTAGATGGTGAAAAGCATGTCCGCGTTTCCATGGCAATGGATAGCATCATGCAATTTGTGAGCGAGCATAAACCTGATACAAGCCTTATGTTTATGTGTACTCCAACCGATGTTTATGCAGTACCAAAAGAAGTTGCAGAGGCTGCTCAAGAGAAATTTAAATCCCGCAGAAAAATGCAAAAATTGGCAGTAAAAGGTGTTTCTGCTCTTTCGCTCAATCGTTTTTTTCAAGCGCCATACCAAGACTTGGTTACATGTGAAAATGGAAAAACCTATGGTATTGCCGACTGCTTAGTGGTTGAACAAGGTCCAAACTATGCCTTGGCAAAACGTATTCAACAATGGCGAGCTATTTTGGCTCATCATCAAGGACAACGTGTCAGTATTAATATTGCACCATCGACAACAACTCATTCAGTGACTAAAAATCCATTATTGAAAGCAGCTTTTAATGGCGCAGAACTTTTCGATGTAGAAGCATTTAGCCCTGAAACTACCAATGCCATTATGGCGGCGCTCTGGATTCATGACTTAAGAAATGAGTCTTCTGTGGCGAATCCTGAAACTGTATTAGACCATCCGCTTGAGCTTATGATGGAAGGAGCCAATCATGGTGGATTATGGCGTGTCGCTTATTTAGCACGAACTGCCCTGCCTTTTGCGGCAATTTATGGTTTTGCTACCGAGAAACTCCCTTTTAGAAAATCATCTAAAAGATAATTTGATTAAAGCCCAATCTTAGAATTGGGCTTTTTTCTAAAGTGTCTTTATTTACCTTGAAAGTGCGATAGATATTTTTGCATTTCATCAGGCGGCACCATGCCACCCCCGGTAGCCCATATTACATGATTTGCTTGCTGCAACTGCTTAGCTGTTAACTGGTGTAAAGCCAAGTAATCAGGACTCGTCTGAACATAATACGGTCCCATCATGCCTGCTACCGCAGAAGGCTCAAGCTGAATATTCTCAGTTTGATTTAAAAGCGCAATAAGCTCATATAAACGTTCATCGTGAATGGTGTAGTAGCCATCGATTAATTGTTGCATAGCACGCCCGACAAAACCTGAAGCACGTCCTACCGCAAGCCCGTCTGCCGCAGTAACGTTATCAATACCAATATCATTGACTGAAATCTGATCATGCAAACCTGTGTGGACACCAAGTAACATACATGGCGAATGTGTTGGTTCTGCAAAAATACAGTGTACATGCTCACCAAAAGCCAGTTTTAGACCAAAACTCACCCCACCTGGCCCACCACCGACGCCACATGGCAAATAAACAAATAATGGGTGTTCAGCATCGACTTTAATT
Source organism: Acinetobacter sp. WU_MDCI_Abxd143 (assembly GCF_025514195.1). NCBI lineage: Bacteria > Pseudomonadati > Pseudomonadota > Gammaproteobacteria > Moraxellales > Moraxellaceae > Acinetobacter > Acinetobacter sp. WU_MDCI_Abxd143. The sequence continues at coordinate 547,275 of NZ_JAHPTH010000002.1, forward strand.
TGGTTTTGCTCCAATTGCTGTTTTAAACGTATTCCTGCAACGGCATAACCTAAAAATAATGTTGTTGAGTTTTCATCATCAATGAAAAAGCAGTGTGGATCTTGCTCTGCGGCTTTTCGTCCCTCTTCAACAGCTACTCCATAATCACTGGCATATTCTACAACCTTGACGCCGAGTGAACGCAGTTTGTCTTTTTTCCACTGTCTAGCATCAGCCGACATATGAACAGTAATTCTAAAGCCGAGTTTGGCGCTCATAATGCCTATAGAAAGCCCAAGGTTACCTGTAGAACCTACTGCAATTTGATACTTAGAAAAGAATGCCCTAAATGAATCTTGATCTAATTTACTATAATCATCTTCTGGTTTGAGCAACCCTGCCTGCATGGCAAGTTTTTCAACATGTGTGAGCACTTCATAAATACCACCACGTGCTTTAATGGAGCCTGAAATAGGTAGATGACTATCCTTTTTCAGCCAGAATTTTCCAGTCAGTTGTACTCGTTCTGTTGAAGAAAGTGCTTGTTGCATATGAGCAATTTCGACGATATCTGATTCAATTTTTCCCTGTTGTGTTTGAGTTTCAGGAAATACTTTTGCCAAATAAGGTGCGAAACGCGCTAGTCTTGCTTCTGCTTCACTTACGTCCTCAGCAGTTAGTCCAACTTTTTCTAAAGCTTCTTTTAAAGGATAGCGATAAGGTGTAAACCAAAATGTTTCTTGATAGGCTTGAAGTGTTTCAATAAGTGGAAATTGTTGTTTTAGCTGATGTATTTGAACCGCATTCATAATATATCCTGATATAAAAGTTTAAGCCCAGCCTATAAAGCCGTTTGATGACCTATAACAACTTATTAATTTATAGATGAATGTACATGAAAAATAGTCTCGACTTTAAAAACTAAACAAATAAAAAAGCCACTGTTCACAGTGGCTTTAATTTTTTAAATGCTTTTATACAAACTGTAAGAACAACCAGTACAAACCGCCTGACAAGCAGATTGTTGCAGGAAGAGTAAATACCCATGCAGAGAGAATTGTCTTCACGGTATTAAAGTTTAAGCCTGATTTATTCGCGACCATCGTACCCGCAACAGCACTGTTTAAAACGTGTGTTGTTGAAACTGGCATACCTAAACCATCGGCAGCTGCAATTGTACTCATTGCAACAAGCTCAGCAGACATCCCTTGACCATAAGTCATGTGGTGCTTACCAATACGCTCACCTACAGTCACAACAATACGTTTCCAACCCACCATTGTGCCTAGACCAAGTGCTAAAGCAACAGCCACTTTTACCCAAGTCGGGATGTATTGTAAGAATGAATCTAAGCTACTACGGTATTCTTTCACAAGCTTTTTCTGTGAGTCATCCATTTTTGGTAAAGCATCTGCTTTATCCAAACGCTTAAACGTGGTTGTACTCAAATACATGTCATTACGAATTTCGCTAATAGCAGCTTCAGGAATATCTTTTAAGTTGTTATAGCTAGAAACTCGCTCACCCAAGTGATCAGTCATACTTGCCAATGCAGGCACAACTTCAGGAGTTTGCTGTTTAGTTTGAATATATTTAGTCAGAATAACACGTGCTTTTTCATCGGTTAATTCAGGCTGATTTTGATTCAAAAATACGGCAGTTTGAGAAGAAAGCTGATGGAATGATTGAACTTGTTGTGTATCGAGGTTTTTATTTAATGAATAAGCCAACGGCACCAGTCCAACTAAAATGAGCATGATGAGTCCCATACCCTTTTGACCGTCATTAGAACCATGTGCAAAACTTACACCTGTACAGGTAAAGATTAAGATTGCACGAATGATTGCTGGTGGTGGTTTATTACCTTCAGGTGGCTGGAATAATTCTAATTGGCGTTTAAAAATAGTTTTAACCAACAAGAATACAATCGCTGCAAAAGCGAAACCAATTAAAGGTGAAAATAATAATGCCTTACCAACTTTAATCACCTGATCCATATCAACACCACTGGTCGTTACGCCAGTCGATGCACTCAATAGATGATTCATAATGCCCACACCTAAGATTGAACCAATCAAGGTATGAGAACTAGATGCAGGAATACCTAAGAACCATGTACCTAAGTTCCATAGAATCGCAGCAATAAGAAGCGCAAAAACCATTGCGAAACCTGCACCACTGCCCATATTCATGATCAATTCAACAGGCAACAATGCAATAATGCCGTAAGCGACTGCGCCGCTTGCAACCATTACCCCAAGAAAATTACAAAAACCAGCCCACATGACTGCAACCGGTGCCGGTAAAGCATTGGTGTAAATTACTGTTGCCACTGCATTTGCAGTATCGTGGAAGCCATTTACAAACTCAAAGCCTAAAGCAATCAAGAGTGCAGTAGATAAAAGAATAACTGAATAAAGGCTCAAAGGCGGTACATGTGCTAAATCAGCACTCACCTGAAATCCGATATAAATAAGTGTTGCAACAATAATCGTCAGAAACACCGGCATAAAAAACTTAGGTGTCGGGACATGTACATTCGTCGATTTGACTTGCAGGTTTGCCGCAAGTTTTGAATCCGAAACAGGGGGTAGATTAGAATTCATGCAGACGGTAAGAGGATAAGAAAATCCTCTGTATTCTTAAATTAAATTATGACAATTATATGACAAAGCGGCGCCTGATGAAGTCAATTTTTCATATTTTGACCTCATTTGATGCACCTTTCCCCTATCTATTTTATTTTTTTATTAAAATACAATAATTTATACAACTCCATATCCATCGAATTTATGACTATTTTTAAAGCAAAAATATCTAAAAAATTACCTAAACGGCCACTTTTTAAACAACACAATTGTCATAAAACCGAATATTGGAGATGAAATATTTCAATATCATGATCATTTTATGAATATTTGATGAAAAATCAGACTCTACTTTGTCATAAAGCGCTTGTTTGGTGAATAAGTTAGAGTGAATGATGGGTCGTTATAGGTCATCTATTGCGCAACTATTCTGTTACAATAGCGCCGCATTTTTAAATTTGTACAATATCGGGGTTTTATATGTCCACGCTTGCCACCCTAAAAGCGCTTCTTGCCAAACGTATTTTGATTATTGATGGTGCAATGGGCACGATGATTCAGCGCCATAAATTGGAAGAAGCCGACTACCGTGGTGAGCGTTTTGCTGATTGGGCACATGACTTAAAAGGTAACAATGACCTTTTGGTTCTGACACAGCCTCAAATTATTCAAGGTATTCATGAAGCTTATCTTGATGCAGGTGCAGACATTATTGAAACCAATAGCTTTAACGGCACGCGTGTTTCAATGTCTGACTATCATATGGAAGATCTTGTTCCAGAGATTAACCGAGAAGCAGCACGTTTAGCCAAAGCAGCTTGTGAAAAGTACTCAACTCCAGATAAACCGCGTTTTGTCGCAGGTGTCCTTGGGCCAACATCACGTACTTGTTCAATTTCACCGAATGTAAATGACCCTGCCTTTCGTAACATTACTTTTGATGAGTTAAAAGAAAACTATATTGAAGCGACACATGCGCTCATTGAAGGCGGTGCAGATATCATTTTGATTGAAACCGTATTTGACACATTAAACTGTAAAGCAGCGATTTTTGCGGTTAAAGAAGTTTTTAAACAAATTGGTCGCGAATTACCAATCATGATTTCGGGGACCATTACCGATGCATCGGGTCGTACATTAACAGGTCAAACTGCTGAAGCGTTCTGGAACTCTGTACGTCATGGCGACTTGCTATCGATTGGCTTTAACTGTGCGCTTGGTGCAGATGCAATGCGCCCTCACATAAAAACTATTTCCGATGTAGCAGATACGTTTGTTTCAGCGCACCCAAATGCGGGCTTACCAAACGCTTTTGGTGAATATGATGAAACGCCAGAACAAACTGCGGCATTCTTAAAAGAATTTGCAGAAAGCGGCTTAATTAATATTACGGGTGGTTGCTGTGGTACAACACCTGACCATATCCGCGCGATTGCGAATGCGGTAAAAGATATAGCCCCTCGTCAAGTTCCTGAAACTGTATCTGCTTGTCGTTTGAGTGGTTTAGAACCATTTAATATTTATGATGACTCATTGTTCGTTAACGTGGGTGAACGTACTAACGTTACAGGTTCGAAAAAATTCTTACGCTTAATTCGTGAAGAAAACTTTGCCGAAGCTTTAGAAGTGGCACAGCAGCAAGTTGAAGCTGGCGCACAGATTATTGACATTAACATGGATGAAGGGATGCTCGATTCGCAAAATGCGATGGTGCATTTCTTAAATCTTGTGGCTTCTGAACCCGATATTTCTCGTGTACCAATCATGATTGACTCATCAAAATGGGAAATCATTGAAGCTGGCTTAAAATGCGTACAAGGTAAACCGGTTGTTAACTCCATTTCCTTAAAAGAAGGTTATGACGAGTTTGTCGAAAAAGCCCGCCTTTGCCGTCAATATGGTGCCGCAATTATTGTGATGGCCTTTGACGAAACAGGTCAAGCCGACACCGCTGCACGTAAGCGTGAAATCTGTAAGCGCTCATATGATATTTTGGTTAACGATGTAGGCTTCCCTGCTGAAGATATTATTTTTGACCCGAACGTGTTTGCAGTAGCAACAGGTATTGAAGAGCACAATAACTATGGTGTCGATTTTATTGAGGCCACAGGTTGGATTAAACAAAACTTACCTCATGCCATGATTTCTGGTGGTGTATCGAACGTTTCGTTCTCATTCCGTGGTAACGAGCCCGTTCGTGAAGCGATTCACTCTGTGTTCTTGTACCATGCCATCAAACAAGGCATGACCATGGGTATTGTGAATGCTGGCCAAATGGCAATTTATGATGATATTCCAGCCGAGCTAAAAGAAGCAGTTGAAGATGTCATCTTAAACCAAAACCAAGGTGAGTCTGGTCAGGCCGCAACCGAGAAACTACTTGAAGTGGCTGAAAAATACCGTGGACAAGGCGGCGCTGCAAAAGAAGCCGAGAACCTAGAATGGCGTAATGAATCTGTAGAAAAACGTCTTGAATATGCGTTAGTCAAAGGTATTACCACTTACATTGATGAAGATACCGAAGAAGCTCGCCTCAAAGCCAAACGTCCTTTAGATGTAATCGAAGGCGCTTTGATGGACGGTATGAACGTGGTTGGTGACTTGTTCGGTTCAGGCAAAATGTTCTTACCACAAGTTGTGAAATCTGCACGTGTTATGAAGCAAGCTGTGGCTTGGCTTAACCCGTACATTGAAGCTGAAAAAACAGGTAGCCAATCTAAAGGTAAAGTCCTGATGGCAACTGTTAAAGGCGACGTACACGATATTGGTAAAAATATCGTAGGCGTAGTACTCGGCTGTAATGGTTATGACATTGTTGATCTTGGCGTAATGGTACCTTGCGAGAAAATCTTGCAAACTGCAATTGATGAAAAATGTGACATCATCGGTTTGTCAGGTCTGATCACACCGTCTTTAGATGAGATGGTATTTGTTGCAAAAGAAATGCAACGTAAAGGTTTTAACATTCCTTTATTAATTGGTGGCGCGACAACTTCAAAAGCACATACAGCAGTAAAAATTGACCCTCAGTACCAAAACGATGCGGTGATTTATGTTGCAGATGCTTCACGTGCTGTAGGTGTTGCAACAACCTTACTTTCTAAAGAAATGCGTGGAAACTTTATTGCAGAGCACCGTGCTGAATATGCCAAGATTCGCGAGCGTTTAGCTAACAAACAGCCAAAAGCTGCAAAATTGACTTATACCGAGTCGGTTGAAAACGGTTTTAAAATTGACGAAAGCTATGTACCACCAAAACCAAACCTTTTGGGAACACAAGTTTTAACGAACTACCCGCTTGCTACACTCGTCGAGTATTTTGACTGGACACCATTCTTCATTTCTTGGAGCTTGGCAGGTAAATTTCCGAAAATTTTAGAAGATGAAGTGGTTGGGGAAGCAGCAACTGACTTGTACAACCAAGCTCAAGCAATGTTGAAAGATATTATCGACAACAATCGTTTTGATGCCCGTGCTGTATTTGGTATGTTCCCTGCACAACGCACTAACGCTGACACAGTGAGCGTATTTGATGAAGCGGGTCAAAATGTTACGCATACTTTTGAACACTTACGTCAGCAATCTGACAAAGTGACAGGTAAACCAAACTTGTCTTTAGCAGATTACATTCGTAATGACCGTGAACAACAAGACTACTTAGGCGGTTTCACTGTGTCGATTTTTGGTGCAGAAGAACTAGCAAATGAATACAAAGCCAAAGGTGATGACTACTCTGCAATCTTAGTTCAGTCATTGGCTGACCGTTTTGCTGAAGCTTTTGCCGAACACTTACATGAACGCATTCGTAAAGAGTTCTGGGGCTATAAAGCGGATGAACAGCTTAGCAACGAAGAACTGATTAAAGAGAAATATGTCGGTATTCGCCCTGCACCGGGTTACCCTGCTTGCCCTGAGCACTCTGAAAAAGCGGTGTTGTTCGACTGGTTAGGCTCTACCGATAAAATTGGTACTAAACTGACCGAGCACTTTGCAATGATGCCACCATCTTCGGTAAGTGGTTTCTATTATTCGCACCCTCAAAGTGAATACTTTAACGTGGGTAAAATCTCTCAGGATCAACTTGAAGATTATGCGAAACGTAAGGGTTGGTCACTAGATGAAGCGAAGCGTTGGTTAGCACCAAATTTAGATGATTCGATTGCTTAAGTTTTTAAATCATCTTGATTAAAAATAGGGCGTGAAGGAAATTCCATCACGCCCTTTTCAATTTGAAAATTTAATCTTTTTACTTCAAATGTGACTTAATCTTTTCTTTAACAGCTTCAGTTGAAATACCATAGCGATCATGCAAAGTTGGTAATGCCCCTGCATCTAAAAATGCATCAGGCAAACCAATCATGTCAAAACGAGGATGCTGACCATTTCTTAGAAGTAATGAACCAACTGCTTCCCCTAAACCACCAATGACAGAATGATTTTCGGCAGTTAAAACAGGACGGCCACCTTTTGCGACTTCATCCAAAATAGTTTGTTCATCTAAAGGCTTAATTGTAGGCACATGCAGCACTGAAACCTCAATACCCTCTTTTTCAAGTTCTTCGGCTGCCTCAAGCGCACGCATGGTCAATAAGCCAGTCGAAATAATGAGTAAGTCTTTACCGGGTTTAATCACCTGTGCCTTACCCAATTTAAACTGGTAGTTGTATTTATCGAGCACTAACGGAACCTGACCACGCAATAAACGCATATATACCGGACCATTATGAGCGGCAATCTGAGGAATTGCCTGTTCTATTTCTAAGGCATCACATGGATCGATAACCATCAAGTTCGGCATAGCACGGAAAATCGCAATATCATCTGTCGCTTGATGACTTGGGCCATAACCCGTGGTTAGCCCCGGAAGTGCTGCCACAATTTTGACATTCAGGTTATCCTCTGCAATTGCCATACAAATAAAATCGTAGGCACGGCGTGATGCAAATACGGCATAAGTTGTTGCAAAAGGAACAAATCCTTCACGAGCAAGTCCTGCTGCTGCACTCATCAAAAGTTGTTCTGCCATGCCCATTTGGAAAAACTTGTCTGGGTTTTCTTTAGCAAAAATATGCAGGTCAGTGTATTTAGATAAATCTGCTGATAACCCCACAATATCGTCACGCTCTTTTGCTAAGGCATTGAGTGCATGTCCAAATGGTGCTGGTTTGGTCGGTTGGCCCTCCGCAGCAATAGAAGCAATCATTGCCGAAGTGGTTAGTTTTTTCTTAGGGGGATTGGCTAACTGGCTCATGGTGTATTCCTTACTGTCCGTAGTGGGTCAAAATATTTAAAGCATCGTCCCATTCATGTTCATCAACACGAATGAAATGTGTTTTTTCGCGGCTTTCCAAGAACGACACGCCTTTACCCATTTTTGTGTCACAAATAATGACTCTTGGGCATGCTCCCTCATGGTTTCGTGCCTGATCGAATGCCTCAAGCAGAGCTTCCATGTTGTTGCCATCCACACGTTGGGTGTACCAACCAAAAGACTGCCAACGATCAACAATTGGCTCAAATGCTAAAATTTCGCTGGAATGTCCATCTGCCTGCTGATTATTCACATCAATAATGGCAATCAGGTTATCTAATTTCCAATGCGAAGCAGACATCACCGCCTCCCATGTTGAGCCTTCATTTAGCTCCCCATCGGACAGTAAGTTATAGACAAAAGCATCTGATTTTTTCTGTTTCAGTCCTAGACATGCACCGACTGCAATTCCAAGACCATGACCCAATGAGCCACCGGTAATTTCCATGCCCGGTGTATACGAAGCCATACCCGACATCGGTAGACGACTGTCATCTGCACCGTAGGTTTCAAGTTCTTCAAGCGGGATAATTTTTGCTTCCATTAAGGCTGCATAGAGTGCAATTGCATAGTGTCCAATAGAAAGATAAAAACGGTCACGGCCTTCCCATTCAGGGTTTTCAGGCTGATATTTCATGGCATGGAAATAAGATACTGCCAGTAGATCTGCTGCACCTAAAGCTTGTCCAACATAGCCTTGGCCTTGTACTTGCCCCATACGTAAAGCATGTTGGCGAATGTGGTAGGCACGTTGTTGCAACTCGGCAATTTGGCCTGCTTTATCAACATTTAACATTGTCATTTACTATTCCTTATTAACGATTGACCAGTTTTGCCGGAACACGCAGAACCAGACTGGCGCCGAAAATTAATACTGTTGTGATTAAGAACATGCCGATTGCATTTGAACCTGTGTTGGTGGTGACCCAACCGATTAAATAAGGTGAGCAAAATCCTGCAAGATTGGCGAAGCTATTCACTGCTGCAATACCTGCCGCTGCGGAAACACCACCCAAAAAGTTGGTCGGTAACATCCAGAATAAAGAGGATGCTGTCAGCACACCTGAGGCTGCGATGCAAAGGCAAATTAAAGAGAGTGTTAGATTTGAAGCGAATAAGGTCGCAAATGTGAGTGCTATAGCGCCTGCACACATCGGGATAATTAAGTGCCAGCGGCGTTCTTGAAAATGGTCACCACTACGTCCTGCCAAAATCATGGCCACAATGGCACACATATAAGGCAGGCTTGTGAGCAAACCGATATGCCAGTTATCACTAATGCCCGAGTTACGAATAAGAGTTGGTAGCCAAAATGTAATAGCGTATTGCCCCATCACGACACAAAAGTAAATACCTGCCAGTAACCATAAGCGTTTATCTGCGATGAACTCTTTGACGCTAGCATGACCTTCTTTGTGCTGGTTATCCTGAGCAAGCTCTTGCTTCACCAAGTTCTTTTCGTCTTGGGTTAACCAGTTGGCTTCTTGAACTGAATCTTTTAAAACAGCAAGTACAAGTAAGCCGACAATCACTGTGGGAATAGCTTCAATGAGGAACATCCACTGCCAGCCAAACCAGCCATGTACGCCGCTCATTCGGTCCATGATTAAGCCTGAAAGTGGTCCACCAATCATTCCTGAAATTGGAATCGCGATAAACCAAAGAACTGTCATGCGTGCGCGGCGGTAAGATGGGAACCAGTAAGTGAGGTAGAGCAACAAACCCGGAGCCAGCCCAGCTTCAGCAACACCAAGCAAAAAACGTAAGGTGTAAAATTGCCATTCGGTTTGAACAAAAGCGAAACAGCCTGACAAAATGCCCCATGTAATCATGATTCGGGCGATCCAACGTCTTGCACCTACTTTGTGAAGTACGATGTTACTTGGTACTTCACAAAGAAAATAACCAATAAAGAAAATCCCTGCGCCTAGCCCATATACAGCTTCACTAAACTGTAAATCGCTCATCATTTGGAGTTTGGCAAAACCCACATTTACTCGATCTAAATAGGCACAAAAATAACAAAGCATTAAAAATGGCATGAGCCGAAATGCAATTTTTCGATACGCCGATTTACGAATCGTTGTATCTACTTCAGATGAAAATACTGTATCCATCATGCGAATCCCTTTACATTTGGCCACAGTATCCTCTTGTGACCATCATTCTATTTTTTAGTTTTGAAATAGTGAGCGATTAATGAATCAGCATGCCACCATTTACATCGAGTGTGACACCAGTTAAGTAAGCAGACAGATCACTTGCCAAAAATAATGCTGCATTTGCAACATCTTGCGCTTTACCTAAGCGGCCAAGTGGAATACCTGCCAAAATGTCGTGACGACGGTCATCATTCATTAAACCGCCAGTAATATCAGTCTGAATTAGACCTGGAGTAAGAGAATTTACACGAATCTGGTCACCACCAAACTCACGAGCCATCGCTTTTGCCAGACCTAACACGCCTGCTTTAGCAGCGCTATAGTGTGGCCCGCCAAAAATACCACCGCCGCGCTGCGCTGAAACTGAAGATAGGCACACAATGCTTCCACCACCGTTTGCTTTCATAGATGGAATAACAGCTTGTGACATAATCAGTGTTCCGCGCAGGCTGACATCTAAAATACGGTCATAGTCATTGCGCTGAATATCGAGGGTTTTAACTGGCTGAGTAATGCCCGCATTGTTAATTAAAATATCAATCTTGCCATAGTGCTGTAGTGCTTGTTCAACAGCTGCTTTGACCTGTTCTTCATTTGCAACATTTGCAGCAAGTCCTAAATGACCGTCACCAAGCGCCTTTGCAGCGTTTTGGCTTTGAGCAAGATCTAAATCAACAATAATGACTTTGGCGCCTTGTTGTGCAAAGATTTCTGCGGTTGCTCGCCCAATTCCACGTTCTGATGCTGCACCGGTAATTAATGCCACTTTTCCTTGTAGTAACATGTTCAATCCTCTTTTACGCTTTATATCCTGAGTTCTGACTTAGAATCCCTTTTTTCACAAAGCCCAGCAATCATCTCGAATTCAACAAGACATGAAAAAAATTCATGCCTATGCTATTTTCAAATAAGTTTTAGGGATAAAAACGGATCATTTCATGGATAGCAGTGAAAACAATTTCAATCAAATGCCCTCAATCAAAACATTACAAGCTTTTGAACAAACCGCCCGTTTCGGCAATGTTGCCAAGGCAGCCGAGCATTTGAATCTCACGCCTTCAGCAGTGAGTCATCAAATTGCTAAGCTTGAAGAAATGATTGGGCAGAGTTTATTTATTCGTGGTGCCCGTGGTGTGACGCTGACCCCTTCTGGTGAACGCTATTTTCAAGATGTCACCACCATTTTGCATAACCTCATGTTAGCCACGGAAAAAGCTGCCGATAAAAGCCCGAAAGACAGTTTATATATTCATTCATCCCCAAGTTTTGGTTTGCTTTGGTTGCTCCCTCGCCTCGAGTCATTTAAAGAAAAGTTCCCCATGATTCAGGTCAACTTGTCATGTTCTTATGAAAATTTGCACTTTACCCGCGACAAGATCGATATTGATATCCGTCATGGTTTACCCAACTGGACAGGGGTAGAAATCAGAACGATTCGTAATGAAAAGCTTGAAGTGCTTGCGTCCCCTAAGCTGCTGGAACGTAGTCCGGTTTATAAACCTCAAGATTTATTAAAGAAAGATCTGATTTTATCGCGTTCAACCTTAGTTACTTGGCCCCAATGGTTTGCCCATCAGGGTTTAAGCATTCCTGAGTTTCCTTACACTTTGAGTTTTGACCGCTCTTATATGTCACTTGAAGCAGCCACACACGGGCTAGGTTTTGTTTTAGAAAGTAATTTGCTTACTCAAAATTACTTAGAATCTGGAAAGTTGGTTAGAGTTTTTGCAGATGAGCTATCGATTCCAATCTCTGCTCATCATTTGGTGTATCCACGAACGCATCAATTTATTCCTAAAATTGAACTGTTTTTAAACTGGATTCATGATGAATTGGCAGGCTGAGAAATCATTTCTTAAAGGATCTGAATTTGCTCAACTCGTAAGTGATGCATCATTTCTCGAATAAATACAAAGTAGGTAAAAATATAAAGCTGATCTGGGGCTACTTGATTCGTGTAGTAACTCAAACGCTCAATAAAATCATTAAATCCATGCTCAAGCTCGATACGGCTGATTTGCTTTTTAGCACTAAAAAATAACTTGCTCAGTTGTGCCATGGCGGTATCAGCCGTAACGGCTATACCATTTATATTGAGATTTCTGAGTGGCTGCGACTCGATGATTTCTTCAATAAAATAAATCATCTTTTCAATCGCAAGCTCATCAATAACACCATTGCTGATACTTTTTGAATTAATAAAACCTAAGCCCTGCTCAAGGTGAATATGTTGGCTGTCTACATCAAACCAGAGACTATTTAGACCAAGTGAAAATTTTAAAATTGAATTAGGATGATTCATAAAAATAGCTTACTGCTGAAGTTTGCTAATAAAGTTAATTTGTTTATAACCCTAAATGGTATCGGCTGTTCAATACTCAGCATTAACTGATCGATTATTATTAACACTATATATAATAAAAACCTCTTTAAAAAGATGAAAAATCAATCTTATATTCATCCAGTCTTAATATTACAAAATAGAGTATAAGCATGAAAAAATTAGCAATTTTAGGTGTTACGGTTTATAGCTTTGCACAACTGGCAAATGCAGCAACGTTAAATGTAAAACCATATGGTACGACTCAAGACGGCCAAAAAGTTGATCTATACACCATGAGTAATAGCAATGGAGTCTCGGTATCTTTTATTAGTTTTGGTGGTGTAATTACACAAATCTTGACTCCCGATGCCCAAGGCAAACAAAATAATATTGTTTTGGGCTTTGATGACCTAAAAGGCTATGAAGTCACTGATACCAAGGAAGGCATTCATTTTGGTGGATTAATTGGCCGTTATGCGAACCGTATTGGCAATGCTAAATTTAGCTTGGATGGAAAAACGTATAATCTTGAAAAAAATAATGGCCCGAATTCATTACATAGCGGGAATCCTGGTTTTGATAAACGTGTTTGGCAAGTTAAGCCCCTCGTTTCTCAAGGTGAAACCGTTAAAGCTTCTCTTAAGTTAACCAGTCCAAATGGTGATCAAGGTTTTCCCGGAAAGTTAGATGTAGAAGTGATCTACAGTCTTTCAGATCAAAATGAATTTAAGATTGAATATAAAGCCAAAACTGATCAGCCTACAGTCGTCAACCTCACCAACCACAGTTATTTCAACTTGTCAGGAGCTGGTAATAATCCTTATGGTGTGCTGGATCATGTGGTACAACTCAATGCAGACCGTGTATTGGTGACCGATCAAAACTCTTTACCAACAGGTGAAATTGCTTCAGTTGCAGGTACACCTTTTGATTTTCGGACGCCTAAGGCGATTGTTAAAGATATTCGAGCGAATAATCAGCAATTGGCCTATGGATATGGCTATGACCAAACTTGGGTAATTAATCAAAAGTCTCAAGGGAAACTCAATCTTGCAGCTATTGTGGTTGACCCAAAATCTAAACGGACCATGCAAGTCTTAACCACTGAACCAAGTGTCCAAATGTATACAGCCAATCATTTATTAGGAAATATTGTTGGCGCAAATGGCGTACTCTATCGACAAGCAGACGCACTAGCATTAGAAACACAGCATTTTCCAGACAGCCCGAATCAACCGGCTTTCCCGTCTACACGTTTAAACCCAAATCAAACTTATAACAGTGTTACCGTATTTAAGTTTGGTGTTCAAAAATAGTCTTTCTAATGAGGCTATATTCATATTAAAAACACTCTCAGCTGAATATGGCTGAGAGTCTTTTCATTTATTTAACTTTTGTGTTTGGTAAAAGTGCCGTTGCAAAACCAAGTAATGGCAACAATGAACATAAACCAAATACCCATTCAATGCCGTTAATATCCGCTAAATACCCTAGCCCCGCTGCGGCAATACCACTTACCCCAAACATAAGGCCAAACATTAAACCTGCAATCATGCCTACACGGCCCGGAACAGCTTCTTGTGCATAAACCACCATCGCTGCAAAAGCAGATGACAACACCAAACCTGCAATAATTGAGAAAACCGTTGTCCAAAATAAGTTTGCATACGGCATCATTAATGCAAACGGCGCCATGCCAACAAATGAAACCCAGATCACAGCTTTACGGCCGATCTTATCGCCAATTGGGCCACCCGCAAATGTACCTACAGCCACAGCTGCCAAAAAAGCAAATAAGTGTAATTGAGCTGTTTGAATACTAATATGGAACTTGTGAATTAAATAAAAAGTAAAATAGTTACTAATGCTAGCAATGTAGGTAAATTTGGCAAACATCAACACACTAATTGTGCCCAAGGCGGTAATGAGCTTACGCCCATGCAATTTAGTATGTGCTTGAGTTGCACGTGCAGCTACCTGACTTTTAGCATGGTTTACTGTCCAGCGGCTTACACCAAATAAAACCCAAATCGCTAAAAGTGCAAATATCACCAAGCCCGCAACTGCATGCTGCCCAAATGGAACAATTAATAATGCTGCTAATAATGGACCAATGGCAGTACCTGTGTTTCCGCCCACCTGAAAAGTCGACTGAGCTGTACCGAAGCGTCCGCCCGATGCCATTCGTGCCACACGTGAAGCTTCTGGGTGAAAGGTTGCAGACCCTACCCCAATCAATGCAGATGCACATAACAACACAGCAAAACTTGGTGAAAATGCCAACAAGATAATGCCGCAGAATGTGACGACCATTCCGAGTGGGAGAAGATACGGTTTTGGATGTTTATCGGTATAAAGTCCAATCCAAGGCTGTAGCAGCGAACCTGTAATTTGATATACAAACGAAATCAGGCCAACCTCCGCAAAACTCAGCGAAAAGTTTGCTTTTAGCATTGGATAGATGGCTGGTAGCACTGCCTGAATTAAATCGTTCAGTAAATGTGCAACCGCCACGGCGCCTACAATTTTAATAATCATTCCATGAGACTGATCATTTGCAACGGTATTGGCAATACCATCTTTCAATTGTATTGAAGACGTCATACCTGAAAAACTCCAATATTTTTAAATGAGATGCTTATTGTAATTTGTCGCTTATAAAGTTATCTTCCAATAATCATCGTATAAGTGACAATTTTTAGGATATTTTATGTCCGATTCTCTTATTCAGTCCGATTTGTCTGAACTTGTGATTGGACTCTCTTCTGAACATTCTTACCGAGAAATTACGCCTACCCACACACATACACGTGCACAGTTTTTATATGCATCTACCGGAAACATTCAAGTTTTTACACCTAATCATGTGTGGATTGTACCGCCCATGTGCGCGTTATGGATTCCTGCTCATGTTGAACACAGTGTGATTTCACTGAGTCACGTTAAGTTAAATACAGCGTTAGTTGAAGTAAATGCAGCAGCTCTAATGGGACAACATTGCTTTATTATTCGAGTTAGTAACCTGTTACATGAACTTTTGATTCGTTTAAATGAAATTGAACGAGAGGACACTCCAAATACAGCGACCTCTCAAGAGCTTTCCCGTTCTTTACAAATTTTGATTTTTGAAGAAATCCATCGCGCTAATTTGTTGTCTATTCAGATTCCGTGGCCGAAAGACAAAAGACTCTTAAAAATTTGCCAAGAGTTATTACATACTCCTGACCATTCAAAAGATTTAACAGATTGGGCTGATGATATTGGTGCGAGTTCTAGAACTTTAATGCGCATGTTCCAAAAAGAAACGGGGCTGTCTTATCGGGCATGGGTACAGCAAATGCATATTGCACTTGCCTTGAGTAAAATCGCGAATGGCGAATCTATTGCCCAAATTTCAGAGTCACTGGGATATACAAACCCCAGCGCGTTCAGTGCAATGTTTAAGCGACATCTAGGAAAAACACCTCAACAATTTAGAAGTGCCGCGATGTCGCTATAAGTCTTTTTTTTAGAGCGGATCTCATGCTTTTCTAATAAATCATCGAAATCATGATAAACATGAAGTTCTCGATCTTTAGCGGTTCTCGCATGATCTAGGCGCTGTTCAGGATCAACCAAAACAAGGGTATGACCATCATCAATCAGACGATCTACGCCTTCTAAGAACATACGTTTACCCACATCGTGGATAAGTGAAATCTGGGTTAAATCAATCACGATTGTGCTTTGGTCAGTGGTCTCGTCTTGCAAAATACGCAACAACATTTCAGCTTCGGTAAATTTCAATACACCTCGAAGCACATACACACTTAACGATGCATCTTTTCCTGTGCGGTAATGACTTTGTACAATCGTTTGTGCAGAAGGTGTACCTTCCATGAGATGTAGCCCCATGTCACGAGATAATCGCCCTAAAATATCGATACCTCGAACACTATGACCATGCTCATCTAGTCGAGGTGAAAAAGCAGCGATACTGACCTGCCCCGGTAACACCCCCAAAATACCACCTGCTACTCCACTTTTAGCAGGAATGCCTACTGTTGAAAGCCAGTCGCCTGCTGCATCGTACATACCACAGCTCATCATGACACTGAGGACTTGTCTAACTACAGATCGGTTCAATAGGCGTTTTCCAGTTTTAGGGTCAACTCCACCATTGGCAAGCACACTGCCCATACGTACCAGATCTTTAACCGTCACCAAAATCGCACATTGACGAATATACCCATTCACAATATCAACTGGATCGGTTTCTAAAATTCCGACAGTTCGTAACATATAACCGATCGAAAGATTACGGTAAGCAGTTTTGACTTCCGAATCATAGACAGACTCATCAAAACTTAATTCGCGACCTGCAAGCTCGCTCATAAAGCGGCGTAGAATTTCTGCACTATGTAAACCATGTTTGACCTGAATTAAGGAATGTGTCGTAATTGCGCCAGAGTTGATCATCGGGTTTTTTGGACGACCATCTTTACCCAGTGAAATTTCATTGAAGGCTTCCCCTGAAGGCTCCACTCCTACTTTCGCAAGTACCGCATCAATGCCAAGTTGTTGTAAAACATAGGCATATACAAAAGGTTTAGAAATTGATTGTATGGTGAATTCAACATCATCATCGCCGACCGAATAAATTTCACCATCTACCGTAGACATTGCTAGAGCTAATCGATCTGGGTTTGCATTTGCCAACTCAGGAATATAATCGGCGAGATGACCGCTGTTATCGATGTCACAGGCTTCAATAACATTTGCCAAATATTCTGGGAGAGGGGTTTTCATGGTTAGTAACCTTAAATGAGGAGATTTACAACATCGCGCAAAATTTCAGCACAACCTGCTGATAATATTAAAATTATATCTTTTGTAATGATTTAAATATCACGATATAAGTATTTTAATTCCGTTGTCTTATTTATTTCAAGCTCATTATAGGTTTTTCAAAACTTTAAACAGAAGATTAGATTATTCTTTCTACAAACAAAATCCCATTTAAATGATCGACTTCATGTTGAACAATACGAGCAGGAAAACCATGGAAAACTGTCTCAACCATTTCACCCTGAAGTGTTAAATATTTCACCTTCACCATTTCTGCACGTTCAACTTGTCCACGCTCATCCGGCACACTTAGACAGCCTTCTTCACCTAAACACACTTCGTTTGAGAACTCTAAAATTTCAGGATTCACCATGGCCACCGCTTCCATTTCAGGTGCATCCGGATAGCGTGGATTTGGTCGAGACGCCACAATAATGACGCGTTTAGAGATATAAACTTGCGGTGCAGCAATCCCTACTCCATTACGTTCGAGCATCGTTGCATGCATAGCGTCAGCAAGCTGATAAAGCCAATTACTGTTTAACTCATTTGCCGAAACAGGAGCCGCAATTAGTTTTAAAATATCTTCACCACGCTTCGCGACAGGTAAAACCACACTCATCCTTTGAATCTCTTATTAAACTGGCTATGACAAGTTTTATTGTGTCGCTGAACGCCCCAAAAGAAAAGTCATTCCTACATCTGTTTTTGTTTTATCTAAAGCGTTTTTTGTTTTATAGCTTTTTGATCTGCGTAAGTCCAATCGACATCGTCCTATAGAACAAATTTCCTCCATTTACTTTTACTTCACTTTTCCATTAATATCCAAACTTCAATTACAACAATTAAGTAAAAAATGGATCAGGAATTAACTTTGCAGGATGCGAACTATCTTAATAAAGAAGATAAACGAACTCTTGCCCTTTCTTCATTGGGTGGAGCTTTAGAGTTTTATGATTTTGTGATTTATGTGTTTTACGCCAAAATCATTTCCGACCTCTTTTTCCCCAGCACACTTAGTCCGTTTTGGGCCATGCTCAATACTTACGGTATTTTTGCAGCAGGTTATTTTTTTAGGCCTTTGGGTGGGGTTGTTATGGCCCATTTTGGTGATTTGGTTGGGCGTAAAAAACTATTTTCGCTTTCTATTTTACTCATGGCACTGCCTACCCTATTTATCGGGATATTGCCTACCTTTGAAAATATTGGATATTTGGCACCGCTACTTTTATTACTCATGCGTGTGGTGCAAGGGATTGCAATTGGGGGTGAAATTCCAGCCGCGTGGACATTTGTGTCTGAACATGTACCTGAAAGAAAAATCGGACTAGCCAATGGTTTACTCACCGCTGGGCTATCTTTAGGAATTTTACTAGGCGCGCTCATGTCTTTATGGATTTCGCTGAATTTTAGTGAAGGACAAATCCATGACTGGGCATGGCGTATTCCTTTCATTGCAGGTGGTATTTTTGGTCTGGTTGCACTTTATTTACGGACTTATTTAAAGGAAACCCCTGTCTTTAAAGCCATGCAGGCCCGTAAAGAAATTTCAAAAGAAATGCCTGTAAAGCAAGTGTTAAAAACGCATAAAACAGCCGTTGCGATTGGCATGTTATTTACATGGTTTTTAACAGGCTGTGTGGTGGTGGTGATTTTAGCCATGCCAAATTTATTAACTGGTACGTTTGGCTTTGAGCGCGCACAGACTTTTGAAATGCAAAGCGCAGCCATTGTTATGCAAATGGTCGGCTGTATTTTAGCAGGCTATTTTGCTGACCGTTTTGGCTGTGGCAAAGTCATGATGGTCGGTGCACTTGCCGTAGCACTCACAGCAGCAGTTTTTTATAACAGTTTGGGGCACGCGGCACATTCAACCATTTTTGGTTTATATATGTTGTTGGGTCTATGCTCTGGTACCGTCGGCATGGTGTCGAGCAGTATGGTCAAAATGTTCCCCGCACCTGTTCGCTTCTCGGGCATTTCATTTTCTTATAATTTATCGTATGCAATTGTTGGTGGTATGACGCTGCCTTTAGTGCATTGGCTCAGTCAATATAGTGATATTGGTGCGATGTATTATATTTTCGCGCTAACCATTTTGGCCTTTGTAACTGCCTTTGTGTTTTGGAATAAGTTTGAAAAAAACAGGTATTAAAAATTTTCACTTATTAAATAAAAAAACCACGCCGATTGCGTGGTTTTTTAATGCTGCTTATTTCAGAAAGTAAACCCGATATTAAAGTTAATACGGTATAGCCATTTATCACTGTTTGGTGAAGTTGCAGAGGTATACCCTGTTGAGTTGGTTGCCCCACCAATAATGTTAGAGTTTTTACCCCACGTATAATCTGCCCAAACCATAAATGGTGAAGCAATAAACATCATTCCTGTAGTGTTCATTTGCGAATCCGACCAATCATCACGTTTTTTATCGAGATAACTATAGTCATTATAAAACTTAATGGCTTTTAGCTTGCCCATATTGGTCACAGGCAACGTATAGGCAAGATTTAAACTGGCAATGGTACCTTCCGAAGCAATGAAATAAGCAGGTGTAAAACCATTATTGCCCATTAAGGTCATGTCACTATTTACACCATCCGGATTTTTAGCATCATATTGGTAATGAATGACCGAACTTTGTAAATTAAAGCGTTTATAGTTGTTTTCGGTATGCAAACCGACTGCATAATATTTACCGTCTTTATCGGTCACTTTGTTATGTAGCTGAGCGATTGCACCCGAGATACCAAACTCTTGCTTACCGAAATCAGTTTCTAACTTACGCACAATGCGGGTATTCACCTGATTACGCTTTTCATTTTGATAGGCTTTTTGAGATGGAAATGCGTTTCCTGCCAAGTCATCATAAGTTGCACTTTCAGGTGAATAACGCAAGTTCGTCTCTAACATTTGCGGGTAGTAACCGAGTTTTACATCCCAATCTTTGTTGTGATAATTCCAGTTAAGCCCCGGTGCAATGTTATTGCCATATCCTAAAAAGAATGGAATATGATAGGTCCAGCCATTTTGCGGATAGGGATAAATCGTAAATGGTTTATAAACCAAACCCGCTTCAATGCTGTTATTGGCATCTAGGTTATAGCCCACGTACGCTTTTTCAATGGACGTTTTCTGTTGGTCTTGAAATAGATAGCTGGCGTTGATATAGGCATCATCAAACTTACCTTTGAGATCTACCCTGAAAATATCAAAATAGAGCTTACCGAAACCGCGGTTTGGCCCTTCCCAATCTTCATAACGTTGATTTAACCGAACCACCCCACCTAACTTTAATGAATCCGTGCCGTCATCACTTTTCCATTCAAGCAATGAGTCTTTTGCAAATGCATTGACACTTACCCCCAGCGTAAGCGGTGCAATGAATGCCATGATCAATGAAGTCTTTTTCATCTCTACATCCTTGATTGAGTTCCAGCGTCCTGCTGGAACTTTATTTGTTTTATCTGTAAAACTTAGTTTTTATTGTTTTTTAGACAAAAAATTTTATCTAAAAAAAGGATGGCTTAGCAGCTCCCATCGCATATGTACTAAACCATCCAAACTGGTTAATACAGTTTCTTTTGCGGTGGACCCGCGAAGTTTAATGGTCCAATCGATTTCATATCGAGCTCGATCACGGTTGGCCCTTCAAAAGCGACAGCCTCTTGAATAACCGTTTTAAACTCTTCTGCACTACCGACTTTCCAGCTTTTCACACCCATTGATTCGCCAAGAAGTTTGTAGTCGGGTGTATGTAATTCATTGAAATACTGACGACCACCAAAGTAGTTATTTTGAATGCCACGCATTACGCCATAGCCACCGTCATTCATAATCATTAGGACCATATTGGTGTTTTCTTGTACCATGGTTGCAATCTCACCAATGCCAAGCATTAAGCCGCCATCGCCGACTAAACCAATTACTTTTTTGTCAGGGTTAGCAACCGAAGCACCAATTGCTGTTGCAAGGCCCAAACCAATTGCACCCGCAAGTGAGTGGATATTTTGGTTTGGTGCTTGTACAGGGAATAAACGACTGCCCCATGTACTACCCGACATGGTGATGTCACGTACAAAAATGCCGTCTTGAGGTAAAGCTGCACGCAAGTGATCACAAATTAAAGCGTACTGATCGATTTGTTTACGAAGTGCATCAATTGCAGCTTGTTTAGCCGCTACTACAGCAGCATCATAATCAGCATCAATTTTTGAAGTTCCTTGAAGCTGTTCTACCACACGTGTTAAGACATCTTTGGCATCGCCACAAATGAAGTTGCGGATTTTGTAATTACGTTGCTGAGCCACTGGGTTGGCATCCACCTGAATAATGTTTTCAGGAAATTCAACCGAATAAGTTTTAGTTTCATTACTACGTAAACGAGAACCCACCACAACCATCAGGTCAGCATCTTTTAATAATTGCTCAACACCTGCCGAGTTATGGAACGCACCTAAACTACGTGGATGATCATCTGGCAACACCCCACGAGCATGAGTCGATGAAACAACCGGAATACCTAAATCTGCAATTGCTTTAACTTCTGCAATGCTATTTAAAGTTCCACCGCCAATCCAGAAAATCGGACGTTTTGCTTTTTTGATTTCACTGACAAGAAGATCAATTTCAGCTTGCTCTGCTTGTGGCAACTCAAGTGCTTTCACTGGCCCAAGATTAAGTGGTAAATCGATTTCTGCTGCTTGTACATCAATTGGTAGCTCAACACTGACAGGTCCCATTGGAACTGTAGTTGCAACACGGATTGCTTCACGAATCACGCCAACAGCATTGTCTGGACTGGTGATACGGAACGCTGCTTTGCTTGATGCGCGCAAGAATGTAAGTTGGTCTTTAGTTTCATGAATGAAACTGGCATCACGGTCGAGATATTCACGTTCAACTTGACCCGTTAAATGCAATACAGGACTACCCGCATTCATTGCTTCAATCAGTGAACCTACCGCATTACCTGCCCCAGCACCCGTACTGGTCAACGCTACACCTAAGCCTTTAAAGCGTGAGTGTGCATCTGCCATAGTAACCGCACCCGCTTCACCACGTGCTGCAACAAAGCGCATTTTTTCACGGCGCCCTACCGCATCGGCAATAGGTAAGTTGTGGATGGAAATAACACCATAAATACTATCAACTTGGTGCGCTTCTAAAACTCTTGCGATTGCTTCGCCTACATTTACACGTTCAGTCATGTCTATTCCTCAAAATTTGTTTTCAGTCCTTGAATTTATTAATCGCACCAAGGGTTAGGCTGTTCATTCAGCCCCATATAAATACTCTTTTGTTGCATGTACGATAAAATGCCCAAACGGCCTTTTTCGCGCCCAATCCCACTGTCTTTAAAGCCACCAAACGGCGCACTAATCGAGAATTTTTTGTAGGTATTAATCCATACCGTTCCAACCTCTAACGCACGTGCGATGCGCCAAGCTTTACGATAGCTTTCAGTCCAAATACCTGCGGCAAGACCAAAACAACTGTCATTGGCTTGAGCAATTAAATCTTGCTCGTTGTCATATTTCATAACGACTAAAACAGGGCCAAAAATTTCTTCCTGACAGGTTTGAGCACTGTTATTTAAGCCCGTGATAATGGTCGGTAAGTAATAACTTCCTTTGGCATAATCACCAGTCGTAAGTGCCTCACCACCAATCAGAACCTGACCACCTTCGCTTTTAGCAAGTTGCACATAGCGATCAACTGACTGCAAATGTTTGTCATTGACCAGTGGTCCTAAATGCACGCCTGCCTGTTCCGGATGGCCCACACGTAAGCCTTTGGTAATTTCAACCAAACGCGTTAAAAACTGATCGTAAAGACTGCTATGAATAAACAAGCGAGAACCTGCGATACACGCTTGGCCTGCCGAGCTAAAAATACCGTAAGCCACACCTTTAGCTGCCAGTTCGACATCTGCATCCGGTAAAACGATGGTGGGTGACTTTCCACCTAACTCAAGCGAAGTGGTAATCAGTTTATCTGCAGCAATGTGTGCCAAATGACGACCCGTGGTTGTGCCTCCTGTAAAAGAAATTTTACGAACCAATGGGTGCTGAGCAATTGCATCACCAATTACAGAACCACGCCCCACTAACACACTGAGTAAACCTTTTGGTAAACCTGCCTCTTCAAAAATTTTGGCAAGCTCTAAAGCAATGAGTGAAGTTGCTTCTGCTGGTTTTAACACCACGGCATTTCCTGCTGCCAAAGCAGGAGCAAGCTTTTGAACCTCACTCGCAATTGGAGAGTTCCAAGGGGTAATTGCTGCCACAACGCCTACAGGTTCATACACACTCATGGTCATAAAGTCTGGAGCACGCTGAGTGGTGAGCTCATCGTTTAGCGTTTCACAGGCCGCCGCAACATAACGCGCAGTCGCCGCAGCGCTCATCACTAAACCACGAGTTTCGGTTAAAGGCTTACCATTATCGCGGGTTTGTAGTTTTGCTAATTCATCTACACGCGCTTCAATAATGTCTGCAACTTTATAGAGAATACGTGCGCGCTCATGCGGCAAGCTGTTTCTCCAGCTCGGTTCACGCCAAGCTTGATCTGCTTTTTTAATTGCTTCATTTACATCTTCAAGCGTTGCTGTTGAAAGCTCAGCGTTTACCGACTGATCTGCCGGAAACAGGCTTTGAATGACTGCACCACGACCTAATCGCCATTCACCTGCAATATAAATTTCCTTTGCCATGATCAAATCCTTCTTAAATCTGTATTGCTTCTACACTGTTGCGACAAGCACGAATCACGCTAAGCGCAGCCAAAGTTGATGTTTTCGGGTTACTTGGCAATGGCACACCCACCAGTTCAATGGTCATTTGTCCAAAGCCACCTTCCGCCACAATGGTGTGTTTGTTCTTGTTGATAGTTGGATCAACAGTTAACTCAACCATGGTTTCATCCATACCAAGTCCTGCAAGTGCAATGGTTGCTGCAACGTTGGCATTCGCTGGGAATTTGGTCGCAGCTTCACGGGCAGTTCCAGTAAAAAAAACCGTAGCTTCTGAAACATGGTCTAAATCGACCAATTGCTCTGCATAACTACCCTTCCAGCTTTTTGGACTTTTACAGCCTTTATAAGTGACCTTTTGCAAGCCACCTTCTTTAGCAGCAGAAATACCGTCAATGCCTGCGATAGCCCCTGCAAGTAAATGCAGATGGGCATCATTTTTTTCGGCAGTTTGCTTAAGCTGAATTAAAAACTCGTTATCAGCCAAAGTACCCACCGAAATCAGACCAATGGTCCAGCCTTTCGCTAAAACTTTTTGAGCATGCTCTTTTACTGCTGCTTGACCTGCCACCTCAATGACATAGTCTGGGGTACCATCACATTGCTCAATATCTGAAATCACTTGAATGTCAGATGAGACTTGTGACTGCACTTTTTCAATGCTGCGAGATGGCACGACAATCCATTTCAGTTGCAGATCTTGAGGCAAGTGTGCATACACTTCTGCTGCCATTGCGCCAAAACCAATCATCATCAACTTTTTCATGACAGCACCTGATATTTATAAATGTTTGTTAAAACCACCTGAGACATCTATTGCCGAACCTGTGGTGTAAGATGCCAATGGTGATGCCAAGAAAACTAAAGCACGTGCAGGCTCTTCTGGACGGCCTAAACGCTGCATAGGAATGCCGCGATTTTTTGCGATATTGCCAGTCCACTCTTCCCATGACAGATTTAAATCTGAACGGGTTTCATAACGGCGTTTCCACTGCGCAGATTCGACCATTCCGAGTAAAATTGAATTCACGCGAACACCATATTGAGTAAACTCATGCGCCAACGAATGGGTTAAATTCAACAGTGCAGCGCGTGCAGATGAAGTCGCAATCATATGTGGCTCTGGTTGCAATGCCAGTAACGAGTTCACATTGGTAATAGAGGCATTTGCCGACTGTTTTAAGTCTTCAAGAAAAGCCCGTACCGGATGTAAGACACTAAAATATTTCAGCTCGATTTCTTTCATCCAGTCTTCATCTTGCGTATTTTCAAAATTTGAAACACGGCCTTGTCCAGCATTGTTAATGAGCATGTCCACATTGCCCAAATTGAGTTTGACGTCTTTGGCAAATTGTTGAACTTCGTCTTTTTTCAACACATTACATGCTTTGGTAAAAATATTGGCATGAGGAAATTTTTCTAAAATATAGTGTTTTGAAGCATTTAAACGTTCTTCATCGCGACCACACCAAGCAACTTTTGCACCCTCTGCAACCAGTATTTCAACAGCAGCCAGCCCAATCCCAGATGAGCCACCGGTAACAACTGCAACTTTTCCTTCAACTTGGAAGCTCATAATCCTTAATCTCTCTTACGATTGTTCCTGAATCGTCAACATAATTTGGTTAAATGCTTGCGGTTGGTCGACATAACTTAAATGTCCTGCATCTTCTATGACAAAGCGCTGTTCCAACTGCAATTCCTGAGCAAGCTCTTGTATACCTAACGCAGGAGTGATTTGATCTTGCTGCCCTGCAATGACTGTGCATGGGACTTTTAAATGGGTTAAGTAATTACGTATTTCGTCATATGCCAGTAAGTACGATGCATGGGTGAAACCTTTTAGGGTCAACTGCTGCATCACCTCTGAAACTAAAACTAAGGCTTGTGGTTCTTGTTTATAAATCAAATGAGGTCCACGGCTTTCAGCCATTCCTTTAGCGCCTAGTTCTTTCAACATTTTTGGTCTTTTTTCAAAAACCTGAATTTGTGTCTGTTCATCGTGGCGTTGGTAGCCTTGTGCTAAGTTAGCAACAACTAAGTGCTTCACTCGCTCTGGGTACAGTGCAGCAAATGCACTGGCCTGTAAGGCACCTAATGAGTGTCCGACCACAATTGCTTTTTCAATTTTTAAAACTTCGAATAACGCTGCCAAACGCTTTGCGTAGTCGGTAGCATTGGGCTGATCAGTTAAAAGTTCATCTGATTTGCCATAGCCCGGTGCGTCCCAGGCAATGACATGAAAATGATGAGACAGCACTTCAAGTTGGTTTACCCATGAAGCAGAACCTGAACTAATGCCATGCAACAGCACAAGGTACTCGCCCTGACCGGCTTCCCGATAGGCTTGCTGCTGGCCTTGAACAGTAACGGTTTTCACCGGAAATTCTGCTAACTTTTCAATGAGTGTCATCATTTTCAATTCTTTCCTTCATTCACTTCATCAAACAATTAACGTTTGATTTGAGATAGCGGATGCTCTGGTGGATAGTTCGGAATGGTTGGTTTACCTGTTCCCAACATCACACACATCAAGGCATCTTCTTGACCTGGGTTAAATAAACCACGGTAGATACCCGGTGGAATTGAAATCAGGTCACGCTCTTTTAAACGGGTTTCAAATTTTTCGCCGTTGTGCTCAATGAACAAATCAATTTCGCCGCGAAGCATAAAGAACACTTCTTCAACATCGTGGTGAATATGCAAAGGACCTTCACATTGTGGTGGCAGAACCATGGTTGAAAACGTGAAGTTTTCTGCTGGTACAGTGTTACCATCATTTGCAACACCTGTTGCACCCGTACCCATATAACGCATTTGTGCACGGCGATATTTCGGGTCGTAATCAGCTTGGAACTTCAAAGCATCGAAGTCATATTTACGTGTCTCAAAGCGAGCAATACGCGTGTTTAACCAATCTTCTAAAGAAGTACCTTCTGGTTGTGCCCATGATTCGAATTGTTGTGTAGTCATTTTTAAACTCCTATACAGTGAATTAATAACGTTTTAAAAGAGGAACCAAGAACAACGACCCAATGACAGCGACGGCAGCCAAGAAGGTAATTCCTAAATTAAAACTATGTGTTTGCATCACGATGTAACCGATAAGAACAGGTGCAATTGCACTTGCAAAATTACCTAAACCGTTAAATATTCCACCCGCAGTCGCCCCTACATTTGAGGTCGTTACTCTTGCAAGCAGAGCAAATACAGCTGCTACTCCAAAACCCCACGCCATCGCGCTTAAAGACATGGCAGCAATAATCAATAGAGGCTCAGTCATAATGATCATTACGTACATGAAGATGCCCGCGAGTAATAAACCGCTAAATACTTGAATCGCGCGGCGGCCTAACTTGTCAGATAAAAATGCACCGATAATTTCGCCAATTAACATGGCAATGAATGGAAAGCTTGAATACATCCCAAACTCTTTGAGATTGAATCCTTTGTCTTGCATAAGGTAAGAAGGAACCCAGCTATTTAAGCCCCATAAATAAGTCATCAACGCAATGTTAAAGAGACAAACCAACCAGAACGCGCTGTTGCTGAGCAGCAATTTAGTATTGGCAATGTGGCCTTTGAAATTGGTACGTTTACTCTCGCCCTCAATTTCAACAGTTTTCTTGAGTTGTAAGTTACGCAGACCAAAAACAATGCTGAAAATTGCGATTAGCGTTAACCCAGCCATCACAAAAAAAGTGGTGTGCCAGTCATGGTGTGCTAAAACATTTGCAGTGATCGGGAACCCAAGGAATGCACCAATTGGGGTTCCAAGTAAGAACATGGTAGAAGCACGTGCCTGCTGACGGTCTGTGTAAGTCTGCTTAACAATGGTATAAGCCAAGGCAAATAACGGACCTTCTGCTAAACCGAGCAGTACACGTAAAATCAACATGCCTGAATAACTGGTGGTGAACCCCATGCAAAACATGAGTAGGCCCCACGACGTTACGCTCCAGAACAGCATTTTCTTTGGGTTAAAAATGTCACCCAAAAAGCTTAGAAAGACCGATGAAAAACCATAAGCAAGTAAGAAACTTGTCATGAGCCATCCGAGCTTGGCCTTATCTTCAGCAATTCCCATTGCACTTTGAAAATGTGGATCTGAAAATAAAACCGCAATACTAATCTTGTCGAAAAATGCCAGTACCACACACACCATAAGGACAAAAGCAGGTACCCAATGCTTCAATCCACTTTTTTCTTCATTACTCATGTGTCATTCCTTCGATTTGGTAATGAGAACCAGATTTAATGTTTACGGTTTTAACTTCATGACATTAAATTCAGCATCTGCTAATAGTTTTGGATCTAAAACGGTGTTGGCTTGCATCCAACGTTTTGCCAGTTTGACCAGTTTAGAATCATTAATAGCAATCATGTTGAGCAAACGATTTTCATGGTCCAGATATAAATAGCTCACCTGATCTTCACCGCCTTGGCGAATCACCAATTCTTTGGTTTTTTCAGGTTGATACGTTCCTAAAATTTGAATATTGAAGTGGTATTGATCAGACCAAAGCCATGGAATATCGCTATATTCAGTTTCAATGCCTAGCATTGATTTAGCAGCTGCAATCGCCTGATTTTGTGCATTTGCCCAAGACTGAATGCAATATCCCAAACCCGGATGAATCGCGACATCGCCTGCGGCATAAATGTCTTGATCCGAGGTTTGTCCAAAACAATTCACCACAATGCCATCTTTCACATCGAGACCAGCGTGTACCCCTAACTCTTTCGCGATCTCAGCGCCTGCACCTACTACAACACAGTCAAACAACTGACTATTTTGAGGATGGTTCACCACTTCAACTTTTTGATTAGGTGCTTCAACCAAATGAAGGCTCTTGCTGTCTAAGTGAATTTTTGTGCCTTGGGCCTCATGCATATTTTTTAAAAATGCAGAAACTTCCGGACTCACACTTCTTGCACATAAACGGTCGCCATATTCAAAAATATGAACATCTTTACCTTGCTTACGTGCAGTTGCAGCAATTTCTAAACCAATCCAGCCACCGCCGATCACAGCAACATTTTTTGCATTCTTTAAAATTTCAGCCAAACGTTCACAGTCATGCACATTGCGTAAGGTCACAACATTTGGAATAAACTGCCATGTATTGACCGGTACACGTGCACGGCTTCCGGTTGCAATCAGCAATTTGTCATATGGCAAAATCTGACCACTTTCTAAATGAACCTGTTTTTGTTCACGATCGACTTTTGTTGCAATTTCCGGTTTATGCCATTGAACGTTGAACTCTTGAACCTGTTCAGGAGAGAACAGATTCAAACTTTCATAAGTTGCTTCTTTTGAAAGTACTTGCTTAGACAGTGGCGGACGCTCATAAAATACTTGATCTTCATTTGAAACCACGTGAATTTCGCCCACATACCCATTTTGACGTAAGGTACTTACTGCCCAACCCGCTGCCTGTCCGGCACCTACAATTACGATCTTTTCCATAGCCATCTTCCTTGTAAAGCAATCCCTGTTAAACAGGCTTCACCTGACGGCGAGTTGTGTCATCAAGACCACCTTCAATCGCCCATTCGGTGAAAAGCTCTAGACGATGTTCTTCTACACGCGGCTGCCATTCTTCTGTCAAATAATCATCGTTGGTGTAATATTCAAATGCACCACCTAATGGTGAGTTGACGTACCAGAAATAAGCAGAAGAAATTGGATGACGTCCCGGTCCAATGAAAGTTGACCATTCCGAACGATTCATATTTAAACCGCCCCCAATCACTTCATGAATATCACGAACGACAAAAGCAACGTGATTTAAGCCAGCAGGTTTATTTGGAACACTGAGCAAGAATAAATCATGATGGTAACCTTCACCGCGGCAACGTAAGAATGCACCACGATTTTTATAGGCATCCGATAAATGGAAACCTACTTTCTCGATATAGAAATTTTCAGTTGTTGCCAAATCCGGTGTGAAAAACACCACGTGTCCAATCGCAACAGGTTGACCCTTTTCATAGACAGGACTTGCGGCATTCACACGTTGAATATTACCGTACTGGTTAATACCTTCCGTTTTAAGTTCAGGTACTTCTTTAACAAAGCTTTGTTCAAAACGAATGGTCATCCCATTTGGGTCAAGACACTGAACTGTATTTTCAGTACGTTTAAAACCTTCTACATCGGTCAAACGAGCTGCCAAGTCATCAAGGTCTTGAGCACTATCAACGCCCCAAGTCACTTCACGTAAAGTTGAACCTTGCTCAATAGCAGCAGGCAAACGATCATCATCACAATTAAATAGATAAATCTTGCTGCCATTTTGGGTTTGGTATAAATCTGTGCCTTCAATATCCGAACTACTTTGACTTAAACCAAAATCTGCCAAGAACTTGTTTGAAGCGGCTCTATCTTCAACTCCAAACTTTAAAATCTCGATCCCTGTAATCATTTGACTACTCCTTAGTTAAAGACAAAACCGCCATTGACCGGAATATTTTGACCTGTCACAAAAGAGGACAAATCCGACAGTAGATACAATGCTGTTCCATTTAAATCTTGTGGAAGTTGCTGACGTTGAATCGCTCTTCCGTTGACATATAAATCATGACGTTCCTGTGGCACATACTCGGTTGCTTCAACCAGTGTCAGCCCCGGAGACAAGGTGTTGACACAGATATTGAACTGCCCCAACTCTCTTGCCATTGAACGTGTCATGGCAACAATTGCACCTTTACTTGCCACATAAGCCATCAAGTTCGGTGCGCCCCAAAGTGCTGTATCGGAAGCAACATTAATAATTTTGCCAGCAGCCGATTGCTTTAGATGGGGAACACATGCCTTACTGATGAGCCATGTGCCTTTCACATTAATATTCATGACCCGATCCCAAAGTTCAGGGTCGTAATCAATCATATTTTTTCCACCGACATTGGTTGCTAGTGCCGCACAGTTCACAAGTCCGTCTAGTCCTTGTAATACTTCCACGCTTTTTGCAACCGCATTTTCAATAGAGTCTGCATTGGCAAGCTCAACTGTTACTGCATGAACGTTTAGCCCTTGTTGCTGTAACGCTTGCGCTTCTTGTTGCACCAAGTCAGACAAAATATCTGCCATCACAACTTCAGCACCAGCCTCGACAATGGCTTGAGCGAAATCTCGGCCTAAACCACGCGCAGCACCAGTCACTAAAACTTTTTTGCCTTGCAACAACGCTACATTAGCCATGAGCTTCTTCCTGCATCTCGATACGGTTTGATGCATTTAGCGCAGCAATTTTCTTTAATTGCTTTTCAGCTTCTTTCTTCATTAAACGACGTAAACGTGCAAGACCAACATCGTGTTGATAAAGGAACTCTTTTTCACGCGCATTTGGAGCAAGGTTTTCTAAAATAATTCGGTCTTGTTCCAATACATCCCAATGCAACTGTTCTAAATGATTGCGATATAAGAAACGCCATACATTACGTTGCCAGCCACTCACCTTACGGCAGCGCCAGAAAAATACGCGAGTATTATTGGCATCAATTGGCGTTGCATAACCTACAATCCAAAATTCACCACCTGGGCCAAATTGTTTACGGTAAGGAATTGAAAGACGTAACCAGCTTGCACCAGTTGAACCATATTCAACCCAGTCGAAGTTCACACCTGTTTGACCTTCTTTTTCAAAAACAAAGCCATTATCGGTCGTGCGGTGCTTCATCTCTGCAGTACGTTCACCATCTGCCATCGAGTGCGATGTCGCATGTAAATAGGTCCCATGCATTGGGTCCATCACGTTATCAATCGCATATTGATGGTTTACTTTCCAGTCTGCTTGGCAAAGGAACGCACTCCACTCTTCGCTTGCAAGTTGTTCTGGAAACTCAAGCGGCGCTGGTTGTTCATTTGCATCAATACCAAACCAGATAAAGATTGCACCATGTTGCTCAATGACAGGATAGTTCTTTAAACATTTAGTACCAGTCATTGGACATTCATGAACGGCTGGCACATCAGCAACAACACCGTCAGCACGAACTTCAACACCGTGATACCAGCAAGCAACTCGGTCACCCAAATTCCAACCCAGTGAAAGACGAGCACCGCGATGTGGACAGCGATCTTCAAGCGCATGAACCTGACCTTCAGCATCACGCCAAACTACAATATTTTCGCCTAAACGAGTAATTCCGACTGGATTAGCAGCGACTTCCCAACTTGCTAAAACCGGGTGCCATTGGTCACGTAAACCAAGTTCTAAATATTCTTCAGCGCTTTGTGAAGTTGATACGATTGCGTTCATTTTATTCTTCCCTGAATCAATAACCTAAACGTTGCATTTCTTCTGTAAAGCTTGCAGAAGTCCATTCATCACCAGATTCACAACGGAAGCCCTGTTGATTAAGTGCAGAAACAACATCATCTAACTCAGTTGCGCCCGCAGAAAATGCCTGAATCAAGTTCTTTACAAAATCTTGTTCGTAGAGAGTTGGCTCTTTATAACGTGTCTGCCAAACCAATAATTCAGATTGACCTGGAACTTGAATATTGTTGATACCTGCTTCGGTTGCTGGCGTCGCATGAATCCAGCTTGCCAACTTTTCATTAAATGTCTTCATTGTTCTGCTTCCTTGTACATGTGAGGACTAGAGTTGAATTTGAATATCCTGTCCTTCAACACGAACTGGGTACGTACATAGGTTTCTACACCCTGGTCCACTTTTTAGCTCACCTGTCTGAATGTCAAAAATTGCTTCGTGCAATGGACATTCAACAGTCTGATCTTCGATAAATCCTTCGGTTAATAAGGCATACGCATGAGGGCAAACATTTTCGATAGCAAAGTAATTTTCATCGACGAAAAATACGCCTATTTTTTTCCCTTCAATTTCGATGGCTTTCGGCTCATCTTCGCTAACGTCACCCTGCTGACAAACTGAGATCCAACTCATACCTTGCGTCCTCATTTTGTTTTATATACAAAACATAATTTGATTTTCAAAACACAAGCTAAGCATAATCCTCTTGATCACTTTTTGTCAAAGTAAAAATAAATATAAAATTCATTGGCTTATTAATTTTTAAATATTTTGTTACGTTTCAAGAAGGAAACAAAGTT
Source organism: Acinetobacter sp. WU_MDCI_Abxd143 (assembly GCF_025514195.1). Lineage (NCBI taxonomy): Bacteria > Pseudomonadati > Pseudomonadota > Gammaproteobacteria > Moraxellales > Moraxellaceae > Acinetobacter > Acinetobacter sp. WU_MDCI_Abxd143. The sequence goes on from NZ_JAHPTH010000002.1 coordinate 580,302, forward strand.
TTAAATATAAAAATTGTTTTATGCATTTTTAACAATTACAATAGTTATAAAATAAAGCAGCATGCCCCAAATTGAATCATGTTTTATTTATAGGAAAATGACACGAATGAGCATAGCAATTGATGAAGATTCGCAAGAATCGGAAACAACAAAAAATGATGATCGATATTTAGTACCCGGACTTGTACGGGGTTTAGCTATCTTGCAAGCATTTAATCAACAAGCGCAAGAAATGACCATTACAGAAATTGCTGAAATTTTAGAAGTGAACCGTTCTAGTGCATTTCGTCTGATCTATACACTCGAATCTTGTGGCTATTTAAGAAAAGCATCTCAAAAAACTTACGCTCTCGATTCAAAAGTTATGGAACTTGGTTTTAACAGTTTATCTAAACTTTCATTACTTGATTTATCGACACCTTTAATGAAAGAACTACGTGACCAAACTAAACTCGCTGTACATCTTTCAATTTTAGAAGGCACTCATATTGTCTTTGTGAATAATATCCAGTCGATGGGAACCTTCACGAGCAACATTAGTCTAGGAACTCGCTGGCCTGCCCATGCAACCGTCATCGGTCAAATGCTTTTATCAGATTTACCTGAAACTGAAGTACGTCAGCGTTACCGCAATTTTAGTGATTGGGACAGTTTCTCTGACCTGACGCCAACCAATTTAAAAGCCTTATTGCAAAGACTCTCTTATGTAAAAACTCAAAAAACCATGGTGAGCTGGGGTCATTACAATCATGATATGGCAGCCTGTGCTGCGCCTATTTTTAAACAGTCAAATGGTAAAATGGTGGCTGTTATCTCTGTAAGTTGTCCAATTACAACTTACGATGAAAGAACATTTAAAGAAGATATCGCAAGCCTAGTCGTTGAAACAGCAAACAAAATTTCCAAATTTATTTATTAAAAAAAAGCGACGTTAAGTCGCTTTTTTTGTACTTTTATTTCTTCAATTAAAAGTTACTTTCAAATATTTTCCCATTCATATCCTGAAAAATAAGTATCGAATGATGCTCTTTAATATCAAATTTTACATACTGCTCTTTAAACTGAATAATTGCATAAAACTCTTCAGCTCCATCATCTAAACCCGTAGCAGAAATCTGGCTACCATGTGGAAAACCGTTGAGCCATGCAGCGTTATAAAAATCAGACACCGAATTAAACTCACAATACTGTTTTGGCTTGGCCATTATTTTTGCAGCAATTTGATCAAACTGTTGCTGTTTATAGACCTCTAAGCTCAACAACATGATCGCTCTCCAAATTAAAGCTGGTTAGAGGCTAAAAGCTGTTTCTTTTTAACTTTTTCCCATTGATACCAACCATAAGCGGCCATCAAAACAAATGCTGCATATAACGCAGCTGTTAAAAATAAATCTTTATAGATAAACATGCCCACATAAATAATATCGACAAATACCCAAAGTATCCAAGTCGCAATATGTTTTCGGCTGGTCCAATACGTTGCAAGCAAACTAAATGCGGCAAGTTGGGAATCGAGCATAGGCACTGCGGCATCGGTAAAGTTTTTAAGAATTAAGCCAAAAAGCAAGCCACCTACCGCTGCAATGATCATTTGGATGATAGCGGTTTGAACTGCAATCGGTTCAATTCGAATATCGTGATCTTGCTGCTTTCCTTTGAGCCAGTAGTAAAAGCCATAAAAATTTACGACCATAAAAAAGAACTGCAAAATCGTTTCGCCATATAGCTTAAATTTGTAAAACAAATAGGCATATAAAACAAAGGCAAAGAAATTAAACAGCCAACACCACATATTACGGATTACCGTTAAGCCGACTCCAATCAGGCTAATCAAGACTGCAAAGATTTCTAGAGGTGACATAAAAACAGCTGCTTATTGAGATCAATTTGACGAAGTATTATGAGAAAAATATAGAGTGAAGCAAACTGCTAATTTAAATAAATGATGGAAATTGAGGTTGTCTAAGGATTTATCCTTTTCTAATGCTGTCGATTTATTTCAGTAGATAGACAAAAGAAATACTGATCGAGTCGCGGACAAATTATATTTGCTAGTTTTTAAACGATTGTTTAAAACATGATTAAAGACAAATAAAGAGCATGACAATATGTCAAATCAAGAAGGAAAGGTCAGCCGTGAAACTCGCGGACATATTTTTTTAATTGGTCTAGATCGGGCAGCAAAACGTAATGCTTTTGATAGTCACCTGATCAAAGACTTATCACTAGCGCTCACCGAATATGAAAATAATGATGCCCTGCGCTGTGCGATTATCTTTGCTCATGGGGATCATTTTACAGCTGGTTTAGACCTAGTTGAGTTACAACCTAAACTCGCTACAGGTGTTTTTGATTTTAGTGAAAATGAAATTAACCCTTGGGGCACTGTAGGCCGTAAACTCAGTAAACCTTTGATTGTGGCAGTACAAGGTTATTGTTATACAGCTGGTATAGAACTATTCCTCAACGCAGATATTACGATTGCGAGTGAAAATACACAATTTGCTCAAATGGAAGTTCAACGTGGCATCTTACCTTTTGGCGGAGCAACCGCCCGTTTTACTCAAGCCGCGGGTTGGGCCAAAGCCATGCGCTATTTACTCACTGGTGACTCTTTTAATGCCCAAGCAGCTTTTGATATGAACCTGATTACCGAAATATGTCCAGAAGGCTCTCAGCTCAACCGTGCAATAGAACTTGCTGAACATGTTTCACAAGCTGCTCCTCTTGCTGTAAAAGCGACCCTCGCCTCTGCTCGCGAAGCTATTAACGAAGGGTACGAGGTTGCCTTTAAGCAATTGCAAAGCCATCTTCAACCATTGCTCACCACAGAAGATGTTCAAGAAGGTGTTTTTGCCATGTTGCAAAAAAGACCTCCTGTTTTTAAAGGGAAATAATATCTGCTCAAGCACTGTGCTCTACAGTTTAAAACTTATGGATATACTGAAATTAGCTTAGAAAAAAAGCCCACATGATGCGGGCTTTTTTTCATTAATCTTCTTTATTCAACTCTAACGATTTTACCTAATTCATCATGGTGAACGACTGTAATTTTCTGACTACGTCCCTGCTCAATTTCATGTTCAGGTAAATCAAAATAGCGCGCATAATCATCCGTCTGTTTTGCTTTAAGCGCATTACCACCAACACGATGCTCAGGCAGCACATGACTCCACAACAATAAGCAAATTGCACAGGCAATTAACGCAGTAATGCCATGTTCAATACCTAAACCAAAGGCACTAAACAAACGGTGAACCAAATGTGTTTTTTGGAGCTCAGCCAAAACCCAGATTAATACAAATGGACGCCACAGCAACAACCAAACCGCCCACATCATGGCTGTGCTTGTTGTAGAAGCATAGCGTTTATGCCATGGTAATTGACGGCGTAAATCAATAATCAACGAATTTGTCTTCATTTCTCTCTTTACCTAACGAAGTGCTGTGGTTTTCCCCAGACATCAATACAGCACGATCTTTAAAATCTCATGACTCTTGCATTTCATCCACGAATGCCCCGATCCGGGCTCACCCAACGCGCACGTTTCTCATCTCCACGTTTTAAAACTTTTGGAAATGCCACAATAGTTGCCGAGATGGTGATTAGCCAAAAGACCAATGGATACCAGATCATCCAGAAATAGTTTTTTCCTAGATGTGGTTCATAACGACTATCCATCCATTTGCTTAAAGCAAACTGAATGAGACAGGTTGCCCCCAATAAAATACCGCTACCATACGGTAAAAATGGAGAGCTCACAACGGCTAAAGCAGGGACCGGTAAAATAAAATGTACCAGCCATAATAAAGCCATCGCGAGCATTAAATATGACCAGACTAAAGTTAAGCAAAGCTCAAACATTAAAGGCCATAAAAAATTTAATTTCGGCTTGGTGAACACATCAATATTTTTAATTAATACCTGTGCCCCACCCATAGCCCAACGTAAACGCTGTTTCCACAACCCGTTTAGAGTTTCAGGCATTAAAATCCAGACCAAGGCATTCGGTTCAAAACGAATGTCCCAACCTGCGCGCTGCAATTTCCAAGTAATATCGATGTCTTCAGTCAACATATTTGGCGACCAATAATCGACTTGGTGAACAGCGCTCTTGCGAAAAGCGGTAATCACACCCGATACAGTAAATAAGCGTCCAAAGGTACGTTGTGCACGTTTAATCATGCCGACAATCGAAGAAAACTCACCAACCTGAATACGCCCTAGTAAAGTTGAGCGAGTACGGATACGCGGGTTACCCGTCACAGCTGCAACCGTTGGATTTTCCTGAAAATGACGAATCATCCACTTTGCTGCATGAGGATCGAGTAAAGCATCCCCATCAATACCAATTAAAAACTCGGCATCGGTCATTAAACTTCCGGCTTGCAACCCCATGGCTTTACCTTGGTTTTGAGCCAAATGAACAACACGTAGTTTTTCATGTTGTGCTGCTAAACGGTCGAGTACCTCGCCTGTATTGTCCGAGCTACCATCATTAATCGCAATCACTTCAAAATGAGGATAGTCCAGTTTTAATGCATGGCTAATGGTTTCTTCTGCATTATCCCCTTCATTAAAACAAGGAATTAACACAGCGACTTTTGGATAACTCTCTAATGGAGCTGGTTGATCGTAAGGCGGGGCCTGACGTTCTTTCCAATAGAAAATGATCGCGCCAATCATCCATAAATACGACATGAATAATGGATAATAGAAAACGAATTTTAAGGCATGCGACCATATTGCAGCAAAGATTGTCATGTTTTAGCCTCAACTACGGCACAAGACGAGATGATTTTTCAGCAAATGCTTTATGCATTGTGTTCACATCCGGATGATCTTTAATTGGGTCATCTGGGTAATATCCAACATGCATGACACCTTGCTGATAAAGAGAATGAATTGTTGCGGCCATTTCAGTTGAAGGTACCTTTTCGTTTTTACGCCAGTCAGTTGCCTGTAATTCAAAAACGGTTTTCTTAATGCCATTTGGATATTGTTTCACGCGATCAACCATATCTTTATAGAACTGATCAGCATTATCTACCTGTTCCATATAAGGCATTGCCATAATAGCCGTAAAGTCATAGCGTTTTAACGACTCTTCAAGCGATTGTGAATACCAGTTTTCTGCATATGGTTTTAAAGCAACTTGCGCATACAAATTACGTGCAGTCATCAAGAATGGTTCATATTGTCGCACGTCATCAACAAGTTGCATTGCAAAATCATCTAGATATTTTGTCTTATATGCCGTCCATTTTTGCAAATCTTGATCGTTATCACGAATTTTTGCTAAATCGGTTGGTAAACCTTGTTTCGCATAAGCTTTTAAGGCATCTGGGCTTGCATCTTCATAGTCAGATAAGGTGACATCGTCATGGAATAAAATTCCGTTAAATGAAGATGACTTAGCCAAATCTTGATAAATCTCACGAATAGTTTGGCGTGCGTCTGCTGAGAACGGACTTAAACGGATATACCCCATGTTGAGGTGCTCACCTGTTTTTGCCTGCTCTGTCACCACCAAATCCTTAGAAACAGGATCAGTTTTTGGTAGTTCCCATGCCAATAAAGGCATCCATGCATAAATACGACTGACAGGCGTACGGGTTTGAATTTGCCATGCTACACGGTTAAACAAGTCGGCACGCATTGGAATGTGACGGTTCGGGAAATAAACCATATCAGCAGAGCCATTCGCATCTGGATCTGAAAAAGCTTGCAAATAGACTGTATTTACACCCATCGCATTAATTCGGTCTAACAAGTGACCTAAATTACGTTCTTGCTGTTTCGGGTCCGGGTCATAAATATAGTCCAGATCGACATGCATAATTTTTTGCGGACGGTTGTTATCCGTTAAATTCAATTCACGATTTTTAATTTCTTGAGCCAAATCATCAGTCGTCATATCGCCTTCTACCAAAATACGGCTCATATTTTGGAGAGATTGTTTTGCGTGGTCTGCCCCATCATCCAGTGTAATAGTCACTGGCATACCCAATTTTTTCGCAATTTGGACAGTTTGCATATTATAGCGACCATATGGCCACACCATAATACGTGGTGAACGTAAGCCATGCGCTTTGAGTAGCTCGTTATTTTTCTTTAAGTCGTTATAGATACGTGATTGATATTGTTCATCGTTCTCGTAGGTTTGAGTTTTTACATCATAAAAACGAGTTGTTGCAGCTGGTTCAGAGTTACCTTGCGGGTTGCCTGTAATACCACGGTGCAAATGATAGCTATGGCTTGCAATTTCTACAAAACCACTATCTTGCATCTCTTTCAGCTCACCCCAGCTTAAGATTTTATCGCGTGGGATTTCTTCCCCTGAAAAATCAACTTTCTGCCCTGCTTTTGGTTCTAACCATGAACCTACGACAGCAAGAACAACCGGAATTTTTTTAGCTTTAATGACTGGATAAGCATTTTGATAGAAAGATTGATAACCATCATCTACAGTTAATAAAACTGGTTTTGTAGGCAGTTGAGCCTTACCCTGATGAGCACGGATCAACTGATCAACCGTAATAAAATGGAATCCGTTTTTTTGTAGCCATTCAACGTGCTGTGTAAATTGTTGAGTGGTCACTGCATATTGAGGAATTAAGGCATTTTTAGTATCGGTAATTTCATGATAACCAATCACCGTAAGTGTTGAAGCGTCCAGTTTAGGTGGTTTAGCTAATGCCATGCCTGACAAACCTGCCAAGGCCAAGCTAAGTGATATGTTCAACAAAGGAGATGCAAAGCGGATAGTCATGAAATAGCGTCTCAATATCAATATAGATTATTTATGTGAAATTTGATGTTAAGCCACAAACTTTTTGAAATTTGGTCTTAATATCACACTGCCTATAAATGAACAGTTTTTCAGTCAGCATTTATAATCAAATAATCTGAAAATAATCTTAAATATTTAAAAAGCTAAAATATAAATTAATAATGTATTTATATTTAAAGCTCATATAAACAAGAAAGCCCCCTAAAGGGCTTTAAATTTTCACTAGTCACGAGTTCTGACATCAAATAATTCAATTTCAAAAATTAAATTAGAATTAGCAGGAATAATCTTACCCATTTTACGCTCACCATAAGCTAAATGAGCAGGTACGATGAGTTTACGCTTGCCGCCAACTTTCATTCCCATAATACCTTGGTCCCAGCCTTTAATCACACGGCCTGTGCCAATTACGCATTCAAAATAATTACCGCGGTCAATTGAAGAATCAAATTTTGTGCCGTCTTCTAACCAACCTGTATAGTGAGTTGTAATCAAAGCACCTTTAACCGCTTCTTTGCCTTCGCCTACTTTTAAATCGATAATTTCTAATTCATTTGACATGGTTTACCCCTTAATCTGAATCTTTAAAATCGCAATTGGTACTTAGTGTACCAACTGAATCTGTAGAATTTGTTGCGCTTTTCTATGTTACTGTAACTGTGTCCACACAACACTTGCCTGACCCTTTTCACCTAAAAGCGTCCACTCGTTGTCCATGATATTTAATTGAAGCTGCATCGTACGTTCACAAAGTTGTTCAAGCTCTGCTGTACTTTGAGGAGCAATTTGCCACACTTGAACGTTACTTAACGTTTTAATTTTACTGTTTCGTTTCCACCATTCTTCGACCTGAGTGCCATACACAACAAGTGCAACTATTTTACAGCGCGCACTGGCTTTTTTGACTTTATCTTCAGACGGTAAGCCAACTTCAATCCATGTTTCTAACTGACCCGTTAAATCTTTTTGCCATAATGCTGGCTCGTCAGTTTCAAAAAGGTCTTTAGTAAACTCAAGCTCATCACTTGCGAAACGGGCAAAAGCCATCAAACGAACCATTAAGCGTTCTAAAGTTTCCGAAGGATGCAAGGCAAGCGTCAGTTGGTAATCACCATAAATATGGTCATCCATATTGGCAATATTCAAGTCTGCCTTATAAATTGTTGCTTTAAGCGCCATGATTAATATGTCCAAAAATTTGGCGCTAAGGATACTCGATTTTAGGTAAAAAATTATAAAAAAACTGAATAATGCAAAGCCTAGTCACTTGAAATTTGCATATTCTTCCAAAACGCTCAGCTTATTTTATAGTTGGCCGACTTTTTGCTTGAAAGAGAAATATTCTCCTCTTGCTAAAATTGATGACTTATGTGGCTAAAGCTCAAGCGTAGTTTATTTTTACAGGTTCTTTGTGCTCTGTTTCTTGGGGTTGCAGTTGGAATCGGCTTTCATGATTTCTCCCTATCTTTAAAGCCATTAGGTGATGGTTTTATTTCTTTAATTAAAATGCTGATTGCCCCAATTGTGTTTTGTGTGGTTGTACTGGGAATCTATGGTGCAAACGACATAAAAAAAATGGGCAAAGTCGGTGCAAAAACGATTCTTTATTTTGAAGTGGTGACGAGTATTGCTTTAATTTTAGGCATTATTGTGGCCTATGTATTTAAACCGGGCGTCGGTATGAATATCGATATTAGCCATTTAGATGTAAAAGATTTAAGTACCTATACCGAACGTGCCCATGAAATGCATACAGGTTCGGAATTTCTACTCAATATTATTCCCAAAACCTTCACTGCCGCTTTTGCAAACGGCGATATTTTACAAGTTTTATTAATCGCTATTTTATTTGGTGTTTCCCTACTTTTAATTCCTAAACATTTAGCAGAGCTGGTACGTCAAGCACTTGAAGCTTTTTCAGAAGCCTTCTTTAAAATTATGGGACTCATTATTCGTTTAGCTCCAATTGGTGTATTCGGTTCAGTGGCCTATACCACTGCTAAATTTGGTTTAGATTCGCTCTTACAATTGGGTTATTTGGTTTTACTGTTTTATGCAACCTGCATTTTATTTGTCGTTATTGTTTTAGGTTCGATTTTAAAACTTGCCGGTCTCAACATTTTTAAATTTGTGGGTTATTTTAAAGATGAACTCGCTATTGTTTTAGGTACCGCTTCTTCTGACTCTGTTCTTCCTCAAATTATGAAAAAGCTCAAAAATTTGGGAATTAAAGATTCAACTGTGGGTTTGGTTATTCCAACGGGTTATTCATTTAATTTGGATGGGTTTTCAATTTACTTAACGTTAGGTGTGATTTTTATAGCGCAAGCCTGCAATATTAATTTGTCTATGCACGACTTACTGGCTATTTTATTGGTTTCGCTTATTACATCGAAAGGCGCACACGGCATTCCCGGCTCGGCTTTAGTTATTCTTGCAGCCACACTTTCAGTGATACCAAGTCTCCCTGCAATTGGCTTAGTGCTACTACTTTCAGTCGATTGGTTTATTGGAATTATTCGTGCCTGTACAAACTTAATTGGTAACTGTGTCGCGACCGTAGTAATTGCTCACTGGGAAAAAGATATTGACCATGCCCAAGCTAAAGCTGTGTTAGATAGTAAACCTTAATCCCACTCTTCAGAGAACATTGAATTACTTTTGGTTTAATGTTCTCTATTCTTCAAACTGACAAGCAAGTAACGCTGTTTCAAAAGCCAACCAATCGTGATTATGTTCGCTAATGATTTCAATACGGTTATCAATACCCTCTTCGCCCGACTTATAATTAAACTGATCAGGATTAAAGTTAAAAACTTTCCAACCTTGATCTGTATTAAAAATTCCCTTGATTCTTAGCCAATCCTGCTGCGCACATAATAGGTCTAGCAAAGCATAAAAATCGAATTTCCAGCGTTTAGGTAATTTCCAACCTGCCACAATATAACCTTGTGCCGACTCGACATAATGATAAGGTAATTGCTGAACTTCCTTTGTGACTTCGGTTTCAGTCATTTGCTTTTGAAGTTTAAGTAAAGGTTGTATAGATCGCTCGGTTAAACGAGCAGCCACATCAATTTTATTTAAGGCTAACTGACCATGTTCAGTTTTAATCCACTCTTGGTGATAAGGCTGGTATTCGCCTTTTAATAGCTCAAGCGCCTGATCATCTTCAAAAGTCATCACATCGGTATGTGACACCACCACAATCTGGGCAGCTTTTAACTGATCTTCATAAAGGTTTTGTTTAACCCAATTGGTATCATGCAAACGACTACCATCGACCACCGTAATCAACGCTCGCATGGCTAAACTACTTTGCCAATGAGGTTCAGTCAGTTGGTCAAATAACTGAGAAGGATGCCCAAGTCCAGTCGGTTCAATAAAGAGCCGATCTGGTTTTTGTTCACTTAACAGTCGAGCTAAAGCAATATGCATAGGCAATTGACTACTGCAACATAGACAACCACCTAATAGTTCTTTGACTGCATATCCTTCATCTTGAGGTAAGAGTTGTTGGTCTACTCCAATTTGTCCAAACTCATTCATTAATACAGCCCACACCTCATCTTTAGGCTTTTGGCTTAATAAATGCTGTAATAATGTGGTTTTTCCTGCCCCTAAAAAACCGGAAATAATATGGGTAGGAACAGTTTTTGGGGCTATCAGTTTCACAAGCGGCTCAAATCAACAAGGTTTAAAAAACTAAGAAAGGTATATCACTGTTTAAGTAGCATGAAAATGATTTTTCACTTTGAAGATATACTTTTCAATTATCAGACTAAAGTCCTCAATTTGTGACAGGCATCTCATCAATTATCTAAATTAACTTTTAATATCTATAATTCAAACGAAATATCCTATTCAAGCATATTCACAATTCATGCCAAAGTGTTAGGTTTACGTAACCAATTTGTTTTTTTTTCACTCAAAAAGAAATATTTTTTCACATTTTAAGGCGTATTTAAGCCCCTTTATTTTACAGATTACTCACATAAACGACCCGTATATTTCATATTGTTAAGATAGGCGTAATAGATTGTTAAGTTAATTGATGTAATCTGAACCTCGGCTTAGCATGTGTCCTAGCTTAGTCATTCAGCCATACAGGTTTCATGTAGGTACGAACGATTAGGTTTAATTTATTTTTAAATGAAATTTAAGGATGCCATAAAATGAAATTAGCTAAAACTTTACTCGCTACTACACTTGCTTTAACTGCTGCTTCAACTTTTGCTGCTTCTAAGCACGACCAAGCACATAACACTGCTGGTGAAGAAAAAGTTGTTGTTTCAACTCAAGAACAAGCAAACACTGCAAATGCTGCATCTGATGCTGTAGGTTCTGCTTCTGAAGCTGCTCCTGCAACTCGTTAATTCTCTCAGCACTCTCCTCCAAGCTCAGAGATAATTTTACTGAAAGGAAATATGGACGCTGAATTTTAGTAAAGAAGAGAAAGGATCGAACCATGCTGCGGTTCGGTCCTTTTTTAATTCGATGTATTTTTTTAAGAAGTTTTCTTATACATGCTACAAGATGGATTATGGTTTTCTTGCAGACGTAAAACCTTACGGTGCTCAGCTGCTTCAAAGCGGCAACGTTTCCATTCTGTATTTAGATTTAATTGAGGTACTTCACATGGCTTGCCCTGTTCATCAACAGCAACCATCGTGAAATAACAGCTATTGGTATGGCGTACTGTACGCTTCTGAATATTTTGGGCTTCAACACGGATGCCAACTTCCATTGAAGTACGGCCTACATGATTCACACTTGCCAAGAAGGTTACCAGCTCACCCACATAAATCGGTTCTTTAAAATTTACCTTATCTACAGATAAAGTCACCACATAGCCACCCGAATAACGACTTGCGCAAGCGTAAGCGACTTGGTCGAGTAGTTTTAGAATCGTACCCCCATGAACATTACCTGAAAAATTTGCCATATCAGGCGTCATCAAAACTGACATCGTCAATTCAGACTGGTCATCAGTTGCTGGGGTTATTTCATCTAATGTAGGCATAGCTAAACTCTGGGTCTTAAAACAAGCTCAGTTAACATTATGGTTGATAATTCACAAAAAAAACATGCTTAAATCCACAACATAGCATTGTATTTTTTAATATCTTTGATTGTTTTTTAAAATTTAATTTTTTAAGACATTATTTTTAAAGTTATTTTTTAAAGCTTTTTTATTTATCTTGGAGTTTTTTAGAAGATGCTATGCCATTTTATTCCATGTTCAATGGCATAGCAGGTTCTTATGAGTGACTTGCTATACTTTATTGATGACGCCTGTCACACCATTAATAATCATATCAATGGCAATCGTACCGATTAATAAAGCAGATAAACGCCCAACAATATCAAAATAGCGGTCGATATGCTTGGCATGTTTATAGCGTAAATGATCATGTGAAAATTTCATCAAAATCAAAATACTGCATGTTAAGAACAAGGTGAAGGCAATCACCAGAGCTGCCTCACCAATTGACATTTCAATACCTGTGACCACAGCCGCACTAATGGTGCCCGGGCCGATCATAAATGGCATAGCAATGGTGCCAGCCAGATGTTCTGGTGCACCGCGCATTTCACCAATGGTATCGGCGCCCTGAAACACATAGCGGTAGCCAATCACCAAAAAGATAAGGCCTCCAAAAATCTGAAAGGCTTCAAAACGTACATTCAGATATTTACTAAAAATTGTTTCGCCGCCCCATGCAAATAGCATGAATACGACAAAAGCAATCACACTTCCCTGAATCAGTGCTTTATTAAACACCTTTGCTTCTGAATGGCGGATCAGGCCAATCATATAAATGCTCATTAAAAATGGATTGAGCAATGAGAAAAATAAAGCAAAAGAATGTAGATAAGGAGAAGCCATGCATTTTCCTCTTAAGCTTGTGGATCTGGGAACAATGGACGGTTCCCCGGGCTAATACGATTAATATGTAAGAATGTCATATGTCTTTCATATTTATCTAAAATATCGTTAATCACCTGTTCTTTACTGTAGCCAACCAGATCGTTATCTTGAGAACCGTCATAAAGATAGGTTTCAAGTCGGAAATAGAACTGTTTGCCACGTTTTACACGCTGACTGAAGTTCGGCGCGCTATAACGTACAGGCCAGATCTGATAAACAAAGTTTTGCTCTTCTTCCAAATGGATAGTGAGATCTAGATGGTAAAGCGTGTCTTCATCTTCTAGCGGGGTTTGCTGTACATCCACATTCATGCCCTGCTTAACAAGCTCGTCGGCAACAGCCTGAACGGCTGGCAAACAAACTGTATCTAGCATGCGCTGTGTTTCAGTGGTTCCCGGATGATGCATAACTCGAGTTAAACGTTGTTTCCAGTTCAGAATATCCACGTTCCCTACCACTGGCGCTGCATTCATACTGAGACTAGCATGCCTGTAATCTTCAAGTCTGAGCGACTTATAAAGCCCTGCCATCACAAGGAACATCACAAAACTAAACGGCAATCCCATAATAATAGTTGCGTTTTGCAAGGCAGTAATGCCATTGGTCATGAGCATGGCGAGCGTGAGCAAACCAATTGCCACTGCCCAAAACACGCTTAACCAACGTGGAGCATCATTATCGATATTAGTGAGTTTAGTGGTGAAGTTACCTAAAACCAGCGCTCCCGAATCGGCAGAAGTCACGTAGAATAAAAGCCCTGTTACGGTGGCAATTGAAGCAATAAAGGTAAAGCCCGGATATTGCGCTAACAGGTCATAAAAACCATGAGCCGGATTTGCTAACACCGTCGCCGCTAAGGTTTGGTTACCTTCAAAAATAACGCTGTGCAGAGCACTATTACCAAAAATAGATAACCACGTAAGTGTAAATAGAAGTGGAATAATTAAGGTACCGCATACAAACTCACGAATGGTACGTCCTCTTGAGATACGTGCCAAAAAGAGTCCTACAAATGGAGACCAAGCAATCCACCACGCCCAGAAGAAGAAAGTCCAACTACTCATCCACTCTTTAGGCTGTTCAAAAGCAAAACTTTGTAATGCTAAAGCAGGGAAACGGGTCAAATAGTCACCAATATTTTGGACAAGGGCATTGAGTAAAAACTCGGTATTTCCCAAGAACAAAATAAACAGTAATAACCCGACCGAAACATAAATATTGATTTCAGATAAAATCCGCAGGCCTTTATTGACCCCCGATGTCACCGAAATAATACTAATACCCACCGCGACAGCAATCAGAATAAATTGCATCCAGATATTTTCTGGTAACCCCAATAACACATGTAGGCCATAATTCAGCTGTACTACTCCAATCCCGCAGGTCGTCGCAATACCAAAAATTGTTCCGATGACGGCAGCCGTATCAACACTATGCCCAATTGCCCCATTAATTCTGTTCCCGAAAATTGGGTAAAGTGCAGAACGAATAGTAAGCGGCAAATTATAACGATAGCTGAAATATCCCAATGACATACCAATCAAGGCATACATACACCAGCCAGTTAAACCATAGTGGAATAAGGTCCAAACCATACTTTGGCGTGCTGCTTCATAGGTTTGCCCTGCTCCGACTGGAGGTTGCATGTAATGAGATAGTGGTTCAGCGACCGAGAAGAACATGAGGTCGATACCAATACCAGCCGAGAACAGCATGGCAGACCAACTGAGTAAACTAAACTCAGGCTTTGAATGCTTAGGGCCTAATTTGATACTGCCATATCTTGAGCAGGCAATAAAAATCACGAAGGCCATATATAGTGTTGCAGCCAGCAGATAATACCAACCAAAGGTTGAAGTTACCCACTGAAGCACGGCATTCATGACTCGATTTGCAAAATCGTTGAACAAAAATGTGACGAGAGAAAAAATTAAAATAAGTACAGCTGAAAAATAAAAAACCACACGGTTGAGCGGGTCTTTTTTAGATTTAGATAATGTTAAATCATCAACTGCTCTTGGATTATCTGTTGCCATACAATCCTCAAGGAATAAAATAAAAACAAAATATTTAATTTCGTCTTTTCACTCTTATTTAAAACAATGAAAAGACGACTTTAAACGCAAAAAAATAATATATAGATGTGATCGATTGAGGTTATAAAACCTCGGTCACTTTATTCTGGTCACAATTCGATGGGACTGAAATGTCTTTTGAAACAGCTAACTGTTTTTTCACTAATTGAGGGTCAAAATCATCTTGCTTTAACGCTTTGGCTAAACCAAACATATAAAGCAAAATAATGACTGAAAATGGTAAACCACATAACACCACAGCACTTTGCATGGAGTTAAAACTACCGGCTAAAAGCAAGCCAATACTTACAATGGTAATTACCACAGACCAAAAGACGCGTAACCAGATCGGTGAATCACTATCATTGGTGCCCCCTTTTGAGGACAAATTAGCGATCATTAGTGTACCAGAGCCAACTGGTGTCAAAAATAAAACGAAACAAATTACAACAACAATACCAGCAACGTAAGGATTAAATGGCAGATATTCGAGTAATTTAAATAAAGATAATGCTGGATCAGTTAAGACCATATCACCTAATACTTTCTGTTTTTGCTGCAAGATTAAATAAATTGCAGTATTTCCAAAAACCGAAATCCAAGCCAGTGTAAAGCCGAGTGGAATCAGACATACACCTAATACTACTTCACGAATGGTACGTCCTTTTGAAATACGCGCAATAAACATACCGACAAAAGGTGCCCAAGCAATCCACCAAGCCCAATAAAATACGGTCCACGAACCCAACCAGCCACTGGCTTTTTGATTGTACAAATACATATCAAAGCTTTTACCCATAAAATTATTGAGGTAGTCGCCTGTATTTTGTACAAGACCATTTAATAAATGGTTGGTCGGACCTGTTAAAAATACAAATAAAAGTAATGCATATAGCAAACGTAAATTAATACGAGACAACCATGCCAAGCCTTTTTCAATACCCACCACTGTCGTAATCGTGGCAACGAACATCATGATGAGCACGGCAGTAATTAAAGTCGCCGAGTTATCCGGAATTTGCGGCAGTAAATAACAAATGCCCGATACCAGCACCAATGCTCCAATTCCCAAGTTGGTGACCAAAGAAATGACCGTCGCTAAAATTCCAAAGCCATCGACAAAATCACCCACCAAGCCATGCACTCGCTCTCCAAAAATTGGGTAAAGCGCTGAACGCAGTGCTAATGGCAAGTTTTGTCTGAAAGCAAAGTAACCTAAAGTGACTCCAAGCAATGCATAGAGTACCCAGCCATGAATACCCCAATGCAAAAAGCTATAAGTCATTGCATTACGGGCTGCCTGAATCGTTCCAGACTCACCTTCCGGCGGTCTTAAAAAATGGTCAACAGGTTCGGCCACGCCATAATAAAGTAGCGCAATGCCAATCCCTGCTGAGAACAACATTGAAGTCCAAGCCAGATAAGTGAACTCAGGCTTATCGTCATCTTTACCTAAAGGAATCTGCCCTACTTTTGAAAAAGCGAGCCAAGCGACAAAGCCCAGACAGAGCACAATAACTAGCATGTAATACCACCCAAAAAAGTGATTTACTTGCTCTTGTACATAGGTCAACCAAAACTGACTTTTCTCTGGAAAAAGCACAAAAAGTAGGCCAAAAATGCCAATACTGATGGCTGAACTCCAAAATACAAAACGATTTAACCGAATATGGTCTGAAGAATATCTATCACTTTTCAACACCATCTTATTGCTCCTTGCAATCGGTGTATTTTTCTCAAAATAACGTGATAAGTACTGTACTTATGCGCATCATCCTATCCTTAAGAACCTTTGATTTCACCTCTTTATTCTAGAAGTTATCTTCAAAAATTCATTGATTTTTACATATCATACTTGTTATTGATTGAACGTTCAATCAATAACAAGTATGATAAAAAAGTGCTATGATGCTCTGCAAGTTAACATGTTGAATTTTAAGCACCCCTCAAAGTGCTGATGTGGACAACCATGACAAAACGCAGAGTAAAACCAGAACATGTGCGACGTGAAGAAATCATGAACGCTGCACTCGACGTAATTTATGAAGTGGGGTTATCCAATACCACCATTGCACAAATTGCAAAAAAAGCCGAGTTGTCGACCGGCATTGTCAGCCATTATTTTGGCGACAAACAAGGGTTGATAAATACCTGTATGCAAGAAATGTTAAATGTTCTGCGTCGTAAAACCGAACAGTACAGAGCAGAAGCAGATTCGCATCCAGAGAGCCAGATTAAGGCCATTATCGACTCTAACTTTGACATTAGTCAGGTTAATGAAAAAGCAATGCGGGTCTGGTTAGACTTTTGGTCAGCAAGTATGCATGTACCAGACTTAAGCCGCTTACAAAAGATTAATGATCAACGCCTGTACTCTAACTTGAAGTTTTATTTCCTCAAGTTAATGAATGAACAACAGGCCAGTGTTGCCGCTAGAGGGTTGGCAGCATTGATTGATGGATTATGGTTACGAGGCAGTTTAAGCCGTCATAACGAATTTGACAGCAACCTCGCTCGTTCCATTGCTTACGATTATGTACAAACGCAATTGCAATTTGCGAACAAGCCTTTGCAGGAGAGACAAAATGAGTGATGTACAAGTTCATCAATTGTATATCCATGGACGCTACGTTAAAGCAACCAGTGGTAAAACATTTAATAGTATTAACCCTGCCAACGGCGAGACAATCGCGACTCTTCAGCAAGCTTCCGAACAAGATATTGAAGCTGCTGTACAAAGTGCCCAACAAGGACAAAAAATCTGGGCTGCCATGACTGCCATGGAGCGTTCACGTATTTTACGCCGCGCTGTCGACATTCTTCGTGAACGTAATGATGAGCTTGCCTGTCTTGAAACACTCGACACAGGTAAAGCTTTTAGCGAAACATCTACCGTCGACATCGTGACTGGCGCAGATGTACTCGAATACTACGCAGGACTTGCAACAGCCATTCAGGGTGACCAAGTTCCACTGCGCGAATCAAGTTTCTTTTATACACGCCGTGAACCTTTAGGCGTGGTTGCCGGTATTGGGGCTTGGAACTATCCAATTCAAATCGCTTTATGGAAATCTGCCCCTGCCCTTGCTGCCGGCAATGCCATGATTTTCAAACCAAGCGAAACCACTCCACTCACTGCATTTAAACTTGCAGAAATCTATACAGAAGCAGGCTTACCAGATGGCGTATTTAACGTTGTACAAGGTGCTGGCCGTGAAATTGGTCAGTGGCTCACTGAACATCCTGTGATTGAAAAAATTTCATTCACTGGTGGTGTGGAAACTGGCAAAAAAGTCATGGCAAGTGCTGCTGGTTCTACGCTTAAAGAAGTGACTATGGAACTTGGCGGTAAATCACCACTGATTATTTGTGAAGATGCCGACCTTAACCGTGCTGCAGACATTGCAGTCATGGCGAACTTCTTTAGTTCAGGTCAGGTATGTACCAACGGTACACGCGTATTTGTTCCCAAATCACGTTTAGCCGATTTTGAAAAAGCCGTTGTAGAGCGTGTAAAACGTATTCGCATTGGCGACCCAATGGCTGAAGACACCAACTTCGGTCCGCTCACTAGCTTCCCTCATATGGAAAAAGTGTTGTCCTTCATTGAGTCAGGCAAACAACAAGGCGCTAAAGTGTTAATTGGCGGTGACCGTGCAACTGAGGGCGAACTTGGCAAAGGCGCTTATGTACTACCGACAGTATTTAGCGACTGCACTGACCAGATGGCTATTGTTCAAGAAGAAATTTTTGGACCTGTCATGAGCATCTTAAGCTATGAAACTGAAGAAGAAGTCATCCGTCGTGCCAACGACACCACCTTTGGTTTAGCTGCTGGGGTGGTTACTCAAGACATCAGCCGTGCTCATCGCATTATTCACCAGATTGAAGCTGGTATTTGCTGGATTAACACTTGGGGCGAATCGCCTGCCGAGATGCCAGTGGGTGGCTATAAACAATCTGGTGTAGGCCGCGAAAATGGGTTGACCACGCTTGGGCACTATACCCGTATCAAATCTATTCAAGTTGAACTTGGCGATTATCAAAGTATTTTTTAATGCCTCCATCGCTTTAAACACTTCAACCTAAATCACATATGCCGAGCAGTCTTTATAGATTGCTCAGGCAAACTGTTAGTAAAAAAAGGATAGTTATGAATATTAAAGAATATGATTACATTATTATTGGCGCAGGATCTGCCGGAAATGTACTCGCTGCGCGTCTTACTGAAGACAAAGATACCACCGTTTTACTGCTAGAAGCAGGTGGACCAGATTATCGCTTGGATTTCCGTACACAAATGCCGGCAGCTTTGGCCTACCCTCTTCAAGGTCGTCGCTATAACTGGGCTTATTTAACTGACCCAGAGCCACACATGAACAACCGTCGTATGGAGTGTGGTCGTGGTAAAGGCTTAGGTGGCTCATCTTTAATTAATGGTATGTGCTATATCCGCGGTAACGCAATGGATTTAGAACAATGGGCAACCCATAAAGGCCTTGAAAACTGGACTTATGCCGATTGTTTGCCTTACTACAAAAAAGCCGAGACTCGTGACATTGGTGGCAACGACTATCATGGTGATAGCGGCCCTGTATCAGTGGCTACACCAAAAAATGGCAACAATGTGCTATTCCATGCCATGGTTGAAGCAGGTGTACAGGCAGGTTACCCACGTACTGACGACTTAAATGGTTACCAGCAAGAAGGCTTTGGTCCGATGGACCGCACGGTTACACCTAAAGGTCGCCGTTCAAGCACTGCACGTGGCTATTTAGATATGGCAAAAGGTCGTCCAAACCTGACTATTCTGACTCATGCAACGACCAACAAAATCTTGTTTAACCAAAAGCAAGCCATTGGTGTTGAATACATTATTGGTGCTGATCAAAACAACTTACAACGTGCTCTGGCTAAGCGTGAAGTGTTACTGTGTGCAGGCGCAATTGCGTCACCGCAAATTTTACAGCGCTCAGGCGTAGGTCAAAGTACCTTCTTAAAATCAATGGACATTGATGTGGTTCATGATTTACCGGGTGTAGGTGAAAACCTGCAAGACCACTTGGAAATGTACTTACAGTATAAATGTAAGCAACCCGTTTCTTTATACCCTGCTTTAAAATGGTATAACCAACCTGCGATTGGTGCCGAGTGGCTATTTAACGGTACTGGTATTGGCGCAAGCAACCAGTTTGAAGCGGGCGGATTTATTCGTAGTTCGGATGAGTTCAAATGGCCAAACATTCAGTATCATTTCTTGCCGGTTGCCATTAACTACAACGGTAGTAATGCAGTGAAAGAACATGGCTTCCAAGCTCACGTGGGTTCAATGCGTTCGCCTTCACGCGGTCGTATCAAACTTAAATCGAAGGATCCGTTTGAGCATCCAAGTATCTTGTTTAACTACATGTCGACTGAGCAAGACTGGCGTGAGTTCCGTGATGCAATTCGGATCACTCGTGAAATCATGCAGCAACCTGCACTTGACCCATATCGTGGTGAAGAAATTAGCCCAGGTAAACATCTACAATCTGACGCGGAGCTTGATGACTTTGTTCGCAACCATGCAGAAACAGCTTACCATCCGTCTTGTAGCTGCAAGATGGGTGAAGATGAAATGGCTGTTGTAGATGGTCAAGGTCGCGTACACGGTATGCAGGGTTTACGTGTTGTTGATGCCTCTATCATGCCGCTTATTATTACCGGTAACTTAAATGCAACCACCATTATGATTGCCGAGAAAATTGCAGACCAGATTCGTGGACGTGAAGCGTTACCACGTTCAACTGCACCGTTCTATGTAGCATCATAAAACCATTCAGGGCATATTTCTTATGCAGGAATATGCCTTTAATTTAATACTTATAGAACCAATATTAATAAGAACGATGTATGACAGAAAATAAGCGCTTCTGAGGAGCTTATTTACATAAATAGGGTACGAAATAAAAATTAATCGATTTTTATAGGCAAATATTATTCAAATGATTTAAATTTAATCAAATTAAAATTATTAATTTAATTTCAAATATTTAAATAAGGAATATTAACTTAAATTATCTCACTTAAAGTCAATATGGTTAAATATAAATCATATTTATGATTTTGATAAACCCCATTTATTATAAAAATTGTCTTGTCAATGCAAAATTAGTCTAAAATATAGTGTGTTTGCGATAATCCCAAGTCATTTTTATTTTTTTCGAAGTTCTCAAATTTTGAGAATTCACTTTCGCATTTATATCCATTTTGTCTGGATACGCTGTCTAGGTTTCCTCACACCTTAAGTGACTCAAATAACTTATTTTAAGGTCCCCCTTACATGAAAAAGTTTTTGAAATACCTTCTGGTATTAATCATTCTTATTTTAATTGCAGGTATTGTTTTCTTGTTTAGACCAACTGCGTCAAAACAAGTAGAAACTGCAAAAGATGAGCCAGTTGTTGATGCTGTTCTTGTTGGCGGCGGCATCATGAGTGCCACTCTCGGTACTTATTTCACTGAGCTTGAACCAAACTGGCAAATTCGTATGTTTGAGCGTCTTGATCAAGTTGCTCAAGAAAGTTCAAACGGCTTTAACAATGCCGGAACAGGCCACTCTGGCTTTATGGAAATGAACTATACCGAAGAGAAAAACGGTAAGATGGAAATTACCAAAGCTGAAAAAGTTGCTTCTCAATTTGAAGTTGCTAAACAGTTCTGGTCACATCAGGTAAAACAAGGTGTTTTAGCTGAACCAAAAACATTCATTAACCCAGTTCCGCACATTGCTTTCGTTTGGGGCGATAACGTTCAATTCTTAGAAAAACGTTATGCTGCCATGATCCAAAGTCCGCTGTTCAAAGGCATGAAATTTACTGAAGACCCAGCTGTAATTAAACAATGGGCACCTTTAGTCATGAATGACCGTGACCCTAGTCAAAAAGTTGCAGCAACTCGTATGGATGTTGGCTCTGACGTGAACTATGGTTCAATCACTAAACAATTAGTGAGTCATTTAAATCAAAATCCTAATTTCAAATTACAGACTTCAACTGAAGTGACCGGCATCAGCCAAAATGATGACAAAACTTGGACGGTGGCTTTCAAAAATTTGAAAACTGGTAAAGTAGATCACGTTAAAACACGTTTTGTATTTATCGGTGCAGGTGGTGCAGCAGTTAAATTATTGCAACTTACTGGTTTACCAGAAGCGAAACAATATGCTGGCTTCCCTGTTGGTGGTGAGTTCTTAATTACTGACAATCCAAAAATTACTGCAGAACATACAGCGAAAGTGTATGGCCGTGCTGAACTTGGTGCGCCTCCAATGTCTGTACCACATATTGATACACGTTATATCGACGGTAAAAAATATGTATTGTTTGGACCATTTGCAACGTATTCAAACAAGTTCCTGAAAAATGGTTCTCAGCTTGACTTGCTTGCATCAACAAACAAAAGCAACGTTTTACCAATGACCACTGTTGGCTTGGAAAACCTTGATCTTGTTAAATACTTGGTGAGCCAAGTGATGATGTCAGATGAAGACCGTCTCAATGAACTTCGTAAATACTACCCAGATGCGAAAGCTGAAGACTGGCGTTTAAGCCAAGGTGGTCAACGTGTTCAGATCATCAAAAAAGAACCGGGTAAACCAGCAACACTTCAATTCGGTACAGAAATCTTTGCGTCTAAAGATGGTGCTGTAACTGCATTGTTAGGTGCGTCGCCTGGTGCTTCGACTTCTCCATACATCATGCTTAACTTGCTTGAAAAAGCTTTCCCTCAGCAAACTGAAGGTAAGTGGAATCAAAAGCTTCATGAAATTGTAGTGTCTTATAAGCAAGACTTGAGCAAAGATCCTGTGTTACTCGACAAAGTTCGTCAGTACACAAGTTCTACGCTTGGCTTGAACTATACATCTCCGTTCAAAGCTGCAAACGATGAAACTGCTGCTGCCCCAGTTGCAAAAGCAAACTAAGTTTGACGATGTATAAGTAAAATACCAAAAGGATGAATTTCGATTCGTCCTTTTGTTTTTTAAGCCTTCACTTGAGATATTTAGATTCGCTATGACGCCTTTAAACTCATCATCTCGCCTCTTGTCATTTTGTTTTAAGCTCGTGCTTGTTTTGCTACTGACTTATCTTTTGGTGAGCGGGTTTTATATGTGGATGATTGGTGGTACAGCCATTTATGTCAGCTCAGCCTTGTTACTTGCCATAACTGCCTACTCTTTTAAGCTCGGTAAATATCAAAAACTATGTGCTGTTTTAAATGTGTTGATGAGTGCAATGGCGTTATATTTCAGCACTGCTCATTTATTTTTCTCCCCTGTTCAATTCTTTATATTTTTACCTGCCTTATTTTTTGTCCTGTTAGCTTTTGCTCGCCTAGAAAAAGTTCGGAGTTTATCTAAGGTTTTAATATTCATCAGTTTATTGATTTGGTCAGGCATACACTTTATGCAGCTTGAGCAACTTAAAGCGTATTATAAAACGCAGCATACTGGTGAAAGCTGGCAACAATTTGGCGCTTTATAAGATCATTTTTTATTCTGTATTTTTAAATAAAAATATTTTCAGTTTCACATGAAGTTCATCAGTAAAACTGAACATTGTTTACAGAATTCCTCCTAAGAAAAATTATTCATAACAATCTAATTTATTTAGAAATATATCGAGCATATTCGCGATTGAACACGATTCATCTACACGCTAGATTAGCTGAATTATTTTTCTCCCTTTACGTTGTATTTTATGAAAATTTTAGATGGCGGTTTAGGCCGTGAATTGGCCCGCCGTGGCGCTCCGTTTCGTCAACCAGAGTGGTCTGCTCTCGCACTCATTGAAGCTCCTGAAACAGTAAAAGAAGTACACCTCGATTTTATTAACGCTGGTTCAGAAGTGATTACGACTAATAACTACGCTGTTGTGCCGTTTCATATTGGACAAGAACGCTTTGAAACAGACGGCGTGCGTTTAATTAAAGTTGCAATTGAACAGGCAAAAAATGCGGTTAAAGAAAGCGGCAAAAATGTCAAAATTGCTGGCTGCTTACCACCGTTATTTGGCTCTTACCGTGCAGATCTGTTCCAACCTGAACAGGCTAAAAACCTAGCTGAGCCCATCATTAACACATTGGCACCGGAAGTAGATTTTTGGCTCGCTGAAACCCAATCTTGCTTAAAAGAAGTTGAAACCGTCCATGCGTTATTACCACAAGATGGTAAAGACTATTGGGTGTCATTTACGCTGCAAGATGAGATTAAACAAGAACAAGCGCTACTCCGTTCAGGCGAAAATATGCAACAAGTGGCTGATTTCATCAAACAATCCAATGCCAAAGCAGTGTTATTTAACTGCTGCCAACCTGAAGTGATCTTGCAAGCAATTAATGAAATTAAAGGACTTATTCCTGAGTCTGTGCAAATTGGTGCTTATGCCAATGCTTTCCCACCGCAAGATGAAAGCGCTACTGCCAACGATGGTCTCGATGAAATTCGTAAAGACTTAGATGCTCCAGCTTATCTTGGTTTTGCTAAACAATGGCAGCAAGCAGGTGCAAGTTTAGTGGGCGGTTGTTGTGGTATCGGGCCAGAACACATTGCTGAACTCTCTCAATTTTTTAAAGAATAAATACCATGTCTGCTGCCAAAATTGGACTATTGTCTCTTACAGCGCTGGTCTTTAGTTCTATGGTGGGGTCAGGCGTATTTAGCCTCCCCCAAAATATGGCTCAAGTCGCTAATGGCTCTGCCCTTCTTGTTGCATGGCTCATTACTGGGGTCGGCATTATTTTCTTGGCCCTCACTCTATTACATTTAACGCGTCAACGACCAGATCTTGACGGTGGTATTTATAACTATGCGCGGGAAGGTTTTGGAGACCTCATCGGGTTTTGCTCGGCGTGGGGTTATTGGTTATGTACCACCATTGGTATTGTCGGTTATGTGGTGATTGCCTTTTCAGGCGTCGGCATGTTTACCGATAGCAAAGACCATATTATTTTTGGTGAAGGTAATACGCTCTATTCACTGATTGGCTCAAGCATTTTTGTATGGCTGGTACACTGGTTAGTGAGTCGAGGCATTAAAGAAGCTGCGATTGTGAATTTACTGGCAACCATTGCCAAAATTATTCCAATGGTGGTTTTCATCTTCTTTACCTTCATTGCATTTAAGTTTGATTTGTTCAAACTCAATTTAAATGACTTCTCTTTGCAAGTTCCACTTTGGCAGCAAGTGAAAGACTTGATGCTCATTACCCTTTGGGTATTTACCGGTATTGAAGGTGCTGTAGTTTTATCATCGCGTGCAAAAAAGCGTCATGATATTGGTAAAGCAACTATTTTAGGTGTTTTGCTGGCATTAAGTTTTTACGTGATGGTGACAGTATTGGCTTATGGTGTGGCAAGTCGTGAAGCGCTTGCAGGCATGCATAACCCATCTATGGCGACCATTTTACAGCAACTGATCGGCTTGCCGGGTACCATCATTATTACCATTGGACTGATTATTTCGGTTGCATCCTCTTATTTAAGTTGGACTTTATTTGCCACTGAAATTCCATTTTTGGCTGCAAAAAATGGTGCTTTCCCGAAATTATTTTTAAAAAATAATCAAAATAATGTACCCATTTCATCCCTTTGGCTCACCACCATTGTGGTGCAAGGCTCCCTGATTGCCGTGTATTTTTTCAATAAAAATTACACTCAGCTTTTATTGATTTCATCGGTCATGATTTTGCTACCTTATTTTCTGGTGTCGGCTTTTTATCTTAAAGAATCTATTCGCCATAAACGCACACCGCATATTGCGATTGCAAGTGTCGCTTCAATCTATGCGCTTTGGTTACTCTATGCGGCAGGTTTAGACTTACTGCTTTTGTCTGGTGTTTTGTATTTGGTCGGCTTGGTCATTTTTTCAATCAGCTACTTTGAGCATAAAAAATCGCTCAAACAAAATCAGCTAAATTAATTATTTCAACCACTGTTGACCTAGTTCAACAGTGGTTTTCTAAAAACAAAAATTTCTATTTTGAAGGCTGCGACTGCTTTAAATGCAATCGTAAAATACGGCGTAATTCTAAAATTGCCTCTGGGCTAGTTTGAATTGAATGGCCACCTTTAATAATCAGCTCTGACTGCTCCCCACCCAAATGTGAACTTTGATAAGGAACAATCCCATCACTGCTTTTTAACTTATCTGTTGTCCCATTAATATTACCCATAATCGAGTGATAGACCACTTGGGGCGATGGTTGAATAGCTTGAGTCAACTGCATAAAGTTGGAAGAACGGCTTAAATTACTTGCTCCGTTTTCAATTAAGCCTTTTCTGAGTTTGGTATTTTTCTCATCTCTCATTTCGACCGCAATAAAAAAATCGGCGGGCAAACGAATAATACGGCGGGCAATTTGGGTAAACCATCGGTCGGCGTAGTCTGTACCATGATGCGGTGCCGAAACAAAAACAACTCGATTAAAATATGGCAAAGCCTTGAACTGAAAACGCTCACGAATGACCGGATTTTCTTTTAAACGATTTAGCTGAGCTTCATTCATTTTTTGCATGGCTTGCTCTGAAACATCGGCATTGCTCACCAGTAAACGGCTAATCACGCCGCCCATACTATGCCCAACTAACACGGCATCATGTGCCGCATAGCTGTCTTTAGCAACATTTTGAAAAGCTTGATTCAGCAATGAATAAATCTGAAAACGACTTTCAAAAATTGGCATATTGGTTGAATAAAACACCTGCCAAACCTGATAGTTTTTTCTTAATTCGGCATCGCCCATAATGTCATTGGTTAGGCTCACCCACGCCTCTGGGCTACTTGCTAAACCATGAACAAACACAATAATTTTCTTATTCGGGTTAAAAGGTTCCAGCATATATAAATGCGGCATGATTAAATTGGCTTCTTTATTAATTAAAGACCAATAACCTGCTGCGCCTAAATTATATTTCGACAGCCAAAGCCCATAAGGTGCCGAATAGTTTGCCGTTAGTGGATAGTCCACACCTTCAATTTTTACACGATCTTGTCGATATGGATCGAACATTGAAATTTCTAACTCTGCCCCAGCAATGACCTGATCGGCTGTGGCTTTTTGTTTTGGATATGCAATGGCAGTAGCTGGAAAGAAGCGTGGTAAATGAATATTAGGGTTGGCTTGGTGAGCATAAAAATTATCGGGATCTAAAATGAAGACGTGGTTCACATCATTTTCTTTACGCCCAACAATAAACTCTGCCCCCAAACCATCCTTACGGTTAACGGTATTAAAACCGGAAAAGTTCATGTTATAGCTTGAGCGAAAAGTATCGACTTCAATTTTTTGTACATCTAACGCGTGGTCAAAATTGACGTGGTACTCATGCCCATCTGCTTTCAGCAATGGCGGAAAACGATGTGTATTTAAATGATTAAAATACGTGGTCATGAGCTTTGACAAGGCAACGTTATAAAAAATACGTACCTGATTTTGGCGATGATCAAACACCCGATCAAACGGCGACTCTTCAGAGTCAAATAAATAGACATAACTATAGCGCAAGCTTTTATCGAACAGCGCTAACTCATGCTCAACGCAACTGTTACTTTTATTAATGACATTACACTGGCTGCTACGCCCGACATCTAAAGCTTTTGCCAAGTAAATTTCACTCAGCGCAGCATAGCGTTCTTCTCGGCTGCTATTTTCGGACAGGCTCTGAACCTTATTTAAACAATCATCAAAATTTTGTAGGCAAGTTTTTTCATCTTCTTTGACCAAATACAGTAAGTTTTGGGTTTGATGACTTAAGGTGCCATCGGTCAGAATACTTTCATTCTTACTTTTTAAAGCATTGCTTAAATTACTTTCTTTTAAATGAATGACCTGACAGCCACTGAGCAAAGCCATTATTGTTATGATTGAATAATGGTAAGACTTAGTCATTCTGCCTTCCTTAATCGAATGTATTCCCCATCTGGTCATTATGCCTGTAAAGCAGTGAACGAACAATTTCGACTCCGCTTCCGTCTTCCTTTATTACGAAAAAAAAGCCTGAACTCATTTTAATTCAGGCTTTTTTGTTATTTTCTTCAAATTAAGCTTGGTTGAACTTTTGCTGTGAAGCTAAATAAGAGAAATACAAAATTGGTAAGATAAACGGCACCACACTCCAGAAATCAAAATAAACATAGAGTATCGCTCCCAAGAAAGCACCAATCACAAACCCAATTACAATACTGGCGCTTTTTAGAAAACTGGCCCGATTGGCTGCGTTATTGTTTTTAAGTAGGTTGGCAATATCAATCCCAAGCTGGGTAGTGTTGCCTGTCATCATGGTGCTTGGGCTAATATTTTTAATAAGGGTTTTGCTTGAAGTATTACGAATAGCCAAAGCAATTAAACCCAGTCCTCCCGTTACTGCAACTGTTAGCGCATCCGGATTTTTAAATGGTTCGAAGTAAAGCCCTGCCACCATAAAGGCACACAGAAAAATAGCTTCAAATAAAAATAAATAAGACAGCGTTTTGTGTTTGACCTGACTGCGGTCAATTAATAGTTTGGTAATAACAACGGTCAAAATAAATAGCGGGATTGCGGCAAGCTTGATCCATAAACCCGAGCCACCTTTAACCCATGCTGCCCCTGCCAACACTAAGTTTCCCGTCACATGCGCGGTGAAAAAACCAAACAATGCAATAAAGCCAATAGTATCAATTGCCCCGCCCACCATAGTGAGTAAAACAGGATCTCGACATATGGCCCAGGTACTTTGTTTCTCTTGTTGCATTGAGGTATCAGGCATAAGCTGCATCCTATTATTTTAAAGTCATTAATTCAGTACAAAGATGTTTTAAATATTTAAAAACAAATCAAAACTAAAGCATTTATAAAAACAAAAAAGCATGTAAAAACATAGAGTGTTTAATGTCGCAACACTGTCTTCAAAATAGCAACAATTAAAATTGTCTGTTTTTAGCACAATAAAGGGTTCTCATCTTCAAATCAATTTGACCTCTAAAACTGTTCTAACTATGATGAAGCCGCGAGTTGTTATCAACTGATTTTGAACATGAAAAAGTTATGCCAAGATATGGATAATGAAAAACAACAACGACGAGAAGGAATATGTCACTTCATAATTATTTAGTTTTTTTAGGGGGATTATTATTTGTGTCTGTTGCTTTTGCAGGTCAAAAAAACAGTCCTCATCGTGATTTCTACTTGAAATGTATTGCTGCTGGTCACAGCCGTGCAAGCTGTACATGCATTTATCATCGTTTAGAACGCCAATACTCGCCCAAATTTATGAATAAACTTGGAAATTTAAGTTTACAAAGCCCTGAGGTACCGCGTGACTTTGTAAAAACCATGCGTCGTACCATGCAACAGTGCCGTTCTTAGCTTTACCAGTGCATTAAAGCAAATCGGCCAAATTCCTAATTTCCTCCATCACCGCCTTACACGCAGGCGTTAAATAGCCATGCTTAGAAATAGACAAAGAAATATAACGCTTTAGCGTGGGATTAATAATTTTTGCGGCTTGAATTGAGGTGTATTGGCTGGCTTTTTTTAAAGCTTGCGGCCCCAACATGGTGTACATGCGAGATTCGGAAACCAAATGCGTTTGTAAACTAATCGAGTCGGCTTCAAACACAATGTTTAGTTCTACCCCATTTTCATAGGCCATGTGGTCTAAAAAATTGCGCCAGTTACTTGGCCTGCAAAACGTGACCAGTGGTAACTGACTTACCTCTTTAAAGTCGACTTCATTGGCCTGAGTGAGTGCATCTCCTTCACAGCCGACCAAATAGGTATCGGCTTCAGTAAGGTAAACATCGCCCTGTTTAGGCGTCGGATTAAAACGATAGAGTATGGCTAAATCGACGCTGCCATCTTCGAGCCATTTTTCTAAATGTACCCCTTGCCCTTCACGCACCGACAGTTTAATTAAGGGATATTTCTCTTGAAGCACTTTATAGAGAGTCGATAACAACGGATGTGCAGTAGACGGCAAACTGGCAATGCGAACTGTACCAATCGGTGTATCGGTCGAGTGCAAAATTTCATTATTAAGTTGGTCGGTCACGTTCAGCCATGAACGAATTTTAGGAAGTAAATGCTGGCCTAAATCGGTGAGTTCTACGCCACGCCCAGTTCGGTTAAACAAACGACCGCCACATTGTGCTTCAAGCTCGTTCATTTGCCGACTGATTTGCGGTTGGTTGGTGTTATGCAGCATCGCGACTTTGCTTAAGCTACCGAGTTCCACCGCGTCTAAAAATATTTTCCATAATTCATAATTCATCGATTCTTCCTAAATCGTAAACTTGCATTTTTGAGCCATACATTTTCAGTATAACTGAAATTCAAGAATTGGTAATTCCTACATAGCTCACCAATTTCTATACTCCAATCATGTTCTCTACAACACGATTTAAGTCAGATTAAGAACCAGAGAATATTTAATTACACTGTATAGGAAGTACGATTATGAGTTTAGATTTACGTGGATTAACCCCAGCACCTGTGACTCCTTTTACCCGTGACGGGCAAGTAGACCATAATGCAATTCAACGTTTAGGTTCATGGTTAGGCAGTATTGATGGTGTGAAAGGCTTGGTTGTTCTTGGGCATGCAGGTGAAGGAACATTCTTGTCGCAAAAAGAACAAATGCAGGTCATCGAAAGCTTTGTTAAATCGGTAGATGACAAAATTCCGGTAATCGCAGGGATTACACTCGAAGGTACTTCGGTTGCAGCAGAAGAAGCAAAACGTGCAGTGAGCGCGGGTGCTTCGGCAGGTTTGATTTATCCTTCACATGGCTGGTTGCGTTTTGGTTATCAAAAAGGCGCACCACAAGACCGCTATAAAGCAATTTATGAAGAAAGTGGTTTGCCATCTATTTTATTCCAATATCCAGATGCAACGAAGGCCACTTACGACCTAGACACTCTACTCGATATTTCTGCACAGCCAGGCGTATTTGCCATGAAAAATGGTGTACGTAACATGCGCCGCTGGGATGTCGAAATTCCGATTATTCGCCGTGAACGTCCGGACTTACAGGTGTTGACGTGCCACGATGAATATTTGCTTCACACCATGTTTGATGTAGACGGCGCTTTAGTTGGCTACGGCAACATTGCTCCTGAACTTTTAATTGAAATGATTAAAGCAGGTAAAGCCAAAGATTACGCTAAAGCTCGTGCGATTCACGACCAATTATTACCAGTGACTCGCAATGTCTATCACCGTGGTTCACACATGGAAGGCACAGTCGCGCTTAAACATGCATTGGTTGCTCGCGGAATTTTGGACCATGCCACTGTGCGTTCGCCACTGCTTCCACTGGCAGATGGTGCTGAGCAAGAAATTCATGATGCGATGCGTCAAGCTGGAATTGGCAAGGTCGATTTAACCCAAGCCGTTGCTTAAATTCTATTCGGGCTAGCATGTACGCTAGCCTTTTTTTCCTGTACGCTGCCTGAGGCCAAACATCGGGCATGTCTCTTAAAAACAATAATAAAAAGCATGCAAACTGTGGTGAACAGGTAGTGCGAAATAGAACAACAAAACTACGAGGAATGTAGTGATAAGGAGATATAAGATGACAAATCTAGCGGATGTAGAACAAATTAGTCATCATCAAAAAAATGCGGAAATTATTGCAAGACTTGAACGGCTCCCCGTCACTGGTCGGTTGCAATTTATGCGAATTACCATCGGTATCGCGACCTTTTTTGACGCTTATACTGTTCTTGCGATTGCCTTTGCTTTACCCCAACTCATTACCGAATGGCACCTGACCCCTGCCTATGTCGGTGCGATCATTGCCGCGGGCTATGTTGGGCAACTGGTCGGTGCAATCTTCTTTGGTTCTCTTGCCGAAAAAGTCGGTCGTTTAAAAGTGCTGTCTTTTACCATTTTACTGTTTGTGGCAATGGACATTTCTTGTTTGTTTGCGTGGAGCGGAATGTCGCTGTTAATTTTCCGTTTCTTACAAGGTGTGGGAACAGGTGGCGAAGTGCCTGTTGCGAGTGCCTATATTAATGAGTTTATTGGTGCAGAAAAGCGTGGTAAGTTTTTCTTGCTCTATGAAGTTTTATTTCCACTTGGTCTTATGTTTGCAGGCATGGCAGCATTTTTCCTGATGCCAATTTACGGCTGGAAAGTCATGTTTATTGTGGGCCTCGTTCCCTCTTTACTGGTCATTCCTTTACGGTTTTTCTTACCTGAGTCGCCACGCTGGCTTGCTTCAAAAGGCCGTTTTAAAGAAGCGGATCAAGTCGTCAAAAGCTTTGAAGATGGTGCCATCAAAAGCGGTAAAACTTTGGCTGAACCTGTAGTTAAAGAAATTAACCCGCAAGGCATGGCAAAAACCGACTGGCGCGAGCTGTTCCGTGGCATCTACCGCAAACGTACCTTTACCCTGTGGGGCATGTGGTTTTGTGTGTATATGGTGAACAATGCCATGGTGACTTGGCTGCCATCTCTTTACAAACAACACTTTGGCCTGTCACTGCAAACCAGTTTAGGTTATGGCTGGATTACTTCGGGCGTGGGTGTGATTGCCTCTATTATCTGTGCGTTAATGATTGATAAAGTCGGTCGCCGTCCTTGGTACAGTGCAGCGTTTTTCTTGGCGATTATTCCACTCATGAGCCTCTCGGTTTTAGGCGCAAAATCGGCGATGGAAGTTGTAATTTTCGCAACGATTAGCTATGCCATTTTGCAGACGATTTCATTCTCTTTATACCTCTACGCTGCCGAACTTTACCCAACTCGCCTACGTGCCATGGGCATTGGTTTTAGTACCGCTTGGCTCCGTGCCGGCTCTGCAATTGGGCCTGTTATGGTGGGTCTGGTTGTTGGTGGTTACGGCATTCAATATGTGTTCAGTGTGCTGGCGGTTGTGGCGCTCATAGGTGGTCTAGTCACCTTCTTGTTTGCCATTGAAACCAAAGGCCAAGTGCTCGAAAAACTCTCTCCTTAATTCATCCATTTCATAAAAAGCTTGCCTAACCTTAGCGTTAGGCAAAGGGCTTATTCATGCTTAAAAAAGGAATTTAAAATGAATAAATATTTGCTATGGGGCTGTATTGGCTTAGGCAGTGTGAGCAATGCTTATGCAGAGCTTCCTCAACAATTTGGCAAGTTAGAATTAAAGCTTAACACCCGTTACTGGAACGATGAAGGCACTGCCCACCCCACGCTCGCTAACCCTTCACCTTCGTCGAGTGAATATGAACAAAGTGCTTTAGGGCTTGAGTTAAATTATCAGTCACCTTACTTTTGGGACTGGCTTGGGGTAGATGGCTCACTCTATGCAGTCACTAAGTTATTTGACTCTGGCAAGCCTAGCGCCCAACTTTTAGAGGTCGAAAATAACGGCAAGCTCGATCAAAACTTTGCAACTTTAGGGCAGCTCTACCTCAAAGCAAAACTCGGCGATAAAGGCGAAATTAAATTAGGCCGTCAGTTGCACGATTCGCTTTTACTCAAAAGCACCAATAACCGCGCGGTGCCCGATACCTTTTCGGGTGCGAGTGGTCAGTTTCAACTGAATGATCAGCTACAGACTTACATGGCTTACTATGACCGCTGGAAACCGCGCAGCATGGACTCTTTTGAAAAACTGGTGACTGAGAATGACGAACGAATTGATTATATCGGTTTGCTTGGTGCCAAGTATCAATACAAAAACTGGAGCGTGAATGCCGAATATTTAAATAGCAAAGATTATTTAAAAAAGTACGGGGCAATTGCTCAATATAAATTGCCCTTGCATGGCTTAGTGTGGACATTCAACACAGGTGCTTTTTTCTCGCGTGATGATGGCAAGCTGTTTAAATGCGGTGCCGAAACTGAGCTGGATTGTGTCAAAGGCCAAGACATTAACAACCGCGGGAATGGTT
Organism: Acinetobacter sp. WU_MDCI_Abxd143; assembly: GCF_025514195.1. Classification (NCBI taxonomy): domain Bacteria; kingdom Pseudomonadati; phylum Pseudomonadota; class Gammaproteobacteria; order Moraxellales; family Moraxellaceae; genus Acinetobacter; species Acinetobacter sp. WU_MDCI_Abxd143. Next base: position 614,003 of record NZ_JAHPTH010000002.1, read on the forward strand.
ATTTTGTCGATGTAAATGTGGCCAAAAATAATATTGAAGGTGGCATTGCCGTTTCAAAGTTTGATGGTTTTTGGATTGAAGATAACTTTGCCGTGCACTCCGCCCGCAACTCGGTTTTAACGCAAGACCACGGCACCAACCCGTTTCCGACCTCTGCGACCATTGGCCCCGACTTTACCAATAACGATGAAACCGCTGTCGCCCTTCGCTTGAAATATAACTGGAAAGACTATGTGAAAGGTTTAAAAACCGAAGCGAAGTATATTTATGGCTTTGGCGCTCACCAAAGTAACATCAGCAGTGATATTGAAGGTAAAGAGCGTTACTTTGACTTTACGGTGAGTTATGCCTTGCCGTGGGTGAAAAACTTAGATGTGCGTTATTCATTTTTGCATTATGAATCAAAGTTTGAAAATGTAAACCTAGGTGAAAAAATAAATGGCATGACCCGTAAAGATTGGGATCAGCACCGAGTATTTATTAATTACCGTTATACATTTTAAGCACAGGCTAAACGTTTAGTTTAGCTTTATTATTTTTATTAATTTACAGCTTTAAATATATTAACTTTTGAGTTTTATTAAAATATAAATTTATATTTAAAATTTTTATAATATTTTATTTAAATTGAATTGACCTGTTAAAAACTTATGATTATTATGGTCTCGCTGGCCTACATTGCCAGTCGGTTTTGACAGACCGAGTATACAGCGTATCAGGTTTATACTTCCTGAGTATCAGACTTGTGCGCAACCTGCACCTCCCCCTTACCGTTGCGGTAGGACGGGAGGGGGACGCGCTTGCGCGTGCTGGTGTATACCCAGTCTGTCAACCCCTTCTCGTTCTACCACCCAAATCAATTGACGGTGATTTTTGGTGGTAGAGCTCCATAAATTTTTAGGAGTTAACCATGACCTTTTTTAGATTAATCCCCTCTCCCTTATAAACTTTTTATTTATTTAAAATTTGGGTTTTCTATTATCTAAATTTTCAAATTTATAAATTATTTTTATTTTAAAATTTAAGTCATTTTATTTTATTGCTTTTATAGGCGGGTTAACTATTGCCTTTAAAAATGATTTTAAAACTTAAAATATAGCGGTTTATTTTTTCTCATTGATATATCCCCAATCATTACGAGAATAATATGAAATTTTATAAAACTATTTTAGTTTTAGCCCTCGTTGTCGGCGATTACAGCGTTTCGGGTTGTGACCTACACACTCAGCAGGATTTTGAAAAAATTTGCCTGTCGGGTGGGCACACCCAAGCCAGTTGCGACTGTATTTTCCAACGGCTTGAACAAGTGTATTCACCTAAGCTCATGCAACGTCTAGAACATGTCAGTTTGCAAAGTCCTGCTCTCCCACAGGACTTTGCCCCTACTTTTTTTAGTGTGATGCGGCGGTGCGATAAAGAAGACATGGGCTAAGCGTTTGGCTTAGCTCCCTTATCTCTGTGTCGCAATGGTGGACGACTTTAAATCAGCGCAAAAAATTAAAGTTCTGTTGTGGCACGGAGGCCTTGGAAAATAAGTCAGCTCTACTGAACAATAAAACTATACAGTATTGTCTACCCCCTCTTTGGTATGATTTTGAAACTTCATAAAGATAAGAAGGAATAAGTTTGGCAACACCATATATAACAATAGGCTGTCCCACTACTGGTGGCGGTCAAGTAATTTCAGGGAACAGCATGTTCCTAATTGACGGGATTCCCGTTGCCTGTGTCGGAGACAAAGCCACCTGCCCAACTCATAAAGTTGTTGCAACTATTGTGTCAGGCGACCCGTATATGCAAATCTTTGGTAAAGCTGCTGCTCGTGTTAACGACTCTCTTTCATGTGGCTGTAAATTACTCCCTCAACAAAACCTAGTAGTTCAAGACAATGGTGGAGGTTCTGCACAAAGTTCATCAGCGAGTAAAGCACAAGATAGTTTTGTTCCTCAAACTGACGAGCACGGGCTTAAGTTTCAGCTTAAAGATCAAGAAACTGGGAAGCCACTTGCACAGCAATATTTTAAATTGAAAGGACCTGACGGCACTGAAATCGAGGGGTTTACCGATAAAAGTGGTTTTACAGAGCTAATCAAAACAGGCACAGAAGCAAAAGAAGTCGATTTAACAACATTTGATTTATCTAAGCCAATGGCTAAGTGGGAATAAAAATGTCAGATAATAATTTAGGGAACCCTTATCGCCGCAATATCCCTGGCTCTTCACCAGCATGGGACTCGTATCCGAATGAGCAAAAAGTTTGTGAAATCACTGAGCCACTTTGTAATGATCATATTAAAGTTCGTAATTACGCGATGGTTCGACCTTATAATTTTATGATGAGCATTCAGCATTGGGCAGAGGTCGCAGATAATACAATCGAAATGCTGATGGCAGCTCGTTTTGGTATGGAATGGGATATTAATAAACTTAATGATGGTTACATGAGTGACCCCGCTTTCCATACCCGAATGTACATAAAATTTCAAAACTATGTGCTAAAACACTCAGTAAAAGAGATTCCTCGAATTGTAGGAGAGTTTCAAAGTACAGCTTTTAAAGTACGCTTTCTAAGTACGTTTGCGGTCGATGAACTTCTTGAATTACGCAATTTAAGTAAATTTGATCAAGGTAAAGAAATTTACTCTAAAATCGAAGATTTGAAAGATACGCTTAAAAAGTTAGATGTTGTTACTGCAACTAGGGACTTAGCAGATTTACAAATGAATCACGGCCCCCTACACATCAACCGAAATATGTTCAAAAAAGTCTTTGGCCAAGACTATAACCCTAAAATGATCCAAATTATGAAGCAAAATAGAGAATATTCAGGAGACCCACATAATGTTGGCAACCAAAACTTATATTAAATTTATTTGTGCCCCTCTGTTTATGCTTTTCATTAATGGTTGTGCAAATACACAAGTAAATAACGATAAAGAAGCTTTAGTTAATGCAGGGCGTGGCGCAGTCAGTGTAATAACTACAGATTACCGAGTGTATAGATATGCTCTTCAAGAAAAAAATAGTGATGTAACTAAATCATTAGTTTATGCAACATTAACAAAAGCAAATGCGTTAAAAGCTTTTGAGGAAGGGGCTGGGAATGGTTATGTTATTGAAGAAAGTTTGAACACTAGTAAGCTAAATAAAATCTGCTGGATGGCGAAATTCGCTCGCGAAACAAAAGATGTAATTCCGCCTGAAGAACAAAATAACTATAAAGATATTTATGCTTGGCTTAATTCTAAAGAACAAGTGTGGTTAAAAAAAATAAATTCTACTTATACTAAAGATGAGCTAGGGCCTGACGATTGCCGTAAATAATGATTCATAAAAAGCCACTTGTCATAAGTGGCTTTTTTATTGAGTTTTTTTGGGATGGTTACCCATTTAAAGATAAGGTAAGAGTAGCTGTAATAGCGTTTTACTCTAAATCATCGCAAAAAATTAAAGTTCTGTTGTGGCACGGGGCCTTGGGTTTGTGTACTTATTAAGCTGATATAAATTATTAGAATAAAAATGCAGATCAAAAAAGTCATTCATTTTTTAATATATTGAACATCATTAATAAGCAACTTAAGCAAAAAACTTTATTGCCATATTATCTAACAGTTCCTTTCTTAATTCCCAATCTGGCATAACTTGGTTCATAAGCTGATAAAACCTTTCACTATGATTATGCTCAGCTAAATGACAGAGTTCGTGCAATATCACATAGTCAATACATTGAGTTGGTGCTTTAACCAGATAAGGATTTAAAACAAGTGTCCCTTGTGGTGAACAGCTTCCCCACTGTGTTTGCATCTTGATAACCCGAAACTTTGGCTTTTCGGTAACCCATAGAGCTCGATCCAAGACATGATCTAAACGTTTTAAAAATACACTCTTCGCCTTTGCCTTATACCAATTATCTAGCACTTCTTTAATATGACCAGCATCCTTTCGGCTCACATAAACTTCAAATTTGCCACGCAATAGTTTTACACTCGGAACGTCATTATTCTCTATAACTTTTAATAGATACTGTTTGCCCAAGTAGTAGTGGCTTTCACCACTGATATATCGACGTGGAAGAATTAACTCTTTCTGTTGGCGAAAGTCACGTAGTTGCTGATAAACCCATCGGCTACGTTTCTGTATCGCTTTTAACACATCATGATCAGTCGCGATTTCAGGAGCATGGACGACGACTCTACAATCAGCATGTACCTTAATTAATATTTTATTCACTTCTCCAGAACGCGGTACTCTTTCATAAGTAATTGTTTCATCCCCATAAATGAAGCTAAATGATTGAGTTCCGATAGCATCTTTACCCACCGTTCAGTCCTACCCGCGTAATTTGTACAATCATCTCTACAATTTTCTTCGCATGATCCATCCCACTACCAATTGATTTACATTCTTTAAACATCATCGGTAGTAACTTTTTACGTATGTCAGCTTCAATGTTTTGTGGATTAATAGAATTTTCTGCAACTGAATTTATTACAGAACTATCAACCTCAAAAGCAAGCTGAGTCCATTTATCTTGATTCTGCTGGTCAATTACTGCAAAAGCTTCAGGCAATATTTTCTTAAACACACCGTAATAAGCTTGTGCATGTTTATTAGTACCAAATACATCAGGAATTTCAGCTAAACGTCGAGACTCAACTTGTTCTTCAAATTCTCTAAAAAGCATGTATTGTTTCAAAAGATGATCGAACTCCTTTTCAGCATCTTCAATTGCTTGACGTAAAAGTTTAGAAAAAGCTTCCTGAGCATACGGATCATCCCGTAGCTCTTGTTCAATCATCTTGGTTACACGCGTTTTGATGATATCCGTTTCATTACGGGTCTTCTCTTCACTCCAATCTTCAGGCTGTACAACTTTACCCATTTTGCCTACTTCATAGACACCATTAGGCTCTTTTACCTCAACACCCACCACATGTTTATCAAGAAGCTTTTTAACTTGATCAGCATATTGATCATAATCTACTGTTTCACCAGCATCGCGCTTAGCCAACTGACGTAGACTTGAAAACAACTTAACGGTTTCTTTGTAATGTTGACGATCAGCATCTGTAAAACTTTTATCTTCAAAAAATGTAGCTGACTGTAATGCAACTTTCAAACAGCTCGCAAATTCAGTTAATGCCTCATAAAAATCATCACGTACTTTCAGATGTACATCTACTAATTCACCATTTCTTTCCTCAATATGAGGTACTAAAACTTGGCGTAACTGCTCAATATCATTTTTATTTTTTACATTCTCAAAAATTGCCCAAAGTGCTTTGTATAAACGAGGCAAACGCTTATATTCAGTACTCATTTGAGTATATAAGCCAGCAATATCATTGATGTCGTAACCACCTTGGATATGAGCAGCCAAGTTCTGATATTTAAGAATCGTCGTATCCAATTCTTTTAAAATGCCCCGATAATCAATCAACAAGCCGAATTTCTTCTTAGGATGAAGTCGATTCACACGTGCAATCGCTTGAATTAGATTGTGTTCTTTCAAATTTTTATCAATGTAAAGAACAGTATTTTGGGGTTCATCAAATCCTGTTAAAAGTTTATCAACTACAATTAACAATTTGAGCGAATCATCTTTTTCAAATCGTTCAATCACATGTTTTGTATAAGCTTGTTCATCCTGATTCCCAACATTGTCTTTCCACCATTGTGTCACTTCTGGTGTGGTTGACTCATCAACTTCTGTATTTCCTTCACGGGTATCTGGAGGACTCATGACGACTGCTGACTCAAATAAGCCTGCTTCATCCAAGTACTTTTTATACTTAATCGCTGAAGCCTTGCTATCACAAGCAAGTTGGCCCTTTAAACCATCATCGATATTTTTAACAAAATGGTTCGCAATATCTAAAGCAATCAACCGAATACGGTCATCCGCAGTATAAAGTTGACCTTTTCTCGCAAATTTACGCTTTAAATCTGCTTTTTGCTGATCTGTTAGCCCTTCTGTAATACGCTCAAACCACGTATCAATTGCTCGCTCGTTTACATCTAAGTCAGGGATACGCTCTTCATACAGCAAAGGTGTTACGGTTTTATCCTCCACTGCTCTTTGCATGGTATATGCATGCACAATAGGACCAAACTTATTTACCGTTTTTTCATCTTTGAGCAATGGCGTACCTGTAAATGCCACAAATGCTGCATTTGGAAGAGCAAGCTTCATTCTTACATGATTTTCACCGCCTTGACTTCGATGACCTTCATCAATTAAAACAATGATATCTGAGCTCTTATTTTCACATTCAGGTAGTTTCGTAGCTGAATTAAACTTCTGGATCAAAGAAAAAACAATTCGCTCTGTACCCTTGCCAATTTGCTCAGCTAAACGCTTACCTGAAGTTGCCATGGCATTTTGCTTGTCTTTTCTACCCGCTAACTCACCACCCGAAGCAAAGGTTTTACTGAGTTGATCCTCCAAATCGACACGGTCAGTTACGACCACAATGCGACATTGTTTTAAAGCTTCATGCAAGATTAAAGCTTTACTCAAAAAAACCATCGTAAAGGACTTACCCGAACCCGTAGTGTGCCAAATCACGCCACCTTCACGACCACCGCTTAAATTTTTAGTGCTAATTCGCTCGATGAGTCGTTTGATGCCAAAGATTTGCTGATAGCGAGCGACAATCTTCCCAGCTTTTTTATCAAAGAGTGTATATAGGCGAACAATCTCTAATAACCGTTCAGGCATTAATAAACTGATGAGTAATTGATCTTGACCTGTTACAGCTAATTCACCACCTGCAATGAGGTTCTCATACCATTTCAAATCATCTGCTGGACGGTATGCGAATAGGCTATCTTTTTGTGTAGTACTCAGTTTCTTATTTTTAAATGCATACATTTCTGCATCAGAAATATCCTCTTCACGCCATGCAGCCCAAAATTTCGCAGGCGTATTACATGTACCATAACGCCCTTCATGCCCATTAATTGAAAGAAGTAGTTGGCTATAAGCAAAAAGATGCGGAATTTCATCTGGACGCTGATTGCGTAAAGATTGGGAGATCCCTTCGTTGATGGTTGGACCTTTCTTTGCTTGGCTATCTGGTCGTTTTGATTCGATCACCACTAAAGGAATACCATTTACAAAGCAAACGATATCAGGTCTTCGATTATCTATCCCACCTGAGCGAGTTACACAGAATTCTTCAGTATAAGAAAAATCATTATTGTGAACATCATGCCAATCAATGATTGGGATGGTTGGGCTGACCTTCTTACCATTCACAAACTCAGTGACTGAAATACCGTACAGCAAATGGTTATAGATTTTTTCATTGGCTGTAAGTAATCCTTCATTCAATGCTGGACTACTAATTTCTGATATCAAATTATCTACTGATTTTGCAGAAAGCGGATATTCTTGACCAGCAAAGATGAAGGTACGCTTTGATAATTCATGACGCAAAATCTGACGTAATACAACTTGGTCCTGTTTACCATCACGAGCAACTAGTGCCTGTGATGGGGATAAAAACGACCATCCCAAATTCGTAAGCAATGTTAATCCGGGGATCTTAGCACTATATTCTTCTTGAAACTTAATTGAGAGATCGTTCATATCTAACCAAAATTTTTTAAAATATAACTGCGAAACATGCACTAAGCTTCGCTTTATAGATAAAGCAAATAGTCATGAGAATTAATGCCACTAAGAACATATAAAAACTTAAAGGCACTTTATCCCGAAAAAATTTAAACTTTTTCTGCTCATGAACCCAATCAATTTGATGTTGCCAAAAGAATTTATAATGTGCATACCAATCACTAAACAATATTTGCTTACTCAAGCCTACTGAACAATATTGACTTTCTACTTGGCGATACTTATTAATCAATTGTGTTAAATCATCTGAATCACTTTTGCTTTTAACTGAATAATATAAAACTCTAAGCTGGTTATAGATTTTCGTCAGCTTAATACCTGCCTTCTCATATTCACTTTTTTTAGCATCATACATACTAATATAAAGTCCAACTACACCAAGTACTGTAAATGATGCGGAAAGAAAATTTGTTGAAAGCTCTTCAAAAGCTAGTGAATAAATACCAAAAGCTATTGAGAGAAAACTAATCCATCCAGGTGATTTTTCTACAAGATCATAAGTAGCAAAATGTTTCTTTGCTCCAAATCCTACGTTATAGCCAGTTTCAGCAATACACTTAAGTAAATCAGATCGATTCATATTTATTCCTCAATTGGCACATAAATGCGATCACGAGCCACAACAACACTATTTTGAACAATGTAGCACTCTACGATATGCTCACCATTAAAATCCGCTGTTTCATTTTTTTGGTTCTGCCCTAGATCCGCAACAATTTGTCCTCTAATACAATCACGACTTTTTGCAGCTTCTCCTCGATTTAAAACTTTCCAGAAAACGGAATATTTTTGCTCAGGAAAATTAAATGGTGTTCCATTTTTATCTATATAGAATCTTAGGCTTCTCCCACTATTAAGCTTTTTCTTATTTCTTTTAAAATGCCTTAAAACGTCGATAAATGCGCCATGTTTAGTAATTTCGCACTCTATTTTTAACGGATATCTTATATCTATTGGGAATTTATTCTCAATGAATTCTTCAGTATGTCTATAGCGTAACTCACCTAATGTCATTGATTTAACAGCAGCAGTTGCAGCTTTAGGGAAAGAGTTTCCATATACTTTTCGCCAATAATCATTGGCAGAGTTCTTCCCTTCATTTTCAATAGCTTTAATGGAGTTTTCATATGCTTTCTTAGCTTTGCTTTGAAACTTGCTTTTAACTTTGACATCCTGATTACTACCTAAAGCTTGATAATGATTTTGATCAGGTTGCTCGGATAAAAATTGAAAGAAATCTCTACTTAAACAATCATATGAACTATAGCTTTTGTCATCATAGTCTGTAGTTGATTTCATAAAATTGTAGGCGAGTGTGTCTATTAATAGGCCACCAATTCCCACACCATTCTTATTCTTCCAAGCTCTAGCCATCTTGCATAAGCGCCGCAAATTACGATTTTTTGCATCATTCATGCTTTGTATTTCATCAATTTCAGCTTGAGGCTTAGTGATCTTCCAACTACCACTATTCTTAGTATCTGGATAGATATATGATCCATCCGCTTGCTTAAATACAGGCTGCACCTCTACATGGAAGTTCGTATATTGAACACACACAACTAATCGATCTACAAACACAGTGGTCCGAGGATATCGTGCAAGAATTGCATCTTTCGTATCCTTTAATAACTTTGATTGACCGCCATCTTTATAATCATCCCATTTTGATGATGGCATGATATATAGCATATCTAAGTCTGAAATGCCTTTAATTGCAGTCCATCTTCCATAGGAACCAACCTGCAATTGATTTGATGTTTTAGATTCTGTATCACGAAATTTTTTGTTTAATGCACATGTTATCTCTTGATAACGCAAAGTGATTTGTTCTTCATTAGCAACTTTAATATTGCTTAAAAAGTCTTGAAACATTTGGGAAATTGACATTACAGCCCTCAAATTTTAATTGTTGATAAAGTATTAAAAACATCCTTGTTTTTAACGATCCATTTAATATTTAGTGAAGCCAAATACGTTAATCAACTTGTCAATTTTTCATTAGCTTTTATTGAGCTTAAAACTCAACTGATAACGATAAAACTCGATATTTTGAGCAACACTTAAAGCACGACGCATTCTCAAGTCATCTTCCAAAGCAATGATCACACCTTTGACTTGCTGATCAGCTTCAGCCAATTCATCTTTGACATAGCCCATATAGCGTTGAATTTGTCCAACGACACGATCACTTGCACGACCACGTTTAAGCTCAACCACAAGCAAGGTCTTTTTATCCTTACTGATTGCCAAAATATCGATAGGACCTGTATCTGAAGGATACTGCTGTCCGACTAATTGACCATCTTCGGTATAGATATCATAAGTCGCACCTAACTCGGTTTTAGACCAATTTTCAACTAAAAAGTGCTCAAGATGCTTTTCCAAAGCAAAAGCCGCTGGGTCTTCTACAACTTCATCAGGCTCTAAACCTTCAACGGGTTCTTTGCCTTGTATTAAGACTTTAAGCTCTTCGGCATATTTAGTGATATTACTCACAGTACCGACTGATCCCGACGAGTTTTTTAGCTCTTGAGACATCAATTCTCTAGCCAAAGTTTGCTCAAACCATTCAACTTTTCTTCGATGGCTTAATTCCCCAGAAGGTACATAGTAGTAATCTGAAATGACTTTACCTACTAAGTAGTTACCGTCTCCACGAGGCGTTAGAATAATATCTCCCTGTTTAATCCCTTTGCAGATGGTATGTAGCATGCCACATGCTAAGCCTGCTGAAATCTTACTTTTTTCAGGTAAGGCTTTTAAGTAAACAGGTATAAAGCGATGGTTAAACTCACGCCAATCTTCAGATAATTCATGTGTTAAGTCTTGATCAATGTTCCAGTTGGCGGCAATAAAGCCGCCTTCTAGAAACGCTTGAGCGAATACAGACTTCGCACCTGCCATAATACGGTAATAGCTAGGAGTCATTTGCATCATTAGGCAGCCACCTTGACACGTTTTTTACCTGTTAAAAGTTGTTGCATCAGTGCTTTTTTCTCTTGCTTTAGGCACTCAAGTTTTTTCTGCAAAGTTTCAATTTCTTTATCAGCTAAAGAAAGTACTTTAGCAATCTTTTGTTGCTCTTTAAGACTTGGAATTCTAAGACTAATAGTTCCCATCACCCCATTCATTAGCTTAGGATTAGCTAAAGTATGTGAAACGTACTTATAGGCCTCTCTTGATAAAGAAAAAGCTAGAAACTTTAAATCAATAGATGATTTTTTAGGTGTTAAAGTTCCACAGACATTTGTGCAATTAAATTTACCAGTTCTATAAAAAACAGTTCCAGCATTCACACCATCCGTAGTCCACGTAACCACTTCGCCATCAAAATCATAAGTATTTAAATATCCCATTACCCCATTATGTAAGGTCTGTGAAGAATAGACAGGAAAGGTTCCTTTATTTTTTTCAATTTCAGTTTTACTAATTACTCTCCCACGCCCTATATGACATATTTCTGATACAAATACCTGATTCCATTCATCATGAAAACTTTCCCCATTCTCATTAAGCAAACGCTTCTTACCCGTCAGCAACTGCTGTATCAAGGCTTTTTTTTGCTGTTGGCTATTTTCAAGCAGTTTTTCAGTCGCTGAAATCGCTTGATCCCAAGTTGAAAGGATTAGGGCGATTTTATTTTGCTCCTCACTAGGAGGGATCAATAAATAAATCTTTTCAAGAGATGCTTTATTTAACTTATATCGTCCCGCCCCCTGACGTGATAAATAACTATAAATATCACGATGCATAAAATAGTAATAAAACCATTCCCTTGAAGCTAATTCAGTACCTTCAATGATATGTGCGTGATTATTTACCGTACATTTACCATCAACCAATTGCGTCATTGATTGTGATTTGTACTTTAAAAAGTGATCTCCATCTTCACCAATTAATGCAAAACTACCATCTTGCTCATATGTATCAATGTAGTCTTGAATCTTTGTTGGTCCATAATAAGGGTATAGACCTTGTTGGGTAGAACGAATGTCATCACTGATTGGTTTTCTTAGATCATTTCTGATCTTAAAAGTCTTAGCAATTGGTAAAAAGTTCCAACCTTTAGGAACTTCTTTTATTCGAGCTTGCATCAAATCAAGCTCTGAATATTTATGCACCATAACCCAACTCCTCTAAATACTTCGCCATCTGAACTTCAAGCTCAGCAAGTTGAATTTTTAACTGCTCACGCTCAGCACGTACAGCAACCAGATCAATCTCAGCTTCTTCTTCAAAGGTATCCACATAACGAGGAATATTTAGGTTGTAATCGTTGTCTTTCACTTCCTGCAAAGTCGCTAAATACGCATACTTATCTACGCCTTTACGAGCACGATAAGTTTCAACAATCTTGGCAATATTGTCTTCGGATAAGTTGTTTTGATTTTTACCTGACTTAAACTCACGGCTTGCATCGATAAACAAAACAGAATCATCAGATTTTTGCTTTTTGAAAATTAAAATCGCAGCAGGAATACCCGTACCGTAGAACAGCTTTTCAGGTAAGCCGATCACCGCATCTAATAAGTTTTCGTTAATCAACTTCTCACGAATCTTGCCTTCAGATGAACCACGGAATAACACACCATGCGGAACCACAACCCCCATACGCCCAGTAGTTGGCTTTAAAGTCTCAATCATGTGAGAGATAAACGCATAATCTCCTTTGGTCTTTGGTGGTACGCCACGACGGAAGCGGTCAAACTTATCATTCTCAGCTACATCATGCCCCCATTTATCTAATGAAAATGGGGGATTTGCTGTCACAATATCAAATAGCATCAAATCGCCATTCTGATCCAAAAGTTTTGGATTACGAATGGTATCTCCCCATTCAATTTTATGGTTATCTTCGCCATGCAAGAACATATTCATTTTGGCAAGCGACCAAGTTGAACCAATCGCTTCTTGGCCATAGAGTGCATATTGCTTACTGTTGTGGTTGGATACAACTTTACGACCACATTTCATTAACAATGAACCAGAACCACATGCAGGATCACAAATACTGTCACCCTTCTGTGGATCAAGTAACTCGGCAATTAAGTCCGATACTTCTGGTGGCGTATAGAATTCACCTGCTTTTTGACCACCACTTGCAGCAAAGTTTTTGATCAAAAACTCATAACCGTTACCAATCACATCAAGTGAACCGACACGGCTTGGTTTTAGGTCTAAATCCTTAGAAGCAAAGACTTCAAGTAAATCTTTTAGAATCGTATTCTTTTGCTTTTCTTCACCCAGTTTATCTGTGTTGAATAAGATATCTTGGAAAACACTCTTACCAACTTCTTTAAGCTTTGTACCATTTGCTTCTTCTAAGGAATTTAAAGCAATATCAATACGTTCACCATTACCTGGCTCATTGCGTTGCGCATGTAAACTATAGAAATTAGATTCACGAGGTAGTATAAAACGCTCGTTTTTCATCATCTCTTCGATCAGCTCTGGTTCATTGCCATACTCTTTCTTATAGTTATCATAGTGGTCTTGCCATACATCAGAAATGTACTTTAAGAACAACATTGTCAAAATAAAGTCTTTATACGTGTCAGCGCTAATCGTGCCACGGAATACATCACATGCAGACCAAAGGGCTTTATTGACTGTATCTTGATTAATTTGAGTAACCATTATTTATTTCCTTTGAGCAGTTGTTGGAACATGCCCTGCATCATTATTTCGCGGTTTCTTAATAACTTTTGAGAAAGAACTAGTTCTTTCTCCCAAATATTGTTGAGTTGTATAATCTGTTGCTGCGTTTCCAAATTAGGGATCGGTATCTTGAATTGACCTACACTCGCAACAGTTAACATAGAAATATTTGAACCCTGACTTTCTTGGCGTAACTCATATTGCGCAATTGGTTGATTTAAGTACCAACATAAATACTCTGGTAAAAGTTTTTGCTTATTAGCAAATAAAATTAAAAACTGACTACTTACAATAAGTGGCAGATCAGCAGGATTTTGCCGACCCACAAAATAAGAGGCTTTGTAGTATTCTCCCCGACAAGGCAGTAATACACACTCAGTATCGATTAGCGAATTCGTTTTTCCATCCCAATGAATTTGAGGCAATTCATTCACATACAAACGCTGGGATTGAGTCACATCACGAATACTACGTACATCTTTAATTTGCGCTAAATGAGCATTACCCGAGTCGATTTCTTCAATCTTTTCTCGAAAAGTAAAACCTGTTCGTATCTCAGCGAGATCACTCAGTTTGACTACTTTCTTTAAATTAGACATAAATATTACTCTTAAAGCGATTGAGCCATCCTTGGCGCAGGCGATTATGTTGCGCTACTTAAATTCTTCCGCAACCAATTAGTCACTTGACTATTGGTATCAAAATTAAGTTTGTGCCAAGCTGCTTCTCCATTAAGCCTTGTAACTAGTAGGCCATCATCACTATCTATTACAGAACGCAATTCATCTCTAATCTGTACAGCAGTTTTTGCTGTAACAACTATCCAACAAGATTCTAAGGGATGACACCAATCATCATAAGACTTAATCTTTTGATAAAGCGCATCATAATTACGTTGTTTACGCAGGTCATAATTGATCTGATATACTTTCATTGTTCGACTCCTTAATGGTTCACGTCGTTAATAAGTTAAGAACATGGCGACAGGCTGCCACCTGTCGTCAAACTCCATTTTGAATAATTATAAAATTATACAGTAGATAACCTACGACTATTCATTGAACTAAGATTAGTCTGTATTTTTTGACGTGTCAAGAATAATTTTTACAGTAGATAGTCTATGATAAAGAAAAATTACCTACAAACTTTATTATGATAGAAAGCTATTATCTGATCAGCATATTAAAATAGTCAGAGCGACAGAAAGTGACGTGTATATTTAATTATAAGTACATATAAAATTTATTAATTTTTCTATTATTTAACAGTAATTTTAAATACTTAAAATTTAGATAATAAAAAACCCTGAAACTTACGTTTCAGGGTTTTTTACGAATTTTGGTGGAGATGGCGGGAGTTGAACCCGCGTCCGCCAGCACTACGCTCGAGAATACTACATGCTTAGATATCGTCTATTGTTTTAACACCAAGTGACCCGACGAACAGGGTACAAGGTGCGATCCTCTAATTTTGGTATAAAGCCCCGAGGCTTGACTCTATACGGACTTGTGTGCGTGCGCTTCAGTCGGGTTCCCAGACCACAAGTATTCTAGGAAGCGGACAAGCGGCCCTTAGGCAGCTAGAGCGTAAGTTTCGTCGTTTGCGACTATTTAAATGCAAATTTTATTTACGAGAGAAAATGCGCTCTCGGCATGCATCTATGAGTTTCATCACCGGCGTCGAAGCCAATAACATCCCCATGAATGTCTGAACATCATAGCATAACTAAAATAAAATGCTGTGCAATTTATCAACAGTCTGCTACTGATGAACATATTTACATAATGGAGAGCCTTTTGTTTTTTTCAAGGGCTACATAAAAAAGCTGCCAAAAATGACAGCTTTTTTTAAAGTGTGGTCTATAAGGCACCATTACCTAACACAATACCTTCACGGCGTGGGTCTACCCCACCTGCGTATTTACTTTGATTATTTATATTTACTTTCATAATCGTTGAAATACCGCTGGTTTGCGCAGTGTTAGAAATGCCATGCCCTTTTGCTTTTAAACCTTCAATCAGGTCAACTAAAGAAAGCTGCACATTCGAGCTATCTACATTGGTGTTTTTGCTATTGGTCGCGCCAAAGTTAACAAGTGAAGTGGCCTGCTGTGCATTTAAATTCCAGTCCAGCGCACCTACCAAAGTTTTAACCACATATTGAATGATGGTACCGCCACCTGGTGAACCTGTTGCCATATAAAACTCATCTGGCGTGGTGCCTTTAAACACTAAAGTTGGCGCCATAGTACTACGTGGGCGTTTGCCCCCTTCTACACGGTTGGCAACTGGTGCCCCAGTGCTGTCATAAGGGTTCGCACTAAAATCAGTTAACTGGTTTGACAGCAAGAAACCATCCACCATGTGGAATGAACCCATGCTCGATTCAACAGTCGATGTCATTGAAACCACATTGCCATAGGCATCTACAATCGTGAACTGAGTCGTGCCATGTTCAACAGTGGTGTCCACACCTGCCGCTGTATTGAAATTACCTGCTGGTGCAACGCCCATACTTTGGTTCGGGTTAATCAGTGCTGCACGTTGTTTCAGGTAATTTTTATCAATAAAACTTGGAATACCCTGTGCTGGTAAAGCGACAAAGTCGGTATCTGCGACATATTTATCACGGTCAGCATAGGCCAAACGCTCTGCTTCAGACACTAAATGCACGCCCATAACATCAGGTACACCGCCTTCATTTTCAGGATTTTTAGGTGGATAAAGTGACATATCAAAGTTTTCTAAAATACCCAGCGTCTGTGCAACTGCTATTCCTCCCGAAGATGGAGGTGGCATGGTACATACATAGTAACGGTCACGGTACGTTGTACAAATCGGGTCGCGTTTTTTCACCTGATAGTTCGATAAATCCTGCAAGGTCATTAAACTTGGGGTAATTGGAGTTTTTGCTGGGTCATCACCTACCGTTTGACCTGCTTTTGCCACAATGGCTTGTGCAATCGGCCCAGTGTGTAGTGCATTTGCGCCTTGCGTGGCAAGTGCTTCAAGCGTTTTTGCATAGGCCTTATTGGTCATGGACTCACCCACTTTACGTGGTGATCCATCTGGGTAGAAATAGGTCGCCATTGCATTTGCATCGAGCGCTAAATTGTTTGCATTGCTTGCAATTGCATCTGCCAAACGCCCCGGAATGCGGAAACCATTGTCAGCCAAACCAATCGCTTCACCAAAAAGTTGGTTCCACTTGAGTTTACCATGTTCTTTTTGTGCTTGTTCAAGCAAACGCATCACACCCGGCACACCAATCGAGCGACCACTACGGCGCGCACTTGGCACAGGTGCAGGTGAATTTGGGTCATATATATTTTGGCGAATTAAATAAAATTCGTTGGCTGCGGCAGGTGCGGTTTCGCGGCCATCATAAGCCGTGACTTGTTTGGTTTTGGCATCGTAATACATCATAAAACCACTACCGGCAATGGTGCTCGACTGTGGCTCGACCAAACCAAGCACGGCTTGCACCGCAACGGCTGCATCGACTGCGCTACCGCCCGCTTTTAACACATCACAACCTGCTTTTACCGCAAGTGGCGTGTTTGCCACCACCATATATTTATCTGCGTATTTAACCGTGTTACCGAGTCTATAACCCGATGCACCCTCAGGTGCTGCTGGGTCACCATTTTGGTTTGAACCAACCACCACACTTGAACCGTCTTGGGTCAGTTTGCTACAACTGGTCGGGTCATTATCTACAATTAAATTAGGCGGGGTTGTATTTGAATCATCCTTGGGCTGATCTGACGAGGAGTCATCTCCACATCCTTGTAATAAACCGACTGCTAATAAACTACTGAACAAAAATGAATATCTTTTATTCACGTGATAACTCCAATATATACGCCTGCCTATCCATGCAATTGCCATGCAAGCTTCTTTGTTTTCAGGTCTTCAGTTTTTTAATCTTTGATAAAAATAAAGTTTTAATAATATTAAATGATTGAGGGTATTTATTCTGTGCCCTGCGTTATGTCTCCTTGCTTGTTATCACACTCTTTTATAACTGATTTGCCCAATTCTGGCATGCTTTATTTCTTTAAATACAGGCAAAATCTGCTATTTATAAACTCGCTCATTTTGTAGTTGGCCTAAAAAAAAGCACCTCCGAAGAGATGCTTTTTGATGTTTAGTGAGAAGGCATGCCACTGACCTGTTTGGGTTTTGGACACAGCCAAATGACCAATCCTGCAAAGACAAACACAATCGCAAATAGCAAAAACACATGGTTTGCCGACATGGTAATGGCTTCTTTATCGACTAGATTTGAAATAATGCCTAAAGTCGAATCAGCCGTAAAACCATTTTGCAAAAGTGTGTTTTGTACTTCAGTCGTATGTAGGTTTGACACCATTTCACTACGGGCAACTTTGGCATGATCGTCCCACACGGTCACCGCAATTGAAGCGCCAATCGCCCCTGCCATGGTTCTTAAGAAGTTCATAAGACCCGCAGCGGATGCAATCTCTTGCTGGAGTACCGAACCAAGCGCAATGTTGGATAGTGGAATAAAGAAGAACGGTACAGCAAAACCTTGCAGGATTTGTGGCCAAGCCAAAGCCATAAAGTCGGCGTCTGTAGTCCAGAATGCCCGCATTAAGGTCACGCCACCCAGCAAAATCAAACCGAAACTCGCCAGCGCGCGTGGGTCATGTTTGGTCGAAAGCTTTGCCACAATCGGTGACATGGTCAAACTACCAAAGCCCATGGTTGCAGTTAAATAGCCGGCCCACGTGGCGGTGTAGGAAAGGTTCATTTGCAGCCACTGTGGAATCAGTACAATACTGCCAAAGAACGCGCCAAAGCCGAGCGACAACGCCAGTACCGAAATTGCAAAGCCCCTATGCCTAAAGACTTTCACGTCTACGACGGGGTGTTTGTCGGTCAGTTCCCATATGAGGAATACCACAAAGCCAATGGCGGCAGTTAAAGCTAAAACGATAATGCTGGTGCTGTTAAACCAGTCGCGTTCGTGCCCTAAATCGAGCATGAGCTGTAGTGCACCAATCCACAAAATTAACAGACCTAAACCGACCGTGTCGATTCTTAAAGAAATCGTTTCTGTTTCGGCAGGCTTGAGCAATCGTATTGCCGCTAAAACACAAATAATGCCGACCGGTATGTTAATAAAGAAAATCCAGTGCCAAGATAGGTTGTCACTTATCAGACCACCCAAAATCGGTCCTAAAATTGGCCCAACGACTGTAGTCATTGCCCATAGACCCATCGCCTGTGCATGCTTTTCTTGAGGGAAAATACGCATCAGCAAAGTTTGACTGAGTGGCATAAGCGGGCCACCGCATAAACCTTGTCCAATACGGAAAAACACCAGCATACCTAACGAGTTTGCTAGGCCGCACAAAAAAGAAAAAATGGTAAAACCAATCAGACCAAAAATAAAAACCCGAACGGTTCCAAAGCGGCCCGCAAGCCAACCTGTTAAAGGTACACAAATCGCTTCTGCAACAGCATATGACGTAACAACCCATGTTCCTTGTGTACTTGAAACAGCAAGATTACCGGTAATGTGCGGTACAGATACGTTGGCAATGGTCGTATCGAGCACGACCATAAAGTTCGACAAGGCAATAACAAACGCTGCCAGTATTAAACGGCCACCGCTTAGTTCGGCAAAAGGTGTTTGCGTTTTCATAAGCGTTTACTTCGCAGATAAGTCGACTTTTGCTTCCATCGACAAGCCAACACGCAGTGGGTGTTCAGCAAGTTCTTTCGGGTCAAGTGCAATACGAACCGGTAAGCGTTGAACCACTTTAATCCAGTTGCCTGTTGCGTTTTGAGCCGGAATTAAGGCAAAGGCAGAGCCTGTACCACCAGAGAAGCCCATCACTTTGCCGTGATATTCAACGTCATCGCCATATAAATCTGAAGTTAGTGTGACTGCCTGACCCGGACGGACTTTTTTCAACTGACTTTCTTTAAAGTTCGCATCTACATATAAATCGTTAAGCGGCACAATCATCATCATGCTGGTGCCCGGCGCAACACGTTGCCCGACTTGAATATTACGACGCGTAACCACACCATCGACTGGCGCACGAATCACGGTACGTTCCAAATCAAGCTGAGCTTGTTCTACATGCGCTTGTGCAACTTGTACATCAGGTGTTGATGTTTCGCTTACACCCTGAATTAACGCTTCGTTTGCAGCTAAGGTACTTTCAGCAGCTTTACGGCTCGAAGAGGCTTGCGCTAAACCAGCTTTAGCAAGCTCTAGCCCTGCTTTGGCTGTTTCAACTGCACTTTGTGCTTTAGTGAGTTCTTCTTTAGACACTGCACCAGAGGCTGCAAGCTGCGCACGGCGGTTTAACTCTAAAGCGGCTTTGTCATAGTCGGCCTGTGCTTGAGCAACCTGTGCTTTGGCACTGTTAATTTCGTCAGCACGCACCACAACTTGAGAGTTTAAAGAACTACTGTTTGCCGCAGTTTGTTTGTATTGGCGTTTTGCTTTGGCAAGTTCTGCCTCAGCTTGAGCTAATGCAATTTTGGCATCACGGTCATCAATACGAACCAGCACGTCACCACGATGTACCGTTTGGGTATCTTTTACCAAAACCTGAGCGACCTGTCCGCTCACCATTGAAGTAAGTTGCGCGGTTTCTGCACCGACATAGGCATTATCCGTACTCACGGAATTATTTAAAAATAATGCCCAGATTGCATACAAAATAGCGGCGATCAATAAAATCAGCGCAAAAAAACCAAGAAATTTTTTGCGCTTGTTTTGATTGTTTTCATCCGAGGCAGATGTTGTTGGCACTGTTTCTTGTACATTGCTTTGTGCATCAGTCATGGTATGTTCCTAAAGATGAGTTGGCTTTGCCATCAATCTCGCACTACACCTTGTTATAGAGTTTTTATTTTTCTATAAACAAGACATACCGCATTGTCAAAGGAGCTAATTTTAACGCTAAAACCTCATAATATGAGAATAAAAATTTATAACTCATGCGTTCGTTCTAATTAAATTAATGTTTATCTCAAAGATTTTGTAAAAATTTCTGCTTTTTACACACTAAAAAAAGCGCACTTGGCGCTTTTAAATGGTTCAATTCATTGCTTAATAGGCATATGAAGCAATGCCGGCAGCAATGGCTTTATCTTCATCATTGACCATGGTCATGCGCATGGTGCAGCCCTTACGACCTAAACGTAGTACTTCGGCACGGGCAATAAAATATTTACCACGCCCCGGTGCTAAATAATCTACACGCATATCGACTGTTGCCAAACGCGATACTTGCTTAATGGTTTCAGTTAAAGTTTCGGGAGTTGAACGGCGATATAGGTGTTCCATTGCCACAATTCCGCCAATACTATCGAGCAAAGTTGCAGCAACGCCACCATGCAAAATCTGAAATGCCAAATTACCAATTAGGTTGGGTTGCATCTCGATATAGCCTTCAATGTGCCCATCCACCACACGCATAATCATTCCACTATGCTTAAAAAAAGGAGAGCTATTAAACGCCTTACATAATTGGTTGAGAACCACAGTTAAGTCAGTTTTTGCACCTAAATGGATGTTCCCAGTCCAATTTTTCTTTTCTTCACTCATATGTTGCCTAAATTTAAAAGCATGATAAAGACCCATAATTTTGTACAAATACAGCATTATGGGGCTACAATACAGCAGTCGGTTGACAGTAATGGAATATCCGCCAACCTATCCTAGTGTAATACCGAACATCGAGATTGTTATGACTTATACGTTCAATCGTCCTGCATTTCCAGCCACTCGCATGCGCCGTATCCGTAAAAATGACCAGTTGCGTGCGATGGTCAGCGAAACACAGCTCACTACCAATCACTTGATTTATCCAGTATTTGTATTACCGGGACAAAATCAAACCCAAGATATTCCAAGTATGCCAAACATTCAGCGTTTGTCGGCAGATTTGTTACTGAAAAAAGCTGAAAGACTTCTGGAATTGGGCGTATCCAAACTGGCTCTTTTTCCAGTTACCCCGCAAGAAGATAAAAGCCTGACCGCAGAAGCTGCATGGCGTGAAGATGGTTTAGTCCAAACCACCTGCCGTCTGCTTAAAAAAGAATTACCAGAAATGGTGTTAATTACTGATGGTGCCCTCGACCCATACACGACTCATGGTCAAGACGGCATTATTGATGAAACTGGCTATGTGCTAAACGACGAGACTGTAGAATGCTTGATTAAACAAGCCTTAAGTCACGCAGAAGCAGGTGCCGAAGTGATTGCTCCAAGTGACATGATGGATGGCCGTATTGGCGCAATTCGTCAGGCTTTAGAAGCCAATGGTCACATCTATACCAACATCATGGCCTACTCTGCGAAATATGCGTCTAGCTTCTATGGTCCGTTCCGTGATGCTGTTGGCTCTGCATCCAACCTTAAAGGTGGTAATAAATATAACTACCAGATGGACTTTGCCAACCGTGCCGAAGCATTACATGAAATCGCGCTTGATATTCAAGAAGGTGCCGACATGGTGATTGTAAAACCGGGCATGCCATATCTGGATGTGGTACGTGAAGTAAAAGATACCTTTGGTATTCCGACATTCATTTACCAAGTGAGTGGCGAATATGCAATGTTAGCGGGCGCAATTCAAAATGGCTGGTTATCAGACTCAGTGATTTTAGAATCGCTCATGTGCTGCCGCCGCGCAGGTGCAGACGGAATCTGGACTTACTTTGCAGAAACCGCTGCTGAAAAACTCAAGGAAATGAACTAAGTTCGCAGAGAAAGGATAACACTGCATGCATATTGCAATCATTGGCGCGGGCATAAGTGGATTAATGTCTGCGCTGGAGTTGGTTGAACAAGGCTGTAAAGTCAGCATTTTTGATCAACAACAAGCGGGACAAGCAGCCTCTTGGGCTGGCGGAGGCATTCTCTCTCCGATGTACCCTTGGCGCTATGTGCATGCAGTGAACCAACTTGCTAAATTTGGCAAAGCCTCTTATCAAGCATGGAACCAAAAACTCTACCCTATTACAGGGATTGATTTTGAAATTCATGACACAGGCATGCTGATTTTTGATGAAGAAGATTTTGACGTCGGGCTTTCCTACGCCGAGCAGCATCAAGAACCGATGCAGCGCTGTGAATATTTACAAAGAGATGCCTTAGAACAAGTTAATCCGCATATTTCCGAACAATTTCAAGAAGCCATTTACTTCCCTGAACTGTCTAATATTCGCAATCCGCGCGTATTACAGTCCCTGATTAGCTATTTAAAGCAACATCCGAATGTTGAGTTTTTTGAACACACTCCTGTTAAAAAACTGATTCAACAAGGTGATGTCATACAAGCGCTCCAAACCGAAGATGGTCGCAAACATACAGCAGACCATTTTGTAATAACTTCGGGCGCATGGAGCCATTACTGGAACTCACAATTACAACTCGAAATTCCAGTCGAACCTGTGCAAGGTCAAATGCTGTTATTTAAAACCCCTGCTCACTGGCTACCGACCATGTGTATGAATCGAGTCATGTATTTGATTCCACGTATGGACGGTCATATCGTGTGCGGGTCAAGCATGGCACATCGTGGTTTTGACACCTCTACCGATGAAACGACTCAACACAATATTTTAGAAGCGTGTTTAGAAATGGTGCCTGAACTGGCCGATTTCCCGATTGTACATCGATGGGCAGGTCTCAGACCAAGTTCACCAAACGGTGTTCCATACATTGGCAAAATGCCTGAAATGGACAACCTCTGGGCAAACTTTGGGCACTTTAGAAATGGGTTGTGTATGGGCGCAGGTTCTGCGCAATTGCTCCGTCAGCTTATGCTGGGTCAACCGACATTAGTGGATGCCAAAGCATATTCTCCAGAGCGTTTGCAAAATAAAATCTTAGCCTGACGCTAATATATTCTCTAAAGCCATTTTTAATTGAGGATAGGCAAACTCAAACCCTTCTGCTTGTAAAGCTGCGGGTTTGACGTATTGCCCATTTAAGATCAATTGCGACTGCTCTCCTAACAAACAGCGAAAAACTATACTAGGCGCCGACAACAGTGGTTTCTTATTCAAAACTTTGGCAGCTTGTTCAACAAATATCTTTTGGGTCACATTTTCTGGTGCCACGACATTGTGAATTTGAGCAGATTGAGGATGCTTGAATATAAACTCAATTGCGTTTAATACGTCTTCAATATGTACCCATACTACAGGCTGACGTCCGTTACCAATTTGACCGACTAAATTGAGTCGAATAGGAAGCAACATTTTAGGCAAAATGCCACCGCCCTGCCCAAACACTACACCTAAACGAATAATTTTAGTGTTTTGCTGAGGATCTGCTAACGCTGCGCGTTCCCACTCTTGGCAAAGCTCGGACATGAAAATGGGCTGTGGCGAGCTTTGTTCTGTGCACACTTCTGTCCACTTTTCTTGATTATCTATACCGTAATAACCAATTGCGGAGCCAGACACAATTACTTCCGGAAAAATTTGAGATTGATTAAGCCATGCATACAGTTTTCGGGTCGTATTTACACGGCTTTCAATGAGTTGTTTTTTACGTGACTCGGTCCAGCGTTTCTCACCAATATTTGCACCCGCCAAATTCACCACATAATCAATTTGACGGGTCGAAATATCTTCAAACTTTTGTACCCATTGCAAGGCAAGATGGTCAGATGCCTTTCCAGCCTGCCGTGTCACAGCAATCACGTTATAATTTTTTTGTAAGAGGAACTTAATTAAATGCGTTCCGATAAAACCACTGGCACCCGTGATTAATACATTCTTATTCATATTTCCTCCTAAGCTGAGGATTCAAGTTTTATTTAATTGTATAAGACTCATTTATATTTAAACGTATGAGTTTTCGTTGTGATCTATTGCACGTTAAACATTTTGTCAGCCATGCGCTGTGCTTGTTTGCCATAAAACCAGTAGGTAATTAAATAAAGTGGAATAGCTAACATTAAAAGCATAATCACCATAATGCTTAAGAACTGAGGCTGTTTGAGGTAAAGCATAAAGTTTTGCAAAATCTCAGGGTCTTTTCTGGCAAATAAAAATAGGCCAAATAAAACACCGCATAAGTTATAGCCCCAAAAAATCAGACTAAAACCTAAAATAAATTTCTTTTTTTCTTGTACAGTCGGAGCACGGCGTTCTTTCTTTAAAAATTTAAATAAGACAAAAATCATTGCGCCTAAATATGGAACGGCTGTTAAAATACCGCCTACACTCGCTGGTAATAGTGCTGCAAGCACACCTACAATTAAGGTAAGTACAATGCATAAACCAAAAAACCAGAGAAAGTAAGAACGTAATTTGGTCATATTTTTGCCTAATTTATGGGTTCAAAAAAATAATTATAAATTTTTTTCGATTTTTTTTCATTTTTCTGTCAACCAATCCTGATCTCTTGACGTTATATAGGATAACAAGGTCGCAGCAACCGAATACTTCCTTTGCACGGCATCCGCAAAATTGTTTCGGTGACCTTTCATTACGACTCTTTCCTTCCTTCGGATTAGGTTTTGTTAGCAGCCGAAACCCTTGATGAAGTTTTTGACCGACGATTCTCTCATCACTCGAATCGTCGGTTTTTATTTTCTAGCACTTTCATTTATTTTACGCTCAGCATACACAATAGTCCTTTCGTGGCTATAAAGGCTATGCGTATACTTTTTACACCATAAAAATATGATTTAAATAATATGAACAACATTGCCTATTTTGAAATCCAGTCTTCAAACCCTGCCCGCGATGCGCAGTTTTATCAAGCTGTGTTTGGCTGGCAATTTAAACTCGATGAAAACTTACCGATTGAGTATTACCGTATCGAAACGCCTTCAATTATGGGGGGACTATTAAAACGCCCCGCTCAAACCCCTCCGATGGAATATGGCACCAATGCATTTACCTGTTCGGTTCAGGTGGAAAACTTTGATGAAGTGGCTGCAAAAATTTTAGCGCAAGGTGGTATTGTGGCGATGGATAAATTCGCTATTCCTGGTCGTGCTTGGCATGGCTACTTTGTCGATTTAGACCATAACGTTTTTGGTATTTTTCAAGTCGATGAAAATGCAGCTTAAAGATCTTATTTAACGGCTCTATTTATTTTTAATGTATAGCCACCGCCTTTTTATCGGTGGCTATTTCATATTATTTATTCGGCAAAGCTAAAAGTGGCTTCACATGTAATTGGGAAATTCACCGAATTGGCAATCATGCATTCGTGATGTGCTTCTTCATGCAATTTTGCTGCAAGCTCTTGGTCAGTACCTTTTTCTAAAATAACTTCTGGTCTTAAAATAATTTGAGTAAAGTGACCACGTTTGACTGGATCTGTTTCTTCCATAAAACCAAGTGCATGATCGACATAACTCAACACATGAATATGGTTGACTGCACATAGGTGCAAATACCAAAGCTTATGACAAGCTGAAGCTGATGCCACCAATAAATCTTCTGGGTTCCATCTGGTCACATCACCCAAATAAGCAGGGTCTGATGAACCTTGTATCGTGGTCTTTTGAGGATGTTGAATACTAAAATCGCGTTTATAAGAACGATAAGATGAAGTGCCTGTACCCGTATTGCCTTCCCACTGTATTTTTACTTCGTATTTATGAATAGCCATTTTGTTCTCAAAGTTCATGGTTTGACCTGATAGTAACAAAGCAGAGCTTAAGGAGACAAAATAATTCAGATTTCATTGCTGGCTTAAATAACGAGCACTTTAAAATGTCTTGATAAAATCTCCTGCCAATTTATGCTAACGTATCTGTGTTTATTTTGGCTTGATGTCTGTTTCTATGTCCGTACATTTTCTACATACTTCTGACTGGCATTTGGGGCAGTTTTTTTATAATCACTCACGACACTACGAACACCAACAATTTTTAAGCTGGTTGCTCACTCAAATTCAAGAAAAACAACCGCATGCCCTGCTTATTGCGGGTGATATTTTTGATGTTATTAACCCAGGATCTCAAGCACAAAAACAACTCTACCAATTTTTAGCAGATGCCCATCGTATTGCACCGCACATGCAAACACTCATGATTGCGGGTAACCATGACTCAGGCTACCGTATTGAACAGGTTGAACCGCTTTTAGAAAAATACAATGCAAAAACTGTGGGTGTGGTTCGCTGGAATGAAAATAAAACTCTAGATCTCGATCGACTACTTTTACCTATTTATAATCAAAATCAAGAGATTGTGGCGTGGTGCCTTGCCCTGCCTTTTTTACGCTCGGCCGAAATTACGGGCTTTAATGAACATACCACCAACAGCAAAAATGCGATTGCCTATTTGCACCAGCAACTCATTGCAGAAGCTAAACGTCGTAAGACACCAGACCAAGCGCTTATTTTGATGTCTCATGCGCATATGCAAGGTGGGGAAACATCCGACTCTGAACGCCCAATTATTATTGGTAATGAAGAGGCACTTTCAACGACATTGTTTGAAGATGCTGTCGACTATGTCGCTTTAGGGCATTTGCATAAGCCACAAAAAGTAGGCCAGCCGCATATTCGTTATAGTGGTTCGCCTATTCCGCTTTCTTTTAGTGAAATTAACTACAAACATCAAGTGGTAGAGGTCAAAATTGATCCAGCTCAAGAGACAGACAACCGTTTGCAATTTGAAGCTGTAGAAATTCCACGTTGCATACAATTGCACCGCATTCGTGGTGAGCTAAATGAAGTGCTACAACAACTCAAAGCCTTGCCTTACGGCGTGATTGAAAATATTGACCACCGTGAATATGTCGATATTGAATATTATAGCTTAACGCCGCCACAGCCTAATCTACGTCAGCAGTTTGAAGCGGCCCTACCACCTGATCGCTATCGTTTAGTACGTATTTCACGTCAATATGTGAATAAAGACTCGATCAACTCAAATACTACTCAGCAAATCGCACTTGAACCACCAACACCAGAAAAACTCTTTCAAAATATCTGGGAAAAACAAGGTTACAACGCTGATGATGCGGTCTTAAAAGATTTTCTAAGTCTAGTACAAGAAGCACAAAAACATCTTGAAAATGATGCAACACCTTAAGGATATGCCATGAAAATTTTATCCATTCGAATAAAAAATCTGGCATCTCTTTCTGATGAACACTTTATTGATTTTGAAAGCGCGCCTCTCGCCCATGCGGGTCTCATTGCGATTGTAGGGAAAACAGGCGCAGGTAAGTCAACCATTTTAGATGCCATGTGTCTGGCTTTGTTTAATCGGGTGCCTCGCTTGAAAGACAGTGATGGCAAATTAAAAGATGTTGATGGTTCCGAGTTACTGACCAACTCACCTTTAACTGTCTTACGCCGTGGTACAGGACATGGTTTTGCTGAGCTTTGCTTTATTGCACAAGATCAAAAACGCTATTTGGCACGTTGGGAAATTAAACGTGCGCGTGAAAACCCAAATGGCAAATTACAAAGTGTGCAGCGCCACTTAAAATGCCTGACCGACGGTGTCGTGCTTGCAGACAAAGCCAAAGCGGTTGATGAAAAAGTTAAACAAATTACCCAGCTTTCTTTTGAACAATTTACGCGTGCCGTGTTACTTGCTCAGTCAGAAGTGACCGCGTTTTTAAAAGCACGAGACAGCGAACGCGGTGAATTACTTGAGTACCTGACCAACTCCAGCATTTTCGCTAAAATCGGTGAATTGGCTTTTCGTAAAACAGCCGATATTGCAAAGCAGCGTAAACAGCTTGAAGAGTTTTTAGGACATATCGAAATTTTGTCTGATGAAGATATTGCTGCATTTACCGGACAATATCAGCAAGCCGAGCAAAACCATCAACAGTTAGAACAACAAAAAAATGTCTTAGAAAAACAGCAACAATGGTTTGAGCGTAAGGCAAAACTTGAGCTAGAAGTTCAAGTTAAACAGCAACAGTTTCAAACTCAACAAAATCATCATCAACAATTGGCTAGTGAACGTGAGCAATTAAAACGACTCGAAATTTTCTCTGAAATACGCCCACAAGTTTTTCAGCAATCTCAAAATTTACAAACCCTACAACAACTTGAGCCTCAAATTCAGCAAGCTCAAAGCAAGTTTAATGAATTGGTGCAAATTTTTGAAACGAGCCAAAAACAATATCAACTTGCAGAACAACAGCTCAAACAAACGCTCGATTTTGAACAACAGCATCAACAAGCTTTAAATCAAGTTCGGCAGTCTATTCAAGAACGTGCTTTTATTGCCGATGAATATAAAAAGTGCAAAGAAAAGAAAAATGTATTTGAGCAAAAACTCGGTCCATTGCAACAGCAGCAAAACATTGTGCAACAGCATATTACACAGCTTGAGCAGAACCAAGTTCATCTACAACAGCAGCTTATCCATACTCAGCAATACGCTGTATTGGACAAAGGCCTTTCAGCGCATCTGCATCAGCTTGGGCAATTTATTCAAAATTACGAAGCGATTGAACAACAGCTTGGCAATCCTACCCTTGCCCGCCAAAAATTATCGGAAGCTAAAAGTGAACTCGAACAACTCACAGCTTCACTCGGCACAGTTGAACAAGTTGAGTTAAAGCTTGAACAGCAACGTAAAGATAAAGATCAGAAACTTGCTCAAGTCACGCAGTTAGATCTGATTCAGCAAAAAATAAAAATTTATCATGAGCTATATGCTGAGCTTCAGCAATTCTCTGAAAAACAAACTCAAGTATCAGCCCAAGAGCAGCAACTTAAAACCGTTTGCCAGTTAGCTGAACAAGAATACCAAACAGCAAAAACTGAGCGTGAAAAGTTACAGCACATCCTGCAACAACAGCGTTTATTACATACTGAAAATATTGAACAATTACGAGCCAACCTTAAAGACGGCGATGCGTGTTTAGTGTGCGGAAGTACACATCATCCCTATCGTGTTGACAACAGTACAGTCTCTAAAGCTTTATTCGATTTGCAGCAACAACAAGAGCAGCAAGCTGTTGCACTAGAGCAAACTAAGTTTAATGCATGGCAAACCCAGCAACATGCACTTACCCAGTGCCGTGCCGAGCTTGAGCAAGTTCAGAAATATCTAGCTCAACTTCAAACAAAACAATCAAGCCTGCAGCAAGAGCTTGAGCAAACGTTTAAGCTCAATCAATTACATATTGAGCTTAATCAAGCTCCTGAGCAGATCTTGCAAACGCTTAACGAACTCAGACAAACCGCACAAACTGCCATAAGTTCATTTGACTCAGAAAACTTGCGTTTAGTCCAAGCGATTAAACAACACAATCAACTCGTTCAGTCTATTCAGCGTAATGAAAGCTTACTTAATACTGCACAGCAATGGCAACAACAGGTTCAACATATTGTTGAGTGCTTGTCTGAAACAGAACAGCATGCATGGCAGCAGTCGAGTAGCCAAACAGCTAAGCAGACTTGGACTATTCTTGATGCACGCGCTAAGCAGCTTGAGCAACAAGAACAGCTTTCACATCGTTTTGAACAGCAGCAACAAGAACTTAAAATGTTAACTGCTAACTTTGAACAAATGACCAAGCAAATTGATGAGATCGATCAAAATCTCCAAGAGATTACGCTTAAAGGCCAACAAAATAATGAAAAAGCGGTGTCGCTCATTCAGCAAATGACGGGCCTCTCTGATATTAAACCGCATGAATGGTTAATTGAGCATGATGTTAAACGTCAGCACCAACAAACGGCGTATCATGAGGCTAAACAACGTTTTGAACAAACCAGACAGCACTTTGAGCAGCAAAAACAGGCGCTCGATCAACTTAAACATCAGTATAAACACACAGAACAACATCAACAGCAGATTGATGAACAAATTCAAAACTGGTTAAAAGCCCATACTGATTTTGAGATGCATGATCTTACGGCGCTCATGCAAATTAATTCAGCTCAAGAGCAAGATATTCGTAACCGTCTTAATCATGCCGAGCGTTTATTAAGTGAAGCCTCTTCTGCCCTTAAAACCATGCAAGAGCAATTGAGCGAGCACTTACAAACTCAGCCAGATATTGAATATGAAAAGCTTGTTAGCCTTATTCAAGACAATATTGCACAGCTCAAAGCCCAGCTTGAAGTACGTGATCGGCTTAAGCTTAAGCTTGAAGTACATCAGCAAAACCTTGCCAAACAGCAAAAATACGCTGAACAAATTCAAAACATTCAACAAGAAGAACATCGCTGGAGCAAAATTTCAGGTCTGATTGGTGATGCTAAAGGTAAAGAGTTCCGTGACTACGCTCAGCAATATCACCTAGATATTTTAGTGGAACATGCCAACCAGCAACTGGCAATGCTGTCTCAACGCTATACACTAAAACGTCTTGATCAGTCTTTAAGCCTTGCCATTATTGACCATGACATGGATGGAGAAACCCGCTCTGTTGCATCTTTATCTGGCGGTGAGTCATTTTTAACTGCACTGGCCTTGTCTTTAGCGATTGCCAATATGGCATCGGGTTCAATGAAAATTGAATCACTGTTTATTGATGAAGGTTTTGGTACTTTAGATGCCTCATCTTTGCATATGGTCATGAATGCTTTGGACCAATTGCAAAATCAGGGACGTCAAGTCATTCTCATCTCACATATTCAAGAAATGCATGAACGCATTCCTGTACAAATTCAAGTGAAACCACTTGGCGCTGGTGCAAGTACCATTGAAATAGTGGGTTAAAACTAAAAAGCCCCGACATCCTGTCGGGGCTTTTTTAGATTCTGCGTTGGTATGACTCCTGTCGTACCTGTATGCATCCATTCATCACTGTTTATTGTTATTCTTAGAAACATCCTGTTTCCTGATGAGTTCATAGTACGAAAAAAGCGTTGTCTACCATAGCCGCAAAAGGCCGCAATTTCTGTAAGAAATCGCTTACATCAGCCTTTTTGCGAATAGTCTCTAGCTCCAAATAAAGCTGTCCCCACACGTACCATAGTCGAGCCAGCCGCAATTGCAGCTTCTAAATCACTCGACATTCCCATACTTAAAGTGTCCCAATCTTCTGGGTGCGTATGTTGGTCTTTCACAGCATCAAACAAGGCTTTAGCATCTGCAAAAGCGGCAGTATTGTCAGGCGCTGGAATGACCATTAAACCGCGTAACTTGATTTTTGGTAATTGACTGATTTGAGCAACCAGCTCGGCAACTTCATCTGGTGCACAACCATCTTTACTGTCTTGCCCATCAATATTCACTTGCAAACAAATATTCAGAGCAGATTGATCATCACCACGCTGGTTAGATAGGCGCTCGGCAATAATTAAACGATCTACACCATGTACCCAATCAAATTTCTCGGCCAAATGCTTCGTCTTGTTGCGTTGAACATGACCAATAAAATGCCATTCAATATCTAAATCCTGTAAAGCTTCGACTTTATCTAAAGCTTCTTGCAAATAGTTTTCGCCAAATGCTCTTTGCCCTGCTGCATACATTTCACGCAAACTTTCACTTGGATGTGTTTTCGATACGGCTAAAAGTTGTACGGTTTCAGGCGCACGTTGAGCATGTTCACAAGCAGTTTGGATTTGCTGTAATACGTGCTGCCGCGCATCTTGCAGGTAATTCATTGACAAGGTTCTCATTTTCAAAAAACTTTTTTGCTTTTCACCTAAAGCGAGGTGTTGGTAAGCCTCGGTGAAAGCCGTATATTATTCTACAAAATAATGACATATTTTGATTTACTTGGGGAAATTATGGATATTACAGAGCTACTCGCCTTCTCTGTGAAAAATGGCGCGTCCGATTTACACTTGTCTGCTGGCATGCCACCAATGATTCGCGTGGATGGTGAAGTCCGTCGCATTAACTTACCTGCTCTAGATCATAAAGATGTTCATCGTCTGGTCTACGACATCATGAATGATAAACAGCGTCGTGACTACGAAGAAAAACTCGAAACCGACTTTTCTTTTGAAGTACCCAACGTTGCTCGTTTTCGTGTTAACGCATTTAACCAAAACCGTGGTGCAGGTGCAGTGTTTCGTACCATTCCGTCCAAAGTACTCACAATGGAAGATTTAGGCTTAGGCCAAATCTTTAAAGACATTTGTGACTATCCACGCGGCATTGTACTGGTGACAGGCCCAACAGGTTCGGGTAAATCCACCACACTTGCAGCGATGATGGACTACATTAATGAAAACCGTTATGACCATATTTTAACGGTTGAAGACCCTATCGAATTTGTACACCAGTCTAAGAAATGTCTCATCAATCAACGTGAAGTGCATCGTGATACACATGGCTTTAATGAGGCGCTACGTTCGGCACTGCGTGAAGACCCAGATATTATTTTGGTCGGTGAGATGCGTGACCTTGAGACTATTCGTTTAGCACTTACTGCTGCCGAAACAGGACATTTGGTATTTGGTACGCTGCATACCACTTCTGCTGCAAAAACCATTGACCGTGTAATTGACGTATTCCCAGCCGAAGAAAAAGACATGGTTCGTGCCATGCTCTCTGAATCTTTACAGGCTGTTATTTCACAAACCCTGCTTAAAAAGAATGGCGGTGGCCGTGTCGCAGCTCATGAAATCATGATTGGTATTCCTGCCATTCGTAACTTAATTCGTGAAAATAAAGTCGCGCAAATGTACTCAGCTATTCAGACTGGCGCAAATCATGGCATGACCACCCTCGACCAAAGCTTAAAGAATTTGGTGTCTCGCGGTGTGATCAGCCCGCAAACCGCTCGTACTGCTGCAAAACAGCCAGAATCATTTCTATAAAAATAACTAGAGAATAAATATGGATTTTAATGACCTGCTCAACCTGATGGTTGAAAAAAAATCATCCGACCTCTTTATTACAGATGGCGTTGCACCATCAATGAAGATTAACGGGCAAATTGTTCCCATTTCAAAAAATAGTCTTTCAGGCGAAATTATTGGGCAACTCTTACATTCCATCATGAGTGAAAAACAACGCAAAGAATTTGCTGAGACTCGTGAATGTAATTTTGCCATTATGAACCGTGATAAAACTGCCCGCTTTCGTGTGAGTGCTTTTCAGCAACGTGATATGCCAGGCATGGTACTACGTCGAATTGAAACTAAAATTCCTTCAATTGATGACTTGCAATTACCGCCTGTACTTAAAGATTTATCGATGACCAAACGCGGTATCATTATTTTTGTAGGGGCAACAGGTACAGGTAAATCGACATCATTGGCTTCAATGATTAGCTATCGTAACCATAACTCTAAAGGTCATATCATTACCATTGAAGACCCTATCGAGTTTATTCATGAACATGCTGGCTGCATCATTACCCAACGTGAAGTCGGGATCGATACTGATTCATTTGAAGTAGCTTTAAAGAATACTTTGCGACAAGCACCCGATGTAATCTTGATTGGTGAGATCCGTACGCGTGAAGTGATGGATTATGCAATTGGCTTCGCCGAAACGGGTCACTTGGTCTTAGCCACAATGCACGCCAACAACGCTAACCAAGCACTTGACCGTATTATTCACTTCTTTGAAAGTGACCGTCATAGCCAGCTCTACATGGACTTATCGCTTAACTTAAAGGCCATGATTGCACAGCAACTTATTCCGACTCCAGATGGTAATTCGCGCCGTGCAGCGATTGAGATTCTTATTAACTCACCACTAATTTCAGACTATATTCGTAAAGGCGAAATTCATGAAATTAAAGATTTAATGAAACGCTCACGTGAACTCGGTATGCAAACTTTTGACCAAGCACTGTTTGATCTTTATAAGTCAGGCCAAATTACCTACAAAGATGCATTAAAACATGCCGACTCACCAAACGATTTGCGTTTAACAATTAAGCTTGCCGAAGAAGGACCTGATCAAATTGCAGGCACAAATCAGCATTTAACCTTCGACAGGCAGTAATTTCTTCATAAAAAAAGGAAGGTTAAACGTAACCTTCCTTTTTTATTTGTTTTCTTTGTGTGAAAACGATTATTTCTTGCGCAGTACTTCCTGACATTCAGGTTCGTTACAGTAACCGTAGAGGTTTAATGAGTGACCCGTTAAGGTAAACCCATGTTGCTCAGCTACAGCATGCTGTTCTTTCTCGATAACATCATTAGTAAATTCAATAACTTTGTTGCAATTATGGCAAACCAAATGATCGTGATGATCTTCTTGCATAATTTCGAAAACAGAATGATTATTTTCGAAATGGTGGCGCTGAATGATACCTGCAGCTTCAAATTGTGTTAACACACGGTAAACTGTCGCAAGGCCGACATCTTCCCCTTGTTCTAACAAAGTCTTGTAAATATCTTCAGCGCTAAGATGATGTTGTTTTGAATTTTCTAATAATTCCAAAATCTTAATTCGAGGAAGGGTAACTTTAAGTCCAGCTTTGCGCAAATCTTGATTGGAAATAGGCATGAAAAAAGGTCTCTCAACAAATCTCAAGTTGGAATAGGCAATAG
This sequence comes from Acinetobacter sp. WU_MDCI_Abxd143, assembly GCF_025514195.1. Classification (NCBI taxonomy): domain Bacteria; kingdom Pseudomonadati; phylum Pseudomonadota; class Gammaproteobacteria; order Moraxellales; family Moraxellaceae; genus Acinetobacter; species Acinetobacter sp. WU_MDCI_Abxd143. The sequence goes on from NZ_JAHPTH010000002.1 coordinate 648,720, forward strand.
AATTTAGATGAAGTATGATCTATCCTTTGATCAAATGCATCATAATTTATTGGGATAGTGTAGCAAAATGCAAAAACTCGTGCTGACGTTATTAGTCACTTCACTCCTTGCCGGTTGTTCAATCTTTGGTGTATATAAGGTTGATATTCCTCAAGGGACTCCATTGACCAAAGCTCAAGCCTCTCAAGTACAAGTCGGCATGAATTTCCAGCAAGTGCGTTTTTTGCTTGGTAGTCCAACTGTGACTGATCCCCTCAATCCTCTACGTTGGGACTACATTTACAACTATATCCCGGGAACTTATGCTAAAAAAGCAAAAATCCCCGCAGCACATGGTCAGCATTTAAAAATTTACTTTGATGGCACTGGCACAGTAACTAAAATTGAAGGTTTAGAAACTATTCCAGAATCGCAACCAGGTTTACCTGCTTCTAAAGAAGCGATTTTAACTGCACCACCACTATAATCGTTTTTTCTAATAAAAATAAACCCCTCAAGTGAAATACTTTGAGGGGTTTTGTTTATGGGGCTTATTGCTTAAAGCGATTACTTTTAATATATCGCCCCACAGGGTTTTTCTCGGCGCGTTTACGTCGTATATCTTTGGGGTTAATCGTTAAAGGTCGATAAACCTCAACTCGATCACCCGCTTGCAAAATCGCATGTGCTTCAACTTTTGCACCAAAGATGCCAAGTTGTAATGGCTCAGGCAAACTGACCTGTGTCTGCAAGCCACTCGCCTCAACTGCTTGTAATGCAGTCATACCAGCTTCAAATGGAATAGCAACTAAAAACTGTTGCTCTGGGGCTGCATAAGCAACCCACACTTGCTGAGCTTTTTCCATCAGATAATTTGTCCAATCACCGCAATCATGGCAATCACAATTGAAAGCGGCAATACAATACGTACCGCAATGCGCCATAAGTTATAAAACAACTCATTGCTAAAATTCATAGATTTACGCAAATGGCTAATTTTCATAATCCAGCCAGCAAAAATGGCATAGATCAAGCAAATGAGTAATCCCCAAAGCATCAAAATCAGCGTAAAGATGTTATGAAGCTCAGGTACAGCCCAAACAGCAATCGCTACAACAATAATCACCCACTGTAAAATAGGCATAAGCTGACGCTGAGCAAGCTGCTCTCTAGCCAATTGCACAAATAACGCTGTTGTCATTACTGCGGTAAAGATCCAAGTAAAAACAGGAAGCTGTGCTTGTAAAGAAAAGAAACCGAAGGCAATCACAGCAATGAGCTGAGCTAACCAAATTGGAAGAACAGTTTTCGTTGCGCCTTCTTGCGTCTGCACCGCACCTACACTATTTTGCCAGTAAAGCCCTAAGCCTAATCCACTCGCAACGAGCGCAAGTACAGTCGCATTACCCCATTCTTTAAACTCAACATTGGTCCAGTGCCAAGGCTGTAAAGTCGTTCCCATCGTGTTAGCTAAAACAAGAGAAGCAATTACACCAATCGTCATCAGTAAGATTAAAATCTGACGTGGAATAAAGGATAAAATGAGGGCCACAACAGCAAGGCCAGCAAAAACAAGTTGTCCTGAAACACTATTATTAAGTTGTGTAGTCAGTAAATTGCCAGCGGTACTTAATACATTACCAGCTAAAAATGGAATAAAAATAACTGCAAGCCAGCCAACCAAACGCCATTTTGGGGAACTATCAGCTTCACGAGTTAAACTTGATAAAGCATTTAAGGCTGTAGTCTTCGACCGTTTTGCTAACGCAATTTCCAAATAACAAACTGGTAGTGCCAATAACAACATTGTGCCTAACCACAATAACCAGAAATCGAGTTGACGATCAATCTGGATACCCATCGTGGGTGCCAATGTCGCCATAATGATGAAAGATAAGCAAAACGCCATCAGGGGCGATAACCATCGTGACATAGGTATGTCCTGCATTATGCATTCCTTGAAAAAGACTATAGATATTTTGCCCGTGTCATGCTTGAAAATCAAAGTTTGCTCAATAAAAAAAGCAAACTACCGAAACGATAGTTTGCCGCGCTAACTGAAATTATAAGTTATTTTTATTTCAGGTTATGAGAAAAACCGAGCAAACCAGTTTTTCCCTTTCTTTTTTTCTTTTTCTCTAATAATTCCCATCATATTTTCTTTTACTGCCCCCACATAATCGGCATCGTCATGTTGAATATGGTTAATTAACCATTTAGCCAAAATTTCCTGTAATTCGGCTTCAATCGTGTGACCCATTTCAAAACGTTCACGATATAGCTCTATTTTTTTAATAAACAAATCATGTACACGTTTATGAGGTACACGATATTTATAATCAGCTTCCTCTTGCAAACTCTCTTCGAAAGTAAAATGTGATTGGGTATAATCGATAATATTATCTAGAACATCTTTAATACGACGTCTATCCTCTTCATCTTTTACATCATCAATCTCATTAATATAATCAAGTATTCGTTTATGTTGCTCATCAATAACATCAATACCCGTATTATATTCTGAAGCCCATTTCATTTTCATACATCTCCCCAATGATGCTTAATGATTGTTGCATAAACTGCATGATATATTTAAAGAATATAAATAAAAACAAACCTATTTTGTCGGCTTTAGCATATAAAAATTAAATTTAACACAAGTTATTGTTTTTATATATTTTAATTAAAATTAACCAACTAAAATAATAAAGTATTTTTTAAACAAAATATTTTATTATTAAATGATAAAAATATATAAATATCCTTATTCATATATTTTAAATGTATTTTATATTAATACTGATCTGCACGTGTAATACGTTTAAGTTCAGGATTTTCCTGTTCGCGCTTTAATCTTTCTACAAAGGTAATAGCCTTTTTAATTGGTTTACCATGTTGAAATAAAATCATTTCACCAGGTTGGTACGCTGTCCAATTTTCATTATGTGTTAAAGGTTCAGTGGTTATTACTGCCACGCGGTCTTCTGGAGTCGTTACCTGGCTAAAATCGACTTCGACATCTAAGTCAATTAAATGAGCATGATTAAATGGATATTCACGAACGAGCCAATGTAATTTAGTAATGGCATAACTAAATAATGCTTTGCCATTAGATAGGCAATAATTAAATGTACCGTATTCTGCAATTTGCGGAGAAATCTTTTCTAATACTTCAAAGATTTGTTTAAGACTTGGCTCTTCATAACCAAATACTTCAACGAGTTGATCGAGCAAATAACAAAATGCCCGCTCACTATCGGTATTACCTACTGGTGTGAAACGTCCACTTAACGGCGGATTAAAGTCATGTAAATCGCCATTATGAGCAAAAATCCAGTGTCGCCCCCACAACTCACGAATAAAGGGATGTGAATTTTCTAAAGTGATTTTGCCTTGAGTAGCTTTGCGAATGTGTGCAATCACATTGCGTGATTTAATAGGATAATTACGAATAAGATCGGCAATTGGAGATTCAACTGCCGACTGGTTATCAACGAATAAACGGCATGCCTTATCTTCGAAAAATGCGATGCCAAATCCATCACTATGATCTGAGGTAATTCCTGCACGTTGTGAAAAACCACGGAAGGAAAAAGTAATATCCGTTGGTGTTGCACAATTCATTCCTAATAGCTGGCACATATCGCTTTTAAACTACTTCTAATTACCCCATCTGCTCTATTGTGCATGAGAGTAAAATGGCTTGCAAATCTCAATATGTGCTGGCTATTACAAAATAGGAAATATGATTAACGCTGCACCATTTTATTCATTACAAATGAGGTCGCGACTTTATTCACCTCAAGAAATACAAAATAATCTAGACAGTTAAATTCTTCATCAAAAAATGCCTGTTTCGATAGTTTTGACTGCATGCTCAGATACATTTGGAATAGCTTAGGCATACGTTCATCTTGTGGAAAGCTAAACTCAGGATATTCAGGTTCATAGATTTTTTTAGAACGAATATCAATCGTTTTGCTTTCAGATAACTGTTGAATCTGGCGATGTGTATAATACGCTCTAGCTAAATTATCTTGCAAATGAATACTGACACAGCCCATTAAATATTTAGCGCGCATTGACCAGAGTACTTTCGGTGCAAGGTTTAACCATAACATTGATAATGCTTTACCATTACGAAAGCGAGGATGTACACAAGTACGGCCTATTTCTAACACATTTGGAAGATGGGATAATTGAGGAACAATATCGAACTCATGAGCACTGTAGCTTTGTGCTATTTCGTGGCCTTGAAATAATTTTAAACGAGTATACGCTACAATTTCTCCAGTCCATTTTTCACGCAAGACTGCGTGTTCACAACCAAAATCGTAAATATCTTGGTCTAAATTATCTTCAAACTTGATTCCGAATTGTTGGCTAAATTGTTGTGCACGAAACCGTTGTACATCTTGTAATTCTTTTAAATTATCAACCCATTCAAAACGAAATTGCGTCTGATTTATTGCTTTATGACGATTTAAAGGTAAAGTCCAGGTTTGGCGATATTGATTAAATTTTTCCAGCATAATGAACGCTCCTAGTGACACCACCTACACTAGTCAAAGCTCATGACAAAAAAATGACTAAATTAAAATGGTATAAAAAAAGACCACCTAGAGTGATCTTTTTATTGAGAATAATGGATTTCTTAAGCTGTTTTAGTGCGGTTAGAAATCAGTGTTCCCACGCCATGATCAGTGAAGATTTCAAGTAAGGATGCATGTGGCACACGACCATCAACAATATGCGCGCTCACAACACCACCTTTAACAGCGTCAAGCGCACAGCCTACCTTAGGAATCATGCCGCCATAGATCACACCTGTTTCAATGAGGCGATCAACTTCTTGCGTCGTAAGGCCAGTTAACAGATTTTTATTTTCATCAAGCACACCACTAATATTGGTGAGCAAAATTAATTTTTCAGCGCCTAATGCTTCTGCAACCTTACCTGCAACTAAATCAGCATTAATATTATAAGTATTGCCTTCTTCATCTACACCTAGTGGTGCAATAACTGGAATAAAGTCACTTTGAGTGAACATTTCCAATACATCTGTTTTAACACCAGTAACTTCACCCACCATACCCAAATCGATATGTTTGATAGAACCGTCTTCTTCTTGCTTTTCCATAAGCAATTTACGGGCACGAAGTAAATTACCGTCTTTACCCGTTAAACCAATCGCACGTCCACCGTGTTTATTAATCAGGTTAACGATTGATTTATTTACACTGCCGCCCAACACCATTTCAACCACTTCCATGGTTGCAGCATCAGTTACACGCATACCGTCAATACGGTCAGATTCACGGCCTAACTGCTTTAAGAATGAATCCACTTGCGGCCCACCACCGTGAACAACAATCGGATTTAATCCTACAGTTTTAAGTAAAACGATGTCTCGGGCAAATGAACTTTCGAGCTCCGGATCAGTCATTGCGTTGCCACCGTATTTCACCACCAGCGTTTTACCAGTAAAGCGTTGAATATACGGCAAAGCTTCAATCAAGATTTTTGCTTTGTCGACACCGATATGCTGATGTTGTGGCATTACGCCTCTCCTTACTTAGGCCTCTGAAAGTTCTTGTGCAATTTGCGGATAGTGTTCTTGCAACATATCCACAAATTTTTGCTGGATTTCCTTTAATCGTAAAGGATTATCTGCATCAAATCGTACTGTAAAGTATTCACCAGTATTTGATGCTCGAATAATGCCAAAACCATCATCAAAATCAAGACGTACGCCATCAATTTTACTAATACGTGCCCCTAAGCGATGACTTAAAATCTCAATATCTTGTAATACATACTTTGGATCAGACTGATAAGTACCAATATAAGTATCTTCTGTACAACATCTTTCTGGATATGGGGCAAATAACTCAGAAATTGTTGTAGCACTCGATTGAGTAAAATACTCCATTACTCGTAATGCGGCATATAAACCATCGTCGTAGCCAAAACCACGGCCATCATTAAACACATAATGACCTGCATATTCTCCACCGAAAATGGCACGCCCACCCGACTGAGACAAATAAGCCCTTAGGAAGCTACTTCCCGTGCGGATCATTTTTGCTTTTCCACCGAGTTTTTCGACAGTCTCTTGAACCATACGTGAACATTTCACATCAAAAACAATCTCTTGCTCTGGATGCTGCTCAAGGCACATTTGCGCAAAAAGCGACAATAAGCGGTCTGCTGTCAATATCTGTGCTTTTTCATCGACTAAAACAACGCGGTCTCCATCGCCATCCAAAGCAATACCAATATCAGCCTGCTGCTCGACCACTGCTTTTCGCAAGCTAGTTAAATGAGCTGCATGTGACGGATCTGGTGCGTGATCGGGAAACTCACCATTTGGATTGGTACGTAAAGCAATGACTTCACAACCCATTTTTTCCAAGATTAGCTTTGAACAATGCCCAGCTGAACCATGTAAACCATCTAAAACAACTTTTAAAGGACGTTTTAACTGAATATCTTTAAAAATAGCTTGTTGGTATTGTTGGCAAAATTCAGCTTTAAATTGCGGTAATGTCAACTCAAGTACAGAAATTGAATGAGATGGTACATAAGTTTGGGCTTCTTCACCCACCTGTTGAATCATTTCCGGAGACGGCGGTTCGCCTTTTAAAATCCACTTAATACCATTATCAGATTTTGGGTTATGGCTTGCTGTCACCATAATGCCATTGCCACCAAAATCTCGTGCAATGTAGTACATCATTGGTGATGAACAGCAACCAATATTGGTTACTTTTAAACCTTGTTCTATTAAAATTTCTTCAATTAAGTGTGCATAGGCTGGGCTTGTGAGACGGGCATCATAGCCAATCACTAATTGAGTTTGTTTTGCTTGTTTGTATTGCTGTGCCAATCCGTAGGCAATTGAACGGACAACGTCCGTGGTTAAGTAAGAAAGTTTGCCTCTAATATCGTAAGCACGAAAAATACTTTTTGGAAATGAGTGTCTTACATTCATAGCGTATCTTCTATTTAAAGATCAATTCGATCTATCGCAAAAACATAGATTATTCAAAATTTTTGAAAGGTTTGTTTGCTAAAAAAGTTAAAAGAATATGAGTAAAGCGTGTTGTAATATAATCCTTTGTAACATTCAAGATGTAAAAAGAAACGCCTGTTCAACAGGCGTTTGATTTTCGTTAATATTTAAAAAACTTATTGTTTACCTGTGTGACCAAAGCCACCAGCGCCACGTAAAGTTTCTTCAAATTCTTCTACTTGCTCAAATTCAGCTTGTACGACAGGTACTAAAACATATTGTGCCAAACGTTCGCCTGGTTCTAGACGGAATGTGGTTTGACCACGGTTCCAAACTGAAACCATCAATTCACCTTGATAATCCGAATCAATCAAACCAATTAAGTTGCCAAGCACGATACCGTGTTTATGACCTAAACCTGAACGCGGTAAAATTAAACCAGCAAAATTTACATCATGAATATAAATTGCCATACCTGTTTTAACTAAAACAGTTTGTCCTGGTTCAATATCAATTGCTTCATCTAAACAGGCACGTAAATCTAAACCCGCTGAACCTGCTGTTGCATATGAAGGTAAAGGCCATTCTTTACCTAAACGCGGATCGAGCAATTTCACTTGAACTTTCATGGGATTTCCTAAAAATTAAAAAAATTAACGCTTTAATAAAGCTTTTAAATTTGCCAGATATTGTTGAGCCTGTTCTTTAGGGTCAACATTAGCCGCAATTTTCTTTTTACGCCCTAACCACTCAAGCTCATCTTGCGGAAGCTCATCAAGGAAACGGCTAGGTGTCATTTGTTTCATCTGTCCACCATTTTTACGCTGTTCCGCTAGAGTTAACGTTAAACCTTGGCGTGCACGTGTAATTCCCACGTACATGAGACGGCGTTCTTCCTCAATGGTTTCTGCTGCAATCGAGTTCTTGTGAGGCAATAGTTCTTCTTCAAGTCCCATAATGTATACATATGGAAATTCCAGACCTTTTGCTGCATGCAAAGTAAGAAGGTTAACTTTATCTGTATCTTCTTCTTCCTGCTGCTGTTCTAACAGATCGAGCAAAACTAGTTTTCGGATGACACTTTCAATATTCTTTTCATCAACATCTTCAGCACGATTAATCAGATTTTGAATACTGGTAAATAAATTCTCGATGTTATCGAGTTTACTTTTCTCTTGTGCAGGTGTAGCGGACTGTTCACGAACGTAATCCATATAACCCGCTTCATTCATCATTTGACGAACTTTAGGCACAGGCTCATCATCTTCTAACAATTCACGCGTAAATGTCGCGATAAAGTCGGCAAACTCATGAAGCTGTGTTTCTGCCTTTTTAGGAAGCACCATGCTTAAACGCTGGTCAGCAGAAGCACCGAGTAAAGACAAATTATTTTCTTGTGAAAATAAGCCTAACTTCTCAAGAGTAACTGGTCCAATTGCGCGTTTAGGCGTATTAATAATACGTAAGAAAGCACTATCATCTTCTGGGTTAATAATAAGACGCAAGTAACTCATCACGTCTTTAATTTCTGCACGGGCGAAGAACGATGTACCGCCAGAGAGTTTATACGGAATTTGCATTTGACGAAGCTGGGTTTCTAATACACGTGCCTGAAAGTTTCCGCGATACAACACAGCATAATCTTTCCAGTTCTTACCGTTCATCAGTTTATGAGTCAGTAGGTCTTTAACCACGCGCTCTGCTTCATCATCATCATTACGACATGTAATGATTCGGATAACTTCACCATGTCCTTTATCGCTCCACAATTTCTTGTCAAAAATATGTGGGTTATTTTGAATCACACAGTTGGCAGCTTTTAAAATACGGCTGGTCGAACGGTAATTTTGCTCAAGCTTAATAATATGTAGATTTGGGAAATCTTGTTTAAGCAATGCCATATTTTCAGGCTTAGCACCACGCCATGCGTAAATCGACTGGTCATCGTCACCTACCGCAGTGAACTGCCCCATTACACCAACTAATAGTTTGACCAAAATATACTGAGCGGTGTTGGTATCTTGATATTCATCGACCAATAAGTAACGGACACGATTTTGCCATTTGTCACGTACTTCTGCATTTTCTTGCAATAAGCGTGTTGGCATAACAATGAGGTCATCAAAGTCAACTGCATTATAGGCACGTAAATTACGTTCATAAAGTTGATAGAGATGTGCAAACTGGACATCTTCAGGCGTTTCACAAGTCGAATGTGCTTGTTCCGGCAAAATCAGATCGTTTTTCCAATCTGAAATTTTCTTCATTGCCTTGGCAATTAATTCTTTACTCTCTGCACCTGACAAATTGTCACGATGCATCAGGTCCATCAAAATACGTTTACAGTCATCTGCATCCAAAATCGAAAAATTAGCTTTTAAAGGTAAATTTTTAAGTTCTAAACGTAAAAGGTTTAAGCCAAAAGTATGAAAGGTAGAAACTGATAAACCTTTTGCTTCCTCACGTGATAAAAGCTTAGTCACACGCTCTTTCATTTCACGTGCAGCTTTGTTTGTGAAGGTCATCGCGGTTATACGATGTGCAGGAATACGGCAATGTTGCACTAAATAGGCAATTTTACGCGTAATTACCGATGTTTTACCTGAACCAGCGCCAGCAAGCACCAATAAAGGGCCCTGAGTATATTTCATGGCTTCTTCTTGCTTGTTGTTCAATTGACTGGCAGATGACATCGTGTATTACCTCTTAATTTTTCGAGCATGATTATAGTCATCTCTTTTTTAGAATCCCAATAGTAAATCTACGGATATGTATAAATGATGTCTAATAATGCAATTTATGCGCCGCAGAATGTCGTGATTATTTCTTGTACTGCACCCATAAAAAAACCACCCGAAGGTGGTTTTTGAAACAATAAACTAGATCTTATTGTTTAGCATAAATGCTGATTTCTACACGGCGGTTTTGTTCACGGCCAGATGCAGTTGAGTTATCTGCGATCGGGTTAGATGAACCATAACCTTGCGCATCGATACGGCTAGCAGATACGCCTTGGCTAGCTAAATAACTACGTACTGATTGAGCGCGTGCTTGTGATAATGGAATGTTGATAGAGTCATTACCAGTGTTATCAGTATAACCAGTTACAAGAATTGCACTCTTGTTATCTTCAGCCAAAGTTTGAGCCACTTTGTTCAAAGTTGCGTAGAAGTTTGGCTTGATGTTTGATTTGTTTGTATCAAAAGTGATGCTACCAGGCATGATCAATTGAACAGAACCATCTGGGTTACGGCCAACGTCTACACCAGTACCCGCCATTTGTTGACGAAGTTTTTTCTCTTTCTGGTCAAGGTATACACCACCAGCAGCACCAAGAACTGCACCAATTGCCGCAGCACGGTTGTTTTGACGGCTAGAGTTTGCATTTGATTTAGAAATACCATAACCAGCTGCTGCACCAATTAAAGTACCTAATGCGGCTTTATCGTATTCAACGCCACCAAGATTATTACCAGTTGTTTGACAACCAGAAAGAACTACTGCTGCCCCTACCACTGTTGAAATAACTAATGCACGCATTGCATGCCTCCTCACTTTGTGTGTTTTGTTGTCTGAATGAATGATGAAACAAAAAGGAAGTATAAAACATTGATATTTTGTTAATAATAAACAGTTTAGTTATTTTTTTGTAATATTTTGATGCACTTTCAGATGCTAGCTCATCACAATTTCTTCATTGTTGTCTAAGATGTCGTTGTATTTCATATTACGATAGTTATAGTTAAACAACTTTTCTATGGATTTTAGACATTCGGGGTCTTTTATATGTCAACTGCACCCAATAAGCAATCTGCGCTAAAAAAAATTACACGTGGACTCACTGTAGGTACAGTCATTACAGGAAGTACTTTTTTTCATGGTCCTCCTGTTCTTGCATTAGGTCTGACCAAGCTCTTAAAAAAATCATCAAAAATAGATGAAACTAATATTCAAATTACAAATAGCTGGTTAGGTGTAAATAACTGGCTCATTGATCATGTTTTACCCAATCTAAAATGGGACATTACCATTGATGAAGGGCTTGATCTGAATATGCAAGGTCGTTATCTCATGACCTGTAATCATCAAAGTTGGGTAGATACGACCGTAAACCAATATTTTGGTTTAACCCGTATGCCCCTTACCCGTTTCTTTACTAAATGGGAACTCATCTTTATTCCTTTTGTTGGGCAAGCATTTAAAATTTTAGGCTTCCCAATGATGAAGCGTCACACCAAAGAACAGATTGCAAAGAATCCTGAACTTAAAGATCGTGACATGATGGAAGCACGTAAAGCTTGTGAACAGCTTTTAAGTCAGCCCTTCACACTATTAAATTATCTGGAAGGTACGCGCTTTACCCAAGAAAAACATGACCAACAAAAATCGCCATATAAACATTTACTTAAACCCAAAGCAGGTGGCTTGGCACTTGCCTTAAATATCCTGGGTGACAAAATTGATGCTTTGGTTGATATGACTATTGTCTATCCTGATGGCGTACCGGGATATAGCGATTTCTGGCTCGGGGACGTTTCAAAAATTGCGGTCAACTTACGTAAAATTGAAATTCCGGAATGGGTACTTGGCGGCAACTACGAAGATGACGCAGCTTATCGTGAACGTTTCCAGCAATGGGTTCATGAAATTTGGACCGAAAAAGATCAACTTATTGAGCAAATGAAGTCTCAATATACCACTGCAAATATTTAAGAAAGTACCCGTTATTATGCAAAACAGTTCTGGGAAAAAAACCAAATACCATCATGTAGATCCAAGCAGCCTTTCATTTAAGCTGTTTTTGGTCTACGACATCTTTATGGTGTTTATTATCATTTTTAACCTGTTCTGTCTTGCTAGTAATTTCTTTTTAATGAGCAGTATTGGGGCATGGTTCTTTGAACATATTCACTTGCCCCAAGTACTCAGCTTTTATCGTACTTCACTCCATCCGTGGGTGATCACATCAGAAGCTTGGTTTATTGGTTTTTTAATTGTTGAGCTACTTGTCCGCTGGGCCATTGCGATTATCAATAAGCACCATAAGCGTTGGTTCTTTTTCCCGTTTATTCACTGGTATGAAATTTTAGCTATTATTCCTCAGCTCCGTTTTTTACGTTTATTCCGCGCTGGGATTATTGCTTATCGCTTACATGAGTTGGGCTATCCAGTTGTTCCTGAAAGCTGGCGAAAAACTGGGTTATTTTACTATCGCGTTGTCATGGAAGAACTTTCCGATCGTGTTGTCATTACCGTGATTGATGGCATTAGATATGAACTTCAAACCAGTTCTAGCCATAAACAGATTATTCACGACTTAGTTAATCATCATCGTGAGCAATTTACTGCTACCCTAACAGTATTATTACAAGAGTCTTTGGCGACTGCTTTAAAACAACAAAAACCGGCCATTACAAAAGGCGTTGGGAAAATCGTAGATCAGGCCATAGTAGATACACCCGAGCTAACCCAATTATTACGCTTAATTCCTTTAGTCGGTGGTCGTATTGAACAGCAAATCCAAAGCATTGGCCAAAGATTAGGTGAAAATATTAGTGCAGGTTTAATTGAACCTTTAATTGAGGGATCACCAAATAATCCAAATCCCATGTATCAACTAATTTCTCAAAGAGTAAGTGAAATCAATATTAATAATCGTCAGCTTGAGCAATTGGTTGAATCTGTCGTGTTCGAGACACTGGAGTCTGTACGAAAACAAGTCAAGGTCAAACAGTGGCAACAAACGCTTGCGGAGTATGATCAAATCAAAGAATAAGCATTTATTTAATTTTTTATGAATCATGCTAGAGAATTGGCACAAATTGTTCTAGCATTTGCCCTATTTACAATAAACTTAACGATATTACAGCTCGTTTAACGCCTTGAAGGAAGACTTATGGCTGATATACGGATTACCGGCAGAATGGTTAACTTTAGCAGGATAACCTTCGATACCAATGATCATGATGTGATCCGCCAGCAATTATCAAATATTTTAAATGAAGGTTCCTATCAGGGAACTTTAGTGATTATTGACAGTACAGTTGAGCAAGAATTAATTGCATTAATTCAACTTCTGGTGAGCTTAGGTTTACAACCAATGGCGGTAATCGACGGTATTTTAGGAGATGAAGCTCGCGCTATTCAATTCCCTGTTTTACCGGCAGATCAACCTTTACAGCGCATTAAAGCGACAGCTGAACAAGTAGCTATTGTGGAAAAACCTGCTACAGCTCCTACCTCATCTTCAGCAGAAACAAAAAAACCACTAAACAAGATAGCGGTCGCTCATATTACCTCTTATCATGATGAAATTTTGCGTACAGGCCAATCCCTTGTACAAGATAACGGCGATATTATTTTAAAGGCTGGCATGAATAGTGGTTCCGAGGTGATTGCATCAGGAAATATACATATTTATGGCACAGTTCGTGGTAGAGTCATTGCTGGTGCGGGCGGGCACGCAGCTGCACGCATTTTTTGCCAATCTTTAGAGGCTGAGCTCGTTTCCATTGCCGGAACGTATTGCGTCGCAGATGATATCCCTAAACATGTGGTAAAAAAGCCAGTACATATTTATTTAAATGAAAAGCAAGAGCTTGAATTTGAAGCTCTAGAACTTTAATTTATTAAGCAAATCACCAAAAAACAGCCCTTTTAAGGGTGTATGACCATAATAGGAGTGGATTCGGTGGCCAAAATTGTTGTCGTAACATCAGGCAAAGGTGGTGTAGGTAAAACTACAACGAGCGCATCTTTTGCAACAGGTTTAGCCCTTCGTGGTCATAAAACTGTTGTGATTGATTTTGATGTAGGCTTACGTAACCTTGATTTGATTATGGGTTGTGAGCGTCGTGTTGTATATGATTTCGTTAATGTTATTAATAATGAAGCACGTCTGCAACAAGCCCTTATTCGCGATAAAGATATCGAAAACCTTTATATTTTACCGGCTTCACAAACACGTGATAAAGATGCGTTGAGCGACGATGGTGTTGCTCGTGTTATTGATGAGTTATCTCAAGAATTTGATTACATCATTTGTGACTCACCTGCAGGGATCGAGCGTGGTGCGATTTTAGCCATGTATCATGCAGATGAAGCAATCATTGTAACAAACCCTGAAATCTCTTCAGTACGTGACTCTGACCGTATTATTGGTATGTTAGATAGCAAGACCAAGAAAGTTGAACACAACGAAGGGCGTATACGTAAACATTTATGTATTACACGTTTTAACCCGGAACGTGCTGACCGTCAGGAAATGCTGACAATTGATGATATTTCTAAAGATATTTTACGCGTACCGACATTAGGTGTTATTCCAGAGTGTCCAAGTGTATTACAAGCATCAAACGAAGGTAAGCCAGTTATTCTGTATTCAGAAACTAAAGCTGGTCAGGGGTATGATGATTTGGTTGCACGCTTCCTTGGCGAAGACCGTCCTTATCGACACATCACAGCTCAACCTAAAGGCTGGTTAGCACGACTATTTGGAGCGTAGATATGGCAGGATTCTGGAGTAAATTATTTAGCAGCGAAGAAAAACCATCAAGTGCTCAAACTGCCAAAGATCGTTTGAAAGTTATTGTTGCTTCTGAACAAGGTTTAGGCCGCCGTTTAAGCCAAGACAAAATTGATCAGATGAAAAAAGAAATCATGCAAGTGGTTAGTCGTTATGTTAGCGGTGTAGGTGAACAGCATATCCAAATGCAAGTTCGCTCTGAAGCTAATATCGAAATGTTAGAAATGAATATCAATTTACCTGAAGAACGATAATTCTATTTCTGACTATTCAATAAATCAGAATCAAGGCAAAATAACGCAAGTTATTTTGCCTTTTTTAAAATGAGGAGATTGTCATGGCATTATCACAGCCAGCAACTTTCAATGAAGAATGGTCCGATGAGCGTGTTTTTGCCTACCTCAACCAACTTCCTCCAAGTGGTGTGAATGCAGATTTTCATGTGCTCTACCATGCTTTCAAACATATGCGCCCAACAGACTATGAACGTCTTTTAACGCAATTTATTGCGGACGGACGCGATATTAATGCCAAAGACCCGGAAGGCCAACGCATCCATGATGTAATTGCTAAGTTTCCGCGTCAATCAGCACCATTTTTAGAAGTTCTAGCAAAGTTTGCTTAAAAATAAAAAGCCTCTTAAAGAGGCTTTTTTCTTATCTAAACTTATCGATTACCAATCAGGAAAATACCAAATACGGTAAAAATACCACCCGAAATACCATCAATCCATTTTGAAAAATTACGATAAGCTGCTCTAAAACTTGGTAACGAGAAAATAAAAGTCACAAAGCAGAACCATAAAATTGTCTCGACTGTAACAATAATAAAGAGTAGCCAGTGAACCTGATCAAGTTGAGGATTAGCTAAAAATAAAGAGAAAACACTACCAAAATAAATAACAGCTTTCGGATTTGATAGATTAGTTATTAGGCCTTTAATAAAAAATAAGTAAGGTGCTTTTGGGAGCTCAACAGCAACATTGCCCTCTTGCTGATTTTTTGAAAAAGCCGAACGTAGCATCTGATAGCCCAACCAACATAGATATAAGCCACCAGCAATGAGCAATCCTTGCTTTAACCAAGCCATTTTCTCAAATATAAGATTTAATCCCATCAGTGCCAAGCACGCCCAAAACATAACACCTGCCGTTATACCAGCAACGACCAGCATAGCGTCTTTACGAGACCGGCTAATGGCAGTTTGAGATACAAGGAAAAAATCAGGCCCGGGAGTAATAAGTGCGCAAAAGTGAATAAAGGCTAAAGTAATCAGAGCTAATAGCATGTCTTTCTCCTGATTTAATTCATTGTTATTTATTTAGGGAAAATACAGTAGCATTTTTTACTAGACGATAAAATCTTTAAGTCATTTATAAATAGGTTCACTTTATTCAAGTTATAAAAAAGCCTCCGAAGAGGCTTAAATTATACGTATTAAACTAGAATATCCCGCTTACCATTAGGGCCCATTGAGCTCACAATGCCGTTCTCTTCCATTTGATCAATAATACGAGCGGCACGGTTATAACCAAGGCTAAATTTACGCTGTAGCGAAGATGTAGACGCTTTTCGAGTTTCTAATACGAATGACACACATTGATCATAGAGTGCATCTCGGTCAGAACCACCCTCACCCTCTTCAAAGCCACGTGATGCAGGCTCTTCATCAAATGGAGTCAAGATTTCATCAATATAATCAGGTTCGCCACGCTCACGCCAAGCATCACAAATACGGTTTACTTCATCATCACTAATGAAAGCACCATGTACACGTTCTGGCTCAATTTTACCTGGTCCTAAGAACAGCATATCACCGTGACCTAACAGGTCTTCTGCACCACCTGCATCCAAAATAGTACGCGAGTCAATTTTACTGTTTACACGTAGTGCTACACGCGTTGGAATATTGGCTTTAATCAAACCGGTAATAACATCAACAGAGGGACGTTGAGTCGCAAGCAATAGATGAATACCAGCAGCACGAGATTTTTGCGCCAAACGAGTAATCATTTCTTCTGCTTTTTTACCCACCTGCATAATCATGTCGGCGAACTCGTCCGCAACAATGACAATAGAGGGTAATGGCGTTAAACGAGGTGCACGTTCTTGTGTCGCAGACTCACTTGGCTTCCAAGTCGGATCAATTAAGTCTTCACCATTCGCAATCGCCTCTTCAACTTTACGGTTGTAGTCACTTAATTTACGAATTTTTAGGAACGACATAAGCTTATAACGGCGTTCCATTTCATTCACACACCAGTTTAACGCACTTACCGCATCTTTCATGTCAGTAACGACTGGAGTTAATAAATGTGGAATATCATTATAGTTTGCAAGTTCGAGCTGTTTTGGATCGATTAAAATTAAACGTAATTGGTCAGGCGTATATTTAAGTAACATCGATAAAATCATCGAGTTTACTGCAACCGATTTACCAGAACCTGTCGTACCAGCAACCAGCATATGCGGTGCTTTAGCCAAATCAGTGAGTACAGGGTTACCTGAAATATCTTTACCCATCGCCATACTAATTAATGCACTTGGGTCTCGATATGTCGGTGTTTCCAGTAGCTCAATCAAACGTACCATTTCACGGGCACTGTTTGGCACTTCAATACCAATGTATGGTTTACCAGGAATGACTTCGACCACACGTACAGATGCCATCGACATTGAACGCGCCAAGTCACGTGAGATATTCGTTACCTTAGAAGCTTTAACACCTGGCGCCAAATCTAACTCAAAGCGAGTTACAACTGGTCCTGGTTGAGCCTCTACTACTTGAGCTTTTACGTTAAATTCTTGCAATTTAATTTCAAGCAATTCAGACAAACGTGAAAGTTGCTCTTCAGTAAAGTTGACTTTCTTATTTGGATCGACCTTATCAAGTAGGTCAAGACCCGGCAAAGTTGGCAAATCCAAACGCTTCTTAGCAACTTGCATTGCACGAGACATTGGGCGGCCTGATGCGTCTGTTAACGGCGCATCAAAATCGAAATCGTCTTCATCAAAATCAGAATTTTCCTGCGGTTTCCCAGCAGTCTCCTGCCAAGCCTCAATAAACTCTTCTTTTGAAAGTTTGTCGGCCTGAATAGTCGTTTGAATAGGAGCTTTTACAAATGCTGAAGATTGCGCATAACTACTTGCTCTCACAGGTTCAGCTGGAGCAATGTCTTCATCTATTAATAAATCATCAAAATCTTCAAAGACTTGTTCGTTTGCTAAATTTTTAGGTGATTGATTTAAATTTGAAATATTTGAAGATGTTTCATTCGCAATATTAACAGATTGCGAAGTTGGTTCGGTTTCTACATGGTGATCTTGAACAAACGGTGTATGCACATCTGTTGCAGTTTTACTGTTCGGAACCGCGGCAAGCAACTCATCAAAAATTTCATCATCATTCCAATCAAGACCATGTAAGTCTTGTTTAGGTGTAGGCTGATTCTGATTCACTTGAGCAATGGTTTGCTGGAATTGCTCATGAGCAGGAACTTGTTCTATTGAGTCGTCAGCTGCTCTTAAAAGCGCATCTATTTCTTGCTTATGACTTGCATCATCACGTTGTAAAGCACGCCATACTTCACCGGTCGCAACTAAACGTTGACTATCTTTTTCAAGTTTATGGGCTTGCTCAAGCGTATGCTCAAAGTTTTGAGTATTAACAACTGGCGCCTCTGCTACAGGTTCAGGACGGCTCTGCTCTTTCGCTAACACATCTGCAAATAAACGCTCAGCAACAGCATCATGTCGTGTTGTTGCTTGCGGTTGAGCTGTTTCAGATGGGGCTGATATCTCTTTCTCATCTGAAGCATTCGCATTTGTCTCTGTATTTTGTGCAACTTTAACAGCTGCTGCTTTGTTGGTAGGTTGAGTTGTTAAGTCATAATCCGATTCACTCGGAGATACATTCTTATAAAATAAATCTTGTAAATAACTTGGTGTCGCTTTGAGCGTAACCCATGTTTTACTCCATTGCACCCCAAATGCAAGTGTAAACAAGACTACCCCGAAAACCAGTAAAAATAAGGTCGCACCGTAAATTGTTAACAATTGAGATAGGCTTTGACCTAGCTCGTAACCAATAATTCCTCCAGCTGCATTATCTAAAGTATCTGCCGGCACATTCCAGTGTAAATAAAGCAGGCTAGACACAACTAGAATTAAGAAGAATTGTGCAGCATAACGAAATGGGCGGTTTAAGAAACTACGTGGCCACCAAACCTGAATTGCTTCAATGAAAAGGAAAATTGGAATAAGCAAACTTGCCCATCCTAAAAAACCAAACAGCAAATCTGCAATCCATGCGCCAGCAATACCGCTTGCATTGGATACTTGCTGAGTATCACTGGAAATATGCATCCAGCCCGGATCAAATGGTGTATATGTTACTGTTGCCAGGAACATATAAATACCAAAAGAAACCAAGAATAATGTCATCAATAAGCGCTGTGCATAAACACTTGACACCGCAGTCATATACTGTCCTGTAACCCATTTAATTATTGGTTTAGAGATGTGAAGAACTACATTTTAGATCTTCAACGAATGAACTTTATATTATGCACTTGTTCTTACAAAAAAGGTGCATGATTCTTTACAGTTGTTGTTAACATAAGGCACTTCTATATTGTTATATAACTTAATTCGATTGACCTGATCAATATTATCCACATCGATTTCACGCTATTGGTCGGCAAATTCACGTATAATTTTCAAAATTCTCGAAATAAATAAGGGTACCCTCAATGAGTGTTCGTCATTCTCGGTTAATTATTCTCGGTTCTGGCCCTGCGGGCTATAGTGCAGCTGTATATGCAGCACGTGCAAACCTTAAACCTACTTTAATTGCAGGTTTACAACTAGGTGGGCAACTTACAACAACAACCGAAGTTGACAACTGGCCGGGCGATCCTGAAGGTTTAACAGGTCCTGCATTAATGGATCGTATGCAAGCACATGCTGAACGCTTTGGTACAGAACTCGTCTATGACCATATTAACGAAGTGGATTTAAATGTACGTCCTTTTGTTTTAAAAGGTGACATGGAAGAATACACATGTGACGCTTTGATTATTGCAACTGGTGCTACAGCTCAATATCTTGGTTTAGAGTCTGAACAAAAATTTATGGGCCAAGGTGTAAGCGCATGTGCAACATGTGACGGTTTCTTCTACAAAAACCAAAAAGTAATGGTTGTTGGTGGTGGTAACACTGCTGTTGAAGAAGCGCTTTATTTATCAAATATTGCTTCACATGTAACGTTAGTACACCGTCGTGATAGCTTACGTTCTGAAAAGATTTTGCAAGATCATTTATTTGCCAAAGAAAAAGAAGGCAAAATCAGTATCATCTGGAATCACGAAGTTGAAGAAGTAATGGGTGACAATACTGGGGTAACTAGTGTTCGCCTTAAATCAACTCAAGATGACTCTAAGCAAGACGTAGAGGTTCATGGTCTATTCGTTGCAATTGGCCACAAACCGAATACTGGAATGTTTGATGGTCAATTAAACTTACGTGATGGCTATATCCAAGTACAAAGCGGTACTTCTGGTAATGCAACAGCAACTTCTGTAGCTGGTGTTTTTGCTGCTGGTGATGTCGCGGATAGTATTTACCGTCAAGCAATTACTTCTGCTGGGTCAGGCTGTATGGCTGCTCTAGATGCAGAAAAATATCTAGATAATCTTTAAATCATAGATTTCTAGAGTTTTTAAAACAGCCGTTCTTATAACGGCTGTTTTTTTATAATAATGGCTAGCTGACATATATTAATTTTTATAGCATAACCTTAAAGCTCATCTTATTTTGTTTTTATGAATACACTTCCACTTTCCCAATTCATTTTTCCTGATCCCATTGAAGCCGATCCAGATGGGCATGGTTTAATTTGTATCGGAGCGGACCTCTCCCCTTCTACCCTATATGAAGCTTATACACATGGTCTTTTTCCTTGGTTTAATGAAGATGAACCTATTTGTTGGTGGAGTCCAGAACCTCGTTGTGTGATCTACCCTCAAAACTATAAGCCAAGCAAATCACTCATTCGGAACATGAAAAAGTACGATTACACCATTACAGTCAATCATGCCTTTGAACAAGTTATTCGCTCTTGCTCTCTACCAAGAAGTTATGCAGACGAAACCTGGATTAGTGAAGATATTATTCAAGGCTACTGTGAGATGTTTAATGCTGGTTATGGTTACAGTATTGAAGTATGGCAACAAGAGGAGCTTGTAGGAGGTTTATATGGTGTTACGATTGGCAAAGGGTGTTTTGGTGAGTCAATGTTTAGCAACGAAACCGATGTTTCAAAAATGGCTTTTTATACATTAATGCTCATAGGACAAGAAAATCAGCTACCATGGATAGACTGCCAACTCGTAAACAGTCACTTAATTAGTCTGGGAGCCAGTACACTTTCTCGTCAAGACTACTTAAAATCGTTACAAGATGTAATTATTCACCCCTCTATCAATTGGAAAAAGTATCAAGAACGTGTATTTTCAAGTAAAACAATAGCATTAGATGCAAAATTAATGGAATGATAACAGGAGGGACCAATCATGAAATCATATCACCCGAAGTCCCTTTTAAATGATCTGCAGTATTATATTACTCCACCTCATGATTGCAGCTATCTAGAAAATAAATCAGCACGCATGGTGTTTTTAGATCCCATCCATCGAATTGATGTGGTCACTCTTTCAGAACTTTCTCGTTTAGGCTTTCGCCGTAGTGGCGACTTTGTTTATCGCCCTGAATGTCACTTATGTAGACAATGTTTGTCTTGTCGTGTTCCAGTTGCCGATTTTCAAATGAACAGCATGCAAAAAAAAGCATGGAAACGAAATCAAGATCTCACTATGACTGTTCTGCCTACGCGACAAGCAGCACAAATTCATTATGATTTATACGAACGCTATATTAATGAACGCCATGCAGATGGCGATATGTTTCCACCTAGCTTAGATCAGTTTGAAAAGTTTTTAGTACATAGCTGTACAGATAGTTTTTTTCTTGAGCTTTGGAAAGACAATCGACTCATTAGTGTTTCTACTTGTGATTTAATGGATGATGGACTATCGGCTGTCTATACATTCTTTGATCCCGATGAGCATCGCAGATCACTTGGTGTGTATTCTATTCTTAACCAAATTGAATATGTTAAATCGCTCGGTTTAGAATACCTTTATTTAGGCTATTGGGTACCGCATTCAGCCAAAATGAACTATAAATCCCAATATACACCTTTAGAACTTCTACTTGATGGACAATGGCGTCGTTTAAACCGATCATTGTCACCAGAAGAAATTCAACAGCTAGGTACTTCTCTTATGACAACGTTACCTTCTGAATGGAACAATTTAATCATTAAATAAAGATGCGAAATCATCTGTACAGGTTTTTACCATAATTACTGCGTGTTCCCGCCCACCTTCTTGAGTAGGATAATAATTGCGGCGCAGGTCAATTTGGTGAAAGCCTGTTTTTTCATATAAACCGATAGCGGCTTTATTACTTTCACGTACTTCTAAAAAGATTTGCACTGGCTGATTTTCTAATTTTTCAATCGATGCATTTAATAACTCATACCCTAAACCCTGCCCTTGCATTTTAGGATCAATTGCCATGAGCAATAAATTCGCCTCATCTAAAACGGGCTGTAAAATACAAAACCCAACCACTCTGTTTTGTGACTCAATCACTGTGCATTGATAGGAATTCAAAGATTCAATAAATTGCTGTTTTGACCAGGGATGGGTTTGAACTGATTTTTCAATTTGAACAACAATATCAACATCAGTGTTTTGCATAATGCGAATCATGAGTCTCAACGCAATGAAGATTCTAAAGTAGTGCGTATTATAAAAACTTCCTGAGAAAAAACGAGCAAAAAAAAGGACAATTGAATTGTCCTTTTTTAAAGTAATTTTAAAGACCTAATTTTTCACGCCACGTTGCCAACAATGCTGTGGTATCCGAATCATTTGGATGAAATTTTGGTCTTAAAAAATCAAGTAGTTCTGGAATTTGACGAGTCATAAAACCTTTACGGCCATACATGAACTTAAGCATGTACTTCGTATCCTTCCAAGTTAATTTATCATCAGTCTTAAGTAACTTCGCAGTAAAATAAGATTGAGTTGCGAAGATTAATGCCATTGCAATAATCAAAGCTGTTGAACGCATAAAGTAAGCTTTCGGACCTTGCCCATAC
The DNA here is from genome assembly GCF_025514195.1 of Acinetobacter sp. WU_MDCI_Abxd143. Taxonomy (NCBI): domain Bacteria; kingdom Pseudomonadati; phylum Pseudomonadota; class Gammaproteobacteria; order Moraxellales; family Moraxellaceae; genus Acinetobacter; species Acinetobacter sp. WU_MDCI_Abxd143. Next base: position 671,465 of record NZ_JAHPTH010000002.1, read on the forward strand.
ATGCTTGTATACACATCAAATGCCACAGCTTTATGTTCATTTTCTTCAACTGCATGCCACATCCACAAATGATACATAGTGTCATCTTGGAACATAGCCTGAATTTCAGGATTTTGTAAAAGTTCAGCTGCAATCGTCGATGTAAAATGTTCTAGTGCACATGTTCCAGTCAAATCAATCATTTCTTTGGTATAGCCAAAAGGTTTCATTAATTTGGTTACAACAGCTGTACCCATCTTAATGACTTTTCCAGTTTGCTTTTCCATATGGCGCACATCATAACCATAAGCCTGTGCTGAAGCATTAAATGCTAAATGCTCTTTCGAATGCATCGCTTCTTGACCAATAAAAGCACTAATTTCTTTTTGAAGATCTGGATCAGCAAGCTTTGGATCATTTCGAACAGCACGCGTACTATTTACAAAGAACTGTTCGCCCTCAGGAAAAAGGGCTGATAATGCTGTCATAAAATGTGTTAATGCTGCATCATAATTCGCCCAATAGCGTGGGACCTGAGCAAATTCAAAGTCCATACGACGCACAGGAAAACTAGCACCAGCACGATTGGAAATATTTACCTTAGCATTCATCTCAGACTCCTTTTAAGTGAATAGCTAATTCACATATAACTTTATTTATTTTCTTAATATTTATAATCATACGTCTTTCAACGTACCAATTAAGTGCAGATGAGGACAGAGAAATATCAGATGAGGTCATTCATAGACACATAAGTGTGCAAAACCTAGGACCTCTCTCGTTGGACTAGATATAGAAAATAAGAAAAGGACCAATAGTGGTCCTTTATAAATCATGAATTGAAATTATAAACCTAATTTTGCCTTCCAGTTTTTCAATAGGCCCACGGTATCTAGATCATTTGGATGAAAACCAGGTTTAAAGTAAGCTAACATTTCCTTAGCCATACCACTAATAATACCTTTAGATGGGCTATATCCGTATTTATAAATTACTGATAATTCAGATAAATTTAATTTATTGTCTTGCTTTAATAAACGAAGCACAAAAGATGACTGGATCAAAAAGATTAAAGTCATAGCAAACACTAAAGAGCTGGTTCGTAAAGCATAAGCTTTTACACCTTTACCAAATACACCTTCGTATACATCAAAAGCTACGGCTTTATGCTCATTTTCTTCAATAGCATGCCAATACCACATTGTTGACATTGTCTCATCTGTCATAAGCTCTTGAATGTGCTTATTAACCAATAATTGAGAAGCAATAGTAGCGGTAAAATGTTCAAGGGCCGTCGTAGCAGTCAGGTCAACCATTTCTTTTGTCATACCGAAAGGTTTAACAATTTTTACGAAAGCTTTAATTGCTGTTTGAATCGCGGTATCGGTAAATTTCTCTAACGTTTCTACATCGTGACCAAACTTTTGAGCAGAGGCATTAAAGTTCACATGCTCTTGAGTATGCATTGCTTCTTGCCCGATAAAAGCACTAATCTCTTTTTGGAGTGCTTCATCATCTTTAATCGCTGGGTGGTAACGTACTGCTCGTACACTATCTATAAAGAATTTCTCACCAGCTGGAAACAATGCTGACAATGCAGTCATAAAATGTGTAAGTCCAGCAGAACCATTCATCCAATATTCTGGTACATCATTAAAGTCAAAATTCATACGACGTACTGGAAAGCTTGCGCCTGCACGATTCGTAATATTCACTTTAGCATTCATACCCAAAGCTCCTTAATAAGTAACCTTAGTTACTCAAACTTTATTGTTCGTTTTCTTGATTCTTATCATACAAAGTTAATAAAAAGGATTAAGGGTAAATAAGGACATTGAAATATCAGTTAAGGCCAGCTTTTATAGGGATTGTTAGACAATTAAGTATAAAAAAAGCGCTCTAAAAAGAGCGCTTTTTTTCACTGAAAGTGATTATGCAGTTACTTTCGCAACAACACCAGCACCTACAGTACGACCACCTTCACGGATCGCAAAACGTAGACCTGGGT